>CAIMFY010000101.1 GCA_903840415.1 uncultured Opitutia bacterium | reverse complement strand
CCTGTGGGCCTGCTACCATGGCCTCGAGCGGATTGAACAACTGCTCCTGCGGGAATGTCCCGCGGTTGATTATTGGCTGAACCACGGGTGCATATGGTTGCTGACCTTCTTCTCGCGATAGGGCAAATCACGGGTTGTCCCCATATCGTTGCTCTTGGAAACACCGAAAAAATCGGTGCCCTGCCGTGGGGCCGCCCACTTGACACAATGAACTCGTCACCTCCGTCATGGCCGGTGTTGCATTTGTTGTTTGGCCAGACTGCCGCACTTTTGTGGCCCACAACTCCGAATCCCCCATGAAACCGCCTTTCTTCTTCACCGCTGCGATTCTACTGATGGGTGTGAGCATGGCCTCGGCCCAGCCTGCCGGCGCCCCGGCTCCAGCGGTGGGACGCGCCGCGGCACGTCCGCCGGCGCGCGTGCGCGATCCGCTCGCGGCGGGCTATGTCAAGGCTATCGAACTGCCCGACGGCCAGGTGCCGCCGCTCGAGGCCGAGGGCAATTTCATCATCGGCGCGACTCACACTCCGTCGCCGGAGATGAGTGCCGTCGCGGACGGTGAACTCAAGGGCACCATCTACAAATTCACGCTCCGCTCGACCGAGAGTAGGTTTTTCCCGGGCATCGCGCGCGATCCACCCGCGCCGGGAGCGACGGCGCCGGCCGCGGCCAACGGAAACACGTTAACAATCACCAGCCATCCCGCGCCTTGGGCGCGCACGGTTTCGGTCTACGTTCCCAAGCAGTATGTTCCCGGGGCGATCGCGCCGGTCATGATCACCACCGATGGCGACAACCGGGCGTTCAACGTGCTCGACCACCTGATCCCTTTGAAGAAGTTGCCGGTGATGATCGTGGTCGCCATTCCCGCCGGCGGTGGCGATGGGCAGGGCAGCGAGCGCGGACTCGAATACGACACGGTGTCCGGTAAGTATAGCGACTTCGTCGAGACGGAAGTCCTGCCGATGGCCGAAAAGGTCGCCAGCGTGAAATTGACGAAAGATCCGGACGGACGGGCCGTGATGGGCACCAGCTCCGGCGCGGCGGCGGGCATGACGATGGCGTGGTTTCATCCGGAGCGCTACCATCGCGTCATCACTTTCTCCGGGACGTTCGTGAACCAGCAGTGGCCTACCGATCCGGATAATCCGCACGGCGCCTGGGCCTACCACGAAACGCTGATCCCCAACAGCCCGGTCAAACCGCTCCGCATCTACATGGAATGCGGCGACCGCGACAACTTCAACCCGCGGGACGGAATGCACGACTGGGTCCAAGCGAACGAGAACATGGCCCGCGTGCTGGCGGCGAAAGGGTATCACTACAAATTCGTCTTCGCGCGCGGAGCCGGCCACACTGACCGGCCGACGATCTCACAGCTCTACCCGACCGCGCTGCAATGGATCTGGCAGGGATATCCGATCGCGGAGAATTGAGCGAACCGAAGGCGTCAGGTCGCGGACGACGGCGGGGCGGGGCGTCATAGCGCGCATCGCCGGTCACGCGGAGATTCGAGCGGTCGGTGTGGCGCCGGCTCGTTTCCGCGACGTTGGATTAAACAGGCGAAATCCGGGGTCAGTCTGCCGCCAGCCAAGCGAGGACCGTATGCCGGCCGGAAAGCGCGGCTCCTTTTGGCGACGGGCTTGCCGCGAGCAGAAATATCACGGCAACCAAGATCCTCTGGGCCCGCTCGCGGGCGACCCCACTCACCTTCTTGCTCTACGCAGTCGCCGGCTTCGCCCTGGGTTTGATGTCGAGTTTCATCATCGATGGATTGATGCCTTCGAATTCGAGCGTGAGGCGTCCGTCGCCGGCGGCGACGCGTTTGACGGTGACGGTGAAGGTTTTCACGGCCCGCTCTCCGCGAGTGACGTGGACGTCGGACACCATGGGCTGATGGTTCTCGGCCTTGATGCTCGTGACCGATTCATCGCGCGTGCCGCCGAGCGTGACGCTGATGTCGTAGGTGCCGGCGGGGAGATTTACGTCGAAGCGAAAATATTTCGGCGCGGTCACGCCGAGCGCGGTGCCGATCAACCCGGGTGAATCGACGAAACCGAAACCATCCTCGACGGAGTAGGTCGCAGGGGGCCTCACGATCGGGCGGTCGCCGTTCGGGCTGCCTTCGAAGGCGAAGTGCAGCGTCGTCGCGCCCTCGGGATAAAACGGGCCGGCGAAAGCCGCGGCGGAAACCGCGAGTGAGCACGCGGCCGACTTGGCGAAGGTGAAAAGATTTTTCGTCATGGGGTTCGGCTCGTCAGTAGTGCGTGTGGTTCGCGATCGAATGCGCGCGATAGAGCGGATCGCTTTTCTCCGCGGCCGGATTGGGCTTCGCGCTTTTGTAGCCGTAGACGCGGACCATGCCGTTGCGATTGACGGTCACGGGCTGGTCGGTGCCCGTGCCCATGAAGTCAAACATGTGGAAGACCTCGTCGGGAAACGCGATTGTGCCCGTGCCGTCGGCCTCGATGCGGAAGCGCTGCCAGAAGAGCGCGTTCTTGCCGTCGCCCTTAAAGTCGCCCTTCGAGAAATTCGGATTTCCCGGGATGGGATGCTTCGGCCAGATGTCGATGCGGCGGCCCTGCGGATCATACCAGCGGAGGAGCGCGCCGAGTCCGCCGACGTAGAAACGCGAACTCGCGACAATCACCTGGCCGGGAATGTCGGCGCGGTAATTGCCGGCCTCGATCTTCTGGTTGTGATTCGCAAAGCGCTGCCAGAGCAGCTTCCCCGTGGTCGCATCATACACCGTCGTGCCGACATCGGATTGGCCGGCGATGATCTCGAGTTTGCCGTCGCCGTTCAGATCGACGAAGCGCGCGGAGTCCACGTGGTCGTGATTGTCGGGAAACTCCGCGTAGTTGTTCCAGACCTCGTGGCCCTTGGCGTCGAGCATCACGTGGGAAACGTAAACCTCGTCGATGCCGTCGCCGTTGATATCGACCGGATAAATGTAGTGGCCGTGATAATCCTTCAGCCGTGGATGACTGTAGGACCAGAGCAGATCGAGCGAGGGACCATAGGCGTTGATCGACACCGTGCCCCCGGAATCGGTGTAGACGATGAGACTGTCGGGATAGCCGGGGTGAAGCTTCGCGATCGCGAGGCGGAAATTATTATACACATGCGGCATCGGCGGCGTGGGCCACGGGATCTGGTGTTTGATCGCGCCCGTCGCGCCGTCATACATCGCGAGCGTTTCCCTGCCGTCGAGCATGCACCACGCGACGACCTCGGCTTTGCCGTCCTGATCGAAATCCCAGACGACGCCCGGCGCCTCGAACTGCGAACGCAGCTCACTCCCGCCGGACGGCGCGTCGACGTGCCAGAGCTCCTTGCCGCTGTTATCGTAGGCGTAGGTCGAGTAGTTGGGCGTGAGGACGACGAGGTCCGTTTTTCCGTCGCCATTGAGATCACCGAATTTCACGCCCTCAATGGCGACCGGCAGCGGGTATGCTTTGAGGAGCACGATGTCCTCGGGATACTGCAGCGGGGCGAGATCGGCCTCCGTGAGATCCGCTTGCTGGGAAAGCAGCAACACATCGAACGCGCAGCCGGGGTGGATCTCCGTGAGCGTGACCTTGAGCGGACCGCGCGGGAGTTCGAAGCGGCCGCCGGATTGAAACGCACCGCCGGGCGCCTGGCCGAACGTGCCGGCGCTGAGCTGGTCGCCCACCGCGACCTTGAACGAGCTGCCCTCCGTGACGCGGCGCGAGCGCACATAGAGATGCCACGTGCCGGCCTGCGGAAGGTCGGCCTTCGCGCCGAGCGGCGTGGGCGCAAGCAGATTGATCGCGAAGTTTTCGAACGTGAAGGTCGGCGCCGGCCGGGCGGGCGTCGCGGCGGGGGCCGCACCGCGGCGACCGCCGCCGGTGCGAGGCGGACCATTTTGCGCGGTGTCGCCATCGGGCAGCTCGCCCAAAAACGAGGTGGCATCGAGCACCACGTGGCCCGCGCGCACCGGCGCGGCGGCGCGCGCGACCGGGAGCAGGAAAAATACCGGCATCAGTGCGATCAGAATTTTACTCATGGGGCTTCGCTGGGGACATCAATCGTTCATCCGGTTGCGCGGGTTGCTGAGGGGCAACGGCCCCAGCCCAAGGGTAGTCGCTCAAGACCGCGAAAGGTTGCGCCGGACCGGCAGGGTCGCCGTCAGCGACCGGCTTTTCCAACGGCTCAGCCCGCATCCGGCAGGGTAAAAACTACTCGATTGTGACCCATGGATCACCATTTGGCGGGTCGCCGGTGGCCGAAGGCTTCGGAGGGGATTGGACCCCGACAAGGCTCAGGAGGAGCCCAGGCCCCTGAGCTTCGCGGCCGGGTCCGATCCCATCCTAACCCTTTGGCCACGGCTACTTTGCTGACCACGGTGAGAGCGGGGGGGGGCTGATCCCGAAGCGGCCCCCCTTTTTTTGGAACCCCCGCTTTTCCCCGAAGCAGCCAGAATTGGTGGAACGGGCGCTTCGCCGCCCGGGGTGGGGTGGGGCCGGAAGGTGAAAGGGCGGATTGGCATCTCTGGGACATGGCCGGACGCAAACCCATCCTCGAACCTGAACTGCCCAAGGTGTACGCCGCCCTCGCGGCGTTTCCGCTGCGCGACCAAGCGCTCGTCACCCTCGGGCTCAACAGCGGCTTCCGGATTTCGGAACTGCTCTCGCTCAACGTTGGCAACGTCTGGGAGGACGGTCACGTGAAAACCCAGCTCAAGGTGACCCGCGCGAAACTGAAGGGCGGGAGCGGCTGCCGGAAGAAGGGGGTCACCTCCCGCACGGTGCCTTTGAACGCGACCGCCACCCTCATCCTCCAGAAATATCTTTTTTCCCGCTTTGGGTCGGGGCCGGTGGTAGGGGAGGAGGCGCTGTTCCCGAGCCGGTTTCACGGGAAGCGGATCAATAGGTCACGGGCGAACGTCATCGTCCACGCTGTCCTGAAAAAGGCGGGGTTTGAAAACCAGGAGTGCTACGGGACGCACTCACTCCGCAAGACCTTCTGCCAATCGATCTATAAGATCACGAATCACGATCTGAATTTGACCCGTGCTATAATGGGACACGGATCAGTGTCCGTGACCCAGCGGTACCTCTGGGTCGATGAGGCAGAGATGCAGAGTGCGGTGATGAATTTGTCGCGGCAGTTTGGGAACTCGGTTCCGGCACCAACGGAAGGCATAGTCTCGGGCGGTCGGCGGGCGCGCTGACCGGGCATCGCGCCCAGAAGAGTTCTTTTGCGCGAAAGGCGGTAATTTTTCCCGAGGGAGACGAGACAAAGGGTGGGGGATTTCGACCGGAAGGAATCCGAAGGGACGACCGCACATGAAAACTAAAGTTCGTGGTAGGTCGTCGACCGCTCACGCCGCCCAAAGTGCGCGTCGGCCTCCGGCCCAAACTTCCCGCGAAGCCGACACGGCCGCCCCGGCTGTAACCCCGCAATTATTCGCACACAGCGGCCTCCAACTCTGGGGAGGTCACCTTTTATCCGGTATCGGGATTGTTGTATCGGGCCCCGGCCGCGGCGAAGCCCCGGAATGGTCCGGAACGCGGGGTTCGCCGCGCAACCGGTCAGGGGCGAACCTCCGCCAAGGAGCGAAACGACGCGCGTGCGCTCACCGCCGCTTCAGCCCGCGCTTCACGGCCTCTTTTTGCTTCTTCTGGTGCCAGACGCGGGCGGACGACTTGACCAGCCGCCAGCCTTTTTTTTCCGCCTTGGCGGTCAGGACGCCGCCCAGGCGGTGGCCCGCCACCCGGATGGCGGTGGCGAGCTTCTGGTGCTTGACGAGGTATGAGGTCCGCTTGCCGCGGAGGAGGGCGTCGGCGATTTCCTTGTTGGTCATGGTGGAGGGCGTACAATGTACCAACACCGCCGCCCCTGTCGAGATGTTCGGAGGCTGAGTGCGGCGCGGTGCACCGCGGGATTCAGGCACGTTTTCAGCGGGGCCAGGAATAACAGCGCAGGGGGTTTACAGGACTGATATACTGGGCGATGCCGCCGATAAAACCGCCCCTGTTCGTTGACCTGGATGAAACCTTGATTTTTGCCCGCGAGGCAACCGAGCGCAGCGCGCCCCCATTGAAGGGCGCCCGGCGGGTGTTTGGTTACGAAGTGATCCTGCGGCCGGAAGCGCATGACTTGCTCGACCTTTGCCGCGCCGGAGGCAGGGAAGTGTTTCTCTTCACGAACGCCTTCTTCGGTTTTGCGCTGACGGCATCGCAGACCTTCTGCCTGGGGTTCGATGAAGCCTCCATCTTCAGCTTCGCGATGATCTTGAATTGCCGGCGGGGCTTGAGTCCTGGTTCGGCGCTGATCGAAAACAAGCCGGCCCACTTGGAGCCCACGCGCGAAAAGATGCAGGCATTGGGCATCCCGGCCGAACAGGTGTGGATGATCCCTTCGTTTGAGCCGCCGCGATTTCCATCCGCGAAGCTCTTTTTGCTTGGGCTGCCACACAGGCTCGACCGTCTTGACCGGGCAGCCCACGACAAGCCGGACACGGCTTAGCCCTGCCCGCTAAAACCGCGGGCATTCACGCCAGGCGCTGCTGCTCAACACCTCCTCGACGTCAAAGTCAGAGCCCGCGGCGCGCGCGGCGTCACCGAGGGCCACGTCGGTGCGGTGGGCGAAGTCTGTAAACACGGAGAGCAATTGGTCCCGGCTGTATGGGCGCTGCAGCTCGACCTCGGAGGCAATGAACAGCGGCTGCTCCGCGCGCTCAACGACGAGGAGTTTCTTGCCGGCCTCCTGTTCGGCGCAGGCCGTGGCAACCACGTTCTTGATCTGCGTGGGGGAGAGCGCCACCTCCGGCACCATCACCATCATGACCCTGGCGGTGAACTGGTCCGCGCTCGGCACGGCCACGATGGTGGTGCCGAAATCGGAGGTGACCGTGAGGGTGGGGCCGCAGCGCAGGAACAGGTAATCCTCCTCGGTAAACAGCTGCTCAAAGGCGGACAGCACCTCGCTCTCGCGGGGGGGCACGAGGCGGCCGGAGTTCAGTCCAAGGCGTTCGGTGATGTGCATGCCGGCACTCTACGCGTACCCATCGGACAATGGCTGTCTCAGGCCGGATTTCCCGCTGCCGGAAGGCGCGGCGTCATGGCCGAGCCCTCGGCTCTGAGAGCGGGAGTTCCTCCGAACTGGGGCCAAGGTCGAGGTGATCCTGGCGGGCGTTGGACGCCAGGAGCTTTTCCCATGCGGCGTCATAGTTCCGGCGGAGCCACTGCCGAAGCGTTTTGGCTGCAGCCGACTCCATTGGGATATATCCGGTCGCTTCGAGTTGGTCGAGAACGGCCGCGCTCAGCGCCCAGACCGGGAGGCTGAGCTTGGTTGCTTTCTGAAGAAGGAAACGCGGTTCGGTGCCGAGGAGTTTCACGACCGTGCCCAGCCGCTCGCCGTAGACGACGAGGTGGAGGTCGGTGGTGGTGCCGGTCACTTCGCAGCGCGGCAATTGGTCCGCCGTGTCGTCGTCGCCGAACAGCGAGATCTGCCCCGCGTGGTCGGCGGGGCGAGGAGAGTGGGCGTCGCCCGTGCGAATAAGTGAGGCCAAGATGGTCGCGGGAAACTTACGACCATGGCGCACGCCGCTTTCCCGCAGCCGGCGAACGGCGGCGGGTGTGAGCGCATAGGCCACGATGCGGTCCCGGTCTTTGGTCAGCGCCAATGCCGGCTGTTTTGGTTGACTGTGGAAGAGTGGCACGGGCGGAACTCTAGCCGATGCCCTCGGACATTGCTGGTCCTAGCCTGCCGCGGCGTCGATCATCAGTTTTCAATGACGGGCACCGGATAGGATGCGAAGATTCCCATCCAAAAGGCGAAGTCGAACGCAACGCGGGCCAGCCGCCGCGGTTCGCGTCCCGTGCAGTAGCACCGTGCCAAGTCGACATCGGCGTAATCGCCGATGAAGCGCCGGGTGGCCCGTTCGATTTGCACCTCGGCGTCGGAGCGCGCCGTCCCCAGCACACAACGCTCATACAACTGCTGGCAGCTTTTCAGGCCGCCTGGTCCGGCCTCTTCCAGCAGTGCCTGGCAATCGTCCGGATGATTGCGGACGAAATTCCGGCCTCCGTTCCAGCCCGTCTCGACCCAGAAGGAAAAATCCCATGGATTGTTGAGGGCCTTGGCGATGGGATAGACTTCTGCCACGGCTTTTCGCATCACTTGCCGCTCGACTGTGCGAGGCCCGTAGCAAGTGGCGGTGAATTCGACGAACGGCGGCCCAAACGGCGCCCAGTCGTGATCGCTCCACGCGTAGAGACAGTGACTCAGGAAACGATGCTCCACCCACAGCGCCTTGGTTTGGTCCTCAAGCTTTTGAGCGGTCTCCGGGCTCTCCCGCGTGACCACGAGGCCCAACCGGATGCCGTGCAAAATCCGCATCCGCGTTTCCAGTCCGGGTTCGATCGTGGGCACGGCTTCAGTGGAAAGCTGCCACCGCTGGCGCAGGAAGCAGCTAATTTCGTGGGTCCAGTCGGCTTGTCCCGGAAAGGCCGCGATCAACGCCGGCGTCACTCCGGCGAGTTCCTCCGGGGGCGGCACGGATTCCGTCGCCAGGAGTTTCTCGAGGCGGACGGCATTCGTGGGATCATGCAGGCCGAGCAGGACGCCGTTCGTGAGGCCGATGGTCGCCAGGCGTGGCCCAAAGCTTTCGTTGATGACGACCCCGAATTCCAACGCGAAGCGGGCAAGGTCGTCCGCGATGGTTTCCAGTTTCGAGCTTAGCCGGGGCAGCGCAAGCGCCGGCAGCGTGTTAGTTTCCTGATTTAGTTTCATGTGCTGGCTTGGGTTTGGGCCAGCAACACATCATGGGCTTGATTTTGGTCGCGGGAGTGCGACCCACATCACTGGACCACCGTGGCTCCCATGAGCTCGGTTGGTAGGCATCTCCCGTGAGATGCCGTTCACGATGCATTGCTAGTGGAATGAACGATAGGAGGGTGACTTCGGAGTGAGGCGAGGGCAAATGGTCACAGCGTCATACCGGGGTGTCAGTTGGCGTGCGCCAGACGACGCGCTTCGCGGGTGGGACGCCGCAATTCGTGCGGGAGGGGAAGCACGGTCACCAGAACGGCCGCGTCCAGGGCGGCATCGCGCGTGAAGAGGAAGACGTGCTCACCGTAGGCCCGCGCAAACCGGCCCGGATGTTCGTCATGATAGTGAGTCAGGAATTCCCGGATTCTTTTGCAGGGAGTGCTGGCGGCGACACCGTCGTAGAAGATTCGCTCCAGCATCCGCGACAGCGCGGAGCGGTTCCAGCCAACGCGTTCGCGGGCGCGCTCGAAGGCATGTTGGCTGATGGCGAGGTGCAGCATGGCGGCGATTGATGAGGAGGGCAGGGTAGCAGCGGCCCTCGGACAACCGCGGTCCGAGCCCGCGAAACCGCCGTCCCGGACGAAGCCCCGTTAATAGGCGGAACGCGGGGTTCGGACCTCGCCCTGTTATTTCCGCACAGTGAATTGACCGCAACTCGGACGCCTTCTCGTTGTCGCTTGCTCCCTCGTTGCGACGGGTTGATCTGAATCCGCCATGAGTGCTCCAATTCCGTTCGGCTGGCGCCAGACCCGCATCTTCACGAAGGATTTCACGGGCGGCTGGTATCTTGATTTCCTGACTTCGATCGTGATCCCGTTCCAGCAGCGGTTCCCGGAAACACCTTTTTTCATTACGCGCTATGAATCCGCGCGAGGTTTGGTCGAAGAGGACAAGGCGGACACGCAAATCGCGGACCTACCGGCCGATTTTGTGAATCCGGCGAATCGGCACCACCGGAGTCTTCGCCTGCGCTACGCGGTCACCGGAGGTGAGGACGCATTCCTCGATCAACAAATCGCCCGCACAAAATACTGGCTATCGGATTTTCGTGGATTCGATCTGCAGGACGGGCTGGGCGGAGGCCGCTTTTGCACTTCAACGGCCCTGGCCAACCGAACGCGGCGGTCCGAGATTTTCGCGCAGATTCTGTGGCACCATTCGCGGCTGGTCCTCGACACCGTGGTCCGCCCGGGAGGAACGGCCGAATTCGAGGAGAACAAGGACCCGAACAACTCCGATCACGAAACGGTTTTCATCACGGAGCTGCATCTCCTGAATAATGCAGCGACAACAAAACAAACGGATTTGTTGACGATGTTACTGCGTTCGCGGCTCGATCCAAACAAGTGGTTTCCCCTGTAAGAAGCGTTGGCCGTGCAAACCTCGGTTGACGCCTCGCACTGTGGAGACCTGATGTAGGCCATGCCCTTGGCATCGGCCTCACCCTCGAACGGCGAAATCTTCTTTCGGTCGCTTTTCACGTCCGGCGCCGATCCGTTCGCGATGTTGGAGGGGCTGGTCCAGAGCGGCGCGGACGAAAACGAGTGGCGCGAATTCAAGGGCGCCGGCTGGTTTGACGGCACCCCGCCGCAAAGCGACGCCGAGCGAAAGGCTCGCGACGACAAACTGAAAGCCATCTGGAGCGAGAGTCTGAGCGCCTTCGCCAATTCTGGAGGAGGCGTCTTGATCTGGGGCATCAATGCGCCGCAGCGGAATGCCACCGCCACCTCACTCGCTCAAAATGCCGACGCCCTGGGCAGCCGCCTTCGCGATTTGCTGATCAATGCGATCGAGCCGCCGGTACTGGGAGTCGACATCCGCGCGGTGGCAAGACCCAGCGGCATGGCGGGATTCGTCGTCTGCCATATTCCGGCGAGTGATTTCGCCCCGCACTGTGGCAGTTGGGCACTTGGCGGATATTACCTCCGCGGGCAAGACAGCAACGTGCGAATGCGCCCCGAGGTTCTGCGACGGATGTTCTATCCGCAAACCAGCCCACGGTTGGTGCCTGTGATTCGGCTCACCGTCGAGCGAGGTGACAACCGCTGCACCCATACCGCCATGCGGGTTGAGCTACGCAACGATGGTTCGGGCTCCGCGAAAAGCACGTACCTCGATGTCAAAGTCCGCGGAGCCAGCGTATTCAGGCGGCACGTCAATGACAACGTCTGGAAAAGCCGGTATCATTTTGACGATTCGGGTCTCGAATGTCTCAAGACAATTCATCCGACCGAGACGGTTCTGCTCCTCGATAACCTCACCGCTCACGGCAGCCCGGACAGCACAGAGAACCTGCGCGAACCCATTCAGTGCACCTTCTGGATTTTCGCCGATAACATGGAAGCAATCCGCGCGGAAGTGAGATTCGAGCCGGAGGAAATGCTGGTCGCGTTCAATCTGAAAAGGCCGATCGATCGCGCAGCGACCTTGGTTCCGTTCCACCCTTAGCGGTCGCTCGGCCGCTATTCCGGTTCGGCGATCGTGAGGGCCAGCTTCGCTCGCGCCAGTCGCGAGAGGCTTTCGATGATTTCGTCGTAGTTATCCTTGCCCGGTGACGCCCGTGCGCGCTTGCGGCCTCTCTTCCCGGCGCCAAAGCTGGCCCGCAACGCTCGTCCGATCGCGTCCCCATGTATTCCTTGCTTGTCACCCCTCAGGCCGCCGAACACGCCGCTGGCTCTTTCACCATCGGTAAGGATCGGTTCCTCGAATATACCGACGACCAAATTCGTCTGCCGCTCGCAGGCCTCTCCAACGAAGCCATCGCCTGTCTGCGCGCCTGGCCGTGCTTGCTCATGGTGGAAGGACGCGCCGAAGAAATCGCGCGGCTCGTGCAGGTCACCGCAGTGGCCCAGTCCGGCAAGGACATCAGTCTTACGCTGCAGACACCGTCCAAGCCGGTGGAATTCACGAACGACGCTCTGTGGAAAATTAGGACGGACCTCGACATCGAGCAGTTCGAGTTTTCCCGCAATCATTGGGCGGTGAAGGACCGGGACCTTTTTGCCGTGTTCGACAAAGCAACACTGTCGGTGCCGAAATCGACCCGGAATGGCTTCGCCTCCATGGCTCTGCCCGCGGTCGCGCGTGCGGATTTGATTCTCTCGCGTGACGCGGTAGCAGACTTGAGCCACGCCGACATCGACGACCTGCTGATGGAGGCCGGAGTCAAGGCGCTCCAGGCCGGCCGGGACCTCGGTGGCAAACGGGCCCGCGCCGACGCCATGCTGAAATTCGCCCTCGAGAATCCGTTCGCGGTGACTGCCGAGAATTCGCTCTTCTCGCTTTTCTTGCTGAAGCAAGTGCGGCGGGCTTCGAACCCACCAGTCGCCGGGGCACGGCCCGCAAAAGACGCCGGCGCGAGCGCGCCACCCGCGCGCACCTCCGCCACACCGGGCGATTCCGACGGACGTTCGCCCAATCGCGTCTTCGTGGTCCACGGGCGCAACGAAGAGGCCCGCACCGCGGTCGTTTCGTTTCTGGAGTCCGTCGGACTTGAAGGGATTGTCCTTCACGATCAGCCCAACATGGGCCGGCATTTGCTGACGAAGTTTATCGACGAAGCGGAGTTGGTTACGTTCGCCGTCGTGCTGATGACGGCTGACGACGTGGGCAGTGCCAAAGGTGGTTCGCTCGCGCCGCGCGCCCGGCAGAACGTGATTCTCGAACTTGGCTACTTTATCGCGCACCTGGGACAGCCCAAGGTCTGTGCGTTGATTTCGCCCGGTCTCGAAACCCCGTCGGACTTCGACGGCATTGTGTACATCAAGATGGGCGCGGACGAACGATGGAAAAAAGAACTGCTGCGCGAACTGGTCGCGGCCAAGATGCCGGTGACCGCCTAACGCCGTGAGGGGGCCCAATCTCAGGAAGCGCAATGCTCGACGTGTTTCTCCATCTTCGCCAGGAGCTTATCCGCGAAGTGCGGCACGCTTGATCTCGCTTAAGTTCTCGCGGCGATGGACAAGGCGGAGCGGGAATCCGCGATGATATTTCTGGAAGTCCGCAGTCAATTGCGGATTGCGCCAGACCGGAGCGCTGGGTGCGTCCACGGCCGCCGTGAGCAGTGTCGTGTTCAGATCAATGCCCAGGATGCCGAAAAATTGGTCGACGATCTGATCGAAGGGCGTGACGTGGTCGACGCTACGCGAACACCGATCAAGCGATGGGCTGGGGCCCCATGAAACGATCACGGGCCGCGTTTTGCCGCGCGCACTCTCGTCAGACTCAGCTCGATTTCGCACGCCAAGCGATCTTTCTCCTGAATCCAAATTTCACGAACTCCGGCAGAGACGGGCACGAAGGAGTCTGCATGCTGCTGCCTCCAGACTTCGATCTTCGTCTTTCGCGCGTCAAATAACGCTCGGTCCGGAACCTTCCGGGTGAGGAAATCTAACCACGGTTCATCCCGCTTTTCCTTTTCGTTGCACGCGGCGCAGGAAAGCACCCGGTTAGAAATGTGATTTGTGCCACCGAGCTCGACCGGCAGAAGATGATCCTTGTGGGCACTCTTATCGCCGCGGCGGAGAGAGGCGCCACAATAGGCGCAGGCGCTGCCGAAATTCGCCCAAAGCGCGTCGACTTCACGGGGTGTCAGCTCGCGATCGATGGCGGTCCACAATACCTGCTTCACTACGTTCTTCGCCCATGCGGGGGATTTCGGCATACTTATTTCAACTCCTCCTCCAATGCTGGAACCAAGGCACGCAGCACCAGGACACTTTCGTGGACCAACATTCGATCGCGAGGACTGCGCGGATCTTTCGACCCGTGAATCAAATTGCAGCGGACCTGATAGAGAACACCCCCGACCGCCGCCAGCCGGGCTACGGCCGTGGCGTTTCGGTCCCGGTAGAGCGCGGCGCAACGTTGCGAAGCCGCACGGAATGCAGGGTTCCAGACTTCAAGGCGCATGTCCCCGGGCGGCAGCGCGAGAATCTTATCAATCGACTTCGTGGCGGCCCGAAGGGCCCGAAGCGCCCCACGCTCGCTGAAATGCCCGCGAATGCACGCCATCACGCGGGCCCTTTCTTTCGGGTCGGGCTCTCCGCCGTACACGGCATTGAACGCGCTCCAGAGCACTCCGAACTCGCTCCACTCTTTCGAGGCGCCGGTCCGGATGTGGTAGGAAAGCTCCGCGATTAGGCGATTCGATGGCACGCTCATTTTGACGAAGGTGATCCAACCGGACAGCGTGATCGACAAAATTATCCTGCGAATCCGGACGGTTCTTCATGCCAAAATCACAAAAAGATCGTTTCCGGGAGTGGCTGACCGCGAACGTTGTAGGCTCGCACACGAACTAGAAATATAGAGGCTACGACTCCATGAGCGCGAAACCGGTCTTGGATGTAGTCGTCGACACCAACATCATTTTCACGGGCGGCACAGGTCGTTACGTCGCATCCCGGAAGTTCAAGGACGCCATGCGGGAGCTCGGCAAGAAAGCCGATGTCACCGTCCACATCCCCGAAATGGTCTTCGAAGAAGCACTCTATCAAAAAATCGAGGTAGTCGCGAAAAACCACGCGGCGGTGATCGAGTCGGCCCAGAAAATCGAAAAACTCGTCGACACCAAAGTGAGCATCAAACACGAGCTGCCGGTCCTGACCCGCCGCCTAAAAACCCAGCTCAACGCCGATCTGCGCACGTCCGGATTCAAACTTATCAAGGGCAGTATCCCCGCCGCGGAATGGCGGGCGATTTCGCTTCGCGCCGTGCGCCGGGAGCCGCCCTTTGATCGCGGCGACGAATCCGCCTACCGCGACTCGGTTATTTGTGCGACGACCCTGGAATTCGTGCGCCACCGAAAAGGCCGGACGATCGTCTTCCTCGTGGGCGACAAAAATGCCCACAGCTATGCGTCCAAATTCGAGCGGCCGGCCGCGAAATTCTTCGTCCTGCCCAGCACCGAAGCCCTTTCCGCCCTGATCGACCAGTTGAGCGCGGAAAATTCCCGCCTCCTTAAGGCCATCCGCGAAGTCGCGGCCAAACGATTTTATTTTTGGGGCCTCGATACCTACTTCATCGTTTGGGAGATCGCGGATAAGGTCGCCGAGCACATGGGCGCCGAGTTCCACTATGGAGTGGGGTTGAGTGCCAACTATCGAGCCGCGCTGTCGTTGATTTCATCGCGCGCCTACACCGAGTATCCTCCATTGGGCGAGAGCTACAAAGGCACCGAACTCCTGGAATTCGTCCCGGATGGCGAATGCAAATTCAGCAGCAAGCTCAACTATGTCCTGCACAAGGAAACCGCTATTTCCACCACTGGCGTAACGCTCGAACGCCGCGAGAGTGAAGTCACCGTGAACTGGACGGCGCGCGCCGACGGGGAGACGATTACGGACGCTGGATTCGGTTCCATCCTTTTCTCCGAAGAGAAAAAGTCGGAAATCTTTGTCCCGAACGAGCTGCCCTTTACGACGAGCAGCCTGTTGTCGGCCCACGTGAATCCGTTGATGGCGACGGGTTCGCCCTTGCGCGCCGATCTTCGGACCGCGTCAGGCGTCTACAGTCCGCTCGGAATTTCCGGGGTTCATCCGTCGGTCCTTTCCGCGTCTGCCGCCGGATTATCCGGTCTGAACGTGACGGGGCTGAGATAGCCTTTGGATCTTCCCACTTCCGAACATCGCGTTTGCGGTAGCAGGCGATGTTTACTCGAAGCCGTTGGGCGAGTTCACCGTCACCGTGCAAAGGGTGAACTGCGCGACCGCGAAGCCCCTGTTTTCGCCGGAACAGGGGCTTCGCCCACCATCAGCGGGGATAAAGCTTTCGCACGCGCTCCGCGGTGGCGCGGATTCGCTGGAGGAGTTCTCGCGGTGCCATGACCTGCACATGCTCGCCCCAGCCGAGCACCCAGCGCTCCACTTCTTCGAGGTTGTCCACTTGGAGGGCGATCTCGAGGCTGCCGTCGGCCCGCTCCTTTTCGACCTGGGACTTATGCCAGATCCGCTCCTTCACGCGGTCAGCAACCGTGGGTGAAAAGCGCACGACCACGCGGTGGTCGCCCTTGCCGACGAACGCACCGAACGACTTCGCGAAATGTTTCTCCGGGTCGAAGTCAGCGGGCAGTTCAAATGTTTTTGAGGTGACCTTGACGTTGCGCATCCGGGCCACTGCGAAGTGCCGCAGGTCATTCCGGTCGGTATCGTGCGCCACCAAGTACCAGAAGTTCTCGCGGTTGCTGAGATGATAGGGCTGCACCCGGCGGGCTTCGACGGCCCGAGAGCCGGGTTTCACGTAGTCGAACTCGACCTCGCAGGAATCACGCAACGCTTGGCTCAGGCGGTCGAACACCTTGAGGTCGGGCTTGCCCAGCCCCGCATGGTGAAACGACACGCTGTTCATGCGGTCGGGAGCGAAGCTCACCTTGCTGCGCAGGGCCGCGGAGAGTTTTTCGAAGGCGTGGGCGAGCTGCCCGTGATAGGGCGTGCCGTCGTATTCCTTGAGGGCCTTTTCGGCGACGAGGAGGGCGAGGAGTTCGCCCTCGCTGATCTGAACTGTGGGGAAGTTCTTAACCGGATAACTGTAGCGGTACGCGTAGATCTTTTCGTCGTATTCCACTGGCAACCCGAGGCGGTCGCGCATGAACGCTATATCGCGTATCACGGTCTTGGTCGAAACCTCCAGTAGTTTCCCGAGCATTGAACAGTTGGTGAGTTTTCCGTCCTGCAATTCTTCATGAATGCGCATCATCCTTTCGAGCGGTGGCCGTGACAGCTGGACCTTAGGGGAGGGCTTGGGAGCCATAGGACATGCAGTGTCGCCGTAAGTGGTCGCTGGGCAACCCGCATCCTTCGGGGCGCTCCTTTCCGGCACTGGAATATCCTGGCGAACTTCAAGAGCTGTGGCCTAGTGATTAGCTATGGCTGAAGGTTGGACTAGATTTGAAGTGGAAGCGACTGTTGCCGACTACAGAGCCATGCTTAAGTCCGAGTTGCGAAGTGAGGCCTACAACAAGTCCGCCCATCGGCGTAGCCTGGTCCAACTGATCAAGAGATCGGACCTAGCCATTGATCGCAAACACATGAATATCAGCGCGATTCTGTGCGAACTTGGACGCCCTTGGATTGATGGCTACAAACCCTATTCAAACTACCAGGGGCTCCTGCGCGAAGTCGTTGTGCGCCAAGTCTCGCAAGATGCAGAATTGAATGCATTGATCGAGGCAACTATAACGGCTGTGCCCACGGGTCCGGATCCGGAGGATATCCTCTCCACCGTCGTCGCCCCGCCTGACCGGCTTCCAAAGCCTCAGAAAGTGGAGGCCGAGGCTAGGCCTCGATCAAAAAGTAAGGACCGTGATTTTCTTGCCGAAGAGGAACGCAATAGCGCCTTAGGAAGAGCAGGAGAAGAATTTGTCTTGAAGTATGAGAGGGCAAGATTGCTTAACCTGGGGCTGGAACGATTGGTCGACCGAGTGGAGCATGTCGCGGTCACGATAGGCGCATCCGAGGGCTTCGATGTTCGTTCATTCAGCGAGGATGGCTCGGACAGGTTTATCGAAGTGAAGACGACCACCTTTGGATCGCGCACTCCGTTTTACGTAACAGCTAACGAACTAGGCGTCTCAAAGCGAACTTCAGAGCGGTATCACCTATATCGACTATTTCATTTCCGAAAGGCGCCCCGGCAGTTCCATCTCAAAGGGCCTCTCGATGATGTGCTTTTGCTGACGCCCACAGTATTCCGAGCTGCGCTTTCCGCCTAGTTGTTGTCGAGTGTTGAACGCACAGAATGTTGAGTGCCCGTGGCAATAGAGACGCCAAGTTACCTGCATGTCGATGACGAGGATGTCACACGCGCGATCCTATCCGTCGGCAAGAAGACTCCAGCGACCGCCTCGGTCACCGTGCCTGCCGCGGCGGCCGCCCGCTGATGCCCGGCAACCTCCAGGCAATTCCCCGGCGAAAGAACGCGCGCGGGAAAAGCAGGGCAGGGGAGAGCGCGCGACCCGCCGTCAGCCAACACCGGAGCGGCGAGCCGAGGCACATCGCCGAGATTCTCGCTGCCCTGCCCGAGCTGCGTTTTATCTTCACCTCGCGCCCACCGCCGCGGGCCGAGGACGAGAGTCGCCCTTGAAACTCGCGACCGGTTCGCTCCTCTCCGTTGACGGGCGAAGCCCGCGTTCCCGGCATTAAGTGGGCTTCATCCATCGTTACCTCGCGCCACTAGCACGGAGCGGCGACGGGCCCAAGGTCGTTCTGGGCTTCAGCGCCAACTTGTCCAATATTCCCCATCCGATGAAAAATTTCCCTGCGCCCATCGATGCCCTGCTGCGCGACCTGCCCGCGTTTGATGCTTCGGCGGTCAAGAACAGGTTTCGTCAGGTCGCTGCGCAAGCGGCCAAGGGCGCCGTCGCCATCAGCCGGTACGGCCGGCCGGAATGGGTGATTCTGTCCGCGGATGATTATGTCCGGCTGGAGAAGGCCCGTCGCGCGCCGCTGGGTCAACTGCCAGGCCAGTTCGATCGCCAGAAGGCTAAAATGCAGGCCCGAAGATCACGGAAAGCCGTTCAAGTACTCTTCGGTGCCAGCCCCGCGGCCTTGGGCAAGGCGGCTGTGAAAGCCGCACACGTAAACGCCCGCTAAACTCCGGTCATTTGTTCGAAATCCCCCTTAGCTTTGTCCCGTTCCCCTCGAGGCTAATTCCGCCCAACTCGTAAAACAAGGATTCACGCGCCAGCGCTGGTTCGCCCCCCCCCTCGAAAAGATCTTTCTCCGCGCCTGAGCCCGCCCCGCCCAAGCGCCCGTTCCGCACCAAAAGGGCCGTTCGCCGCGGCGCCCGGCGAACTTGCGCCCGCCCGCGGCGCCAATTTAAAGGGGTTTTGACCGGGCCTTGGCGGTCCAAGGCGGCGGCGGGCGGGGCGGCAATTGAGTCGAGCGCGACGGGCCATTTGCTCCGGACGGCGGTTGATGGTAGAATGACTCACCTCGTCGCACCTCGTTTGGGTGCGGGCGGGCGGTGGACGGCGAGCCTCCGGGACGCCGGCCTGCCCGGCGGATGAAATGGGCGTCCCGGGTTGACGACCCTCTGGCGCTGATGGTGGCAGCACGGCGCGAACGAGCCTTGGCCAGGAAACTCCCCGGGCGGTCGAGCCAACCCAAGTTCACCAAGAACGGCCGTTGGGCGGGCCGGTCCTTGGGGACCGATTGGCTTCAGGGAGGGGTGGGATGAGCGTTCAGGGCGGTCATGGTTGGGTTGTCGCGGCGCGCGGGCGCGGTCGGGCGCGGCCATAACCTGCCTTGGAGCACCGGTCCGGCGCACCCTCGCGAGGGTCTGCGCCCCCGCCGGACGGGGCCCCGACCCAACGAATTTTGGGACCCACTGGTCGCCGGTCACAACCGCCCGGTCCATCGACGCGGACCACGTCCGCCCTCGGCGAGGTCGCGCTCGGAATCGCCGCCGGACCACCACGGACGCGTCCGTTTCGCATCTCTCTCCTCCCGGTTCACCACCCCCGCCCCTCCCGTCGCCCGCGCCCCCCGCCGCCGTACGCCGAAGCACCAGGACGCCGAGTCGCGGGCGTCACAACGGTGCGTCGGTGGTCAGTGTCAGGGCATCAAACCGTGGCCGGGGGACCGGACGCGTCCGGCGCGGGCGCAGTCGGGCGCCAGAGTTTCCGCCAAAGCGATTGGAGGTGCTGCTGTACCCTCCGCTTTCCCGGCGCGCGTTGGCCGGTAGGGTGGTCGAAGGCGATTGCTTGAAACGCGAGTTGGACCCATCGGCGTAACGCACGTTGCTGCCTAACCGCCTCGGCCTCTGCCGTTCTGGGCTTGATGTCTTCCGAAGATCCGGACTTTCCCTCGTGTCGGAAAATAAATTCTTTGTGGTTGGCGGCCCGAGCCCGTTTCGACAGCACCAACTTTGCCAGCCACAGCCCCGATCCGCGCCTTATCAAACGGATCCGCAGAAACATGTCCGAAAGTAGTGCGCTGTAACACCGTTTCGCCTTGGCGGTTTGGGCCAAGGAGTCGCGCCAAAGAAGATGCAGTCGAGGTGGCAGCCCTGCGATCGAGACAATGGCCGCGTCCAAGAACCTCGGTGTGTGGCGCGGGTAGAAACGCGCGGGAATTCTCCCGACTGGCGCCACCAGCACATTCGCCTTCGAGATAAAATTCGCTAACGCCGACTTCGCTTTTCGGCGTGGAACGCGGGTTAACGGAAACGCAGCGAGCATAGTCCTGCCAGCCTCTTGCAGCAGTGCGGAGGCGTCCGGCCGGTTGTGCTTCCGGGGGCGGCCACGGGTTCGTGGTGCTGGTTCAATCCGTCGCAAGGCACTCACCAGTGCCCCCATGCTTGGCCGCCAACCAGTCTGACTCGCGATGAGATCGCGGTAGCGGCGAACCGAAAGTCCAGGGTTTTCCCGGAGAAAGCGGTGCATAAAAATAGACGGTTCGAGAGGTAGGTTATCCTGAGTGAACATTAATTATGTATGTAAAAAAATACAGGCCATCCTCCAGCGTAAAACCGTGAGTTAGAATAGAGGGTAGATGAAAAACCAACCCTCCCTCCCCACAAACGACGCCGACCGGAAGCTAAGGATGCAAGACGTCATTCACCGCACGCCGTTTTCGGCGCAGGGGCTGATGGCCCCTCACCCGCCGCAGTTCGCTGGCGCGACGACTTCCGCGCCAGGCGACTCGGCAAAGCCGACCTACGCGGCCCTCTACGCGGAGTTTCCGAGCCGAACTAAGCGGATAGACCTGGGGCAGCTGACCCTTGACCGCACGAGGGACCTCCTGGCGTTGATTGCGGCGGGCCGCGGCGAGACCATGGACGCAGTCGCGACCTTCTTTGCCGAACCCGGTTACGGGAAGCGGCTGGCGTATTTTTTTGTGGAATACGAGCGCAACCCGGCCGCCCGTCCCGGCACGCTGAGCAAAACCGGCCCGCTGATCGCAAAGAAATTGCTGACTCGCCTGAAGCGCACCCACGACGGGTTGCAGCCACTCGATCTCCGCGGTGCCCCCGAGGGATTCGGCCCAAGGCTGGCGTGGGCGATGGGCTGCCGCGGATTCGGCCAAGCCAGCCTCGGCCATAAGGTCGGCCTGCCGCGCACGACGATTGGGAATTGGGTTCGCGGCACGGCCCTTCCCGGTCGGCAGTTTTACTGCTATATTATTGCCATTGAGCAGGCGCTGGGCGTGCCCGCCGGTCTGCTGAGCAACTGTGCGGTATTTGATCAACTGCGCTCGGTCGAGGCAGCAGCCGTTCGCTCAACGACCGCGCCGACCGCCGCCAGCATCGCCAGCAGGCTGCAACGCGAATACCGCAACAAAAAGCCACCAATCGATTTCGACCGCGCGCCAGCGGCTCTGCAAGCCCAGCTGGAGAGTTTCCTGGATCATCGGGATCGGGAAAAATTCCTGGATGACCGCACCCTCTTGGCGGGGTGCGTGGATCATTTTCGCGGCCCCGCCACTCTGGCAGATTACCGAGCAATATTACGCCGCGTCTTTTCTTATGCCATCCACGAGGAGCACCTGCCGTTGGAAACCCTGGATTTCACTGTTTTGCTGGATGAGGAGCGCCTGGTCCGCTTCATGGCATGGGCGATCGAACAAGCTCCAGCCCAGAGGATTTCCGGCGACCTGTGGAGCCTCCTAAGCGTCCTCCAACAGGAACTGGACGCGGAATCAGGATGGTTCTGGCAGCACCCGGAAATTGGCGGACTCGAGCGCATCGATCGGGAAGTTTGGAACCGGCGCTGCATCAAGGCCCGACAGGAGATCGCAGGCGCCAAGGATTGGCTGGACGCCATGAGTCGCCACCAACTGGAGGATTCGTCCCGGCATCAACGCGACCCCGTTCAGCCGATCATCGATTGTGGGTGCGCAGGCGTTGCCGCGGCATACTTCCTGGACCAACTTCGCACCGCCGCCGCGCCGCACACGGGATCCTTCCGCGACGACATTGCATGCAGAGACTACGCCATTTTTTCCCTCGCGCTATATTTTGGGCTCAGCGCGACAGTGCTCGCTCGCCTGTTGCTGGGCGATAACATCTCGGCCGAAAACCCGGGCGATCCGAGGACCGCGATCAGAATATACGCGACATGGCACGAGCTCGGGGTGGATGGGCATCGCTGTGCCGGCTGGCCGGCGCTTGATGGCCGCTTGCCTGAGGCGCCTTATCCTGGCGCTCCCAGCGCGGCTCAAGCCATGCGGGACTACCTGCTCGATACCCGCCCGCGTTTTATTGCCCGCGCGAGCGAGGCAACCGATCGGTTCACCAAGGTTTTTCTTTCGGC
Organism: uncultured Opitutia bacterium; assembly: GCA_903840415.1. Lineage (GTDB taxonomy): Bacteria > Verrucomicrobiota > Verrucomicrobiia > Opitutales > Opitutaceae > CAITWF01. Next base: position 66,566 of record CAIMFY010000101.1, on the reverse strand, counting down.
GAAGGGCCCGGTGAGCGAAATCGGAGTCCTGCAGATCGACGAGCGCTGTCACGTACTCACCCGCCGGCACTTTGGTGGCCTCACGCCCCGCGGGTTTGGGCTGAACGGCTTCCGCTTGCTGGCCGAGCATTATTTTTCGGCGCTGTGCGATCAGGATCTCGCTCGGTGGGCTCGGTCTCCCCTTGGCGCGATCCTCCATCATCCCGTCAAGGAACCGAACCATGGCTCGCCTGCATTCCAAAGCGCGCTCAATCGCATTTTTATCTTGGGCTTCGGCACGCTGGACGTGGGGGGGCCGCCGCGGGCGCAGCAGGTGGGCGACGTCGCATGCCCATGATTTCGATCCCCGACACTAACCCGACGGCCGTTACACAAAAACCGCCCGGCGATCTAGACCTCAAGAGTTTGCCCAAGGTTTTCGGCGCGCGGCTGGATTATATAATGCGTTTCCGCGGAGTCACAATCGATCAACTGGCTTGCACCCTCGGCTGCAGTCGTGAGATGCTGGCCAGTTGGGTCTCCGGGCTCAAGCAGCCAAGAGCCCTACGCTCGGTTGCGCTGGTCTCGCAAATTGAAAAGCAACTGCAGGTTCCAGCCGAGACATTGCGCGCCACCGATTTGCTGGGCCACTTCGCCCGGGGAACGTTGGCCGACACGGCAAAGCGGCTAATCGGCTCGACCATATTCGGTCGCCACCAATCAATGTCGGCCGCTCTCGCCCGCCAAAATCCAGGTCGATCGAGCAAGCCACGCCGCAACTGGTCCATCCCAGCGTCCGACCTGCTCGAAAGTCTGGTCGCACACAAAGACAAAAAGAAGGTCCGCAACATCTCGCCGAGCCCCCGGCCGTGGAAGAACCGCAAGGACGGCCGCCCCGGCTCTACGGTCCGCCAAAAGCAGGGGAAGCTCCAGCACCTTTTTGCGCTGGCGGAACGTCCGGACGCCACTTAGCCGATCGCCCTATTTTATGATTCCACAAGCTGCTATCTCCAGCGAATTTGAACACCTCACCCGGACTGACACATGGCTCAAGATGGTGGATCGCGCGCGTGCGGACTCCCTTAACGGCATTGTTACCGTGACAATCCTCGATGAGCTCAACGAGGGCATTCACCTCTTCGGCGAGGGCGGGTTCCTCCGGCGGGACTTAAGCCTGGCGCGAATCGCCTCGGTGCGGGCCCAATTGCCGACAGAGCTGACCACGACCGATCCGCAAACCGGGCAGATTAGGCGGCGGAGCCTGGATCTGACAAACGACGCAGACTTGGCCGCCGCGTGGCAAAGTCATTGCGATCAGCTGGTGCATTATCTGCGCAATCTCAAGGCGCTACTTCGCTATGAGCGCCGGCAAAACCCGAAAAAATCGACGCGCGACCGGGTGGAGGCCTTCACGCCTTTGCTCCAGTTGAAGGATCCGGCGGAATTTATGGGGCTGATGATTGTGGAATTGCTGGCTGTCCGGCGAGCCGCGCGGTCGCGCCGCGCAAAAGCAATTGCGAGCCGAGATCTGGCCATCGCCGTGTTCGTTCTCCTGTGTGGATTTCGCCCGTCTACCTTGAGCCAACTTTGCGTTGGGAAAGACATTTCGCTTCCCCTTGGGCAGGGCCGCCTGCGTTTCCATCTGCGCCGGGAGATCTTCAAAAATAGATATTCGGAACTCCTGCGGCATGGCCTCAACTTTGTCCTACCCGAAGCGGTTCATCCGGCCGGTTTCGACCCCAACCGGGCGCTGCGGGACTACCTCGTTGTATGGCGCCCGCTTCTGCTCGAAAGACTGGGGGGCGCCAACGATCACTTGTTCCTGCCGGCAAACCGGAATCAGTTTGGTGTTGCCGGCGCCGGTTTGGCGACGTTCTCGATTTACGATCGAATAACCACGCTCACTGCACTTTTGCTCCCAAAACTTGCACCCGTCGGGATTTGCCCGAGCGACATTCGGACCCTGAGCGCCGGAACGCTTTTTTTGCACGGGTATACCGACGAGGCGCGGTATTTGCTTCTGGACGCCCCGGCGACGCTCCTAGACTTTTATCTGGTTCGATTCTTTGGCCGGCGCAACGAGCAACATGTGGCGCGAGCCCAAGAACTTTTGTTCGGCAAGGCGCCAGCAGAGGACTTGATCGGGACAATTCGACTGAGGAGAGGCTTCTGAGGGCGGCAGGCTCCCCGATGTTAGTTTTTTCCCGGTTCCTGCCCAGGATTGAGAAGCACACCGAAATCCTCGTCGAGCCGAAGGCTCACGATCCGGTCGGAGGAGTGGGCCGATACCGACCATAGGTCGGCCGTGCCTGTGGCCCGACCAAGGCAGACGCCTTCCTCCCCGGCGAATTCGCCGCCGGTGAAGTACCAAACGGGTTGGGTCGCGTTTCCGATGCGGTAGAAAATCGGCTCGCGGGTTTTCAAATTAACCGGGCGTGACACCGGACCGGTCTACTTGACGTAAGATGCCGGCCTATTGGCTTCCGATGCCGCCAACGACGACACCGGAGACCGCATTCATCCCGCTGCCGTCTCAGGGGCTTCCGTCAATGCCCTTGTGGAACGCCGAAGTTTGCCGCAATAACAACTCGGGCTACGCAAGCCGACGTTTTCACGGTGGAACCCCTAGCACCATGCCCGCAAACATCCTATTTCAGCGTGATCGTCTCACGGTAACAGACTCCAATCTTATTGTTGGGAAAGCCACGATCTTCTAACCCGACCATCGCAATCCCCACCAACACTGCGGTGCCGCCCACGACCGCGACTACGACCTTGCGCGCGATACGCACCGACGGCTGGCGCACGAGTTCTCGGCTTCGGGCGATGAGCGGTTTCTTCACGGTGCCTCTATTCGTGACGGAGGGCATCGATGGGATTTAGGCGGGCGGCGCGACGGGCCGGAGTGTAGCCAAATAAAATGCCGACGGCCGCGGAGAACAGGAACGCGATCACGTTAATCTGGATGTTGAAGTTGAACGGCACTTGGATGACCTGCGCGAGGCCCACACACAGTCCGAGCGCGAGCAGGATGCCGAGGAGCCCGCCGATGCAGGAGAGCGTGACGGCCTCAACGAGGAATTGCAGCAGCACCTCGCCGGCCATCGCGCCGATCGCGAGCCGGATACCAATCTCCCGCGTGCGCTCGGTGACGGACACGAGCATGATGTTCATGATGCCAATGCCGCCGACCAGCAGCGACACGGCGGCGACGGCGGCGAGGAGCATCGTCATCAACTGCGTGGTCGCGCCGAGGGTCTCGGCAATCTGGCGCGTATCGAAGATATTGAAGTTATTGTCCTGGTTGCTGCGGAGATTGCGGCGTTCGCGCAGCAGCAGCGTGATCTCGGCGATGAGGGCGTTGCTGTCAGTGCCGTCCTGCGCGGCAATGGCGATCTGATCGATATCGTGGGACGAAGTTTTGCCGAGCAGGCGGCGCTGCATCGCCGACAACGGCACGATGATCGTGTCGTCCTGATCGCCCATGCCGGCCTGACCCTTCGTTTTCAAGAGACCGATGACTTCGCACGAGGCGCGACCGATGCGGATTTTCGCACCGAGGGGATTTTCGCTGCCGAAAAGCTCCTTGCGCACCGTGTTGCCGATCACGCACACGGCGGCGCCGGCGCGGAGGTCGGCGTCGGTGAAGAAGCGGCCGTCCGCGAGGTTCCACTTGTTGATTTGAAAATAGACAGGCGTAGTGCCCGTAACGGACGAGACGCGGGAATTGTGCAGGTAGATGGTGCTGAGCCCCGCCGCGCGGACCGGCGCAAGCGCGGCGATTCCCGCAATCTGATCACTCAAGCTCTCGGCGTCTTTTTCGGTAAAATGGGGCACGCCCGCAGACGAGGTTCGGGCGCCGAAGCCGGCGCCGGGGCGCAGGGTGAGCAGGTTGCTGCCGAGGCTAGAAATTTGCGCCTTCACGGCCAGAGTCGCGCCCTGACCGAGGGTGACCATCGTGATAATCGCGGCGACGCCGATGAAAACGCCGAGCACGGTGAGAAACGCCCGCGTGAGATTGCGCCCGATTTCCCGCACGGCGATGGCGAAGGCATTCCAGATCATGGGAAAATTATTTCCGCGTGACGTCCGATTCGATGACGCCGTCCTTGATGATGACGGTGCGCCGCGCACAGGCCGCCACTTCGTCGGCATGCGTAACGACAAGCACGGTGATCCCGCGATCGACGTTGAGGCGGGTCAGGAGTTCGAGGACGTCGCGGGTGGTGACGGAGTCGAGATTCCCCGTGGGTTCATCGGCGAAGAGCGTGCTGGGCTCAGTCACGATGGCGCGTGCGATGGCGACGCGCTGCTGCTGGCCGCCGGAGAGTTCGCCCGGCGTGCTGCGGAGTTTCGTGGGCAGGCCGACGGAAGTGAGGGCGGCGAGCGCTTTCTCGTGGCGATCCTTGCGCGAGAGGCCGCGGTAGAGCAGAGGCAGCTCGACGTTCTCCAGCGCGCTGGTGCGGGCGAGCAGGTTGAAGCCTTGAAAAATAAAACCGAGTGCGTAGCGACGCAGCAGCGAGCGCTGGTCCGCGCTGAGCGTTTCCACGGCGATGCCTTGATAGTGGTAACTGCCCGTTGTTGCGACATCGAGGCAGCCGAGCACGTTCATGAGGGTGGATTTCCCGGAGCCGCTCGGGCCCATGATCGCGACGAACTCGCCGCGCCGGATCGTGAGGTCGATGCCCTTGAGCGCTTGAAACGCGGCGTCGCCGAGGCCATAGGTCTTGGTGAGACCATGCAACTCGATGAGCGGTGCTGCGTCGGGCGCATTCACGCCGAGGGAGTGTTGGCGCGAAGGATCACGAGGAGGCCGTCCGCGAGGCCCTCGCCGGAGATCTCGGTGACGCGGCCATCGCTCAAGCCGAGCTTTACCGCGATGGACGCGGGTTGGCCGTCGCGCAGCACCCAAATGTGAGCGCCAGCTTCCGCCGGTTTTTGATCGGCATCGGTGGCGGCGGGACGGCTCCGATTGCGAGCCGGCATCGGGATGAGGCTCTGCACGAACGATTTTTTCGCAACACCCGGCGCGGTGGCGTCCGCCGCCGCAGGCACAAACCGCAGCGCGACCGTCGGCACGAGAAACACGTTCTTGCTTTCCGCGACGAGGATGTCCGCGGTGGCGGTCATGCCGGGCCGCAGGCTGAGATCGTCGTTGCTGACCTCGAGATCGGCTTCGTAGGTGACCACGTTCTGCGTGACCGCCGAGCCGTAGGAAACGATCGAGACGCTGGCGGTGTAGGATCGGTCCGGCCACGCATCGACTGTGAACGTGGATTTCTGGCCCTTTGCGACGCGGCCGATGTCGGCCTCGGCGATGGCGACCTTCAGTTTCATGCGCTCGAGTTTCTCCGCGATGACGAACAATTCCGGCGCGGTGAAGCTGGCCGCGACCGTCTGGCCGGGCTCGATGGTCCGCGTGAGCACGATGCCGTCGATCGGCGACTTGATGATAGCCTTGGATAAATCGTTTTCGTTGATCCGCACCTGCGCCTCGGCTTCGCCGACGGCGGCCTGCGCGCTCAGCAAGTCGGCGCGTGCGCGGTCGGCAGTGGCGGCCGCAGCATCAAGATCGGCCTTCGACGGAATCTTTCCGCCGCTGAGCCGCGCGAGTTCCTGTTGGCGGGCGAGTGCGGCGGCGCTTTCCTTCACGGTCGCCTCGGCCTGAGTTACCTTGGCTTGTGCGGAATTGAGAGTGGCGCGGCTGCTCGCCGTTTGCTGCGCGAGTTTGGTCGTGTCGAGTTTGACGAGTTGCTGGCCCTTGGTGACGCGGTCGTTGATCTCCACATAGACTTCGAGGGCGGTGCCGGAGAGTTCGCTGCCGACGGTGACTTCATTGGTCGGAAAGAGATTGCCGGTCGCCGTGATCGTGAGGCTGACCTCGCCGCGTTTGAGCGCCTCGGTAGCATACGGCGGCACCTGATTTTTCGCCGCCTCGATTTTTCGCCACCAGAACCATCCGCCGACCGCGAGAGCGATAACGACGAGGATGGCGATGAGTCGCCACATGAAATGCTTGGGCTTTCCGCTCGATTGAATCGAGGCGGCGAGATCGACGGGGGCCAGTGGTGCGGATTCTTTCATGGTCGATAAACGGCTTAGGGTTTCAAAGATGCGCCCAGCCGCCGCCGAGAGCCTTGTAGAGCTGGATGTAGGCGTTGGTCCAGTCGGCGGCCGTTGTGACCGACTGCTGCTGCAAACTGAGCAGCGTGCGTTGGGCATCGAGCGAAGCGAGGAGGTCGACCTGCCCGGCCTGATATTGCAGGCCGGACAACGTGGTGGCTTCGCGGGCGGCGGCGGTCGCTTGGGCGAGAATGATCAACCGCTCGGCATGGCGTTGGATGGCGACGAGGGCGTTCTCCACTTCCGCGAGTGCGGTGAGCACCGTGGATTCGTAGGCGATGAGCGCCTGCTGCTCGCGTTCAGTTTGGATCGTGATGTTTTGCCCGATGCGGCCCGCGTCGAAGATCGGTGCGGTGAGGCTGCCGAGCAGGCTCGCGACGGTGGCTGCGGGCGAGAACAGGCGTCCGGCCTTCAACGCTTCCACTCCGAGCGAACCGGTCAGGGAGAACGACGGCAGCCGTTGCCGCCGCGCCGCGGTCGTCCGCGCAAACGCCGCCTCCACCCCGCGCTCCGCCGCGCGCACATCGGGCCGCTGCCGCAAGGTTTCCGCGGGAATGCCAACGGCGATCTCGGTCGATACCGGTGGCACGTTGCGCGGTGTGGCTAGCAGCGAATCCAGCGCACCGGGTGTGCGGCCGGATAGCAGTGCGATCTGATTCCGGGTTTGCGCGATGGTGAGCTGCAGCGACGGGATCGAAGCGCGCGCCTGTTCTAGCGTGGTGACGGATTGCTGCGTATCGAGGGCGTTGCCCGTGCCGGCCTGCTCGCGCCACTGGGTGAGTTGCACGGTTTCGCGACGCGTGCCGAGACTGTCCTGCACGACGGCCAACTGCGCTTCCGCCGACCGCAGCGCCACGTAAGCGGACGCCACCTCGGCCGCGAGCGAGACTTGCGCGCCGTAATAATTCTCCTCGGTCTGTGCGAGGTCGGCGGTGGCGGCAGCGAGCGTCTGCTGCTGCACACCAAACAAATCCACCTGCCAGCTCGCATCGAGTGAAGCGCGGTAGGATTCGCTTTTGGTGGTCTGGTTCGTGTCGCGATTCGTCGTGCGCGTGCCGCCACCGGACGCACCGGCGCTGAGTGAGGGAAAGAGCGCAGCCTGCTCCACGCCGCGCCGCGCGCGATATTCCGCGATCTTCGAGAGCGCCGTGCGCACGTCCGGACTGGAGCGCAACGCCCCCGCGATCAGTTCATTTAATATCGGATCGGTGAAACTCTCCCACCATTTCGTGAGCGCGACGGTGTCGAGCGTTCCGTGTGGCGCCGTGCCATCGTGCAGCCAGGCTGGTGGAACCGCGACCGCCTGCTCAAACTTCGCGCGCGAGCCCGTCGTCGCGCAGGAACACAGCGCCAGCGACGCGGCGACGATCAGGAATCGCCAGCCACGCTGATAACAGATGCCGGCGTCGGCCATGGTCGGCTTTGGGCCCGCGGAGATCAGGGCGCAGGCAGGACGGCCCACTCCACATCGGGATCGAAATCAGTCAGCGCCGCGGCGATCTCGGCACTTTGGGCGCCGAGGTTGCGCTGGTAGACCTTGCCCCACTGGTTGACGATAAAGGTCATGACTCCCGATTCGCCCCAATGGGCGGGATAGGCGACCAGCGCGAATCCCGCGATCAGGTGACCGTTGATGATATAGTCGTAGGCGCCGCCGGGAGCCGACGCGCCCTGTGACGTGAGAATTTTGAAACGATAGCCCTTGAACGGCTGGGGCTCGCCTTCGGCCGTCTTGCCGCCGTAGCCCTCGGCGTGAACTTCCGCAATGAACGGCCCGAACGGGCTCGGCTCTTCGGTGGGTGTCGCCGGCCAGTAAAGCCCGTCCTTGTGCTCCGGCGTGCTGCGTAGCCGTTTGGCGAATTCGAACACGCCATCGCCGTTGCGATCCACACTCGCATATTCGCGCTGGGCGGCAAGGTAAGTGCGGCAGACGCCGATGGCGTTCAACTCGTCTTCGCCGATGCGGCGGTTGATAATCTCTTCCTTGCCCGCCGCGGTGTCGAACGACCAGGCCCCGGCTTTCTTTACGAGCGGAATCGGAAACGGCCAGTTCTGATCGCCGAGGTTGAGGACGAAACGGTCGTCGGCCTTCTGGACCAGTTGCGAAAACTGGCCGATCAACGTGGCGAACGAAGCGAACTCGAGGGCGTCCTGTTTCGGATCGCCCGACAGCAGTTCTTTTACTTCGGCGCCGAAGATGGCGTCGAGCGTCGCGCGGTCGCCGGCCTTGGTGGCGGCCGCGAGCGCTTTCACGGCCTCGCCGGGCGAGGCGAACGTCCGAGCCGATCCAATCGGAGCGGGCGGATCGGCGCGCAGCGTGAGGGCGCTAGCGCCGAGCATCAGGGCCGCGGTTGCGACCAGAACGTGAAGGGGGCGAATCATCCGCGGAAGAGAGTTCATGGTGCTGGTTGGCGTCAGGTGAGAGATCATGGCCGTTCCTTTTTGCGCTCGGGCTCTTGCGGCGGTGCCCGATTTGGCCCGGGCCCGCGGGACGGTTCCGCGGCGTGCGGCGGTTCCAGCGCGCGTGACGGTGCGGTGGTGCGCGGAGGTGGCAGAGTCCGGACGGGAGCGCCTCGGCTCGCCTGACCCCGGCTACTGAAATCGCGCGTCGCCGTGCCGCGATCATAGCCGCCAAAAAGGGGACTAGACGGAGCCGGACCGGTCGGTCGGGGTGCTTCGATCCCGCGACCGCGAAAGTCCGGGCGATTAGCCGGGACTTGGACGATGGGCGCGCGGGGGATGGCGGAGCGGGGCGCAATGCCGGGTGAGCGTGCAGGTGCGTGGTATCCCGCAGTGAAGCCGGGTCGAGGTAGCCGCGCCTCCGGGCGATAATAGTTGTGAACGACATCGCGCGAACGGCGCGGATCGGGCCGCCACGCGTGCCACGAATTTCTTCCCGAACCCGGCTGGCGCCAGTCACGCCGGTAACCCCAGCCGGGGCTCCATGGCCCAACCCAAATCCCGAAATCGTCCCAATCGCATTCATAGCCCAGCCAAACGCCCACGGGAAACCCGCTCCCAAACGAGAGAAATGGGCCGGAATATCCGACGGGCGTTTGATAGACGATGGCGGGATCGTATTGCGGCACGTAGATCGTGGACGCCTCCGCGGGCACGATCCGGATATCGTCTCCCTGCAGATCGACCCGCTGCTGCGGCGTATCGACGAGGGTTCCGGCGGCCCGCGCCTGGACGCGGAGTTGTTGGATGGACTTCATCACATCGGCCGGCTGCTGCGCAAACGCCGCACCGAGGGCCTCGGTCCAGTCGAGGTTCGAGTTCATCCACTTCACGACGTCGGGATAGTGCGCGAGCGCCTTGATACTCGCGTCCCACGGTTGCGCGTCGATTCCGCCGGGAGCGCCGTTGGCCGTCAGATAATTTGCGGCCAGCGCGATGTCCGACGGGACGGTGGAAGCCGGAAGGATCACCGCGACCAGCGGATCGGGATAGAGCGCGATCGGCCCGAGCAACTGATCCAGCTGTTCGCCAGAGTAAGCTGCGCCCGGACTCTGCGCCCTAGCGGCCAGCGCAAGGCAGAGCGCGAGCGTGAACAACGCAGGAATTTTCATGGAGGAAGGCATGGCAATAGTAGTGGCGCGCGGACGCGTTTCGGTGACGGGCGACACTACTCTCGCGGACATTGCGCCGAAATGGGGCCATGACCTACCGCGGTGAATCGACTGCCGCCGATCGCGGCGCGCCGAGCGGGACGATCGTCAGGGCACGAGCACGGCCGCACCCTCGAACCGGCCGGCTCGAAGATCGGCCAGGGCGTCGTTCGCCCGCGCGAGCGGATAGCTCGTCGTTTTGGTGACGAGGCCTATCTGCGGAGCTACTTGAAAAACGATCTGTCGCTCACGACTGCAGTTGAAGGTATTGCGGTGTTTGGCTTTAGTTTGGATACTCCCAATGGGGGCAGTTCGCTGTCCCATGGTTTTTTGGAGTGCACAGACCGTGCGGCGCACTTGCGCTCGTAGCTTGCTGTCGCCACTTTGCCCGCACCCCTGCTGTTTCAATGAGCCGCCCTACTGTTCCATCCTCGAAGGCTCCAAGGATTTCCCTGCGCATCCTCGGATGGAGCGCGGTGGCGGGTCTCGGGGGCGCGGCGGTCGCGATGCTGGCGTGGTCGCGCGGCGAGCCCGTGAACGCACTTTGGATGGTCGTCGCGGCCTTGTGCACGTTTGCGATCAGCTACCGATTTCACTCGACGTGGCTCATGGCCGAGGTGCTCACGCTCGACGAACTCCGAGCCACGCCCGCCGAGGTGCACGAGGACGGAAAGGATTTCGTGCGGACCAACAAATGGGTGGTTTTCGGCCACCACTTCGCGGCGATTGCCGGACCGGGGCCGCTGGTGGGTCCGGTGCTTGCCGCGCAATTCGGTTTCTTGCCCGGGATGCTGTGGATGCTGGTCGGCGCGGTGATGGGCGGGGCGGTGCACGACTGCGTGATCATGTTTTGCTCCGTGCGGCGGCGTGGAAAATCACTCGGTCAGATGGTGCGCGACGAGGTCGGACCGTTCGCCGGCTCGGTCGCGCTCGTTAGCATCGTAGCGATCATGATCATCCTGATTGCCGTGCTGGCGCTGGTCGTGGTGAAGGCGCTCGCGGAAAGTCCATGGGGCCTCTTCACGATCGCGGCGACGATGCCGATCGCGGTCGCAATGGGATTTGGCATGAAGGCCGTTGGGTCCCGGGGTCGCGGCCTCGCGGTTGTGAGTGGGTTGGGCGTGCTGGCGTTGCTCGCCGCGGTTTGGTTGGGAGGGGAAATTCCGCACGGATCGATGGTGGAAAACATTCTCGCGCTCAAGGGCACGACGCTCGCGTGGTGGCTGATGGGTTACGGTCTGCTCGCGTCGATCCTGCCGGTGTGGCTGCTGCTCGCTCCGCGCGACTACCTCAGCACGTTCATGAAAATCGGCACGGTCGCGGCGCTGGGCGTCGCAGTGATCGTGCTGGCGCCAGTGCTGAAAATGCCGGCCGTCACCAAATTCATCGACGGCAGCGGGCCGGTGTTTGCCGGGCCGGTGTTTCCGTTCTGCTTCATCACGATCGCCTGCGCGGCGATCTCGGGGTTTCACTCGCTGATTGCGTCGGGCACGACGCCGAAGCTCCTTGCGCGCGAATCGCACATCCGCGTGGTCGGTTACGGTGCGATGGTCACGGAGATGTGCGTCGGCATCATGGCGCTCATCGCGGCGTGTGCGATGGAGCCCGGGCAATATTTCGCCATCAACATGGCGGGCACGGCCGAGGCAGTGACCGCGAAGGTGACCGCGCTCGGTTATCCCGTGACGCCCGGCGACATGACCGCGCTCGCCGCGAGCATGGGCGAAAAAACGATGGTGGGCCGCACCGGTGGCGCGCCGACCTTTGCGGTCGGCATGGCGCACATGTTCGCCGGCGTGATCGGTAGCAAGGCTGCGCTCGCGCTCTGGTATCACTTCGCGATCATGTTTGAGGCGCTGTTCATTCTGACGACGATCGATGCGGGGACGCGGGTGGGGCGGTTTCTCGTGCAGGATTTGCTCGGCTCCGTGTGGGCGCCGCTCGGCAACTTGAAGTCGAACGGTGCGGCGGCGTTGGCGACGGCGCTCTTCGTCGCGGGCTGGGGTTGGTTTCTTTATCAAGGCGTGGTCGATCCGCTCGGTGGGATCAACTCGCTGTGGCCGATCTTCGGCATCGCGAACCAACTGCTCGCGGTAATCGCGCTTTCGCTCGGCACGACGGTGTTGATCAAGATGGGGCGGGCGCGGCATCTTTGGGTCACGCTCGCGCCGCTCGGCTGGCTCTGTGCCGTGACCATGACGGCGGGCTGGATGAAAATTTTCAGTCCGGCGCCACTCGGCTTTCTCGCCATCGCGCGTGGGTTCGAGCAACGGCTCACGTCCGGAGTGTCACAGGCGGAGGCGGCGGGACTGCGGGCGCAGATCTTCAATAACCGGATCGATGCGGCCGTGACGGGCGCGTTTCTGGTGCTGGTGGCAATCGTGGTCGCGGCCAACGCGCGGGTCTGGTGGCAACTCCTCGTGGACCGGCGCGCGGCGAATTTGCGCGAGGATCCTTACGTGAGCGCCGCGAAGGCATAAGGCTGCGCGTTGTTTTCCTTGGAATGAGCCCAACAAAAAACCGGCCGCAGCGCGGCCGGTTTTGAAAGAGACGAAGCGTTTCGCCCGGGCTCAGACTTCGTAGGCCGGGAGCGCCTTGTCGACGCGCACTTTGTCGAGGCGGGCAAACATCGGCACGCCGTTGTCAGAGGGAATCACGACCTCGCCCTGAATGAGCGGCTGCGCGTAGCGGAGGAACTGGAAGTTCATCGAGACACCGTCCTCGTTGATCCATTCGCGCGGGAGTTTCTTCACGCCGTTCGCGATTTCGCTGAGCGGCGCGAGGCCGGTCTCGACGGTGTAGTGGTCGGCTTCGCCGCGGATGAGTGTGACCATCTTGTCGGATTCGCCGGCGATGGCGGCTTTCACGGCGGCCTGGCCGGCGAGGAAGGCTTCGTCGGCATCGGTCTTCGACGCGGCGTGCGCGGCGCAACGCTGCATCAGGCCGGGCTTCGCCACGCGCACTTTCGCGCCGGGGATATTCGCGCCGATGATTTCTCCGAGCGCGTCGCCGGCGCCACCGAGCGTGGCGTGGCCAAAGGCATCGGTCGCACCGTCGGCGGCCACGTAATTGCCGTCGGCATCAACGAGGCCCTCGGCGACGACGATGAGGCAGTATTTTTCGCGCTTCAGCACGCGGCGGACGTCCTCGAGGACTTTCTCCTGGTTGAACGGAATCTCGGGCAGGAGAATGAGGTGCGGCGGATCGTGCGGGTGATCGCGACGCTTGGCGAGGGCGGTGCCGGCGGCGAGCCAGCCGGCGCTGCGGCCCATCACCTCGACAATGGAAACGAGATCGCCCTGGCCCATCGCCTCGTTGTCGCACGCGATTTCACGGACGGTCGTCGCGAGGTATTTGATGGTGCTGGCGTAGCCGGGCGTGTGGTCGGTGGTCGGTAGATCGTTGTCGATCGTCTTCGGCACACCGATGACGCGGAGTTCGTAGCCCTGCATCTGGGCGAGCTTGGAAATCTTATCCGCGGTGTCCTGAGAGTCGTTGCCGCCGATGTAGAAAAAGTAGCGGATGTTGTGCGCCTTGAAAACCTCGAGCACGCGGTCGAAATCGGCCTGCTTCTTGAGCTTGTAGCGGCAGGTGCCGAGCGCGGCGCCGGGCGTGTGGCGGAGGGCGCGGATTTGCTGCTGCGACTCCGAGGCGAGATCGATCAAATCCTCCTGCAGGAGGCCGAGGACGCCGTTGAGCGTGCCGTAAATCTCCTCGATGCATTCGTGATTCAGCGCCTCCGCGACAATGCCCGCGACGCTGGCGTTAATGACGGAAGTGGGGCCACCGGACTGGCCCACCAAGACGTTTCCTACGAGTTCAGACATGACGGTGTGTGGTTAAAAAGTGATTGGAGCGAACGCGAACGGCCAAGCAAGCGCACCGCTCCCGGCGCTGGCAAACTCAAATTTCCCTTTGCGGGGTAAATTTCCCGTGGCGCCGCTCAAAGCAGCCGTCCCGGCTGATAATCCGCCGCGCCTTTGTGCTTTTTCGCGAGTGGTTTCACTTCAGCGAGAAAAGCATCGACCTGGTGCGGTGCGGCACCGACGAACCGCGCGTTTTCCGCGAGGATCGCCTGAAGCGCCTTCTTGCCAAGCCCGATCCGGCGATCAGCAGCGAGGCGGGCGAGCAGATCGACATCGCCGCCGCCCGAGCGCAGTGCTTTCGCCGCCGCGAGCGCGTGCTCCTTGATCGCTTCGTGGGCGGTCTCGCGGCCGGCGCCGTGCTTCACGGCTTCCATGAGAATCGTCGTCGTGGCGAGGAAGGGGAGGTTGCGCTCGTTTTCGGCGGCGACGGCGGCGGGAAAAACTTCCATCTGCTCGAGCACCGTGAGCCACGTCTCGAACAGCCCGTCGATCGCGAAAAACGCATCCGGCAGCGCGACGCGGCGCACGACTGAGCACGAGACATCGCCCTCGTTCCACTGGTGTCCTGCGAGTGCGCCGGTCATGGTCACGTAGCCGGAAATGATCGTCGCGAAGCCGCAGACGCGTTCGCAGTTCCGCGCGTTGACTTTGTGCGGCATCGCGGACGAGCCGACCTGGCCCGCTTGAAATCCCTCGGTGAGCAGGCCCGCGCCGGCCATCAGACGGAGCGTCACCGCGCAACTGGCGGCCGGCGCCGCGAGCTGGTGCAGCGCGGTGACGACCTCAAAATCGAGTGAGCGCGGATAAACCTGTCCGACCGCGCGGAGCGACGCGTGAAACCCGAGATGTTTCAGCACGCGGGCCTCGAGTTGATCGACCTTGCCGCTGTCGCCGCCGAGGAGCGTGAGTTGATCGAGCTGCGTGCCGACGGCGCCCTTGAGGCCGCGCACCGGGTAGCGCACGAGCAATTCCTCGAGGCGCGCGAACGCGGCGAGCAGTTCCTCGCCGAACATCGCGAGCCGCTTGCCGAGCGTCGTCGGCTGCGCGGGCACGTTGTGGGTGCGCCCGGTGATCATCAGGTCGCGGTGCTGCTCGGCCTGGCGTGCCAGCGCGAGGAGCGCGGCGGCGGCCTTGAAGCGCACGAGCTGGAGCGCGCGGAGAATCTGGAGTTGCTCGACGTTTTCCGTGAGGTCGCGGCTGGTGAGCCCGAGGTGGATGAACTGGCGTTTCGCGAGCTCCGAGAATTCCTCGATGCGCGCTTTCACGTCGTGGAGCGTCAGGCGCTCGCGCCGCGCAATCGAAGCGAGGTCGATCAAATCCTTCACCTTTTCGTAATCCTTGATCGCCTCGGTGGGGATCGGCACGCCGAGGTCGCGCTGGGCCTTCATCACCGCGATCCAGAAGTCGCGCTCAAGGGCGATGCGGCCGTGCTGCGACCAAATGCCCTTCATGGCGGTCGAGGCGTAGCGCTCGGCCAGCACATTCGGGATCGGGGCGGCGTTGGAGGAGGGTTCGTTCACGGCAAGCCGCGTGAGTAAGCCCCCGGCGACCGCGATGGCGAACGGAAAAATCCGTGGCTCGCCTCAGACGCGCGCCACATCCACGGTGCCAGCATGGCCCATTCCGTTTCCGGTCACCTCAAACTTCGCGTTGCTGAATACGACGACCTCATTCGCCAGCTTGTGCCGGCGTATCCTGTGATGCGCCCCGTGCAACTCGACCTGGTCGCGCTTGGGCTGCCGCCGGCCGGCGCGGGTGCGCTTGTGCTCGATCTCGGCGGTGGCACCGGCGCGCTAGCCGCGGCGATCGCGGAACGCTTTCCGGCCGCGACCGTGGAAATCTGGGACACCGATCCCGACATGCTGGCGACGGCGCGCGAGCGCTGCACCCGGTTCGGCGACCGTGTCCGCTACGTCGAGCGCTCGTTCACCGATCCGCTCCCGCGGTGCGACGCCGTCGCGGCCTGCATCGCGCTGCACCACGTGAAAGACCTGAAGGTGAAGGCGGGAATCTATAAAAACATTTTCGCCGCGCTGAAACCCGGCGGAATGTTTGTGAATGCCGACACCGCCGTCTGCGCGACACTGGCGTTGCGTGACCACGCCTTCAAGCTCTGGGCCGACTCGATGCGACCGCACGGCATCAACGAGGCGCAGGCCCACGCGCATTTCGCGAGCTGGGCGCACGAAGATTATTATCCGCCGCTGATCACCGAACTGCGGATGCTCGCCGAGGCCGGCTTCGCCGAACCCGAGTGTTTCTGGCGCGAGGCGGCGGCGGTGGTGTTCGGGGCGATGAAGTAGTCGTTACGCCGCGAGGCACCGCACCGCCATCTCGCGCAACACTTCCTCCTGCTCGTGCGGGCGGCGGATGATTTCCTCGAACGTCGCGATCAGTTCCTGCTGGTTGTCGATCAGCCGACGCAGGGTAGGGAGCTTCGCGTTGCCGGCGAGTTTACCGAGATACCACGGGTTTTGCGTGAAGAGATTGAACGAACTTTTCTCCGTGGCCCCGGTGAACTTCGCGGCGTGCGTCGCCAGCGCCTTCGGAAAACCATCGAGTCCGCGCGGGCCGATCCGCACGTCGCCGGCATCGACGAGCGCGCGAATCTGGAGGAGGATGCGGTTGCGGTTTTGCAGCGCGCTGATGACGGGCCGCGCGTCGCCGCCGGTGAAAAAATGCCGGTGCAGCGCGCCAAGCGTCCACTTGAGATCGCCGGCGAAAAACGCCTCCGCCGTCTCGAAAAAATCGCCCTCGGCGACGTTAGGCGTGAGCTCCGCAACATGCTCCTCGGTGATCGCAACGCCGTCGCCGACATAGGTGGCGAGCTTGCCGGTTTCCTCCATAAGGAGGCGGGTGTTGGGGCCGATTTTGGCGGTCAGGAGTTCCACGGCGCCGGGCGCGAACGAAGCGCCGATCACTTTGGCCTCCGTCAGGACAAGGCTGGCGAGCGCCTCGGTGATGTTGTCGCCCTCGCCGCCGGCGAGGGTGAAATCGGCGTTTTTCTCGCACCATTTCGGAAACGATCGCCGCCGATCGACGGGTGCGGCGGTGATGAGCACGGCAGTCTCGTCAGGATTCAGCGACTCCAGAATCTGCTGCAAGTCCTCGACGAGTTTCATCGTGCTTTCGGCGCGGCCGGTGACGGAGTCGGCGAGGAAATTCACGTCCTTGAACCACACGACGCGTCGGCCGCCGAACATCGAGACGGTTTGCACGGCCTCGCGAAAGCGGTTCACAGCGCTCTCGACCTCGCTGACGTTGGCGGCAAACCCGTTGATAGTTTCACGGGCAAATTCGTCCGGCACCTCCGCGGCGAGCGCGGCGTAGCGCTTCGTGCCGAGCCGGCCGACGATAAAATCGTCGGCGCCACAGATGAAGGTGAAAGTCTTGGTAGCCGGCGGCATCGTGGCGATTTGGCCGGGAACCCGCCGCCAGCGCACGAAAAAAATCGCCTCGCCCGGCACTGCTCGCGAGGCTGCGGGTCGGTTTGACGATGCCCGATCCAGAGAATTCCACCTCGGCTGCGCCTGCGTTTCCCTCGTGGCGGCGCGATGTGCTGCTGCTCGCGTTCGCGTTTGGGCTGCTGTATTTCTTCCGGCTCGGCAGCTACCCGCTCAGCGATCCGGACGAGGGCCGCAACGCCGAGATTGCGCGCGAGATGCTCGCGAGCGGCGACTGGGTCACGCCGCGGCTGAACGGTGTGAACTATTTCGAGAAACCGCCGCTCGTCTATTGGGTGACCGCACTGTCGGAAAAGATTCTCGGGCTCAACGAGTGGGCGGTCCGCGCGGTGCCGGCGCTGTTTGCGCTCTGGGGCGTGTTGATCACCTACACGGCGGGTCGGCGGCTCTTCGGGCGCGACGCCGGGTTGATGGCGGCGGTGGTGCTCGGCACGTCGCTGCTGTGGTTCGCGATCGGGCACATTCCGATTCTCGACATGGCGGTGTCGGTGCTGATGGCGCGGGCGCTGTTTGCGTTCATCATCGGCGTACACGAGCCGGAGGCAACGACGGGGGCTTCGGCGATCTGCGCGCGCCGGCTTTGCTTCTACAAACTCTACGTGAGCATGGCGCTCGCGACGCTCGCGAAAGGGCTGATCGGCTTTCTGGTGACGGGCGCTGTGATGTTTCTGTGGCTGCTGATTTTCAACCAATGGAAACGCCTCCGCCCGCTCTACCTGCCGAGTGGCGCGCTCCTGTTTTTGATCATCGCGGCTCCGTGGCACGTGCTCGCGGCGCTGCACAACCCGACGTGGGTACACCGCTATTTCGTCTTCGAGCACTTCGAGCGATTCCTTACCGCGGCGGCTTCGCGTCCCGGTCCGATTCACTACTTCGTCTGGATCGTGCTCGCCGGATCGATTCCGTGGACGGGCTTTCTCTGGCCGGCGGTGCGCGAAGCCGTGCGCGGAGGCTGGGCGAAGCGTAACGAGAACGCGGTCGCGTGGTTTCTGGTTACCTGGGTGGCCTTCGTGTTTTTCTTTTTCTCGGTTTCTAAATCGAAGCTTCCGCCCTACATCCTGCCCATCTTTCCGGCGCTTGCGGTGCTCATCGGCGCGTGGCTGGCCCGGCTGGCGCGCGAATCCGATGGCGCGGCGCGGATGCGAGTGGGCCTCAGGGTGTTTTCGTTTTTGAACGGCCTGCTCGCCGTCGCCCTCGGTATGATCGTGATGCAACCGACCCGCGTGAAACTCGCCCCCGAACACGCGCTCGCGCTGCAACCGCCGGCGTTCGCAATGGCGGCGGTGCTCGTGCTTGGCGGTATCTTTGCACCGTGGCTCGCGAAGACGCGTGGCGTGCGGGCCGCTGTGGCCGGCATCGTTGCGACGATGGCGGCGTTTCTCGTTGCGCTGCAATTCGCCTCGCCGGACATCAACAAGCCGAGCTCAAAAGCGCTCGCACTGCTCGTGAGGGCGCAGGCGCAGCCCGGCGATCGCGTGGTGCACTACCACGAATTTTTCCACAATTTCACCTTTTACGCCGAGCGCACCGTCGATGTCGTCGCGTTCAAGGGCGAACTCGAACTTGAGGAAGACGCCGCCGCGCGCGCCAGCGGCCGGTTCATGGACGAGGCGAAATTCCGTGCGCTCTGGTCGCAGCCTGGCCGGGTCTTCGCCGTGGCGCGAAAATGGGACGTGAAGGAACTCTTCGCCGATCCCGGTTTCCGTGATCGTTATCGTTTGCTCGGCCAGACCGAGGATCATTATCTCTTCAGCAACCAGCCCTGACATGTCCGCTCCCGCTTCCGCCCCGACGGCGAAACCCGCCGCGCCTTATTTGCCGATGACGCGCCCGACGATCGACGACGAGACGATCTCGGGCGTCGCCGAAGTCTTGCGCTCCGGCTGGCTCACCTCGGGGCCGAAGGTCAAGGAACTCGAGGCGAAACTCTCCGACTACTGCGGCGGCCGCCCGGTGCGCGTCTTCAATTCCGGCACCTGCACGATGGAAATCGCGCTGCGCCTCGCCGGCGTTGGCTCCGGCCACGAGGTGATCACGACCCCGCTTTCGTGGGTGGCCACGAGCAACGTCATTCTCGAAGTCGGCGCACGCCCCGTGTTCGTCGACATCGATCCAGTCACGCGGAATATTGATCTCGCGCGGGTCGAGGCCGCCATCACGCCGGCGACGCGCGCCATCATCCCTGTCGATCTTGCCGGATTGCCGGTCGATCGCGATCGGCTTTACGCGATCGCAAAGAAACACAATCTGCGCGTCGTCGAGGATGCGGCGCAGTCGTTCGGCTCGGCGTGGAACGGAAAAAAGATCGGCGCGTTCGGCGACTTTGTGTCGTTCAGCTTTCACCCGAATAAAAACATCACGACCATCGAGGGTGGCGCGCTCGTGCTGAACAACGAGGCCGAGGTGAAACTCGCCGAGCAATACCGCCTGCAAGGCGTCGTGCGCACCGGCTTCGACGGCATGGAGGTCGAGGTCGTCGGCGGAAAATTCAATCTCACCGATGTCGCGGCCCGCGTCGGACTCGGGCAGTTGCCGCGAATTGACGAGTTCAATGCGAAGCGCCGCGAACTCGCTCGCGCTTACTTCGCGGCGTTCGAGGCGCCCGCGGCCCGCGCCCTCAGCCTGCAACTCCCGCCCCGCGATTTCAACTCGACGAACTGGCACATGTTTCAAGTCGTGCTACCCGAAGATCGACTCGCCCTCACGCGCGCCGAGGTGATGGCGCAGTTGCACACCGCGGGCATCGGCACCGGCGTGCATTACCCGGCGATTCATCGTTTCGCCGTTTACCGGCGGCTGGGTTGGAAAGACGGCGACCTCCCGATCGCGGAGCGCGTCTGTCGGAGCATTCTCACGCTGCCGCTCTTTCCGGCGATGACGCTGGGTGACATCGCTCGCGTGGTGGACGCGCTCACCGGAATCCTTCAACGTCACTTGAAGTCATGAGCGCCCCGTCGTCCGTCCAACTTTCGATCGTCATTCCTGTTTACAACGAGGAGGCGAATCTGCCGGTGCTCTTCGCGCGGCTCTACCCGGTGCTCGACGGCATCGGCCGCACCTACGAAGTCATCTTCACGAACGACGGCAGCGCCGATCGATCGATGGATTTGTTGCGCGCCCAGCACGCGGCGCGGCCTGATGTCACTCGCGTGATCGATTTCAACACGAATTACGGTCAACACATGGCGATCATGGCGGCATTTGAGCGCGTCCGCGGCGAGGTGATCGTCACACTCGATGCCGACCTCCAGAATCCTCCGGAGGAAATCCCAAAACTTCTCGCGAAGATGGATGCCGGCCACGACTACGTCGGCGGTTTTCGGCTCAATCGGCAGGACTCGCTCTTCCGCACCTACGCCTCGCGCATCATCAATCTCGTGCGCGAAAAAACGACGAGCATCGAGATGACCGATCAGGGCTGTATGCTCCGCGCCTACTCGCGAGCCATCATCGATGCCATCGTGCGCAGCGGCGCGATCAACACTTTCATCCCGGCGCTGGCCTACAGTTTTTCGGGTAACCCGGCCGAAGTGGGTGTGAAGCACGAAGAGCGGCACGCGGGTGTGTCGAATTATTCATTCTATGGTCTAATCCGGTTGAATTTCGATTTAATCACCGGCTTTTCCATCGCGCCGCTGCAATACTTCACGATGTTCGCGGGGCTGAGTTCGCTGGGAAGTTTCGCGCTGGTGGTGTTGCTGCTGGTCCGCCGCTTCGTGTTCAACCTCGACCGGGAGACGTTCGGCGTGTTCACGCTGTTGGCCATCGTGCTCTTTCTGCTCAGCGTCGCGATGATCGGCATTGGGCTGATCGGGGAATACGTCGGTCGCACTTATCAGGTGGTGCGGGCGCGGCAGCGTTACCACGTGCGGGAAATACTCGGCAGCTGAAGAGTGACAAATCCGCAAAAGGAGCTTAGGTCATTCGGTATTATCTCAACCGATCAACGCTTCCGTTCCCCGTCCGTGCCGGCCCGCGCGCGGCGGTGGGCCGCCTTCACGCTGGTCGAGATTATGGTGACAGTCACGATTATCAGCCTGCTGGCCGCGGTGTCGGTGCCGGCGCTGCAAAGCGTGAAGCGCCGGACGATCGCCACGACGGTCGCGAACGATCTGCGCACGTTTGCGGGGGCTTTTGACGTCTATGCTCACGAGATGGGCGGCTGGCCGGCAGAGACCGACGCCGGAGTGTTTCCGCCCGAGATGGCGAACCGGATCAACGCCACCGCGTGGCAGCGGCCGACGCCGTTTGGCGGGCAATACAATTGGGACAATAATCAGATGCACAACGGCGCGCGCGTCCGCGCCGCCATCGCCATCAGCACGACCGCCACCTCAGCTGTCATGCAGGACGTCGATTTGCTGGAGGCGATCGATCGCTTGCTCGACGACGGCAATCTGGCGACGGGCAACTTTCTGATGGGCGCCGATGGCGAACCGGTTTTCATCGTCTCGCCATGAGCCACACCAAAGAAACACTCTATAATCTGTCGCTCAAGCAGCTCGCGCGCGACGGCCGGCAGGCGGCGGCGGAGCTGCCGCCGGTGGAGTTGAGCCACGTTTCGGCGAAGCAGTTTCGCGCCGTGCTCGACGCGATCGCGGCGGTGGCGCCGAGCGTCGTTCCGCCGGTCGAGCCGGAACTGCGGGTCACGACGGCCGACGGCAACTTCGTCGTCAAGGTGAAGGAGGGCAAGTTGCACCTCGTGAGTTGGTCGTCGCGACACAAGGGTGGAGAATATTCCGCCGCCCGGATCTTCGCGATCATCACGGGCGAGGAAGTCAGTGAAATGGCGCGGACCCGGACGACCGAATCCGAGGAGGGTTGGCTGCAAAGCAAGGCCGCGATGGTGTTGCTCGTGATCGCAATTATCGCGATCAACTGTTTCACTTTTTGGTTCGTCACCCGGCCGAAGAAGACGTTGCTGCCGAAATACACGCTGCTGGCTCCGGAGCCGGCGGCGCGCCTCCTCGCGGATGTGGCGGGCGTCTATGAAACCGGCGCCACGCCGGGCGACCGGCACATCGAAATCGACAAGAGCGGCACGGTGCTGCGGTATAAATTTGGCCCCCAGCAAAAGCCGACGGTCAAAATGACGTTCACCGTGCAGGCGGCCGAGGCTCAGGGAAAACCCGCGCTCCTGACGAGCCGCAAGGCGCTGATCACGATCAACGACCCGCTCACCGTCGTCCTCTACGGCGACAAATATCAGCGGGTAATGCGGTGACTTTCCGACACCGCAAAAATCACCCGCCCGCAGAATCGCAACGGATGGATCGCTTTCTTCCCAGTCGATGTGGTCGCGCCGCGGGTCGCCGGGGCGGATTCACGCTGGTCGAAATCATGGTGGTGGTAGCCATCATCAGCGTGCTTGCGACGATTTCCGTTCCGGCCCTCCAGCGCGTCCAGCGCAAGACGAAGACCGTGAGCATCGCGAATGACTTCCGCGTGTTTGCCGCGGCGTTCGACACCTATGCGCAGGAGATGGGCACGTGGCCCGCCGAGGTGGCCGCCGGTGTTTTTCCGCCCGGCATGGACCAGCGCATTAACGCGACCCAGTGGCTGCGCAAGACGCCCATGGGCGGACAATATAACTGGGAGAACAACCAGTTTAATCTTTTCGGGACGCACCCTGCGGCCATCGCGATCAGTGCGACCGTGAGCGCGCCGCTGCCGTTCGATGCCAACATGCTCTATGATCTTGAGCACACGATCGATTCGCCGTCGGCGTTGGGCTGGAACACCGGCAGCTTCCAACTGGGCGCCGCCCTCGTGCCGCTGTTCGTCATCCAGCAATGAGCGGCGAACCCACCTTCACGGTTACCCTCCATCATCTCGCGCCCGGTGTGACGGCGGCGGGCGCGACGTGGCCCGACACCCCACTCGCCGACGTCACGAACAAGAAACTGCGTGAACTCATCCGTGCGCTCGCCGCGCTGGCTCCGACCAATCTCGGGTCGGCAGCGCCGGAGTTGCGCGTCGTCGCGCCGCACGGCCAGTTTGTCGTGCAAGTGGCGGCGGGCCGGCTGCGCATCAACAGCTGGACGATCAAGGTCGGCGGCGCCGATCTTTCGCCGGATCAGATTTTCGCGCTGATCACCGGCGCCGAGGCCGTGGCCGACGCGGTGGGCGCGGAAGCCAGCGACGGTTCGCCCAAGCGTTCGCGTGGCGGTTTGATGGCGCTGCTCGCCGTCGTGATTCTCGGCACCAACGCACTCACCGCTTGGATGCTGACGCGACCACCACCGCCACCACCGCTGCTTCCGGACTACACGCTAATGACGAAAGAACCCGCCGCACGCTTCGTGGCCGAGATCGCTGGCGACTACCAGACCGGTGCAAAAGAAGGCGCCCGTGCGTTGAAAATTTCCAAGGATGGCCACGTCCGCTGGCTGCATTTTGGTCCTGGCGGAAAGATCGCGGAAGATACTGAAGTCGCGGCGCAGCCGGTGCAATCTCACGGCAAACCCGCGTTGCTGGCGGATGAGCGTGCGCTCATCGAGGTCGCGGACGCCGCGTCGCTCGTTTTCTACAACGAGACGTATCGCCGCAAGGCGCCTTGACGCCGCGGCGGTGCCTCGGCCACTAACGAGGCATGTCGCGTCCGCGCATTCTTTTTTTCGGCTACAGCGAAGTCGGCTACGAGTGCCTTTCGCTGCTCCTCCAGCGCGGCGACAATGTGGTCGCGCTCATCACGCACGAGGACAACCCGCACGAAAAAATCTGGTTCAAGACACCCGCCGTCGCCGCGCGTGAAAAGAACATTCCGATCTTCACGCCCGACTCCGTGAACAATCCCGAGTGGCGCGAAAAAATCGCCGCGCTCCAACCCCACCTCATCCTGTCGGTTTACTACCGCCACATGATCGGCACGAAGATCCTGGCGCTGCCGCCGCTCGGCGCGTGGAACATGCACGGCTCGCTCCTCCCGAAATACCGCGGCCGCGCGCCGATAAACTGGGCGGTGCTCCACGGCGAATCGCGCATCGGCATGACGCTCCACCGCATGGTCAAGTCCGCCGACGCCGGCGCCGTCGTCGATCAGGAGGGCGTGGAGATCGGGCCGCGCGACACCGCCGAGCAGGCGTTTCGCAAAGTGCTGCCGTGTGCGCGCCACGTGCTCGCCCGGCAAATCGACGCGCTCCTCGCCGGCACCGTGCGGGAGACGCCGCAGGACGAGGCGCAGGCGACCTGCTTCAGCGGACGTAAACCCGACGACGGCCGCATCGTCTGGACGCAGACCTCGCAGCAGATTTTCAATCTGATCCGGGCCGTGACCGATCCGTATCCCGGCGCCTTCGTCGATGTGGGCGGCGCACGGCTCATGGTGTGGTGGGCCGAGCCGGATTCGCCGGCGACGCGCGCGCTCTACGCCGAGAGCAACCCGCCCGGCGAGATTCTTTCCATCAGTCCGCTCGTGGTCGCAGCAGGCGATGGCGCGATCGAATTGACGAAGATCGAGTGGCGCGGCGAACCGGCGCCGGAATTGTCGGTCGGACAAAGGCTCGCCTAACCGGCGCGTTTCACCAATTCTACCGCCTCCAACTCCTCCTTCATGCCTCTGAAAATTCTCATCCTCGGCGCCAACGGTTTCATCGGCAGTTCGCTCACGCGCGCCATCCTCAAGCAGAAAGATTGGGAAGTCTATGGCATGGACATCGGCTCGCACAAACTGGAGGACAGCCTGGGCAACCCGCGCTTCAAGTTCGTCGAGGGCGACATCACGATCAACAAGGAGTATATCGAATACCACGTGAAGAAGTGCGACGCCGTCATCCCGCTCGTCGCGATCGCCAACCCGATCCAATACGTGAAGGATCCGCTGCGGGTCTTTGAGCTCGATTTCGAGGCCAACCTCGCCGTCGTCCGCCAGTGCGCGAAATACAAAAAGCGGATCATCTTTCCCTCGACTTCGGAGGTTTACGGCATGAGCGCCGACGCGAAGCTCGACGAGGCGACGACCGCGCTGGTCTACGGCCCGATCGAGCGGCAGCGCTGGATTTACGCGTGCTCGAAGCAGCTCCTCGACCGCGTGATCTACGCCTACGGCGTGCGCGACAATGTCGACTATACGCTCTTCCGTCCCTTCAACTGGATCGGGCCGAAGCTCGACGACGTGATGGAACCGAAGGAAGGCAGCTCGCGCCTCTTCACGCAGTTCATCTCGAACGTGATTTTCAAGAAGCCGCTCCAACTCGTCGATGGCGGCAAGCAGAGCCGGTCGTTCACCTTCATCGACGACGGCGTCGATGCGCTCCTGCGGATTATCGAGAACAAGGACGGCTGCGCCTCGCGGCAGATTTTCAATCTCGGCAACCCGCGGAACGACGTGAGCGTGGCCGAGCTGGCGAAGCTGATCATCACGGCGTTCAAGGATTATCCTGACTACGCCGAGCACGTGAAGGCGGCGAAGACCGTCGTCGTCCCGTCCGGAAAGTATTTCGGCAAATACTATCAGGACATTCAGAAACGCGTGCCCTCGATCGCTAACGCGAAGAAACAGCTCGGCTGGACGCCGAAGGTGAATCTGAAAAAGGCGATCAAGCTCACGCTCGATTACCATCTCGCGCACAAGGATTATCAGCTCGAGTGAGCGAGGCGCCGCGCGCCATGCCGATTCGCCTCGCGCTCAAGGTTGATGTCGATACCGACCGCGGCACCCGCGAGGGCGTGCCGAATCTCGTGGCGGACTGCCAGGAAGCCGGTGCGCCGGCGTGTTTTCTATTTTCACTCGGGCCCGATCAAACGGGACGAGCGATCACGCGCGTGTTACGGCCGGGATTTTTCAAGAAGGTGTCGCGGACGAGCGTCGTGCAGATTTACGGCGTGCGCACGCTACTCAACGGCACGGTGCTGCCCGCGCCGCACATCGGCCGGCGCAACACCGCCACGATGCGCGCCGTGCGCGACGCCGGCTACGAGGTCGGCATCCACTGCTACAACCACTACCGCTGGCAGGACTACGTGCAGACGATGTCGCTCGCCGAAGTGCGGGAGGAGTTCACCGCAGCGCGGGCTGAGTTTCTCCGAATTTTCGGGGGCGAGGCGCAGACGGCGGGTGCACCGGGCTGGCAGAGCAACGCACGCAGTCGCGAGATTTACGACGAGGCCAACCTGCTTTACGCGAGTGACACCCGCGGCGGCGGGCCATTTTTCCCGCGGATCGAGGGCCGGGTTTTTCACACGCTCGAGATCCCGAGCACGCTGCCAACGTTCGACGAGCTGATGGGTCGGCCGGAATATCCCGACGAGAAAATCGTGCCGCACTACCTCTCGCTGCTGCGCGCAGATCGCGTGAATGTGTTTACGCTGCACGCGGAGATTGAGGGCATGGGGCGGCGGGCGCTGTTTCGCGAATTGCTGGCGGCCTGCCAGAAACGCGGCGTGGAGTTCATCCGGCTCGACGACTATGCCAAAGAACTGCTGGCGAACCGGACGGCGATTCCCGCCCGCGATCAGATCATGGCGGAGATTGATGGCCGGAGCGGATTCGTCGCGGCGTCCGCCGCGTGATCACTTGCGCTGTTCGATGCGCGTGAACAGCCAGACGCCGAGCGCGAGGAAGAGCAGGTTCGGCACCCACAGCAGCAAATCGGGCCGGTATTCGGGATGCCGGTCGAGCCACTTCACCATCACGGTGAGCACATAATAGCTGAGCACGAGGCCGAGCGCGAGGCCGAGATTGGCGCTGGTCTCGCGGCGCGAGACGCGGATGCCGAGCGGCACGCCGATGAGCGCGAAAGAAAACACCGCGAGCGCGAGGTTCAGTTTGTCGTGATAGACGATGGCGAGTTTCATCTGCTCCTCCCGGACCGCCTTGGTCTTTTCCGGCGGCGGCGTGTCAGTGGCGAGCTTGTCGCGCTCGGTTTGGAGTTCGTCGTAGGTCAGCCATTCGCGTTTCACGCGGATGCCTTCGTGACCGAAATAGCTGTCGAGCGAAAGTCGCACTTCCTCGACCTTCTCGGCCGAGGGTGCCCGGGGCGACTTGCTGAAATCCTCCGGGTTCACGGCGTTGCGCTCCTCGGTCTTCGCGCGGGAGAGCGTGGGCACGAGGCTGTTGGTGGCTTCGTCGTAGTCAAGGCGGCCAGACTCGGCACGAATGAGCCGGACCACCCGCTGCCGATCGTCGAGCTCCCACAGCCAGATATCGCGGAGCACCGAACCTTCTTTTTCGCCGACGTAAATCACGGTGCCTTTGAACGAGCGAATGAAGGTCTTCGGCACAATGAAACTCATCGGGTTCGCGCGCAGTGCCTCGGCAAACTCGCGTTCGTAGCTCACCCGCGCGTGCGGCATCGACTCGAAGTTGATGTAAAGTGCCGCGGCGCCGGAGAGGAGGCCGATCGCCAGCACCGGTCGCGCGATGCGACCGAGGCTGATGCCCGCGGCGCGCATCGCCGTGATTTCGCTGTCGGCCGAGAGCCGTCCGAGCGTGAGCAACACGCCGGTGAGCAGCCCCATCGGCAGCGCATAGATCGCCATCGCGGGCACCCACAGCCAGACGAGTCGCACCAGCGTCATCACCGGCAACTGCCCCGCCAGCACGTGCGCCAGCAGATCGCGGATGACGTTGCCAAGTGTGAGCACGAACGTGAACAGCGCGACCGCCCCGAGGCATGTGCCGAACACGCTCTTGAAAATGTAACGATCGAGGAGGTTCACGCAGGTAGGAGGCAGGAAGAGGAGCGGGGAAAACTCATTTCAGGCGCACTACCGACTGACAATCCGCAACGCATTCGGTTCACGACAGACCGAGCGAGAATTGATTGCCGTCACCGTCCTCCCCGGCGTCTGCGGGCACGAGGCATTCCGGGCCCTCGTGGCGCACGTTGCTTACATACCGGCGGACCGCGACGGCGATCAGGCTTTCCGATGGTGGCGCCCGCAGCAACGGTGCGAGTTCGTCCGGCTCGGTCACGCGCGGATCGAGCCAGGTGGCGAACTGTTCGGGCTGGAGCATCACCGGGAACCGATCGTGAATCGGGCGCATGAGATCGTTGGGCTCGGTGGTGATGAGGGCACAGGTCTCCAGCGCGGTGCCGTCCGGAGCGCGCCAGGTTTCCCACACGCCGGCGAACGCGAACGGCTGTTCGTGGCGCGGGCGAAAAAGCCATGGGCGCTTCACGCGACCGCGGTGTTCCCATTCGTAGAAACCGGTCGCGGGGATGAGGCAGCGCCGCTTCCGAAAGGCGTCGCGGAATGACGGCTTGCTCGCGACGGTCTCGGCGCGGGCGTTGACGAGTTGCGATCCCGACCCGTCGGTCTGGGCCCACGAGGGCACGAGACCCCAGCGCAACGTGACCACCTCGTGATGCGATTCAGTGGGCGGATTGCGGACCGCAGGCACGAACGAGCTGGGGGCGATGTTGTAGCGCGAAACGAATTTTGAATCCGGCCCCAGCCCGAGCCGGGCGAGGAGTTCGCAGAGATCTTCCTTCAACAGCACGTAGCGGGTGCACATGGTGGCCCGACGACGAAATGCCTCCACCGCAGCAGCGTCAACAGCCTGCCGCCGGGCGGTGGAATGGCCCGGCTCAAATGCTCTCGCTGCGCCGGTGTGTGCCTTGTTCGGAAGCGTTGAATAGGATCGCAGCGAATCTCGGTCGCGATCGATCGGGGGCGTCTATTTCCAGACGGAAATGTTCCAGGTCACAACGATGTAGCCGATGGCGTGGTGCGGATGAGAGTTGGTGAAATAGACGGCGGGGTTGGTTTGAAGGTCGGGCGTGAAATTGTAGGTTAGACCAAGCGTGAAGGAATTGCCGAAGCCGGACTGCCAGTCGGCCGAAAACATGAGTTTTTCCGTGAGCTGGTGCGAGTAACCCACGAGCCCCTCCGCGCGTTTGCCGGAGTAGATAGCGCCGCCGATGAAGTGGTCGTCCGTGCCGTAGTAGCCATATTCAAACACGGGTTGCGCGCCGCCGCCATGCGACGACCAGTTGACGGCGCCGAGTGTGAGCAAGTGCGGGCCCTGTTGGAAAACATTGAACTCCGCGCCAGCGATTTCCTCCCGCGGGTTGAAGCCATGAAACAGCGACAGTTCGAGATTTTTCGTGAGTCCAAGCTCGAACTGCACCTCCTGGCTGTTGCCGATGAGCGAGTGCTGCGCCTGCGCGCTGAGCGACAGCACGCCCTCGGGCTGGATGTCGGGTGTGACGATTTGGTTTAGTCCCTTTGTGGTCGCGTGCGTGAGCGGTGTGAACAGGAGCAACCCTATGGCGAGCACAACGGGCAGGCGGGCGGCAGCGGGCTGTCTAGACATGCGAACGGGAATGGCGGTTTTTCCTCGGTCAGCAAGCTGGGAACGGCGCGAGGCGTGCGGTATACCGGCCGGCCGGCGCGATTCGGGTTTGCCCGGGCACCTCGCCGCCGCGAGAGTGTCGGACTCTGCTCGCATGAAACGCCTTTCAATTTTTCTCGCCGCCTTCCTCGCGCTCGCCGCCGCATCCGTGAGAGCGGCGGAGGGCGAGACGCTGGCCGAGCGCACGTTGCGGCAAATCGTCGAGCGCCAACGCACGCTGCTGGCTGACGCGGCCAAGCAGGGTGACAAGTTCGACGAGGAGGGTCTGCGTGCGCAGTTGCAGGCGGTGTCGCACGACTACGAGCGGTTGTTGCAGGATAACCCGAAATTTGCCGCGGCCTACGCGGCTTACGGCTACCTGCTCGGCAAAGTCGGCATGCGGAAGGAATCTGTCGCGATGCTGCTCAAAGCCAACCAGTGCGATCCCGATATCCCCCTCGTGAAAAACCAAATCGGCAACTACCTCGCCGAGGAGGGCAAGCCGCTCGAGGCCGCGCCGTATTACCTCGCGGCGATCAAGCTCGAGCCGACCGAACCGCTCTACCACTACCAACTCGGCACGCTGCTGACCGTGGCGCGCGACGATTTTCTTAAAAGCGGCGAGTGGTCGCGCGCGGCACTCGACAAGGCGATGCACTACGCGTTTCAACGGGCGGCGGAGCTCGCGCCCGATCGGTTCGAGTTTGCCTACCGTTACGCGGAATCATTCTACGATCTCGAGCAACCGGACTGGGAGGGCGCGCTCAAGGCGTGGGCCGCGCTCGAAGAGAAAGCTCCGACCCCGGTCGAACGGCAAACAATGCGGCTCCACGCGGCCAATATTCTCATCAAGTCCGGCCGCCCCGATCATGCGCGGGCGCTGCTCGACACCGTGGACGAACCGTCCCTGCAGGCGCAGAAGCAAAAGCTCGTTGCCCAACTCGCGGAAACCGCGAAGAAGTGACCGTAGTTTTCCGCTTCCACGATGTCCCTGCCTGATAAATTCGAACGCGCCTTCGGCCGCTACGCGATCACCAACCTCTCGATCTACATCGTGATAGGGCAGGTGTTTGTGCTGCTCGGCACGATGTTCAACCTGATCGATCCCAACCTGTTTATCCTTTGGCCGGTGTTGGTGACGCATGGCCAGTGGTGGCGACTGCTCACGTTTCCGTTTTATCTCGCGCTGCCCACCGGCACTTTCGGGCCCATCTTCACGGCGTTTGCGCTCTACATGTTTTATCTGATGGGCGGCGCGCTTGAGGGTTATTGGGGCGCGTTACGCTACAACCTGTTTCTGTTGCTTGGCTACGCGCTGACGGTCGGCGCGGCGTTTGTCACGCCGGGCAACGCCGTGACTAACCTGTTTCTCGGCGCCTCGGTCTTTCTCGCGTTCGCCTACCTCAACCCCGATTTCGAGTTCATCGTCTTCTTCATTCTGCCGGTGAAGGTGAAGTGGTTGGCGCTGCTGGCGTGGGTGGGATACGGCGTGTCGTTCTTCCTTGGTTCTTGGCCGGTGCGGCTACAAATCCTGGCGTCGGTCGGCAACTTTTTGCTCTTCTTCGCCGGGGATATTTTCTGGGGTGTGCGCCGCGGGCAACGTGCCGTGGTGCGCAAGGCGCGCGATTTGGCCGAGGCGGGCGAGCCGCGCCACCGCTGCCATGTGTGCGGCAAGACGGATCTCACCAATCCCGAACTCGATTTCCGCTACTGCTCCAAGTGTGCCGGCGACCAATGTTATTGCCCCGAGCACATTCAGAATCACGTGCACGTCGTCGCCCCCGATGAGCCGGCCAAAACCTGATCGGTTTGCCGGGGCGGCGCGCTGCTCGACGCTTGGGGCTTGGCTGCGTTTCGCGGAGAAACTTTACGCGTCAGCCGACCTGGCGCTTGGACAGGTGGCGACCAACGCGCACGATGAAGCGCTCTATCTGCTGCTCCGGACGCTGGACCTGTCGCTCGAGAGCGACGCCCGCGTGTTGCAGAAAAAACTTTCGGTTGCCGATCGCGAGAAGGTGGAGGCGGTGTTTCGCCGCCGGGTGCTGGAACGCGTGCCGGCGGCCTACCTCACTCGGGAAGCATGGCTCGGCAAACACCTCTTCTACGTCGATGAGCGCGTCATCATTCCCCGCAGCTATTTTCTGGAAGTCATCCCGCAGCAACTCGACGCATGGCTTCCCGCCGAAAAAAAAGTGCGGCGCGTCGCCGATGTCTGCACCGGCTCCGGCTGCCTCGCGATCCTGCTCGCGCATCACTTCGCGGCTGCCCGCGTCGATGCCTGTGATCTCTCCGCCGCAGCACTGGAAGTCGCGGCGATTAATGTGCGCGAACATGCGCTCGGTGCCCGCGTGAAACTCTTCGCCAGCGATGTCTTCGACGCAGTGCCGGCGGCGAAGTATGACGTGATCCTCAGCAATCCGCCCTACGAGCCGAGTGCGCTGGTCGATGCGCAGGCGCCGGAATTTTCCGCCGAACCGCGGATGGCGCACGACGGCGGGGTCGACGGCCTCGCGATTATCCGAAAACTTTTGCGTCAGGCGTGCACGCGACTCCAACCGCACGGCATCGTGGTGATCGAAGTAGGCGGCCTCCGCGCGGCGATCGATCGCGAATTCGCCGCGCTCGAACCGCTGTGGCTGCACACCGAGGATGGCGCGGATTGCGTCGTGCTATTTCAGGCGGCGCGATTGCAGCGCAGGTGAAGCGAGGCGACGGCTTTGTTGCATAACCCAGGATGATACCCGCCGCGGTTAGGCCGCGATGGGGAACGCCTGTGGGTTACGGGTTACGGGTGTAACACACCGGAGGTCGGGGATGAGCCGGGCCTTAACCAGTGCAACTTGCGTATTCATCCAGGTTCTGGGGGACAGCAGGCGGGGATGCCTGGTCCCGGCGGCCGGGCTATTTGATTCCGGACCGACTCCATTTACCTGAACTTTCCGAGGCACGAGCCTTGTGCCTGGAGAGGTTCCGAGTTTTTGGCGGAAAACCGCCAGCCACTCCTCGCCTCCTACTTTTCGACCGAGGCCGATGCAGCCATTTACGTCCGCCTGCAGGACACACCCCACGCTGGAACGAAAGCTGCCACGAGTGCAGCGTGATCCCAGCCAGCGGTAACCCTCCGGTTTCGGACCCATCGCCTCTTGGGCGAGATGGTCCGTCTTGGACGTATACGACTCCTCCGTCTCGATAAATTCTAAACCGGCCCGGGCGCACTTCGTGCGCAGCGCGGCGATTAACTTCGCATGCGGGATGAACGTGAACAGTTGGTTCTGCTTCGCGCCCATGTCCACGTTTTGCTTCCAGTCCACGTTGCGGCCGACGACCACCCGGGCGAGGTGATGAACTTGCGCGTAGGTCACGACCAGCAGCGCCACTTTCTTCATCAAGTCGTCCATTTGGCGGGCGCTCCGCGCCGCCAGTTGCCCGGCCCGGCGTTTGCCGTGCCGGATGCCAAGTTTGGATTCACTGCGGAACTGCGCGTGCCACTTGGCGCCGCGTTGCAGGATCGCCTTCGCCAGTCCGCCGCAGACGAAGAACGCGAGGAGGTTTTCGTCGTCGAGACAGGTGACGAGGCGAGCCACGCCGAGGTCGACGAAGAGATTGCCGCGCAGCAGCAGGCGCGGCATCAGTCGCGCGGGCTTGCGCCGGATCACAAGGTCAACGTCGACCCACTGCCGGGAGCGGCAGGGCTCGATGCGAACCTCGACCAGTCTGTCACCGGGCTTGAGTAGCGATTCGCCTTGCCGATCCACGAGCGCAATCACGCCCAGCCCGAGCGACTCCGGGAAATAAAGGCGATCGTGGAGAACCGTAAAATCCTGATAGTCGAAGCGCAGTCTTGCCCGCTGTCCGCGGCGGTAGAACCGCGGCGGCTTCGGCTTGCCGGAACGCGAGGAATGGTCCTTGATCCAGTCAAATAAGTTGCTCCGGAAGGACGCGACCATCGCGTAGGCATCGTCCACGGCATACTGCACCTGTTTCGCTCGCCCCATGGCGATGGCGCAAGGCGTGTGCTTCAGGGCTTTCTTGAGGTCGATCTTCGACGGGAGCTTCGTTCGGGCGTGGTGCGCCGCCAGCAGTGGCGCGTTGGCATCGTTGCGCACCTGCGCCGCGGATTCCTGCATCACCAGCACGCAGCCAGACGCCTTCACTCGACGACGGAGTGTTTGCGGCGGCAGCGCCGCCGCTTTGGCTTCGTCCTCAACTTTTAGTTCAGCGCGCCGCAAGTGTTCATTTGAACACTATGACAAGACTCGGCTCCGGCAAGCATGTTCCGCACTGGAAAGCATATAATCTCGCGCTCCGCCAACGCGGCAGTCTCACGGTTTACCTCGGCGACGATCTCGATCGGAAGTGGGGCCAGCCGCGCGCCTCCGGCGAGCGAGGACGCCCACTCGTGTATCCGGAGGCGGTGATCGCGCTCGGTCTGGTCTTGCAGCAGGTGTATCGGTTGCCGCTGCGTCAGACCGTCGGGCTGCTGCGCTCGGTGCTCGACCTGGCCGGGTTGCGGGCGCTGCCCGTGCCGGACCCGTCCACGCTCTGCCGCCGGCGAGCCGGCGTCGCGTTGCCCGCGTGGCCGAAGGCCGGCGGGTGTGTCGTGGTCGATTCCACCGGACTTCAAATCCGCGGTCCAGGCACTTGGCTGACAACCGTCCATGGACTGCAGCGACGCACGTATCGCAAAATCCATCTCGGCGTGGACCCGTCAACTTCGCTCGTGGTCGCTGGCGTTGTCACGTCCTGCCGGAAACATGACTGTCAGGTGCTCGGCAATGTGCTGGATGTCGCGCGCCCGCAGCCTGGCACCGTTGTCATCGGCGATGGTGCTTACGACCGGCGGATGTGCTATGCGGCGGCCAAGCGACATTGCGCCAAGTTGATCTCGCCTCCAGGCAAACGCGCTGTGCTTCATCCCGGCGACGACTGGCACGAGCGGAATCGCTCTATCGAGGAGGCGCGCTTCCTCGGGCGGCCGGATTGGAAAGTGGGCGTTGGCTACCACCGCCGTTCTCTCGCCGAGTCCGCCATGCACCGCCTCAAGGCCGCTTTCGGGCAGCGGCTCCGCTCTCGCTTGGAATCCAATCAGGAACACGAGGCGCTGCTGCGTGCCCACATTCTCAACCAGTGGACCACGCCGGCCACCACCCCGCTCGCGTGACATGTATGGCTTCCGGGACGGGATGCTATTTATGCAACAGGGCCGAGGCGACTATTTCCCAGGCACTGGCGGTTCGACTTTTCGCACGGGCAGGCTGGCGGCGATCCAGTCTTGCAGGCCGCCGGCGGTGGCGACGTTCAGGCCTTTTTCGGCGAGCGCGGCGGCGACGACGCTAGCGCGTTTGCCCGAGCGACAATAGAGGATGATTTCCTTGCCGGCGTTTTTCTCGATGAACGGCTTCCAGAGTTTTTGCGCGCCGTCGAAATCGCTCTTGGCGAGGAGCACGGCGGGTGCCGCGACGCCAGTCTCGGCCCACTCCATGGGCTCGCGGACATCGACCAGAACCGCCTTGCCGTCAGCGACGAGTTTGGCGGCGTCGGCGGGGGAGATCTTCTGGACGTCGGCGGCTAAGGCGATCGTCGCGCTGGCGATCAGGGATAAGAGCGTGGTGCTAATTTTCATGGGCGGTCAGTGGGAGGAGGGTTTCAGGATTTTTTCTTGGGCGTGGCTTTGTCCGTAGCAGGTTGGGCCGTCGGCTTGGGCGGTGCCGGCGGAGGCATAAGGTCGACTGTCACGCGCAGGACGCCGCGCCACTCAGAGGCGGCATAGCCGACAGATTGATCGAGGGGATAGAGTTGGTCGAGCTTGGCGCGCAGTTCCGGGGATTGCTCGTCGCGATCGCCGTGGCACTTCAGGCAGACGGGCAGCGCACCGAACGGGCGATACACGCGCCATTCCGGCGCGGCGTTGGGCTGATCGATCCGCTGCACCAAGACGGTGGGCACCTCGGTGCCGGTGGTGAGTTCCTGCTGAAAGCGCTGCAGGGCGAGGGCATCGCCCGCATCAGGCGCATTGGCGCGATCGCGCAGGCGAAGGCTGGTGCGCTTGAACGCCGTGATATTGGGCAAGTCGGTGAGCCGGCCGCCGGTCATCGAGATCTTCTTGAGATGAGAAATATCGACCGCGTTTTCAACGCCGTCCTTGGCGACCGCGCGCGTAACTTCGGTGACCATGGCGTAACCGAGCCGATTGATCGCATCTTCGCCCTTCTTGCGCACGTCGGCGATATCGGGAGCGTTGGGATCGACAAACACGGCGGTAATCGGGGCGACGGGAGCGTCCGAATGAGCGCTCAAACTGACGGATGCGATTGCAAGGGCGGCCAGTGATGAGACCAGCAGGCGGCGCGAATTCATGGCGGGTAATTGGGGTTGCTGAACGTCGTGAAACTTAGCACCGCCCCCGGCAAACGGCGAAATCACAATGCACGCGCCAAGATGACAGAAGCAGGTGTGCTAGGCCCAGACAGACCTGTTGTCACGAAGCCCGATCGGTGGTGCGTCCCCGCGGGGATTGAGTCTGGGCCGCTGGTTCGGGACTCAATCGCGGCAGGTTTCTTCCATGATGCGAATCAGCGTGTCCTCGACGTCCTGGGCGGTCGCGGCGGCACCCGGAGCGTGAAACATCGTGAGCAGCATCGTGGGCTTGATCGTTGCGAGGATCGTGCGGTCGGCTTCCTCGTAAACGGAAATCCGGCACGGCAGCGCGGTGGAAATTTCAATGGCCTGATTCAGGACGACCTGCGCCTGCTGCGGATTGCAGACTTCGATCACGCGGCACTCGCGGGCGAAGGACACGCCTTTGCTCTCCATTTTTTCGCGGAGGTTGTGGTTGGCGAGCACGCCAAACTTGTGGCTCGTCGCCACCTCGATCAGGCGCTGACAAACGATTTCGAGCGGCAGCGCCGAGGAGCGGGTGAGGAGCAGATCCGTGGTCATGGCAGGCAGGGGGATTAAGACCGCGGTTCCACGGGTGGTTGGGCCTCGGTCTTGCACGTGCTCAGGCCGAACGGAACATACGCCGGACAGAACCGAATCACGGCCGTCAAGATCGGGCCGAAGCCGACGAGACCCCACCAGCTTTTGAAATAATAACCGGCGCCAAAAATGGCGAGGCCGGCGAGGATGCGGACGATGCGGTCGAGGGAACCAATGTTGGTTTTCATGGGGACGTGATGGGGTGGTGGTTGCGGGGAAAAATCGGATCAGCGTGGCGCCTCGCGAACGGCGGCAGGCTTGGCCATCGGCCAGCCCGCGTCGAGCCAGTCGCCGAGGCCGCCGGTGTTGGCGGCGCGGATGCCTTCGGCGACGAGCAGTTTCGCCGCCATGCCGGAGCGGCCGCCCGAGGCGCAGTAGAGGAAAATTTCACGGCCGTTGGCGTCCGCGAGAAATAGTTTCCACTGGGCGCGGCCGCCTGTGAGATCGCTCAGCGGGAGCAGGTTTGCTGCCTGCGCGACACCGTCAGTCCACTCACTGGGTTCACGGACATCGACAAGGAGCGCCTCGCCGTTGCGGACGCGGGCGGCGCAATCGGCCGGGGAACAATGGGGAGCGGTGCGGAACATCGATTTCAATAGTTGGAGGAAATTCATGGGTGGATGACGGGTTCGGCCGCGCGACGGTTGGCCATGAAGTAAAGCACGGGCACCGCGAAGCGGCTGATGAGCAGCGAGGCGACTTCGCCGGCCATCAGGGAAAGCGCCAGACCCTGAAAAATCGGATCACCAAGAATGGCGCTCGCCCCGACGATGACCGCGAGGGCGGTGAGCAGCATCGGGCGGAAACGCACCGCGCCCGCCTCGACGACCGCTTCGGCGAGCGGCCGGCCTTCGCGGCGGCGCAGCTCGATAAAATCGACGAGGATGATGGCGTTGCGCACGATGATGCCGGCGCCTGCCATGAAGCCGATCATCGAAGTCGCGGTGAAAAACGCGCCGAGCATCCAGTGCGCTGGCAGAATGCCAATGAGCGAAAGCGGAATCACTGCCATGATGACAAACGGAGTCATGTAGCTTTTGAACCAGCCGACCATGAGCATGTAGATCAGGATGAGCACGGCGGCAAATGCGAGGCCCATATCGCGAAACACCTCCAGAGTGACGTGCCACTCGCCGTCCCACTTCATCGCGGGCGCAAGGTCGGTGGCAGGGAGATTCATGTTGAACACCGCGAGATTCGCCTCAGCTCCGCCAAACTCACGCGCATCGATTTTCGCAATGGTTTGGTTCATGGCGAGAATCGCCGGCACCGGGCTCTCAAACGCGCCTGCGACGTCGCCGGTCACGTAGATGACGGAGTGCAGGTTTTTGCGGTAGAGGTTGCGCTCGCCTTTCGTGTGCAGGACGGAAACAAGCTCGCGCAGCGGCACGAGCGGGGCGTTCGGATCGCGGTCGGCACGCACGTTCAGCGCGAGCAAATCCTCCGGTCGGGCGCGGGCTGTGCGGGGCAACTGGATGACGAGCGGCACATCCTCGCGCTCGGCGGGCGCGTGCAACAGGCCGACGGGCGCACCGCTCAAGGCGGTTTGCACGGTGCGCGCGATCGTCTCGGCGGAGATGCCATGCAGCGCGGCGCGATCCTTATCGACGACGAGCTGCGTGGTGGTCTGCTCCTCTTCGACATACCAATCGATGTCGACGACGCCGGAAGTGGCTTTGAACATCTCGCGGACGCGAATGGCAAGGGCGAGCCGAGTCTCCTCGGTCGGCCCGTAGATTTCGGCGACGAGCGTCTGGAGCACCGGCGGGCCGGGCGGCACCTCGGCGACCGCGATGCGGGCGCCATATTTTGCGACGATGGCCGCGAGCCGCGGTCGGACGCGCACGGCGATGTCGTGGCTTTGTGCTCGGCGCTCGTCTTTCGGGAGCAGGTTGACTTGCACATCGGCGATATTGGCGCCGCGGCGCTGAAAGTAGTGGCGGACGAGTCCGTTAAAATTGAACGGTGCCGCGGTGCCCGCGTAGATTTGGTAGTTGCTCACTTCGGGTTCGGTGCGAACGGCAGCGGCGAGTTCGCGCGCGACGGCAGCGGTGTGCTCGAGCGTGCTGCCCTCGGGCATATTGAGGATGAGCTGGAACTCCGACTTGTTGTCGAACGGCAGCATCTTCACCTGCACGCGGCCGAGGGGCACAAGGGCAAACGCCGCCAGTGTGAGCAGCGCCACCACACCGAGAAATGTCCAGCGCCAGCGTGGCTGCGCGATGAGTGGCTCCATGATGCGATGGTAAAGCCGCGTGAAAAACGTATCGGGCTCGCGCTCGTCGAATTCGGCCGCGCGGCCGGCGGTGAGATGCGGCGTTTGCCGACCGAGCACCCGCAGCGCGGCCCACGGCGTAACGACAAACGCGACGGCGAGAGAGAACATCATCGCTGCGCTCGCGCCGATCGGAATCGGCCGCATGTAGGGCCCCATCAGCCCGCCAACGAACGCCATCGGCAGCACCGCCGCAATCACGGCCCAGGTCGCGACGATGGTGGGGTTGCCCACTTCTTCGACGGCCTCGATGGCGATGTCGCGCAACGGTCGGCCGCGCGATGACGGCAGGCGCGAGTGGCGCACGATGTTTTCGACGACGACGATCGCATCGTCCACCAGAATGCCGACCGAGAAGATCAGCGCGAAGAGCGTGATGCGGTTAAGCGTGTAGCCGTAGAGGTAGAAAACGAGCAGCGTGAGCCCAAGCGTGACTGGGATCGCGAGCAGCACGACGAGCGACTCGCGCCAGCCGAGAAACACGAGGATGAGCAGCGTCACGCCGAAGACGGCGATGCCCATGTGCAGGAGGAGTTCGTTGGACTTCTCGCTCGCGGTCGCCCCGTAGTTACGGGTGATCGTCACCGTGACATCTGCGGGCAGCAGCACGCCGCGCAACGCGGCGACGTTGTGCAGCACGCGCTCGACCACGGTGATGGCGTTGGCGCCCGGTCGTTTCGCGACGCTGAGCGTGACCGCGGCTTCCTCGTCGGTCGCGCTGACGCCGCCATTCCCGAAGAGGACGTAGTCGGCTGGCTCCTCGGGTCCGTCAACCACCGCGGCCACATCGCGGAGGTAAACGGGCTTCTGTTCGGGTGCCGCGACCACGACGGCACCGACTTCACGCGCATCGCGGAGAAACGGCCCGGTCTCCACAAGCACCGAACGGTCGGCGGTGGCGATGGCGCCGGCCTGGGTGCGGGCGTTGGCACCGGCGAGCGCGGCGGCCAGCGATTCGAAGGTGAGACCATGGGCGGCAAGGGCGACGGGTTGAGGTTCGATTCGCACGACGCGACGAGTGCCGCCGATCAGGTTGGTTTCGGCGACTTCCGGCAGCGACTTGATCGCGTCGTCGAGTTGCGCGGCGAGCCGGCGGAGCGTGAAGTGATCGGCGGTGCGGCTGTGCAGCGTGAGCGCAAGGATCGGCACGTCGTCGATGCCGCGGGGTTTCACGATGGGCTGGCTCGCGCCGGGCGGGATGAGGTCGAAGTGCTGCTGAAGTTTTTGGTTTAGCCGCACGAGGCTTTGCTCGAGATCGGAACCGACTTTGAACCGCACGATCGTCTGACCACTGCCGGGGCTGGAGCTGGAGTAGAGGTATTCGACGCCGGGGACTTCCCAGAGGAGTTTTTCCATTGGGCGCGTCACGCGATTCTCGACTTCGTGCGCGGTTGCGCCCGGCATCGCGACGGTGACATCGATCATCGGCACCTTGATTTGCGGCTCTTCTTCGCGTGGGAGCAGCAGCACCGCGAACGCGCCGAGTAGCAGCGACGCCACGACGGCGAGTGGCGTGAGGCGCGAATTGGTAACCGCGGCCGCGAGCCGGCCGGCGAGGCCGCGCGGCGCCGGCGTGGGTGCTGCGCTCATGGCGCGGAGGTGACGGGCTGACCGTCGTGCAATGTGCCAATCGGTGCGACGATGACGTTCTCGCCGGCGGCAACACCGGAAAGGAGTTCGATGCGTTCACCGCGGATCGCGCCAGTTTTCACGAGGCGGAGTTGCGCGTGACCCGCGATGACGACGAAGACGCGCTCCATCTGGCCGAATCGTGAAACGCACGATGCAGGCAAGAGCAGCGTTTCGACTGGGGAGCCGCGCAACGCGAGGCGCGCGGCGCGACCGGACCACACGGCGTCGGGCGAGGGAAGATCTAGTTTCACGAGCACCGTGTGTGTGGCGGAGTCGGCCGCGGCGGCGATTTCCGCGACGCGACCGATCGTGGGCGCGGGGACGTCGGCAATTTGCACCGGCAACTCGGCTCCGAGCGCAAGCGTCGCAGCGAGCGAAGCAGGCACCGGGGCTTCGACCCTGAGCGCAGCGGAACTTTCGAGCACGAGCAACGGCTGGCCGGGTGTCGCGAGATCGCCGGCATAGGCGAATTTCTGTGCAACACGGCCGTCGTAAGGCGCACGAATATCCATGTAGGCCAGCATGGCCTCGGCTTCTTCGACGGCCGCGCGGGCGGCGTGGAGGCGTTCAGCGGCGGCGCGCGCGGCGTCGTCAGTTTCGGCGCCGGTGGCGGCAAGCTCGCGATTCCGTCTTTCCTCTCGTTGCGCGGTTTCGAACTGGGCACGGGCTTGCGCGAGGCGGGCGGCAACTTCGGGCGCCGCGAGATGGGCGAGGAGTTCGCCGTGTTTCACGGACTGGCCGAGCGTGAGCGGCAGCGACTCGATGATGCCGGAAATTTTGGCGGCCAGGACGGCGTGCTCGGCCGGGCGCACCGTGCCAGTGGTTTCGACGATCGCTGGCGCGATTTCACGCTGAACGGTCGCGACCTGCACCCGAACGGAAGCGAGCGCGGACTCGGCGGGCGGGCCGGAATGCTCCCGGGAGCAGCCGGCAAGCGATACCAGTGCAAGAAAGGATAAGAGTGTGGAACGCACGACGGCTTCAGCTTTGCTTTTTCTGACCGCCCCAGTGGATGACGCCGTCGGCGTCGAGCCAGCCGAGCTTGTTCAGCACGAGGCTCGGCGGGCAAAAACCGGTGAAGGCCGACTGAATGAGATTTACTCCCACAAAACAGGTCAACAGGAGCCACCAAGGGCTGACGAAGTATACCAGCGCCACACTCAGGAGAACCATGGAGCCGGCCATAAGGCGGACGAGATCATTGATTTTCATCTTAAATAGAATGTATGAGCATATGCGTATGTGCTTGCAAAGATGTCAAGCGGGTAGTGCGCTGGCGGGATGGCGCAGCATCTTCCGCTCAATGACGAAGCCCTTGCAATTGTCGCGCACCGGTTCGCGGTGCTCGGTGAGCCGATGCGGCTGCGGTTGATTCAGACGCTGTTCCGCGGAGAAATGAACGTGAACGCCCTCACCGAGAGCGTGGGTGGCACGCAGGCAAACGTGTCGCGGCACCTGCAGACTTTGGAGCGCGCCCACATTCTGTCCCGGCGCAAGGAAGGGTTGCAGGTGTTCTACGCCGTCGCCGATCCGAGCATTCTGCGGTTGTGCGAACTGGTTTGTGGCAGCCTCGAGAAGACGCTCGCGAAACGGGCCGGGGCGTTTGGCCGCTGAGTCGGCGGGCCTTCAGATTTCGTAGCCGAGACCCATCGGCTCCCACGCCGTGGCGACGACGGCGTTTTGACCGAACGCATCGAACCACTCCTGCACGCGCCGCCCGATGGCTCCGGTCTCGGCGTGGTGGGTGAATTCGTTGGTTGCTGAATCGTAGTGATAGTCGCTCGCCCATTCGCGGTGGTGAACGGCAAGTTCAACAATCGCGGCGACGATTCGCTCCGCTTCATCATTGGTGGTCGTCGGATGCAGCGAGAGCCGGATCCAGCCGGGTTTTTCGGTTTTGTCGCCGGTATCGATCCGATCGGTGATCGACTTTGAATGCTGGCGCGAGACGTGGAGGAGGTAGTGACCGTAGGTGCCGGCGCAGGAGCAACCGCCGCGGGTTTGGATGCCGTAGCGATCGTTGAGCAGGCGGACCGCGAGGTTGTAATGGAGTTCGTCGATGTAGAACGAAATCACTGCGAGCCGCTCACGGTGCTGGCCGGCGAGCAGGTGCAAACCCGGAATCGCTTTCAACCGATCCCACACGAGATCGATGAGCTCGTGCTCGCGGCGGAGCATGTTTTCCACGCCCATCGCCTCCTTCAGCCGGACGCAGAGCGCGGTGCGGATCGCCTGGGTGAAGCCGGGCGTGCCGCCGTCTTCGCGCGCCTCGATGTCGTCGAAATACTTGTGCCCGCCCCAGGGGTTGGTCCAGTCAACGGTGCCGCCGCCGGGATTGTCGGGCACGCGGTTGGTGTAAAGTTTCTTGTTGAAGACGAGGACGCCGCTCGTGCCGGGGCCGCCAAGGAATTTATGCGGCGAGAAATAAATCGCGTCGAGAAACTCGTCGGGCCGCGCCGCCGGGTGCATGTCGATCGCGATGTAGGGCGCGCTGGCCGCAAAATCCACGAAGCACACGCCGCCGGCGCGGTGCATGAGCCCCGCGATCGCATGGTAGGGCGTGAGGATGCCGGTGACGTTGGAGCAACTCGTGACGGCGGCGATCTTGACGGGCCGGGCGCGATACTCGTGCAGCAGGGCCGCAAGGTGTGAAAGATCGACGAGTCCCTCGGCGTCCGCCTGGATGACGCGGACCTCGGCGACGCTCTCGATCCACGAAGTCTGGTTGGAGTGATGCTCCATGTGCGTGACAAACACGATGGGCCGCTCCGCTTCGGGTAGTTTTACTCGATCGAGGAACTTCTCGTGGACGCGCAAGCCGAGGATGCGTTGAAACTTGTTCACCACACCCGTCATCCCGGCGCCGTAGCAGATGATGGCGTCATTCGTGGAGGCGTGAAGGTGGGTTTTGATGCGGTGCATCGCCTCGTGGTAGGCGTGCGTCATCGTCGTGCCCGTGACGGAGGTTTCAGTGTGGGTGTTGCCGACGAACGGCGCGATCTCCTCACTCAGCATCTTTTCGATCGGGCCGAACATGCGGCCGCTGGCGGTCCAGTCGGCGTAGATGATGCGCTGCCGGCCAAAGGGAGATTCGAAGTCTTGATCGATCCCGATGATGTTCGCGCGAAATGGGGCAAAATGAGATTCGAGATTCATGGGTCGCAGGGTGAACGCCCCATCATGTTTCGCGAGCACGGGGCAGCTGGCAAGAACGCGGATGAGGGCAGTCGGTTTCGCGCGGCGCCGGACGGCACCTCACCGCGCCAGATCGTAGAGCGAGAAACCGGCGAGCAAGTTCGGCAGCGTGCGGCGCGGGGTGTGCCAGTCGCCGGCGAGGTGGGCGCGGCGGGCGATGCGGATACCTTTCGTCGCACAAAAATTCTCGAAGTCGGCGACCGAGACGGGATTGGCCGGGCGGCTGTCGAACCATTCGGTGGTGTAGACTTCGTTGCGAATCTTCCGGCCTTGCAGGAGCGCGTTGAGCCGGTTTTTCCAGAAACCGTGGTTGACGAACCCGACGGTGAGCGTGCGACCGACGCGCAGCGCCTCGAAGATCACCTCGGTCGGGTGGCTCAGCTCATGCACCGTGCGCGAGCAGATGACGCGATCGAAATGGCGGTCGGGAAACGCGCGCAGGAATTGCGTGAGGTCGCCCTGATAGGCGGCAAGGCCGCGGCGGACACAGGTGGTGATCTTGTTGAAATCGAGATCGACGCCGACAGCGGAGATTTTTTTCTGCTGCACGAGATAGTCGAGCAGCGCGCCCTCGCCACAGCCGAGATCGAGCACGCGGGTGTTGGGCTCCACCCAATCCCCAATGATCTCCATATCGACGGTGCGTTTGGCGACGAGTGGGTTCATGGCTCAGATCGCGTAGTCGAAGGTGTAGAGCTGGTCGCGCTCGAGAAAACCGCGGACGAGAGTGTAGAGTTGCTCGCTCTCGAGGAGAAACGAGTCGTGGCCGAGGTCGGTGGAGAGCTCGGCGTAGCTGGCGCGTTTGCCGGCGCGGAGGAGCGCGAGCGCGAGGGCGCGATTTTGCTCGGGCGGAAAAAGCCAGTCGCTCGTGAAGCCGACGACGAGCGTGTCGGCCTCGACCGGTGCAAACGCCGCCTCCAGCGAACCGTAAGCCTGCGCGAGATCGAACTGATCGAGGGCGCGGGTAATGTAGAGGTAGGAGTTGGCGTCGAAGCGGTTGATGAAGCTCTGGCCTTGGTGGCGCAGATAGCTCTCGACCTCGAACTGCATGTCGAGGGTGTAGGCGTCGCCGGCGGCGTTGTCCTTTTTCTTGCGACCGAATTTCCGGTCCATGCTCGCATCGGAGACA
Organism: uncultured Opitutia bacterium; assembly: GCA_903840415.1. GTDB lineage: Bacteria > Verrucomicrobiota > Verrucomicrobiia > Opitutales > Opitutaceae > CAITWF01. Next base: position 22,037 of record CAIMFY010000101.1, on the reverse strand, counting down.
TAGGTGATGTGCGCCATCATGCGGGCGATCGCGAGGCCGACGCGCGGGCCGCCGTCGCGGGAATAATCGCCGCGGTTCCACGCCGGATCCTGCATGATCGCCTGACGGCCGACTTCGTTGAACGCGATCGCCTGGGTGCTTTCGCGGCCGGTGGTGGCCATCGCGAGCACGCGGTGAGTGAAATGCGGAAACTCGATCGCGAAGAGCAGCGCCGTCATGCCGCCCATCGAGCCGCCGATGACGCCGTGCAACTCCGCCACGCCGAGGTGATCGAGCAGGAGTTTTTGCGAGCGCACCATGTCGCGGATGGTGACGAATGGAAACAGAATGCCGTAGGGCGTGCCGGTCGCGGGGTTGAGTGACGACGGGCCGGTCGAGCCCTGGCAGCCGCCGAGGACGTTGGCGCAGACGATGAAGAAGCGGTTCGTGTCGACGGCCTTGCCGGGGCCGATGAGGTTGTTCCACCAGCCGGGTTTCTTGTCGTCGGGCGAATGCCAGCCGGCGCAGTGATGGTCGCCGCTGAGCGCGTGGCAAATGAGGATGGCGTTGTCGCGCGTGGCATTGAGCCGGCCGTAGGTTTCGTAGCGGAGCGTGAAGCCGGAAATCTTCTGGCCGCTTTTGAAGGTGAACGGTTGCGACCACACGAAGTCGCGCGGCGCCACGAGACCGACGTCGCCGGGCGCGAGGTGGCGCGGCGTGGAGTCGGGGCCTGCTGCGACTTGGAGATCGTCCGTCATCGGGTGGGCGAGCCAACCAGTGGGCGGCGGGCGAGGCAAGGGCGGGCCGGAGTTATGACGCGCCGGTCGGATGGCGTTTCAGGCGCTCTCCTCATTCGAGAAGACCTGCTGCACGTCGTCGAATTCATCGAGCGCGTCGTGAAGTTTCTCGAGCGCCGCGGCGTGCGCCGCATCGGCGACGGGCACGGTGTTGATCGGGATGTAGGCGATTTCGGCGCTATCGGGCTTGATGCCTTTTTGCTCCAGTGCTTGTGCGACCTGGTCGAAGGCGTGGACGTTGCAGCGCAGTTCGAAGCCTTCGTCGGTCGTGATGACGTCGTCGGCGCCGGCGGCGAGCGCGAGTTCCATCAGGGCATCCTCGGTGGTTTTTTCTCTCGCGATGAGGAACTGGCCGGCGTGCAGAAACTGAAACGCGACGGCGCCGGTGCTCGCGAGGTTTCCGCCGAAGCGGGCGAAAGCGGCGCGCACGTCTTTCGCGGCGCGCGTCTTGTTGTCGGTCGTCGCCTGCACGACAAACGCCACGCCGCCCGGGCCGTAGGCTTCGTAGGCGATTTCCTCGTAAACGACACCGGGGAGTTCGCCGGTGCCTTTCTTGATCGCGCGATCGACATTGTCGGCCGGCATGTTGGCTTCGCGCGCTTTCAAGACGAGCGTGCGGAGCCGGGCGTTGGCCTCGGGATCGCCGCCGCCGCCTTTCGCGGCGAGCGTGATGTCGCGGGACAACCGGGAGAAAACCTTGCCGCGGCGCGAGTCGGTGACGGCTTTGAGCCGTTTGACTTTGGACCACTTGTTATGGCCGGCCATCGCTGGAAGAAGACGGAGCGAGTTGACAGCGCGCCCAGTTATTTTTTGGGCGTGACGTTCTTGATGGGTTTGCCGCCGGGGCCGGCGGTGACCGGGTGGTTGGACGGATCGCCGTCATCCTTCATTTTGTTAATGATGAGTTGCTGCACGATCGTGAAGACGGCGTTGGCGGTCGAGTAGAGCGACAGCGCGGCGGGCATGCTGTAGTAGATGAAGAGAAAGATGAGCGGCATGAACTGCATCATCTTCGCCTGCGCCGGATCGGCGTTGGGCGTGGGCGTGAGCCGCATCTGAATAAACGTCATCGCGGTGAAAAGCAGTGGCAGGATGTTGATCGCGATGCCGAGCCCGGGGATGTGGCCGACAGTATCGGTCGCGGAAAGATCGCCGGCCCAGAGGAACGGCGCGTAGCGCAGTTCGGCGGTGCTCCGCAGCATCGAGAAGAAGCCGATGAAAAACGGCAGCGGAATCAGCATCGGGAGGCAGCCGCCCATGGGGTTCACCTTGTGCTCCTTGTAGAGCTCCATCATCGCCGACTGTTGCTTGGCGGGGTTGTCCTTGAACTTCTCGCGGATGGCCTGCATCAGCGGCTGAAGCTTGGCCATGCGTTTCATCGAGCGCGTCGCCTTGATCGTGAGCGGGAGGAAAACGACCTTCAGGAGCAGTGTGCTGAGGACGATCGCGACGCCCCAGTTCGGGATCAGGCCGTGCATCCACGTCATCAGGGTGACGAGCAGCGCGCTGAAGAACTTGAAGAAGCCATACTGCATGACTTTGTCTTGGTCGGCCTTGAAGACGGCGCTGTTGGCGAGCCGGCGGTATTCCTTCGGGCCGACGTAGAAATTTGCCGTGATCTTGGTCTCGCCATTGGCGGCGAGCGGCTTGACGTCGAATTGCGCCGCAGCCGTGAGGCCGTAGGCGTTGCGGTCTTCGTCGGGCATGGCCGGGATAAGTTTCACGCGGCGCGTGATGAGGCCGGAGGCGGGTTCGTCAGGCGTGAGGACGGTAGTGAAAAACTGGTTGCCGAGGGTGGCCCACGCGAGCGGACCGGGGCTGAGGATCGCCGATTTTTGCTCATTGGCGCCGAGGCCGAAGAGTCCGTTGCTCTGCTCGAGTTTGGCGCGGGCGGTGAACGCTTGGTCTTTGCCGGTGGAGTAGCCGCTGGTGAGCTGGTCGCCGAGGTCGTGGATGCTGGTGGGGGCGGCGGTGCCGATGCTCAAGGCGATGCGCGGGATCGGCGCGACTTGAGCGGTCAGATTGCGGAACGTCGTCTCGTGGCGGAGTTGGTAGGGATCGGTGGTTTCACCTTGGTTCGGCGCCAACGTATAGCGGCGGGTGACTTCGAGGTGGCCGTCGAGCACGGCGCGATAAACGACTTCGGTGGCGCTTTTTGAGACGAGCGTGTAGCGCACGTGACGGTCGAGGCCGGGGAAGTCGACAAACGCGAGCATCGGATCGGCATGCAAGGCGTTGAAGACGTAAGGGGACTTGTCACCAAACTCGGCGGGATAAACGAGATTACCGCGGACGTCGCGTTTTTCGAGGGCGACGTCGCGGACAGCGCCGCCGAAGTCGGTGAATCTCACCGCGACGAAATCATTCGAAAGCGTGGTGATCGTGGCCGCGGTCGAATCGGCCGCGACGGCGGCGAAGGCGGGGTTGTTGCCCGCGGCGCTCGGTGCAACGGGTGCCGTGGCTGGCGCGCCGGCGTCTGGAGTCGCGGCGGACGTAGCGGTCGCGGGATTAGCGCCGGCAGGTGCGGCGGCGGGTGCGACGATGGGCTTCGGAGCGGGTGGCGGCGGCTTCGGTGAAAGAATGAGCGCGGCAAACGCCCCTGCGATGAGGAGCACGCCGATGACGGTGTTCTTTTTGTCCATGAAACGGAAAGGAGAGGAGCGAGTGGGAAACGAACGTGGAAAATCAGGCGGTCGCGCGGACGCAGCGCGGAGTGGCGCTGCGCAGCGGCACTGGATCGAAGCCGCCAGCGTGGAACGGCGTGCATTTCACGAGGCGGCGGGCGGCGAGCCAGACGCCGGCGAGCGCGCCATGTTCGCGGACGGCCGCCGCGGCGTAGTGCGAGCAGGTCGGCGTGAAGCGGCAACCGCACGTCGGCCCGAACAACGCCGGCAACGCTGGCGAAAGTGTGCGCTGGTAAACGTGGATGAGCGCCAGCAGCGCGCGGGCGGGCAGCGCGGACGGGAAGGCGAAAATTTTTGAAGCGGACGCGTTCACAGGGAGGAGGCTGGCTTGGCCGCGGAGCCGATTTGGCGGCAGGCTTCAGAAAATTTCTGGGCGAGCTCGGGCAGTGGCCGGTCGGTGGCCGCAGCGCGGGCGATCAGCAACAGATCGCAACCGGCGGGCACGAGGTGTTGCTGGTGGCGGAAGATTTCGCGGAGCCGACGTTTGGCGCGATTGCGGCGGACCGCGTTACCGACTGCGGCGGTCGAGGCGATCACGCAAACGCGCGGGGCGGCGGCACCAAGCGCACGGAGTGAAGTGGCGACGGGCTCGGGACTCGCGGCTTCGACGCCGGCGGGCGTTTTGCGGAGTGTCCACCACAGGGTGAACGCCCGACAATCCAGCCGGCGACCTTGCTCGCGCACCGCGCGGATGTCGCTCTGGCGGCGCAGGTGCTGCTCAGGGCGGAAACGCATGGGACCGTGGCTGGGCGAAACGTCGCGGCCGCGCGTGGCAGCAGACGGACTCAGACGACCGTCAGGCGCTTGCGGCCTTTGAGACGACGGGCGCGGATGACTTTGCGACCGCCTTTGGTGGCCATACGGGCGCGATAACCAATCTTATGGGCGCGCTTTTTGCGGTGCGGGCGGAATGTGGGTTGCATGACTTTGGAAGAAAAAGAGGGTCAGTGGTGCCCGGCGGGGCGGGGAGTGTCAAGGGCGCGGTTTGCCGGGGTGGTTCCTCGGCGGGGAAGGCCTGATGCGAGTATTATGTTTTGCCGTTGGCACTAAGCCGGCCAAGGTGGTGGCGATGAATCCGCCGACCGATCCCGCCATCGAGGCCGCCCGCCGTGCGGGGTTCGATCTGGATTTTTTGGATTCGAATCTCGCGCTGTCGCCGGAGAAGCGTTGGTGGCAACACAATCTTGCGCTGGAGATGGCGCTCGAACTCCAGCAAGCCCGTCCTGTCCGTGATTCAAAACTTCGATCGACTCCTTCACCGGCTCGCTGATTCGGGCTTGGAGTTTGTCATCATCGGCGGTTTTGCAGCCGTGACGCACGGCTCGGCCTTGATGACACGAGACCTCGACATTTGCGTCGTGCTCACGGACGAGCACTGTGGAAAAACTTCGCACGATCTTGGCGGACTGGCACCCGAAGCACCGAATGACGCCACAAAAACTCTCGTTTCTTGAATTTCTGAAGACCGGCCCGGTGCAGGATCTCTACCTCGAAACCGATTTCGGAGTCGTCGACATTCTCTCCTCCGTGTTGGGTGTCGGCGATTTTCACCGATTGAGAAACTCGGCGGAGAATTTCGAGATCGGCGGCCGCACATATCACGTCATTTCGCTCGAAGACTTGATTGCAGCGAAGGAGGCGGTCGGACGAGAAAAGGATTTGCTCGCGGTGAAAGAGTTGAAGGCGATTGCGGCGAAACGCGGGTGGTGAGGCGGCTCGCGGTGTGAGTTAGGGCGTTTCCTTCTTTGGCTTCAGTCGCCGTTGACGCGAAGCATCGATCTCCTCAAGTTCGGGCTCGGGGATGCGGGTGAAGGCGATGCGCATCGGGGCGTAGTCAGTGGCACCGTGGGCGCCGCCGAAATAGACGGAGTTCTTGCCGAAGGTCTTGTTGAGCTCGTCGACGGCGGTGAGGAGTCGCGTGCGCGTCGGTTCAGTTTTTTGATCGAAGAGGTCGCCGGTGTGGCCGCCGCTTTCGAGCAGGTGGCTGAGCGCGATGCCGATTTGCAGCGGCGGGCGGCCACGCAGGTCGCAGGGACGGCGGGTCCAGAGCTCGTTGAGGACGTGGGTGAAGTGGAGCGTGTCCTGAGTTTCGTTGAAGCGGCGATCGTCGCTCCAGTTCGTGTCGTCGCGGTAGCGCACGGAAAGGCTCAGGCTGCCGGCGTAGTGGCCGGTGTGGCGCAGGCGCATCGCGGCTTTTTGCAGCAGGCGGTGGAGCACGGCGAGCGCGGTCTCGTCGTTGCGACCCTGCGGCGGGAGCACATGGGCATGGCCGATGGTGTTGTGCTGCGACACCTCACGCTCCTGTAAACCGCCGTTCATCCACGAGTGAAAGCGCGCACCTTCGACGCTGCCCCAAATCGCACGGAGTTGCGCGCTGCTCGTCGCGTAAAGTTTGGCGACGGTGTCGATCCCGGCGGCGTGCAGGCGCTTTTCCATAGCGTCTCCGATACCGCAGAAGTCGGAGAGTTTCAGGTGCAGCAATTTTCCCGGGATGTCGGCGGCGTCGAGCAGCACGAGGCCGTTGGGCTTTTCCATGTCGGAGGCGACCTTGGCGAGAAACCAGTTCGGCCCGATGCCGATCGAGCAGCGCACGAACTCGCCAGCCTCGCGGGCGAGCTTCGCCTTGATCTGGCGGGCGAGGGCGAGAGCGCGCTCGGGCGCGGCGGCGAAATCTTTGGTCAACTCGCACTCCAACTCATCGATCGACTGGACTTTTTTCACTGGCACGCACGACTCGATGATCGTTTTCAGTCGGCGGTGGTAGTCGATGTAAACCTCCGGGCGTGATTCGACGATGGCGATGCCGGGGCAAAGCTGGCGCGCCTCGGCGACGCGGACATTGCGCTTCAGCCCGAGTTTCTTCGCCTCGATGCTGATCGCGATGCAGCCGGTGGTCTCGGCCATCACCGGCACGACGCCGACGGGCCGTCCGCGCAGTTCCGGCCGCTCCTGTTGCTCAACGGAGGCGAAGAACGAATCGAAGTCGATGGCGAGGTTGCGGAGCACGGCGCGGGGAACTCTCGCCCGTGAAAAACCGCTGTCAAATTCCGCGCGGCTTCACCAACTTCTATCGATGCGCATCGCGGTGATTTCCGACACGCACGACCGCGTCCCGCGGGCGTTGCCGGTGCGGCTGCGCGAAGCGGACGAAATCTGGCACCTCGGCGACGTGTGTGCTCCGGAAATTTTCGCTGAGTTTGCGCAGATCGGGCTGCCGCTGGTGGTGGTGCGCGGAAACTGCGATGCGAACGATGCTTGGCCGCTCGAACTGGAGTTGGGGCGCGAGGGCGTGAAATTTTTCCTCACGCACCGCCCACCCACGCATGTGCCGGCAGGAGTGGCCGCGGTGCTGCACGGGCACACCCATGTCGCGCGTGATGAAATGCGCGACGGCGTGCGCTGGCTCAACCCGGGTGCGATCTCGAAGCCGCGGGAGGGCGAAGCGAGTTTTGCATGGCTGACGGTCGAGCGCGGAAAGTTGACGCGCTGGGAGACGGTGCGAATCTAGCGGCGACTTCATGGGCGCGGAGCAACAACAGGATCTGTTCGGGCTTTTTTCGCCGGCACCGGGCGTGCATCGCTCGCCGCCGACGGAGCCGCTGCGCACGCAAGACGACATCGTGTTTGAACGCAGCCCGCGGGCGCATCGCTATCGACTGACGCTGCGGCGCGATGGCGTGGCGGTCGCGACGATTCCTGTGCGCGGTTCCGTGCGCGAGGCGGAGCGGTTCGTGGCGCAAAACGCCGACTGGCTTGAGCGGGCGCGCGAGCGGCACAAGCGGCGTCCGCGCGCCGCGGAAATCTGGACAATCGGCACGCGGGTCCTGTGGCGCGGCGAGTTGGTGGAGATTCGCGTGGCGGTCGACGGCCCGAAACCGCAAGTATGCGTGGCGGCGGATGTGTTTCGCGCCGCGCGGCTCGATGGCGATCTGCGGCCGACGCTCGAGGCGCAGTTTGCGCGGCGCGCGCGGATCGAGTTGCCGGCGCGCACGTGGGAACTGGCGGCAATCACGGGCATGGATGTGAAGCAAGTGTCTGTGCGCAACCAGCGCTCGCGCTGGGGCTCGTGCTCGGCCGGCGGGACGATCTCGCTGAACTGGCGGCTCGTGCAGACGCCCGACTTCGTGCGCGACTACATCATTTATCACGAACTGATGCATCTCAGGGAAATGAATCACTCGACGCGGTTTTGGGCGCGCGTCGAGGAGGTCTGCCCCGGCTGGCGCGAGGCGGAACTCTGGATCAAGCGCAACGGGGCGCTCGTGGGATTGTAGCTTGGAAATTTTTCAGAATCGCCACACTGCCGGAATGAACCCCTTTCGATTCGGCCTCGCGCTGAGCGTGGCCACTGTCCTCGTCGCTAAACTTTTCGCCGCGCCCGCGATAATTCCGGCGCCGGCGTCGCTACGGGTGACCGACGGCGCGCCGTTCGTCGTCACCGCGAAAACCAACATCCACGCTGCTGCCGCCGCGACTCCAGTTGCGAACTGGCTGGCGCGCTGGAGTGGATTGCAGATCGTGACCTCGGGCGCGGCGGCGGGCGGCATCACGCTCGCAATCGAGCCGGCGTTGCGCACCGAACTCGGCGACGAGGGTTACACGCTTTCGAGCCACGCGGACGGTGTGACGATTCGCGGTGCGACCGCGGCGGGAGTTTTTTATGGTGTGCAGACGCTGCGCCAACTGCTGCCACCCGACATGGAGCGCGGCGGAGTGCGCGCCGCGGGCGGCCGCGCCGAGGTCCCAGCCGTCGAGATCACCGACCGGCCGCGATTCGGGTGGCGCGGGGCGTTGCTCGATGTGGGCCGGCATTTCGTGACCGTCGCGGACGTGAAGCGGTTCCTCGACGAGATGGCGTTGCACAAGCTCAACGTCTTTCACTGGCACCTCACCGAGGATCAGGGCTGGCGAATCGAGATCAAAAAATATCCGCGGCTCACGGAAATCGGCGCGTGGCGCGCGTCGTCGCCGGTCGCGGGCGGCAACAAGGCGGACGACGGTGTGCCGCACGGCGGCTTCTACACGCAGGACGAAATTGTGGAGGTCGTGGCGTATGCCGCGGCGCGCTTCATCCGCGTGATGCCGGAGATCGAATTGCCGGGGCACAGCGCGGCGGCGATCGCGAGCTACCCGCAATTGGGCAACGACGACTCGCCGGGTTATGCGCCGACGGTGCAGGTGCGCTGGGGCGTGTTTCCGTATCTCTACGCGCCCAAGCCGGAGACGTTTCAGTTTCTCGACGACGTGTTCGGCGAAGTGCTTGCGTTGTTTCCGGGCGAGTTCGTCCACATCGGCGGCGACGAGGCGAAGAAGGATCAGTGGAACGTGTCGCCGACGGCGCAGGCCTTTATCAAGGCGAACGGGCTCAAGGACGCGCACGAGTTGCAGAGCTGGTTCATCCGGCGCACGGAGAGTTATCTGTCGGCGCATGGCCGGCGGCTGGTGGGCTGGGACGAGATTCAGGAGGGCGGCCTCGCCGCGGGTGCGACGATGATGGCATGGCGCGACGTGAAGTGGGCGATCGCGGCGGCGCGCGCCGGGCACGATGTGGTGATGACGCCGACCTCGCACACTTACCTCGACTACAACGAGGGCACGACCGAGGAAGAGGGAGAAAAGATCGGCCGGGGGCCGCTGCCGCTGAAAAAAGTTTATTCGTTCGAGCCGATGCCGGCGGAGCTCGAGCCGCAATTTCAGGCGCACGTGCTCGGCGCGCAGGGCCAATTGTGGAGCGAGCACCTGCAAGGCTGGCCGAAAGTCGAGTTTCGCGCTTGGCCGCGGTTGAGCGCGCTGGCGGAGGTCGTGTGGTCGCCGCGCGAGAAGCGAGATTACGTCGATTTTAAGGCGCGTCTGCCCGCGCTGCTGGCGCGTTTCGATTGCATCGGAATTAATTATCGCCGGCCGCGGGCGACGGACGATGCGCCAGCAGCGGCCTTGCCTGCGAAATAGCGGACGTGAGTGAAATCGCGGTGACGGCGTCGCCGCGATGACACAATAAATGAGGAGCAATCGGCCGCGGGTTGTGTCTGGGTGGTTTCGTCATGCCGCGTCGCGCCATCAAAATCATCTCTGCCGTCGTTCGCGCCTCGACGTCGAAAAAATCCAAGGTGAAAGGGCGTGCCTTGGTGCGCCGTATGGCCCAGGGCACGCTGTTGGCGGTGACACTCGCGGCGGCCCGAATCGATGGGGAAGCGCCGTTGGAGAAAAGGCGGTTGTTCGATGTTGGTTTACTCGATCGACTGCGCGCGCCGATCACGCGCAATCGCGACTGACGTCCGGCGGCCTCAGCGCCAGTCCAGCAGTTCGACCTCGAAAACCAGCGTGGCTTTGCCGGGAATTTTTGGCGGCCGGCCTTTTTCGCCATAGCCGAGCCAGTGCGGGACGATGAGGGTGCGTTTCTCGCCCTTGTGCATCGTCAGGAACGCCTCATCCCAGCCCTTGATCACGCCGCCGGTGCCGGTGCGGAAGGTGAACGGCACGCCGCGCGCATAGGAGCTGTCGAAAGCCGTGCCGTCGAGCAACCGACCGGCGTAGTTGCAGATGACCTCGTCGCCGACGTGCGGCGTGAGCGGACCTTCGCCGGGTGCGCGCACAATGTAGCGCAGCCCTGACGGGAGTTTGTGCGCGTTCCCGTAGGTCCGCTCAATCAGGTCGGTATCGTCTGCGCTGAGTTGCGGATTATCGGCATTCATCGCCTCGCGCATCGCGCTGTTGATGGGTCGACCGGGATTCTTGCGCGCGATTATTCCCGAGCGCACCACTAGGGCGAGCGTGGCCAGGGCGACACCGAGCAGGAGAAGGTAAAAGAAACTGCGCATGGATGCTATTCGCCAGCGATCACGGGCGGAGCGTCGCGATTTGCAAACCCACAGATGCGGTTTCCACCGACCTACCGCTGGACGCTCAAATCACAGGCCGTAGGTGATGGTGCGAGCGCCGCCGATACCGGAGACGGTGATCGCCACACCTTGCGTGAAGCTAGTTGGATAGGTTTCGTTGGCTACCGTGTTGAGCGCCTTCACATAATTCGTGGAGCCAACGAGACCGCCCTGGGTCACCGACGATACGCCGTTTTCCAGAAAATATTGGTCGGCGGCGGCGGCGAGCTGGCGGGCATTGTTGAGCACGGCCTTGTCTTGCGAGGCGGTGCGGACTTTTTGGAACCCGGGAATCGCCATCGCAGCCAGCATGCCGATAATGACGACGACAATCATGATTTCAACGAGAGTAAACCCCCGGAGGACGCGAATATTCTGACCAGAACCACGGACGGATGAGGTAAGCATGATAAACGGCTGGGGAATAACAGCCGGAGGCAATTAGACAGGTTTCCCCTCTAGACGCCCGCCAATTGTGTGCGGATGCGGTTATTTCTTAGTTAATAATGCCAATTCGGCCGCCGTCATTGCAAAGACTTCTTAGGCAGCAATTCCACCACAGCTGCGGTCATCGCTGTAATGCCGGTCCTGATCGTTGGTTCGGGCACTGGGGCAAATTTGCTGGAGTGCAGCGACGGCAGCGGCACGCCAGTGCGCTGGCTCTCGGCCGCCTTCGCCGGATCGACGGCGCCGAGCCGGAACAGGCAGATCGGGACTTTTTCCACCGTGAGCCCGAACTGGCTGAAATCTTCGCCGCCCATTTCGGCATCGATCGACTTGACGGGGTCGGCGCCGAACCAGTCGACGAAGGCGCCACGCACCCGTCGTGTCAGCGCCGGATCGTTGAAGGTGGCCGGGGTAAACTCGTCCTCGACGATTGTGACGATCGGCATGCGGTCGTCGGGGATGCCGGCGGCGATGGCCTCGCCGCGGCAGATGCGCTTGATCGCTTCGATGGTGTGCTCGCGGACATTCGGCGAGTAGGAGCGGAGCGTGAGCTGGAGTTTCACCTCGTCGGGAATGATGTTCGATTTCGTGCCGCCGTGGATCGAGCCGACGGTGACGACGGCGGGCTCGATCGGCCGGGTCTCGCGACTGACGATCGTCTGGAGCGCGACGACGATGCGCGCCGCCAGCACGATCGGATCTTTCGTGGTGTGCGGGTAGGCGCCGTGGCCGCCGAGGCCGCGCACGGTGATTTCGGCGGTGTCGACGTTCGCCATGATGAAGCCCTCGACGGTGCCAACCGTGCCAGCCGGGAGCGTGGCGCTGTCGTGGAGTGCGAGCGCGAAATCCGGTTTTGGAAACTTCCGGTAGAGTCCCGCGGTGAGCATGGCGCGTGCACCAACGCCGCGCTCCTCGGCGGGCTGGCCGATGAGGACGAGCGTGCCGCTCCAGTGGTCACGCAACGCCGCGAGGGTGCGGGCGGTGCCGACGAGGCACGACATGTGGATGTCGTGGCCGCACGCCTGCATGACCGCGACTTCGCGGCCGGTCAGATCTTTCACGCGGGCGGTGCTCGCGTAGGGCAGGCCGGTTTCCTCCTGCACGGGCAACGCATCGAGATCGCTGCGGATGAGCACCGTCGGGCCGGGGCCGTTCTTCAACACGGCGACGACGCCGTAACCGCCGAATTTTTCCGTGACCTCGAAACCCGCGGTGCGGAGTTCGGCGGCGACTTTCGCGGAGGTTTTTTCCTCCATGAGCGAAAGTTCGGGGTGCGTGTGGAGATCTTTGTAGAACGCCTCTAGGGCGGGATAATCGGCAGCAATTTTTTTCGCGACGAGATCGTGGAGGGCGGCATCGATAGCGAAGAGCGGTGTGGCGAGCAGCGTAGAGGACAGCAGGAGGTGGCGGAGTTTCATTTTGGGTCGAGCTTGAGAATGAGGCCATCGAGGACGGCGTCGGTTTGGAGTTTAAGGTTTTGGCCGGGAGACAGCGGCTTGTCGGGCGGGGCGGATTTTTGCTGCTGGGCAAAGGTGGCGTCGCCTTCGGCTTGCGCGGCGGTGAGGAAAGCGTCCTTTACGCGGTGAAAGGCTCCGTCTTCTTTCAGATCTTCGGCGGTCGCGGGGCGGCCGAAGAAGGGCGTGGTGGAATCGCCGATGAGCCAGACGCGCCAGTCCTTCTCGTCGGCGAAATAGGCGGCGACGGCGCCGCGTTTTTCCACGCCGAGTTTGGCGGCGAGTGCTTTCATGAATTTGCCGGGGGCGCTGTCATCCTCGGCGGTGGGCGATTTGGCGAAAACGCGGGCCGCGATCCGGAGGCCGGTGGTGCGTTCGAAGTTGGCGAGTTTGAAGTTAAAATTTTTCGCGCGCGGCGGATCGATGGGGAGGAGTTTGTCGGGATCGTCGAAGGCGGCGAGCGGGCCGGGTTCGCGGGCGGCGGAGTATTTTTTCGCGGCGGCGGAGAGCGCGGCGAACGTCGCCGGATCGTTTTTGAAGGCGCGGGCGGCGGCGCCGAGGCGGAGAATTTTGATCGCGACGGGGTCGTCCTGCTTGATCTGCGGGAGGACATCGAGACCGCGCACGGTGCGGCCGAAGACGGAGTGGAGGTAGTTGAGGCGGTTGGTGGAGGCGAGGGTAAGGAAGAATTCGCAGCTGTTGGTGTCGGGGCCGGCGTTGGCCATCGAGAGGATGCCAGCGGCATCGTGGCGGAGGCCGGGGACGAACTCGTCGGGGAAGCGATGCGGGATTGGTTTCGCCTCGTCGTCGGTGTCCTTGAGGCCAGGGTTGCCGCTTTGGATGACGAAGCCGGGGACGACGCGATACCAAGTGAGGCCAGTGTAGAATGGCCGGCCGTCGCGCGGCGCGAGCGAGCCCTCGGCGAGGCCGGTGAAATTCACACACATCAGCGGAGCTTTCGTGTAAAACAGCTCGACGGTGATGGTGCCGCGCGGGGTGGCAAACTCGGCGTAGAGCCCGTCGGGGAGTGGCGCCGGATCGGCGGCGGCGAGGAGCGATGCAGCAGCGGCGAGGCAGGCGAACAGGGCGGCGGCGATTCGTCTCATGCGCGCGACCGTGAGTGAAACCCGGCGAAGCGACAACGAAACTCTACGACGCACCGGATCAGATTGGCACCCCGGTCAACCTCAGGGCAGGAACGAGCAAAGGTATTCGCAAAGTCCGGCTTCCGGACCGACCGCGATCGTGAAGCCGCTGTTGGCAGGGACGTCGAAGTGCGTGCCGGCAATGTAGTCGTGATTGACCGTGGCACCGTCGAGTTTCACGTGACAAAGGCCACCGACGATTTGCATGCGCTCTGCACCGCCGGTGTTGAAATGGTAGGTGCCGGGCCGGATGAGACCGAGGGTTTTCTTCGCGCCGTCGGCGAAGAGCACGGTGTGGCTGACGACGTTGCCGTCGAAGTAAACATTGGCCTTGGTCACGACGGTGACGTCGGCAATCTGCGCGGGAATCGAGAACATGGCGGAAGCGTGAAGCCACGCCGCGCGCCGAGGCAAGCGCGCGGTGCGACGCGAGAAAACAAAAACATATTTGCCGCGCCGAACAAAGTGAGCACGGTCGGACGGATGAAAAATTTCCCCTCTCAGCGGGTGCTGCTCGCCCTCGGATTAATCTGGTTTGGTGTCGCGCCGGTGGTCCGCGCGCAGGACGCGATGAAGCCGGGGGCGCCGGCGATCGTGACGCACTTTGCCCGGGCCGATGCGATCGATGTGGTGAAGCTGTTGCCGCCGTTTCCCGCGAGCGGGTCGATTGAGGAAGTGGCGGATTTTGAGGCGTTGCGGCAGACGCAGGCTTGGCGCACGCCGGAGCAAGTCGCTTGGGCAAAGCTCGTCGCCGAGAACGATCTGTTTGCGGTGTTCGGCGCGGACAATCTTCTCGGGTCGGGGTTCACGAAACAAAACTTTCCGCTGTTGCTGGCGCTGTTCAAGGACGTGAACGACGACCTGCGGCCGGCGGTGGATCTGTCGAAAAAACTGTTCGCGCGGAAGCGGCCCTACCTCATCGATCCGTCGATCGTGCCGTGCATCGACAAGCCGGCGAACGATGCCTACCCGAGCGGCCATGGCACCGCGATCTATCTGCGGGCGGCGATTTTGGCGCAGGTGTTTCCGGCGCAGAGCGACGCGATTCTGGCGCGCGCCCACCGAGCGGCGTGGGGGCGCGTGCTCGCCGGGGTGCACTATCCGACCGATCTGGAGGCCGGGCGGATCCTGGCGGAGGCGTGCGTGGGGGAGTTGAACAAGAGCGCGGCGTTTCACGCGGCGATCGAGAAATGCCGGGCCGAGGCCGCGGCGGTGGCGATGAAAAAGGCGGCGTGAAAATTTTCCCGCGACTTCGCGCTGGATGGGCGATCGCGCTGCTGAGTGCGGTGAGTCTCGCGCGGGCGGGCTTGCCGGAGGAGGTGACGCTGACGGCGAAGGCGCGGCTCGAGCTGATGCGCGGTGACAAAGTCAGCGGCGCCATCTCGCTCGCAGCGGGTGAAAAACTCGCCCTCATTGACACGGCGGGCGACTACGCGCTGGTGCGCTACCGCAATGTGAACGGCCGCGTGCTCATCGATCACACTGATTTGCCAGTGCAAACGAATCCGAGCACGGCCAGCCCGATGGCGGCGCCGGCGGAAGTGCGGACGGTGGTGGCAACCGCTGAGCCGGCACCGGTGTTGGCGCCGCATGTGACGGCGAACACGCTGGAGCGTGCGCTCGCCGGCAAGCTCGTCCGGATGGAGGGCGGTGCGCTGCGGCCGTTTGACGGGGCGCGGCTCGCGGGGGTGAAGTTTTACGCGCTGTATTATTCGGCGAGCTGGTGCGCGCCGTGTCGCGAGTTCACGCCGGGCCTGGTCGACGCCTACGAAAAAATCCGCGCGCTCTATCCCGAGTTTGAGTTGGTGCTGGTGAACCACGACCGATCGCCGGCGGCGATGTTTGACTACATGCGCGACGACAAGATGACGTGGCCGGCGCTCCAGTGGAGCGCGGTGGCCGGGGCGCGCGACATCACGCACTACTGCGGCGACGGCATTCCGTGCCTCGTGCTCGTCGACGAAAACGGCAAGGTTTTGTCCGACACGAACCGCTGGGGCCGCTATGTCGGGCCTGACGCCGTGCTCGACGACACGTGGAAAATCCTGCGCGACTACCGGCGGAAAAACCCGCGGGCGAAATCCTGAGCCGCGGGGCGCGTCAGTAAACGATCTGGAAGCGGGTGAGCAGGCGACCTTGGTCACCGGTAGTGCCGGCGGCATGACCGAAAAGGTAGTCGACCATGATGCGCAGATCCTCGCCTTTCAGGAAATAGTTGAAGCCGGCGATCCAGTTTTCGGTTGAGTCGCCGTGCCGCACGGAATTCGGATCGAAATGCTCGCGGCGGACGGCGGCTTGGAGTTGGTGCGGGAGCAGAAAGTAGGTGGCGGTGAGTTGCCAGCTCTCGGAATTGAACGACGGATCGGGGATCGCATTCACCGGCCGATAGCGGACGCGGAGCAATTCGCTCGACAGATCGAGGAGGCCGAAGTGCCACGCGGCGTCGAGACCCCAGCCGTCGCGCGCGCCGGTGAAGAGGCCGTCGATCGCGCCGCCGGGCACGGAGTCGAAGCCGGGGCCGGGCTTCGCGAGGGCGGTGTCGACGGAGTGCAGCGCGCTGGCGCCGAGCGTGAATTTGCCTGCGGCGGGCGAATCGAAGGGCACGGCGTAAACGTGCGCGGTGTCGAGGAACTTGCGGTTGTCGTTGGCGCTGGTGTTGGCGCCGTTGCCGTTGCCGACAAACACGAGGTAGCCGAGGCGCGCGCCGAGGAAATCGCCGTTGAGCGCGGCGCCGATTTGGCGGGAATCGCCGACGCGCTCGGCGCCGAGCGAACGCTCGACGAGCGCGCCCTTGAATTCGACGGCAAGCATTTCGGCGCTGAAGGCGGGCTTAAGCTGGCCGATGTGAAACGTGGCGCCGGAATAGCGGCTCCAGCCGAGGTAGATTTCGTTGGCCTGGGCGCGAATCCCGCTGGTGGGGGTGATGGTGCCGGCGCCGAATTCGCCCTCGATGCGAAAATCGAAATGCTCCGCAAAGGCGCCCGACAGCGAGAGTCGGGCGCGCCGGGCGTAGATGCGATCGCCGGCGCCGGCGAAGCGGGCATCGCCGAGGCCGCCGAACTCCGCGTCCATTTGCGTGTAGCCGCCGAGGACAAGTCGCGTTTCCTGACCCGACGGGATCGGGACAACCGCGGCGGCGGTGGTGTCAGCGTGGTTGGGTGCGGGCGCGGGTTCGCCGAGCTGGCGGCGGAGCGCGGCGTTTTCCTGCTGGAGCGCGTCGACCTTGGCTTCAAGCGCCCGCAAACGATCTTCGACGGAGGACGGATCGGTGGCGCGCGCGGTGACGGCGAGCGCCAGCAAGAGCCAGACAGCGGAAAGGAAAAAGTGATTTTTCACGAGGCCAGACGGTTGAGCCAACCGAGGCTCGCGACGAGTGCAACAGCGGAGCCGAAACCATTCGATCGCCACAAGCGCACCGACGGTCATGGACGCGAGTTTTTCGCGTCAGTTTTCGGGAATCTCCAACTCCATGCCGGGTTTGAGGGGGCGGCCGCCGCTGAGTTGGGTGTTGTTGGCGAAATAGATCAGGTTCCACTTGCCGGGGTCGCCGTAGTATTTCTTGGCGAGGCGTTCAAGGGTGTCGCCGACTTGGACGACGTGGATGCGTGGGTCCGGCACCGGCGCGGGTTCGGGGGCCGGCTTCGTGACCGTGGCTTTTTCAGCGGCGGCACGGAGGCGTTCGGGGCTGACGCGAAGTTCGGCGATGGCGGGTTTGTCGGTGGGCGGCGCAGTGGCGATTTTCAGGGTGGCGGTGCTGGCGGCTGAACTATCGCGGGCGCTGGAGAGGGTGGCGGGAGTGGTCGGGGTCGTATCCCGCGATGCAAGCACGGCGCTGAGTTGGGCGTGGGCGGCGGCGGTTTGCTGCTCGGCGCGGGCGCGGGCGTCTTTTTGCGCGAGGAGTTCGGTGTTGAGCTGGGCGAGCGCGGACTGCGCCTCAAGGTTTTCGGCGGTGATGGTTTTCACCTGTGCCGTGAGCGTGGTGTTTTCCGCGGCAGTTCGGTCGACCTCGGTGCGGAGGCGGGCGTTGTCCTGCTGGAGTTGGGTGAAGTCACGCAGGGTAGCGGCGAGTTTTTCCTCGGTGGCAGCGAGTTTCCCAGCGAGCGCGGGATTGGACGGCGTGGTGGGGAGTTCGCCGGATTTCTCGGCGGCCAGCTTCGCGTAGCTGGCGCGGAGAGTGGCGAGTTCGCGAGTGGTTTCGTTGAGGCGGGCGGTGAGTTGGGTGGTGGCGGCGCCGTCCGCGCGATTGTCGAGCGCAGCGCGCAGAGTGTCGCCTTCCTTGCGGGCGAGGATGAGTTCCTGCTGGAGAATCTTGTGCTCGGTGGAAAGGCGGGCATAAGCAACATCGAGCGTTCCGTCGGCCGTGGCAGCGGTGGGCAACAGGCCAAAGTGAACGTAGCCGCAGCCACTCAGCGCGAGGAGCAACAGCAGCGCGGCAGGGGTGCGGATCAATCGCATGGCCGGATGAAAGTGCGAATGGCGCGGTGCGCAAACTTTCCGCGCAGATTTGCGGCGGCACCGTGGGAGACGTGCCGGAGCGTTGAGACGACGGCTACGGAATGCGGAGCGTGCGGCCGATGACGAGGTTGTTGTCCTCGCCGAGGATGTCGCGGTTGGCGACGAGGATCTCGGCCCAGCGGGCGGGCGTGCCGTAGTAGGTGTTGGAAATTTTCGAGAGCGTATCGCCGGACGTGACGGTGTGGAAGCGGAGGGCCGAGCCGGGCGCGCGATTCTTGGCGTTGGCGGCGGCGCTGGCGAGGGCGGCATTGGCGGCGGAGTTCGCGGGGCTGGAAGAACTGGGAATGTTGGTGATGAAGGTGGCCGTTACGCCGCCACCGGGAGCGGTGGTGGTGGCCGGTGCCGGGTTCGCTTTGCCGAGCGAAATTTGCGAAGAGTTGCTGCTGCTGCCGGTGCCGCCCACGGTCGCAAGGCGGGCTTTCAACTTGGAGTTTTCGTCGGCGAGCGAGGCGGCCTGACTTTGCACTTGCTGGAGTTGCTCACGGAGCGTCTGCGCCTGAGCGGCGATTGGAACGATGGCGCGGGCCTTGGCGAGTTCGGCTTCGAGATCAGCCTTGGTTTTCGCGAGATCGGCAGCGCTCGTCTTCAGTTGATCGTTTTCGTCGCGGAGCATTTTCGCGCTCTCGAGAGCGGCGGTGAGCTTGGCTTCGGTTTCGGCGCGGGCCTTGATTTCGGCGAGGCCGGGGGACTTGCCGGCGGTCTCGGCGGCGGTGAGCTTTTGTTGCAGGCTGTTGCGTTCGCGCTCGAGGCTCGAGACTTGCTGACGGAGGGTGTCGAGTTGGGTGCGAAGTTCGGTGGTGTCGCCGGCCGCATCCGGCGCGTTGAGGGCGCGGGCCTCGGCGGCTGGCGCCGTGCGCTGTTGGGCGAGGGTGGTGATCTTGGTGTTGGCGGTGTCGAGCTGGGTGCGGAGCGTGGTGGCGTCCTGCTCGGCGGCGGCGCGGGAGTTTTTCTGCACCAGCAAGTCGGAGTTGAGCAGGGCGAGGGCGGCCTGTGCCTCCTCGTTCTTCGCGGTGACGACTTTCACCTGGGCGGTGAGGGCGGTGTTCTCAGTGCGGGTCTGATCAAGATCGGTGCGGAGGCGGCCGATTTCCTCCTGGAGCTGCGTGTAATTTTTGAGCGAGGCGGCGAGTTTGTCCTCGGTGGCGCCGAGCTTGGACTTGAGATCGAGGATTTCCGCGGGGTTGGTCGGCGCGGCGGCGCGCTCAAGCTGAAGTTTGGAATAGTCGGCGCGCAGCGTGGCGAGTTCGCGCGTGGTCTGGTTGAGCTTTTCGGTCAGGCGCTTCGAGGTGTCGCCATCGGCGGTGCGGTTTTCGATCGCGGAGCGCAAGGCATCACCTTGAGCGCGGGTGAGGGCGAGTTCCTGCTGGAGAATCTTTTTCTCGGTGCGGAGATTCGCGTTTTCCTTGAGCACCTGCTCGTCGCCCATGACCGTGGCCGGCGGGGCCTCAGGCACGCGGCCGATATGCACGTAGCCACAACCACTCAGGGCGAGGAGCGCGAGGGCGGCAAAAATGGTTTCGGTGCGGCGGGGGCGCATACGTAGAGTGAAAGTGGTGAGAGGAAAGCGGTGCAATCTTTTCAAACTTGCGGAAAACACCCACTCACGGGATCCGGAGCACACGGCCGGCGATGAGGCTGCGCTCGTCGCGCAGGATGTCGCGATTGGCGGCGACGATTTCCGGCCAGCGGCTGGCGGTGCCGTAATATTGGAGTGATATTTTCGAAAGCGTGTCACCGAGCGCGATGGTGTGGAAACGCGGGGCGACGGCGGGAGCGGGAGCGTCGGGTTTCACGGTCGCGGCCTTGGGGACATTCGGAGGCGGTGGGCCGGCGGTGACAGCTGCGGGGCGGGCCGGCGCCGTGAGCACAGGCGCAGGCGAAACGGCCGTCGCCACGACCGCGGAAGGCGGATTGGCCAGTTTCGCCGCGAGATCGTCGCGCTCCTTCGTTACGACCGCATAAGAGCGCAGCGATAGGGCGAGTTTTTCCTCCGCTTCCTTTTTGGCGGCGACGGCCTGATCAAGATCTTCTTTGGTCGGGGCGTTGACCGAAAGGCGGCGCATGAGCGCTTCCTTCTCGATTTCGAGCTGCTGGACGCGCGCCTCGAGATCGCGCGAGGTCGCCGCCTGACTGCGAAGCGCGGGCAACTCCTTGGTCGACGTGGCGAGTTGGGCCTGCGCCTCAGTGAGCGAGCGCTTCGCCTCAGCCAGTTCGCGATTCGGAGACTCGATCTTGGCGTTGGCGGCGGCAAGCGCTTGGGTGACGCGCGCGAGTTCGGCTTGAGCAGCGGCCGTCTGCCGCTCGGCGGCCGCAAAGCGCTCGCGCAGGGCGGCAAGTTCACCGGCGCTGGCGGCAGGCGGCGCCACGACCGGGGCGGGCGGGTGCGCCAGCTTCACGGCGAGTTCGTCGCGTTCCTTCTCCACGACCGCAAAGGAGCGGAGCGACAGCGTGAGTTTTTCCTCGGCCTCTTTTTTGGCGGCGACGGCCTGATCGAGATCTTCCTTGGTCGGGGCGTTGACCGAAAGGCGGCGCATAAGCGCTTCCTTTTCGATTTCGAGTTGCTGGACGCGTGCCTCGAGATCGTGCGCGGTTGCCACCTGACTGCGGAGCGCGGGCAACTCCTTGGCAGTCGTGGCGAGTTGAGCCTGCGCCTCGGTGAGCGAGCGTTTCGCGTCGGCGAGTTCGCGATTCAGGGATTCGGACTTGGCGTTGGCGGCGGTGAGGGCGGTGCGGGTCGATTCGTCGGCGGAAGCAGCGGTGCGCGTCTGGGTTTCGCGCGCGGCTTGGGCCGCTGACTCTGCGGTGGCGAGCCGCGCAGCGAGCGCATCCTTCTCTTGGGCGAGAGTCGCGAGCGCGGCGGCCGACTTGGATTTTTCCTCGGAGAATGCAGCGCGATCAGCCGTCGCGGCCTGCAATTGCGCCCGCAACGCGGCGAGCTCCTCGGAGGATTTTTTCAACGCTTGTTCGGCGGCACCCAGGGAACGCGCGCTGTCGTCCGCCCGTCGCTCCGCCGCCCCGAGGCGCGCCGTGGTTTCGGACAACGCCGCGGCGGCCGACTTGGCCGCGGCGGCGGTGGCGGTGCGCAGCGTGGCTTGCTCTCGTTCGCGCGCGGCGAGGCTCGATTGCACCTCGGAAAGCGTGCGCTGAAGATCGATGGCCTTGGTCTCGAGGGCGGCGACTTGTTGGACGGTGGCGGAAGAATTTTTCGCGGCCGATGTCATGCGCGCGGCGAGTTCGTCGCGCGCCTGCTCGCTGGCAATCAGGGCGGCGCGGGATTTTTCCACCGCGGCGACTGCGGCAGCTTGCGTTTCCGCGAGGCGATCTTTCTCCGCCGAGAGCGCACTCAATGCCGTCTCCAGCCGGGTCTTTTCGGCGGCATTTTTTTCCGCGACGGCTGTCGCTTCGGCGGCGGAGCGTCGGGCAGACTCCGCCGCGCCGGTTCCGGCGGCGCTGGCGGCTTCGGCCGCGGCGAGACGCGCGGCGACCGTTTCCTTGTCGCGGTTGGCTTGGGCGACCGAGTCCGTTGCGGCCTGCAATTGAGTGCGCACGCGATCGAGTTCGGCGGAAATCTTCGCGGCTGCGGCGGCCTCGGCGCGGGCGGACTTTGCCGCCGAGTCGGCGGCCGTCAAACGGCTCTGGAGCGCGGTGAGTTGCGCCTGAAGATCGGCGATCTGTTTTTCGCTGGCGGCGGCGGCTTGCGTCCGCGTGGTCTCGCCGGCTTTCGCTGCGGCCTGCGCGCTCGCCACCTGGTCGCGAAGGGTCGCGAGTTCGCGGGCTTGCGACTCGGAGGCGGATTTGATCGCACTCGCGGCGGCTTCGCGGGTGGCGCTCAATTCCTGCATGGTCTTGGCTTTCGCGGCGAGCTCGGTGGTGAGGCGTGTTTTCTCGGCGGCCGCCGCTTCGAGATCGCGGCGGGCGGCGGCGATTTGGTTTTTCAGATCGGAGACCTGCGCGACTGACGTGGTGGCGGCGGATTCAGACTGGGCGGAGAGGGCGCGGGCGGACTCGATCTGTTTTTGCGCGGCGGCGAGCTCGGTGATTCGGGCGGCGAGCGCGGCTTCGAGTTTTGATTTCTCGGCGGCGGACTGCGTGGCAGCGGCCCGCGCGGCGTCGATGTCTTTGTGGGCGGCGGTGAGTT
>CAIMFY010000100.1 GCA_903840415.1 uncultured Opitutia bacterium | reverse complement strand
GTCGCCCACCGCCTGCGCGCGGCCGGTGCGGCCGATGCGGTGAACGTAGTCCTCGGGCTTTTCCGGCACGTCGTAATTGATCACGTGCGAGACGCCGGCGACGTCGATGCCGCGCGCGGCGATGTCGGTCGCGACCATCACCTCGTATTTGCCGGACTTGAAGCCCGCGAGCGCTTCGATCCGCTGGTTCTGCGAGCGGTTCGCGTGCAGGACGGCGACGGAGTGGTTGGCCGCTTTCAGCCGGCGCGCGATTTTGTCGGCACCATGCTTGGTGCGGGAAAACACGAGCACGCATTCGAAATCGGTCTTCGCGAGCAGCGCCTCCAGCAGGTCGAATTTTTGCTCCGCGGCGACGGGATAGAGCGCGTGGCTCACCGACGCGACGACCGACCGGGCGACGCCAATTTCAACCTTGGTCGGATTGCGCAACGCAAACGAGGCGACCGCCGCGATCTCGGGCGGCACGGTGGCGGAAAAAAACAGCGTCTGCCGTTCCCGCGGGCACCGCGCGATGATGTCTTTCACGACGGGCAGGAACCCCATGTCGAGCATCCGATCGACTTCGTCGAGGACGAGGATTGTGATGTCGCGAAGACTGATCTCGCCGGTCTTGAGGTAGTCCACCAGGCGGCCGGGGGTGGCGACGATGATATCGACGCCGCGTTTGAGCTCGGCGCGCTGCGCACCGTAACCCACGCCGCCAAAGATGGCGACAGGGCGAAGATCGGTGAAGCGGGCGAAGTCGCGAAACGCGGTCTCGACCTGGGCGGCGAGTTCGCGCGTGGGCTCGAGCACGAGCACGCGGGCGCGGCCATGTTGGCCGAGGCGGGTGAGAATCGGCAGCGCAAACGCCGCGGTTTTACCCGTGCCGGTTTGCGCCGAGGCGATGAGATCGCCGCCGCCGAGGACGGCGGGAATAGCGCGAAGCTGGATGGGAGTCGGATCCGTGTAACCGGCGGCTTGCACGCCGCGGAGGACGGAATCGGAGAGTTTGAGAGCTTTAAAAGGCATGGTGATATCGTTCGATCATTCTGGGCGCAGCGAAGAATCCAATCGGACATTCGTTGCATTGGTGCAGGCAGAGGCCCGCGAGACTCTTCGCTGTGCCCAGAATGACTGACAAGAGAGCACCCGCAAAAAAGAAAAAGGACGGAGTCCCAAAGGACTCCGTCCCTCGAAAATCAAATCGCTCGAAAGCGTCGATTAGTAACGGCGCTCGCCACGGTCGCCGCCGCCGCCGCCGCGATCTCCGCGCCAGCCGCCGCCGCCACCACCGCCGCCGCCGGAACGACCGCCGCCGCCGAAGCCGCGACCGCCGCCACCGCCGCCGAAGCCGCCACCAGCCGGACGATCTTCCTTCGGACGCGCCTCATTGACGGTCAGTTGGCGGCCACCGAGTTCGGTGCCGTTGATCTTTTCCGCGGCAATCTTGGCCTCATCGGCCGTGCCCATGGTCACGAAGGCGAAACCGCGCGGGCGGCCGGTCATCTTGTCCATGGCGACGTAAACGTCGGTCACGGAACCGAACTGGCCGAAGTGCGAGCGGAGTTCGTCTTCGGTGGTCTTGAAGGAGAGGTTTCCAACGTAGAGTTTGGAATTGCTCATGTGATAATTCGTAGATCCACCGTCGCTGCCAGTTCCGTTCCCACCGTGGTTTTCTAAAACATCAATTAAGCCAAACGACTCAGCCAACGACTCACCAGATCCTGTCACCTAACGCTTTCTCTAACGACGGTCGCGAGGACCGCAGAG
>CAIMFY010000099.1 GCA_903840415.1 uncultured Opitutia bacterium | reverse complement strand
TGCCGATGCGACCGAATCCGACGATGGCGAGGGTCTTGCCGCAGACCTCGTTGCCGGTGATGCGCGTCCAGCGTCCGGCGGCGACGTGGTTGGCCTCGACGACGAGGTTGCGCACGGAGGCGAGAAGGAGGGCGAAGGTGTGCTCGGCGACGGTGGTGTGGTTGACACCCGGAGTGAAGAGAACCGGGAGCTTGAGATCGGCGGCGGCCTTGAGGTCGATCTTGTCGAGGCCGATGCCGTATTTGGAGATGACCTTGAGACGGGGGATGGATTTTTCCATGACGGCGCGGGTCATGGCGTCGTCGCCGCAAAGGTAGGCGTCAAACCGGCCGGAGAGCTCTAGCATGCGAGACTCGGAGAGCGGGCCGCGTTCGCGGACAATCTCGAAGCCGGAGGCGGCGAGCATGTCGTGATGAGGGCCGGGAGTGTCCTGAAAGGACGTGGTGGTCAGAAGGACGCGGGTCATGGAAGGGGAGGGGACAATCAATCACTCGGGGCGGGCGGCGTGAAAAGCGAATTCCTGCAAACACTCTCAGGATAACGCAGCCGAGGATTGCAGAGCGCGAGACGTTACGCGAGTCTGCGCGCCTGTGTCCAAGCCCACCTATTCATCCGCCACGTCCCTTCTCAAACGCCGACTGGGCGCGCGAGTCGCCACGGCGCGTGACGCGCTCTTCGCGGCATCGTTTGACGGCAGCAAGCTGTCGTTCCTGCCCGAGGCGGTGATCCGACCGCGCACGAACGCCGACATCACGACGGTGCTCACGCTGGCCAACAGGCACGGCGTGCCGGTGACGATCCGCGGCGCCGGTTCCTCGCTTACCGGCTCGGGCTCGCCGGTGCAGGGCGGCTGGGTGCTCGATCTGTCCCAGTGGAACAAGATCGCGGTCGATGCCGATGCGGGGCTCGCGCAGGTGCAGGCGGGGGCGGTGACGTGGGATATCCACAAGGCCGTCGAGGCGAAGGGCTGGTTTTACCCGCCCGATCCGGCGTCGAAAAAATACTGCACGATCGGCGGCAACATCGCCTGCAACGCCGGCGGCATGCACGGCGGCAAATACGGGGTGACGCGCGACTTCGTGCTCGCGCTGAAAGGTTTTCTGCCGACCGGCGAATACGTGGAGTGGGGCACGACCACGAAGAAATTCTCCTCGGGGTTCAACCTGCGCGACCTGTGGATCGGTAGCGAAGGCATGCTCGGCGTGGTGACGGAGGCTACGTTGAAACTGATTCCGCTGCCGGCGGCGCGCTGGACGCTGCTCACGGCGTTCGAGGACGAGTTGGCGGCGTTTCGAGCCGCGAGGGCTCTGTTTGCCCTGCGGGTGCAGCCGGCCATCTGCGAGTTTCTCGACCGTTACAGCGTGACGTGCGCCGAGGCGAAGAGCGGGAAACCTGTTTTTACGGGACAGGCGGGGCGCCCGGTGGTGTTGCTGGAGCTGGCGGGTTCACCCAACGAAATCGCCGACCAGAAGGCGGTCGTGCTCGCATGGGCGAAGGCGAACACGCTGGCGTTTCGCGAGGCGCGCGATCGCGACGAGGCGGAGCAGTTGTGGGAGGTGCGCCGCAAGTGTTCGAGTGCGATGTTCGCGCTGGGCGATTCCAAACTGAACGAGGACATCGTGGTGCCGATACGCAATTACGAGAAGTTCGCAGTGTTTCTGGACAAGCTGCGCAAGTCCTCGCGACTGCCCATCCCGACCTTCGGGCATCTGGGCGACGGCAACCTGCATGTGAACATCATGTATCATCGCGAGAACCGCGCCGAATACCTGCGCGCGGAAAAAGCCGTGGGCACGCTCATGGCCGGTGTGGTGAAGCTCGGCGGTGCGATTTCCGGCGAGCACGGCATAGGTCTGGCGAAGACGCCGTTTTTGCGACTTCAGCACTCGCCTGCGCAGATCAAGGCGATGAAGGCCGTGAAGCGGGCGCTTGATCCGAACGGCATCCTCAACCCAGGGAAAATATTCACGCTTTTTAAGGTCTGGGAGCATCCGCGCCTCACGGTCGCACTGCCGTGGGATCATAAGTAAGAGAGGGGGAAGCGATCTGGCGAGCGAGCACCCGCTTGCGGGTGCGTTCGTGAACAATGCGCGGAGCGCGAGCTCCGCC
>CAIMFY010000098.1 GCA_903840415.1 uncultured Opitutia bacterium | reverse complement strand
ACTGGTGGCGAAGGCTTTGGGAAAAACTGCTCTCACCCAATCCCAACTGCAATGCAGTCGGAACCCGCCCTGTCTTCGCGTAGCGTCGCCACCAAGAAAATCACGTCAAACCCGCACTTCTATTGCATGGATACGGCTTAGGTCACGGTCCCGATTTTTTCGGACGGCGCTTTCTCGTGGGATTCGCGGACGCCTTGGCGTCCGCCCGTAACGTCCGAGTTTGCTGGATCATTTCATTGTCCCAATAGTCGATCATGGCCCCAGGCACTCCAGCATGTCCGGCGGCTTCGTGCCAGCCACCGAGCGTGGCGGTCTCCACTTGCTCGTAGATTTCGCGGGCCCGCTTGGCGGAAATGCCACCAATTTCTGCCAGACGGATCAAGGCCGTGAACTGCTGGGGAACCTGGGTGCTTCCGAGCCACGTCAAGGCAATCAGCACGTTAGCGACATTGGGATTCTGATCGAAGGCCGGCGTGAGCGTCCACTCGCGGGTCGATTCATCATAGAGGAAGGCGTGATTGCGACCGTGGTCATCACGATTGGTCGCGAGGAGGTTGAACACGGCGCGTCGAAAACACTCCACCGCTTCGTTCGCCCCTCCGAGCCGGCGGCTCAGGCGCATCAGTTCCTCGTAGTCGATGGCCCCGTCCGAGGCCCGACGATGCAACATGCCGCTCAGTGAATGCACATGGCGCCGGGCCGTGGTGCCGTCGGGTCGGCGATAACGGTCGAAGCGCTCACACGCAAAATGCCGGCGCTGACCATCCTGCACCAGACAGGCCCGCGGCAGGCGGATGCCAGCGTTCTTCGCCATGAGCCAGAACGCAAATTCGACCGCCCCTTCTGCTTCGTCGCTGGTCCGCGCGAATTTCAGAATGCACGGCGAATACCCTGGAGGCGGCTCGCCTCCGACGAGGATCTCCCTACACTCGAGGAACTCGCCCTCCAACCGCAGATGCGCTGCGGTCTTCGGCAACGCTCCTCCAAGTGAAGTGCCGCCATGAGTTAGGGCAACATTCACATGATCTGAGGTGAGCGGCACCGGCGAGGCCCGCAAGGCGTCAACCTCTCGGGCGAGTTCCGCCAGATTTGCCGTGGTTGGGATTTGATCCGCCCCGGCCCCCAGCACCGGCTCAAACGTGATGGCACCCGGGCCGCGTTTTCCGATGGCCGCGAGCTTGCCGAGTAGCGACTTCAAATCGGGCATTTCATAGCGGAGCATTCTCTCGCCCCAAGCATCCGGCAGCGAGTCAGCGATGAGGCCGGGCAATCCGCCGGGGAACGGCGTATCGCCCGGGCGAAATATCCGCGGACCTGCCGCAAAAGTAGCCACAGGCAGATTCAGTGGTGACAGATCATGACCGCTCGCGAGAAACTCGCGGTCCAGCTCAAGCGCGAAAACCGGACCATCGGGCCGGCAGGCAAGCACGCCCAGCGGACCACCAAGAAACTTGAGCTCGAGGAGTATGGGTTCGACCAAGGGTTTCATTTAACTCGATTTGGCTCTCCTCGCTCGCTGCCGGGCCTTGGCGCCCTGACCCTCAGTGAGAAAAGCCTCGATGCTCGTTGGCGCTATCGAGGGAGGCTTAAAGACTGCGAGAAAGTTGTCCGCCAATCCCAGCGTCACCAGCAATTTGGCGAGCCCGAGGAAACCGATTCGGCCGGAGCGCTCGAACCGACGTAAAGTGTCAATCGACAGCCCGCTTCGTTCGGCCAGATCCTCTTGTCGCCAGCCCAAAGCCAGCCGGTGGGCTCGCAGCGAATCCGCGATCTCACGTAGCACGTCTGACTCTGTTTTAAGTGATAACATATTACCATTAATACCTATAATAAGTGTTTAATCAATTGTTTTTGAGTATTTATTCGCCATATTCGCGTTAGCGGTTGATGCCGGTGAATTGGGTATGCCCTTGACGCAGGTGCCTCCGGCGGAGTTGCGGTTTGCCTCAGCAAATTCCCTTTGATCTCATTCCTTATCTGTGTATATGTCTGTGTATGAGTTTTAAGACCATTTCTCTTTCCGATGATGCCTACAAAATTCTAAAGAAGGCCAAGCGTTCACCGCGAGAGTCCTTCACTGAAGTTGTGCGACGCGCCGTTTGGGACGAGCCCGCGGACACGATGGGCGAGGCCCTCGACCTCCTCGAAGCTGAATTTGGACATGGCAAGACCGCAGTAACAGCCGATGAGCTTGAAACCTCGCGTGCGCTCCATGCGCGGCGAAAGGCCCGTGCCTGATGCTCCTACTCGACACCAATTTTCTCATCGACCTCCACGCCGAGTTGCGTCGGCCGGATGGCGCCGAGGGTCCAGCGAAGCGATTCATGCGTGCGAACAGAACGCGGCCCATGGCGATTACACCGATCACGGCAAATGAATATGCCGCTGGCATCCGCAACGAGAGAGAGGCGCGCCGGTTTCTTCGTCGGTTTCGGATGGTCGCCATCGGACGCGACGTCGCGCTGTTAGCTTCGCGGATCGACCGAGAGCAATCCGCAAAGGGAATGCGGCTCGGGGAAAACGACACTTGGCAGGCCGCAGTCGCTTTGCGCTTTGGACTGACCCTCGTGACAGACGATACAGACTTTGAGATGGTGCCGCAGATGAAACGCCGGAACTATCTTTCGTGAACCTGGCGCCGCCGGCATCAAGCGCCTACCCCAATGCACCGGCAGCAACCGCTAACGCGAATACAGCGTTTTATTTAATGGGGTATGCCGTTGTCTCAACGCCTCTTTTGTTCAGCGCGGCGGGATTTTGAGTCCCTCAATTTGCGCGAGCTTGTTTGCGCGAACGTCGAAACTGAAGAAATGATCGCAGCCCAGAAGCCGGGCGGAGACAACGTGGAGAATGTCGTATGTCCTAAAACCGTGTTTTGCTGTTTGGCGTGCGACCGTCTCCTCGAACAGCGACCGTAGGGCTGAAATCTCGACCGTTTCGGCGCCGATGAATGTTTCAGCCGCTAGGTCGTCCTTGAAATTCTCGTGAGCGACAGCCGCGTTTTGAGGAGTCACTCGTGGATGCCCACCCTGCTTGCCAAGCCAGACAGAAAACTCAAAAGCGTTGGCTAATTCCATGCGGTGAAGCCATGTAACCGGCAGAAGGAATGCCCCGCCGCTTTTTGCCAGATCGACAAGGCGGTCAGCCTGATCGCTTTCTGGCAGCGAAAGATAAAGGCGCGTGAAGAAATTCGTATCCGCGTAAGGTTTCATTCCCCGGCAATCGCTTTGTCGAGTTCACGCACAGACGACGGTGACAGCATCCCGTTGACCAGTTTGCTTCTCCGGCCTGAAAAGCCCGGGAGCGCAGAGATGCGCTTCTGAGGTGCGGCCTCTGGGGTGATGAGGTAAGTTTGTCCGCCCCGCTCTCGGATGCGTGCGCTGCCATCTGCCCTGGATGCATCCAGAACCACACTGGGGGATCGGTCGAGGTCGCGAACGGTGAAAGTTCTCATGTCGGACATCATGTCGGCGTTGTTCACGAAGTCAAGCTGAGGACTCTGCGCGTGCCCTCATTGTCACCGTCAGACCGCACTTCGCAAACTCACGCAGATAAATTCAATCCCAACCGTTCGAAAAACCATAGGCTTTTATCACAGCGAGCCTGTGAAGGCGGTTTGAGATAAAGAGCCAATGAGGCCGCGCGAACAGCGAGTGCGGCCGTTAATCTCCGGGTTTGCACCGGACACAATGATCGCCGCGTCGGT
>CAIMFY010000097.1 GCA_903840415.1 uncultured Opitutia bacterium | reverse complement strand
CTTGCGCTGCCGACGATGTCTGGTCGTTGATCTTCATGGATGGTGGTTTCTTTGGGTTTTCGACTTCCCTCTGCCTTTACTGGCAGCGGAACCACCATCCACCCAGCTAACTTTTAACGACTACAGGGACGCTTCCAAGAATTCAGGTGCACTTAAATCTCCATAAAAATTTCAGCAGTTGCTCCTTTGCCTTCTTAAACGCGAGTGAAGAATCGAGGATAGGAATTCTTCTCCAGGCACGAATCGATTGCTGTCGGGGTGAATAGTCCCGCTCAGGACCGTTTCGCTCCGAACTGAAATTCACGACGTCGCCCACCCTTTAGTCCGCAAAACCAGAGAAATTACCGGAACAAAACCGGAACAAAATCAGCCTTCACTCGTATAATATCGCAATTTAACGACCCTCCTAGCAGGGTCCACCAATTTCAAAGTCGCCACCGGAAACATCCGGTGACGACTTTTTTATGCGCCGCGCCTGTGCGTCAGTCGCCGTCTTGCTCTTTGGCCCGGAAATCCAACTCCACGACTTCGCTCTTACTATCGGGCCGCGCGCCGATCGTGCCACTCACGCGACGGATGGCAGCACGCACCGCCGCGTCGAATTCACGGCTGCCTGATGTTTTCGTGATCCGGACACTCGACAACGTTCCATCCGCTCCTATGCGAAACTCCACCGTCGCCACCAGCGATTCACTGAGCCCCGCAGGCTTTTCCTCCTCCAGCGCGCGCCGCAACGCTGCAATCAGCGCAGAGTCGTAGCGCTCCATGGCGCTGCCCCCCGTGCTTGTGAGCTGCCGGCCATTCGCGCCGCCTACAGTGTTGGCAGTCGAACCGTCCGGCACCCCCTTCGAAATGCCCTCGGGCTCGACTTTTTGAAACTTGGTTGGCGCCGACTTGTCGGCCGCTTTCGCTCGGTTCAACCGGTCAAATTCCTCTTTCGTGATTCGCTTCTGCTCGTCGGCGCGCTCCCTTGCGACCTCGCGCTTGGCTCTGAGATCCGCGTTGGCGACCAAACGGCGGATTTCTTGCGCCGGTGTGCGCGCAGTTTTCGTCGGGGCAACCTTCGGCGCGGGTGGCGTCGGCGGCACGGCGTCAGGTTTAATCTCCGGCACTTCGGCCTTGGGCGTGATAGGTGTCGGGACGTTGAGTTTTACGCCGCCGGGTGTGCCAAGCTTGGGCGCCTCGGTCGCCATGTAATTATTGCCATCGCCCTTCACGAGTTCGAACACCTTCGGAATCTCCCGCGAACGCAGATTCACCGAATAAGTGAATAACAGCAGAATCGCCACCACCAGCGCATGCAGCGCGAGTGAAGTCATGAATGCGGCGGACGTGCGGTCAGTCATGGGGCGGCGCCGAGATAACGATTGGTGATGCTAAACCTTAGTTCCCGGTCTGCGTGTCGAAAGTGATTCTCGAAAGATTGTGTTTCTTCAGCGTGTCTACGACCGAGATGAATTGCTGCGCTGTCGTTTTGGCATCCATCCGAATCCGGAAGACCGGGGGTTTGGACTGACCGGCGAAGCTGGCCAATTCCCGCGACAGCTGAGCGAGCGTGAGCCGCCGGCCGCCGATACTGTAGCTGCCGTCCGCCGCGATCGTGATGCTCTCGAACCGATCGCTCGGATCGGGTTTGGTCTGCAGACTCTTCGATTCCACGGGCAGGTTCATCCGCTCCGTCTGTTCCTGATGCGTGACCGTCGTCGCGATCATGAAAATGATCAGGAGCGTGAACCCCAAATCAATGAGGTTCGTGACATTCAGCTCCGAAATCGGATGCTGTGACTGTTTTCGTCGAAACGTGCGCGCCATGGTGGAACTCCGTTACTTGCTTTCCAACTCGATGCGATCGGCGAGCGAACTCGCATAGTTTTCGAGTTCGGTTACGAGCTGCTTCGATTTTCCGAGGAGGAAATTGTAGCCGAAGACCGAGGGAATCGCCACCAGAAGCCCGGCGATGGTCGTGAGGAGAGCCGCCGAGACGCCCGGTGCGAGCGTCTTGATGGTGGCGGAATCCTGCACCGCCACATCGCTGAACGCCACCATCACACCCCACACCGTGCCAAGCATTCCGAGAAACGGCGCGCCGGTCACGAGGGTGGCAAGAAAGATCATGCTCGACTCGTAGCGCAGTGTCTGACGCGAGAGCGCGCGCTGAATGGCGTTTTCTGCATGCTCGAGTCGGGCACGCATCGAGTCGGCGCCCTTCTCCTTCCCGATCGCCGCCGCCCGCCAATAGGCCTCGACCGCATCCGCCAAAAGATCGGCGTAGGGAATCGCGCGCTGGTCGCGAAACGACTCCGGCAAATCGAGCAGTGTTTTCTGATCACGCAGATGGTGCTCGAAACGATGATTGTAGGAGGCGAGCCGCTTCAGCTCGAAATGCTTCTGAAACATGATCGTCCATGCGATGATGCTGAAGACGGCGAGGCCGCTGGTGATGACCTGGCCGGCGGGATCGCAGCGGACGAATACCTCGATCAGGTTGGCCGTCGCGAGGACGGGAGAAAAAAGGAACAGCGCGAGCATGACGTGGATTGAGAGTTGGCGGGTTTGGCGGGCGCGTTCAACGGAAATTGCCGTGAAGATTTTCGCACTCCGCCACGAATCTGGTTGCCGCGCCGCGCTGGCGATTTTTTCCTGAGTCCGCTTATCCCATGGACTTTAAGACTCGCACCATCCAGGAACTCCGCTCCCGCCGCGGCGATATCACCGCCAAACAATGCCTCGCCGGCTTCGACGGTTTCGTCGACACCATCGTCGCACCCGTTGCGCAACGCGCCGGTCAGGGCGATAACTTCACGCCTTTCGCTAGCCTCGCCGACTTCGGTCAGCGCATCGTCGGGGCCGCGGGCAAGAGCACCAACATCGAACTCTATCCGCGTTTCGACAAACTCGGCGGCAACGGCCCCATCATGGCCAACGCTCTCCTCGCTCACGGCGCGCAGGTGACCTATGTCGGCGCGCTGGGCCGCGGCGCGGTCCATCCGGTGTTCGCGCCCCTCGCCCGCCGCGCCCGCGTGGTTTCGATCACCGATGCGGCGCACACGATCGCCGTCGAGTGCCCCGATGGAAAAATCATGCTCGGTCTTATGCGTAGTCTCGACGAGGTCACACCCGAGTCCGTCACCAATGCAATGGGCGGAGTTGACGGTTATCGCGCCGCCCTCGCCGGCGCCGATCTTGTGGCGCTCGTAAACTGGACGATGCTCCCGCACATGACGGCGATTCTCGCCGATCTGGTGGCGCGCATTTTGCCTCCGGTGCCGGTCCGCGCGGGACGCATTTTCTTCTTCGACCTCTGCGATCCAGAAAAGCGATCGGCCGCCGATCTGGTTTATGCCCTTGAGACGATGGCGAAGTTCGAGCAATTCGGCCGCGTGACGCTCGGCCTTAACCTGAAGGAAGGTCAGCAGGTGTTTGCCGCGCTCGGCTTCGGTGCGACCAGCGAAACGGAAGCGGGGCTGCGGGAAATGTGCGTCAAGATTCGCCAACGCCTCGATGTTTCGACCGTGGTCATCCATCCGCGCGAATCGGCGGCGTGCGCCACGCGCGACGGTGTCTGGTGGGTGCCCGGCCCGTTTGTGGCCCAGCCGCTCATCACCACCGGCGCCGGCGATCATTTTAACGCCGGCTTCACGACCGGCCAGATGCTGGGGCTTTCGCCCGAATCGTGCCTCGGCACCGGCGTCTGCACGAGCGGCCACTACGTTCGCACCGCCGCAAGCCCGAGCCTTGCCGATCTCGAAACCTTCCTCGCCAACTGGCGTTGAATCCGCCACAGTCGTGCCATGCCTCTGAAAATGAATTCGCCCGGCAAACTTATCTCCTTCGAAGGCTCCGAAGGTTCCGGCAAATCCACGCAAATCGCGTGCCTCGCCGAACATTTCCAAAAAACGAAACGCGAGGTTGTCACCACCCGCGAGCCCGGCGGCACCGAGATCGGCGAGCAGATCCGCAACATCATTGTCCATAATTCTAAGGGCGACGAAATGTGTGCCGAGACGGAATTGCTGCTTTTCACCGCGGCCCGGGCGCAGGTCGTCCGTGAAGTGATCGCCCCGGCGCTCGTGCGTGGGGCGATTGTGCTGAGCGATCGTTTCCTCGACTCCTCGACGGTTTATCAGGGAATCGGCCGCAACCTGGCCGCTGATCCCGTTGCCCAGATCAACCGGTTTGCCGTTGGTAATGTGATGCCTGATCTCACGGTCGTCATCGACGTGCCGACCGAGATTGGACTTGCCCGCCTCAAACAGCGCGCCTCCGACCTCCCTGACCGCATGGAGCGCGAAAACGTCAGCTTCTACAATAAGATCCGCGAAGGTTATCTCGTGCTGGCCAATAGCATGCCCGAACGCTTCATCGTCATCGACGGCACGAAAAACCAGGAAGCCATTGCGAAGAAAATTTGGTCCGAAGTGCAGGCACGGCTGAAGTGAGCGCATCGGCGCCACTGCCCTGGCCTCCTGCGCTCGTCGGCACACCCGCCGTCGCCGTCATCGAGCGCGCCATCGAGCGTTCACGGCTCTCGCACAGCCTGTTGCTCCATGGCGATGACCTCGGCACGCTCGTGGGCGTCGCCCACGCCATCGCTGACCGGCTGCTCAATCCGTCGAATGCGAAGGCGCGCTTCGCCGTAAAAGATCACCCAGACTATCTCGCGCTGCGCCCAAAAGGAAAGTCCCGTATCATCCCCATCGGCAAGTCCGGTTCGCCCGACGCGGGCACCATGCGCGAGTTTTTGCCGAAGCTCTACGTCACGCCAGCAGTAGCGCCGCGCAAGGTCGCGATCCTTTACGAGGCCGACCGCATGGAGCCGCCGAGCGCTAATGCGTTTCTCAAGACGTTGGAGGAGCCGCCGCCCAACACCACGCTGCTGCTCCTCACCACGCGCCCCTACTCGCTCCTCCCGACAATTCTCAGCCGCGTGCTGCATTTTCGTTTTCCCTCGACCGTTGCGGCCTTGGCGGCCGACGGATGGGCGCCGTGGCTCGCCGACTATCGCACCTGGATCGGCCGGCTCGCTGATGGTCCCGTCGCCGACAAACGCTCTGTCGCCGAGCACATTTTTACGGCCTACGGACTGGTCGCGCGATTCGCCGCCGTGCTTGATTTCGCTACCGACCAAACGTGGAAGGAGCAAAAGGAAAAACTTCCTGACGATCTCGACGACTCCGAGGAAGAAGCCATCCAGACCGGCATTGCCAACGGCATTCGCCTGCGCCTGTTTGCCGAAATCGCCCACGCCACGCGCGCCTACGCTTTGCCGAAACTGATGGCGGGCGACGAAGTCACGCGACGCGCCCTGATCTCTGTGATCGACAATTTGGAACACAACACCGGTCTCCTCCGCTTGAATCTCAACGAAGCCGCCGCGCTGGAGAATTTCTTGCTGTCGTCGTTGCGCGTCTGGACCAAGCGGTAACTCACACGCCCAATCCCCGCACGGCGCAAAAGTCCCGTAGATCCGTCGGCAGCTCGGCGCGGAATACATCTGGCAATCCCGCCGGCCGCAGATCGATCTCGGCGCAGTGTAGCGCTTGACGCGGCAACAGCAACTTTGCCGCCAGCATTTCGGTCCAACCACGGTCGATGAACTCAAGATAGAGTCGTGCGTCCGGTCCGTAGATTTTGTCGCCGACGAGCGAATGTCCCAGCCACTGGGCGTGGGCGCGAATCTGGTGCTTCCGTCCCGTCTCGGTCACGACCCGCGTCAACGTGAAACCTCCACTCGCCGCGATCGGAGTAAAATGCGTGACGGCGGCTTGGCCGTCCGCGCGCACCGTCGATTTTACAAAAACCGGACTGCCCACGTCATC
Source organism: uncultured Opitutia bacterium (assembly GCA_903840415.1). Taxonomy (GTDB): domain Bacteria; phylum Verrucomicrobiota; class Verrucomicrobiia; order Opitutales; family Opitutaceae; genus CAITWF01. Next base: position 4,054 of record CAIMFY010000097.1, on the reverse strand, counting down.
ACCGAGCGGCTGATTGACCGTGGCTGGCTCGCGCAATTCGCCTGTCATCACCGCGACGTAGGCTTTGGCCACCCGCCGCTCCTGCACTGCGCGCTGCAAACGGCTCGCCAGCTTCGCATCTTTCGCAAACACCACCAACCCGCTCGTTTCCCGATCCAGCCGAAAGATCAAATGCGCAGCCGCGAGGTGCGCGAAGTCTCGCACGGCACCCGACAGGCTCGACCACGGTCCGCTTTTCGAGGGATGGCAGACCACGTCTCCGGGTTTGTTTACTACGAGCAGTCGCTCGTCGTCATGGACAATCCAGCTGCGCAATTCGTTCGGCGTTATCATGCGCACCGGTCCCTGTTTCAGACGGCGCGGCCACGCACAGGCCCGACCGGAGATGGCAAAAAAATCCTCCGGTGCGCTCGGGACGTCAGCGCTCACGATCTCGCCTGGAGTCGTCGGTAGCCGGCCAGCACTGTGCCCGCCACCCGGGTTGCTAGCGATTTCGGCACCGGCGACGACGCGAACGCCGCGAGTTTGTTTTTCCAACCCGTCACGACTTGACTGCGTCCCGCGCCGAGCGCGCGCAGCGATGACATCACCACTTCTTCGGGCGACATCGCAAGGGCGTCCGCACGATTGCCCGTCTTCAGGCCGGCGATTCGGAAAAATTCTGTCCGTGTTGTCCCGGGGCAAACCGCCAGCGCGCGCACGCCACTGTGTCGCAGTTCATAGTTGAGCGCGTGGCTCCAGTGCAGAACAAACGCCTTTGTCGCTCCGTAGGTCGCCATGGTTGGCGTAGGCTGAAACGCGGCCGTTGACGCCACATTCATAATCGCTCCGCCCCGGCGTAGCAGCAGCGGCAACAACAGCCCAGTGAGATGCACGACCGCCCGGACGTTAAGATCGATCATTTCGACCTGTTTCGCCAAATCGGCCTCAGGAAACGGGCCCATCGTGCCGAAGCCACTGTTGTTAATGAGTAAGATGCGTCCAGCCGGCACCCTGCGCTCGAGGAATGCCTCCACGTTGCGGGCCACCAGTGCCACCTCGGTCGGCTGCGACAAATCGCACGCCAAATGGTTCAATCTTTCCCCGAAACTTTTTATGTCAGGATTGCGGCGGGAGAGATTGCAAAAAACCAGATCCGGTTTCAGTTTCGCCATCAGCTCAATGAACGATTTTCCAATACCGGAAGATCCGCCCGTAATGACGACGGACGTGAATGGTTGGAGCGCTTCGCTTGGCGAGGGCACGACGATGAGCTACGTGAATTTCAACGGGCCCGGCTTACGTGCCGTGCCCGTTTCAAACCAAACCAAAAGCAGTAACATGAACAGCCCAAATACCCACGAACTCATCGTCTCTGGCATTCATCTCGAGCTGACTCCGTCGCTCAAAACCTTTGTCCGCGAAAAAGCTGAACGATTGTTCCGACATCAGGAGCGTATCGTCCGCATCCGCGTCGAGCTCGAGTGTGATCCCAAAGAGACGGTCGCCACCCGCTTTAAGGCGAAAGGGCACTTGGTCATTCAGGGACCGGAGATGAATGCCGTCGTCGAAGCCGACGAGTGCCACAAGGCAATCTCGATGCTCGTCGACAAACTCGATCGCATGCTTGCCCGCCGCCATCTCCTCCATCGCGTCAAACGGAATCACCCACATACGGTCGAACTTACCGACGCGCTGCCAAAAGCAATCTGACTACGATCTCCGAAGATAGAAATTTCGATTGGATCAATCAACCCGCCGGAAAGCCGGCGGGTTTTTCTTTGTCGTTGCGAGCCGCACTCCGACCAAGCAATCCACTGGGCACTCCTCCCGCCATGCCGCACACACCCGCCGCCACGCGTTACGACAACCCCGCGCTTTACCGGACCTGCGGTCACAGCGGCCTCAAGCTGCCTGCGCTCTCACTCGGTCTCTGGCACAATTTTGGCGACCCCGACGACCCGGCGAACCGACGCGCCCTCATTTTTCGCGCTTTCGACCTTGGCATCACTCACTTCGATCTCGCCAACAACTACGGTCCGCCGCCCGGCTCGGCCGAGCTCAATTTCGGCTCCGTGCTCCACGCCGATCTAGCGGCGCATCGCGACGAGCTGATCATTTCCACCAAGGCAGGCTATCAGATGTGGGATGGTCCCTACGGCGAATGGGGCTCGCGAAAATACGTTCTCGCTTCCCTCGACCAGAGCTTGCGTCGAATGAAACTCGACTACGTCGATATTTTTTACTCGCACCGACCCGACCCGAATACGCCGCTGGAAGAGACGATGGGTGCGCTCGCCCACGCGGTCCGGGTCGGCAAGGCGCTTTACGTCGGTCTTTCGAATTACGACGCAGTGCATACCGCCCGCGCCGCCAAGTTTCTTCGTGAACTAGGGACGCCCTGCCTCATCCACCAACCGAAATATCATATGTTCGAGCGTTGGATCGAGGGTGGCCTCACGCAGGTTCTTAGCGATGAAGGTATCGGCGGCATTGCGTTTTGCCCTCTAGCGCAAGGCCTGCTAACAAACCGCTACCTCGCCGGCATTCCCGCAGATGCTCGGGCGGCACGGGACCCGCGCTTCCTCAAACCCGAACATATTACCGAGGAAAAACTGGTCAAACTCCGTCGCCTAGATACCCTCGCCCGCGTCCGCGGCCAATCACTCGCCCAGCTCGCGCTCGTTTGGGTGTTGCGTCAACCGACGATCACGTCGGCACTCATCGGCGCGAGCAAAGTCAGTCAGATCGAGGACAATGTTGCTGCTCTAAAAAAACTTTCGCTAACTAGTTCCGAGCTCACCGAGATCGAACGCATACTCGCGCCGTAGACCGTTTTTTCGGACTCGCTGTCGACAGCGAAAATGTTCATGTGGGCTCTGAACTTCACGCTTGCGCTCGTGAGCGGATCTTTGCTTCTTCACCCCTTCTTTCGCGCACCTGTAGCTCAACTGGATAGAGCGCCAGACTACGAATCTGGAGGTTAGGGGTTCGACTCCCTTCAGGTGCGCCAATTTTATAGGTGAGCCAAAAAAGGTTCACAATTCCCCCACGAATGGGGGGGACCTGCTAATCCCCTGCCCCTTTCCCCGTTGCGGCCCTGTCTCGGCGTGCGAGGGTCGACCAGAAAAACATTGTCACCGGTCTGAAGATTTCCAGCGTTGTTAAAATTCACATGCGCATGGATGAACAGTGGAGAACTATTTTAGGCACAGTCGCACTTTTTGCGGCTATTCAATCGCTTCCCGCCCAAACGACTGCGGTGTCGAATCTCGGGCAGCCCACCGCGTCCAATAATTATCTTTCGATTGGATACCTCGGGAGTTCAAATTATAGCCGTGCGTTTAGTTTCACGACGGGTGCCTCAACAGTTGCCTTTTCGAGCGTCACGATAGCGATGCAGACTGCGGTTGGGTCGGCTAGTGGTCTCTCGTTTTCGCTTTACAGCGGCATGATAGGGAATGTCCCTTCTGGATTTGTCGCTTCATTGACCGGTAATCCCGCGCCTTTAACTGTGGGAAATTACATCTACAGTGCCGCGACGCCTCCAACATTGCAGCCGGGTTTAACTTATTGGTTAGTCGGTTCGGCGTCATCGACAACCGCGGATACTTCCTTTCAGTTAAATACAACCTATTCAATCAGCGTCGATAGTGGAAATCTAACGGATTGGCAGATTGGATCTGGATTTTATTTCAATAACGGGGGTTCGACTTGGACTATCTCCTCAGCCTATACGCCCCAATTCTCAGTCCAGTATTCCGCTGTCCCGGAGCCATCGACCTGCGCCGCGCTCGCCGGTCTTGGTGCGCTTGGGTTCACCGCGTATCGCAGGCGGCGCTGGACGGCGGGTTGAGCGGGTTTGGATTGTCCTGAGAAAATAGAGTTTGGTGTCACGCGGCGATGTGCGTGTTGGTGCGAGGGTCAGGACCGCGGGAAGCGTCCCTGTAGTCGTTAAAAGTTAGCTGGGTGGATGGTGGTTCCGCTGCCAGTAAAGGCAGAGGGAAGTCGAAAACCCAAAGAAACCACCATCCATGAAGATCAACGACCAGACATCGTCGGCAGCGCAAGCTGT
>CAIMFY010000096.1 GCA_903840415.1 uncultured Opitutia bacterium | reverse complement strand
GCGCCCACACCGCCGTGAGCCGCGGGCCGTGAAACGACGACCTAAAGCTTATGCCTTGCTCAACAAACCCCGTCATCTGTACAAAGAATCTCCCCATCGCAATCGCTGGAAACCAACGTGTTCCAATTAAGCGCCATTCAAGTCTGAATTCCCGTTTACCTTTCTGGCGCCGAACCCCTGAACTCCGATCCGATACACCCGGAAATCGCCCAGCAGTGATTGGACTGGTTGAATGAATATTAAGGTTCCATTCAGACCCGGTTCAGGAAATTCGGCCAACCTCGTCGGGTCGCAGCCTCGCACACTCCGTTCGGCGAGGTCGCGAGATTCTACCCTCGCCTCCGTTTCCCTCCGCTAATGAAGAATTCCCTTCCCCGCCTCGCTTTCGCCTTCGTCATCGCCCTGATGCTCCTTGAACCGCTGGGCGCCATCGAGGCCACGGAGCATCGCGTTGAAACCAAAATCGTTCTGGCTGTCGACGGCATCGCGGTGCTGCGCAATCTCCCGGTGCTCCTCGCGGACCACTTGGGCTACTTCAAGGATGAGGGTCTGAACGTCACGTTGATGGAAACTGCAGCCAATGCGAAGGTGGATGAAATGCTGGCCGACGGACGCGTCGCCGGAATGGTCGCATATTATCATCATACGATCGTGGCCCAGTCGGAAGGCCGGGCGTGTGAAGCCGTAATCACGATGGCTGTCACGCCGGGTTATGAATTGCTCATCGCGAATCAGCTGAAGGAGTCCGTCACCAAACTGTCGGAGTTAAAAGGAAAACGCATCATCACCGGTGGACCACACTCCGCGAAGTCCACCACCGCCAACTGGCTTATGCTGCAGCAAGGATTTCAGATCACCGACTTCATCCCGATTGCGCCGACCACCCGGGCGAAGATCGCGGCGACGTTAAAGGCCGGCGAAGCCGACTTCGTCATCGCGCCCGAGCCGGACGCCGGTTTCTACGAATCACAGGGGATAGCTTCGCTTTTTGCCGACCTGTATTCGGTCGAAGGCACCCGGCAAAGCCTCGGCGATATTTTCCCTTCAACGGTGCTTTATATGTCAACGCCCTATGCGCAGGCTCATCCGGAGCTGGCGCGCCACTTGGTCAAGGCGTTCGCGCGCGCCCTGCAATTCATCCATTCGCAAACGAACGAAGAGATCGCGGCCCTGGTGCCCGAGATCGTCGCGCGGGAGGGCAAAGAAACCCGGGTGATTTCCCAAGGAGTAAAAATGTTCGCGACGGATGGCGTGATGCCAGACTCCGCTGCCCGAATGGAGGCCAAGGCCATCGCCGCCCTCTTCCCCGAGTATGGGCAGGTCGACATCGGCAAGACCTATACCAACGAATTTATTGCTGCAGTGCTGAAAAATAGCCGCTCTTCTCCGTCATCGATTATCCCGTAGTATTGAGCGCCTACAGTTTTCACCATGCTAAACACAATGTTCACCCTGTTCTCCCGCCGTGTGATTGTCGCCGTCGGTCTCGGTATTTTTGCCGCTTCCGGCCTCAACGCCGCACCGAAATCCCATCCAAATACCACCGACTGGCAGTCGCTCTTTGCCGAGGATTTCTCCGATGCAGTTACGAAACCCGGCGATTGGGTCTTCGAAAACCATGTGCTGGTAGCTAAGACCCACGAGACCCTCTGGACCAAGAAATCCTACGCCAACTTCGTGCTCGATCTGGAGTTTAAGGTCTCGAAGGAGGCCAACAGCGGAGTGTTCCTGCACTCGTCCAACATCAACGATGTGCTGGCTGCGCTTGAGGTCCAAGTGCACGAAAACCAGGATGGAGCGCTCTACGGAATGGTAGGCGCTATCTATAACGCCCAACCGCCCTCAAAAAATATGGCGAAGCCGGTGGGCGAATGGAATCATTTTACGATCACCTGCAACGGAAGTCATGTGGCGCTCATCTTCAACGGTGAGGAGGTCTTCGACGCCGACCTCAACAACTGGAAAGAGCCGCACCTGAATCCCGACGGAACCAAAAACAAATTCGCCAAGGCACTGAAAGATTTCAGCCGCAGCGGCCCAATTGGCCTCCAAGGTCTTCACGGCAAAGCCCAAGCACCCGTTTGGTATCGCAACATTCGGATCAAGGAAACGAAGTAGCTTCGGTTCGAAGCCGGTTCGCGGCCTCGATGCATGGCATCAAATGCCCGCGGCCGTTTGAGAGCGCGAGTTGTCGAGGCTGGACGCGTCCCAACTACGATGCGACGCGCGGCGCTTATGATCCGTCGTTGCCGATGGAACCGACTGCGCAGGCTTGCAGCGCTTCTTCGACCGCGGCGATCTCTTCGGGTGTCGTCGGTTGACGACAGACCACGGAAATGCCGCTGTCGGCGTTACGACTGAAGAAATCGCCCGCCATGGCGCGACATTGGTCGCAATCGATGCACGACGAGTCGACGTAATACCGGCCGGGAGCGTTTTCAGGGAGACGATCAGAGAGGGAAGCCATCCCTCAGCCTAGCATGAGCACGGCCGATCCGCCGCGCAGGTTTTGGGTTTAGCTGTGCAGATTTTGAGGCCCGGACATGGAATCTCACCGGCACAAAATATGCGGATCAACGAGGAAGGCGTGTCACCGACGAAAAGCCCCGCATCATTGTGCGGGGCTTTGAAAACGGCGGCGAATCGGGCCGGTCCTTACGTTTTCTGCTGCATATCCGGAATGACGAATGGTGCGCGACCGGTGCGCTTGCGGATTGGGCTATTGTTTGCCGCGTTAGCAATGACTGGGTCAGCGTGAATGATCATTTCGTGCTGGGCGTCGACCTGCAGCAGCGGTCCGACAATCGGCTTGGTCGCATCGAGATCGACTTCGTTCGCCTTCAGGTGATCGAGCGTGCGCCAATACGCCTCCTTGGTCACAAGATTCGAGGCCACGGCGTCGGCAAGCTGGGCATTCGCTTTCTCCGCGCCCGTCAGATACGAGATGTTCGCGAGGTGACAGAGCGCGATTGAGTAGTGGCCTTCCTCGATGAGGCCATGCGTCACCTTGCGCGACTGCAACGCCTTGATCCAATTTTTGCGGTGGGCGCCGTTGTCGCTTCCCTCGAACGCCTCGAGTTTCTTGCCGTCGTTGTCGTAGGCGATCGCGGAGCCGTTTTCGGCGACATTGATGTAGCCGTGCTCGCATTGCGCGACGACACCGATGGACGACTTGCGATAGACGTCCATCGCCCTCATCCCTTTCTTCCTCCCGAGGCCGCGGACTTCGAACATCATCGGCGCCTCATCGTAGTTCATCACCGACACGAGGGTGTTCGGCGTCTCCGCGTCGTCGCGATAACCGAACCGACCGCCGAAGCTCATGACGCTCTTCGGCAGTCCTTTCGCACCGACCATCCAACGGGCGACGTCCACTTGGTGAATGCCTTGATTGGAAATATCGCCGCCACCGTAATTCCAGAACCAGTGCCAGTCGTAGTGCACCGTGCCTTTGGGGCCATTGCGCGTCGGCGGCACCAGCGGCGCCGGACCGGTCCAGAGATCATAGTCGAGGCCTTCCGGAATCGGTTGGGGGCCCGTGTGCAGACCGATCGAGTCGCGCGGTTTGTAGCACGTGCCGGTGACCCACTTGAGCTTGCCGAACTTGCCCGCGCGCAACGCGGCGATCGCATTCATGATTTGCTCAGATGAACGGTTCTGGGTGCCGATAACCGCGACGTTCTTCGAGTATTTCCGCGCGGCCTCGACCGCCTGACGGCCTTCCCAGATATTGTGCGAGAGCGGCTTTTCGACGTAGACGTCTTTGCCCGCCATCAACGCCGCAATCGTGATGATCGAGTGCTGGTGATTCGGCGGCGCGAGCACGACGGCATCGACGTCTTTGCTCTCAAGGAGCTTCCGGTAGTCTTTGTATTCGGCGACCTTTAACCCGGCCTTGTTCGCCGCCTCGCGACCGCGCGCGAGCACCTTGTCGTCGACATCGCAGATCGCCGCGAGGATGGCACCGTCCAGTTTGCTGCGGCTGCCGGGAAGGTAGTTTTGCAGGTGGCCCCAGCCTTGGGCGTTGAACCCGATGATGCCGATGCGGATGTCGCCGTTGGCGCTGCCGGATTGGCCAATCGCAAACGCGCGATTGCGAGACAAGATCGCAGCGCCACCGACAACGAGCGAGGCCTTGAGGAATTCTTTGCGGGTGAGCAGATTCATAGCGTGGGAACTTTGATTTGGGGTAACAGAAACAAAACTGAACACGCCACATCGCAGCTAAGCAGCGCTCCAGCCTACCCAATTACGAAGGTCCGTTTGCTTGCGTCAATCCTGCGTGCAGAACTCGCGAAGTTTTCCATGAAACGAGAGCAGGGAATGCGACGTTGCTAGGGCTGCACCGACTTCAGGCTCCACCGCGCAGAACGCCGCCACTCCTTCGTCATCCCACACAAAAAAAGCCGTCGAAAGCGCGTCCGCCAGCGTCGCGGTCGGGGCCAACGCCCAGGCGCGTCCGGCGCGAATCGCCGGATTTCCCGTGCGCGGATCAATCAGATGAGCCCCTTTCACGGCGATGCCCGATCCGCTCAGTGCGGCGTGCGCCAGCGGGACTGTTCGATGCGTCGCTCCCTCGCCCAGCCCAACGGACCAGCCCAATTCGCCGGCAGGCGGCGCGAGCGCGAGCACGGTGCTGCCGCCGCTGTTCAAACCCGCCGACGAAATCCCCCAATCGCCGAGCACCCGCGCCAGCCGATCCAACGCATAGCCCTTGCCAATCGCACCCAGATCAAGGTGCAGTCGCGCGGCGTGCGACGTCAGCGTGTGCGCCCCTGGATCGAGGGTGAAGAGCGGTGAGTCGGCCGACGCATCAGCGGCGCGCTCCGAAGCATATCCCGCATCGAAGGCGCGGTGCGTCACCAGCGCCAACTCGGCGGCGAGCAGCAGGCATTCGAGCGCGTCGTCGCCGATGGCGATCGTGGCGCCGCGGGCGAGGCGGTTGGCGCGCGCGATGTCGCTTGATTCGACGTAGCGGCTGAGCTCGCCTTCCAGCCGATCGAGTTCGCGCCACGCCGCGACAGCGGCCTGCCGCGCATAATCCTCGGCCTGATCGGCGATGGTGATTTCGAAAAACGTCGCCATCGCCTCGTGGCGAAAGGTGGGCCAGTTCATGGTCGCGGCCTGATCCACAATCGCACGCGCAGTCGCACGGTCGCGACGACGGGTGGCCAGAGGAGCTGCGTCAGGGGAAACTTCGTGCGCCCGTGTCGGCGCGGGTGGTGCATGACCGGATGTTCGCCAACGCGGAATCGCGCCGCGACCGCGATCGCCGGCACAAACGACTGCATCATATCCATCGGGAAAAGCACGTTGCGCACTTCGCGCCGCATCGCCCTCAACTGGCAACCCGAGTCGTTCACGCCGTCATCGAAAATACCCTGACGAATCGCATTCGCGAAACGCGACAGCTCGCGGCGCAACCAGGAATCGTGCCGATCGACGCGCCAGCCGCACGCGACGTCGAGCCGGCCGGACTCGACGAGTTCGAGCAGCGCCGGAAAATCGCGCGGGTCGTTCTGTCCGTCGCCATCCATCGTGAGCAAAATTTCGCCCCGCGCGGCGCGCAATCCGGCGAAGAGCGCGGGTCCTTGCCCACCACGTCGCGGCAGGCGCAGCTCCGTGCACTGCGGCCAGCGCTGCACCGCCGTCGCGATTTCAGTGGCCGATTCGTCAGTGCTACCGTCGTTGACAAAAATAATTTCAAACGGCCGCCAGCGCGTCTCCAGCACCGCGACGGCATCAGCGGTCAGCGGGAGAATGTTGCCGGCCTCGTTGTAAATCGGCACGACGAGCGAGTAGTGCGGCGTCATGGCGAAGCGGGCGTGAAGACGCTGCACACGAAGCCGGGCCGCAGGCCGAGCAACGCTTCGCGATAGTTGCCGTGCAATTTCGCGCGCACCGCCCCAGCCTGCCCTACCGACGCGATGACGAGCGCGCCGTCGCAGTCGTCAGGCGGCGCAGACCAATATCCGACGCGCGGCAACCCACGCAGATACCACGGCAACGGCCAGTATTCCTCGCTGATGATGCGCACCGGTTGCGTAGGCGAACGGGCGAGCGCCGTCTCTGCGAGCGCGCGAAATTTCCGCACATCGGGCGAGCTGTGGACGTAGGCGTAAGGGTTGCGCTCGTCGGCAGGATAAACGAACGCGACGCGGTTGGTCTGAAAACCTTGCGCCGCGAGCACGATCCCACCGACCACTGCGGCCATCCAGCCGACCGGCATCGCCGCGATCGCGCCCGCCGCGAGCAACGACAACATGGGCACCAGTTGCATCGCGTGCCAGGGCGTCTTGTAAGGCGTGAGTGATAGAACTGCGACGATAACGACCAGATAAACTGCCGCCCACCGGAGCAATTTCCGCTCAGAAAAAAAGACCGCCACTCCACCGATCAAAGCGAGCGTGGAAAACGCGAGCTGCTCCCAGACGAGTCCGCCGCTGCGCTGCCACGTGAAAAGCCTCAAATAATACCACCACGGCTTTTCGTGGCCGCTGTCACCCGTCGCCCGATTCCAACCATGGCCCACTGCCGCCACCGTATCGCGCACCCCAGCGAAGTGCGTGCCGAACGACGAATAGAAAACCAGCGCCACCGCGATCGTTGTTCCGCCGGCGATCAGAATATCACGCCCGACGCGCCGCGTTGCCGGCAAATGCGCCCGCACCGCGAGCAACGCCACCACGGCTGCGACCGCGAAGAGCGGCGCGCTCTCCTTCGTCGCGAGCATCAAGCCACCACCCACGCCGGCGCCGATCGCCCAGGCGATCCGGCCGGTGCGCCACCAGCGTTGCGCGCAGACGAGCGCCGCGAGCAGGAACGTCACGAGCAATGTCTCCTGCACAAAGTAGCGACTGTAGTAAACCGCCGGCGGCGCCACCGCCATGAACGCCGCCGCCGCGACCGCGGGCCAGCGCCCCAGCGGCGCGGCAAACGCCGCGAGCAGCAGCACTCCCATCGTGCCGGCGATCGCCGGCACGAGCCGCACGGTCGTTTCATCGAGCGCGGCGAGAGAGTGCTGGCCGCGCATCCAGGCGAGCGGCAGCGCCGCATAATATAAAGTCGGGCCGTGATGATCGTTCGCGTCGAACGCGTAGCGGCCCGTCTCCAGCAGTTCGCCGACCTTGACGGCCTGGTTGGCCTCATCCGCATGCATCGGCCGGTGCGCCAAATCGTGCGTGCGCAGCCCGAGCGCGATCAACGCGACGACTGCGAACGGAAGGTGGCGGAGGAGATGCGAGCGCACGGGACCGGGGTTGTAGCAGCGACCTTGCTATGACCGCCGGGATTGTGCCGCGCTGCAAACCAAACCACGGCGGTCAGCGACCGACGCGACCAACAAAATCACTTCGCCAGCTGGCCAAAGACTTCGACTTCGCAGTAGTGGTTCAGCTCGTCGGACGTGTTGCCGTTGCTGTAAAGGCGGACGTAGCGCGCCGTCGCGCCCTTGGCATCAATCACGCGGCCCGCGTTGGTTTCGATGTAGGCGAAGTCGGTGCCCTTGCCGAGCTTCGCGGAATTGTCGTCGTCGTTGTTGAAGAGCGTGCGGACGTTCTGCTTGAACGTGGGATCGTCGGACACCTGCACGATGACGGCGTGGTAAACGCGGGCCTGCGAATGAAAATGCCACACGACAATCGCCGCAAGTTTCGCCGGCGCTCCGAGATCGATCTGCACCCATTGCACCATCGGCCCAAGTTCCACGTAGGTGCCGTCGACGCCGGATTTGTCACCGTCGGTGATGAACGCGAGTTCGCCGATCACCGGCAGCGAGTCGCTGCTCGTGACGGGCTTGCCTCTCGACAACAACACCGTGCCAGCGGGCACCATGAGGTCGGGGCGTTTGCCGACGAGTGGCGGTTCGAGGTTGGGGAGTGAAATCGGACGTGGCGTGCCGGCGAAAAGCGGCTTCGGCAGATCAAGCTTGAGGGGGACTTTGTCTTCGGCGCGCACGAGCGCAGCGGTGGCGAGGAGGACGAGCAATGAACAGAAGGAGCGTTTCATAAAGAAAGAATGAGTCGGACTCAGGCGGTGAAATCGCCGGGCACAAAGGTAAGCATTTTTTGTGCGGCGATGGATTCGTTGATTTTCAGAATGGTGACGGCGGTGGCAAACGCGGACTCGCCGGGGCAGTTGAGCGGCGTGCCGAGACGGATCGCGTCGAAGAAATTTTCGAGGTGCGGCTGGTGGATCGCCTTGTCGAGCGTGATCGGGATTTCCCATGCGGAGAGCGCGGCAGTTTCACGCACATCGACGGTGGCCTTCGAGGGACCGCCGAGTTTTTTCACCCCGACTTTTTCCCACGGCTTCACCGGCGGCGGCGCGCCTTCGCCGGAGAGCGGGCTGGCCACGATCCCCTTCGCCGCCCACTGGTCCCACTCGGGCGCACGGGCCTCGCGGTAGATTTTCGTGTATTTCGGATTTTCAGAAATCTTCATCGCGCCCTCGTCGCCCATGAAATACTCGTGGTAGCCGCCGCCGGCGCTCGTGGTGGTGAGCACTTCGTATGTGGCGCGGACGAGGCCTTCCTTCGTCGGATACTCGAAGACCGCGATCGCGTTGTCATACCACTCGTGGGTCTTGTAGTAGTCGACGCCACCGCTCGCAATGCACATGCGCGGATTCGCGCCGAGCATCCAGTTATAGACGTCGATCTGGTGCGCCCCGAGATCCGACATCGGGCCGCCGGCGTATTTCTTGAACCAACGCCAGTTCCGGAACTCATGCATGTTGGCGAAGCCGTATTGATTTAGCTTCGCCTCGGGAATCGCCTGACCGACGGGAAACCCGAAGTCGTCTGTCACCGCCCGGTGCCACTGGCCGCTGATGTTGGTGATGCGGCCGAGGAGACGAGCATCGCGGACGATCTTGTCGCGCGCGTGCAGGTAGCGCGGGTTGCTCCGGCGCTGGTGGCCGAGTTGGAGCAGTTTTTTCGTCTCGCGGGCGGCGATCACCATCGAGCGCGCACCCTCGACGGTGTTCGACATGAGCTTCTCGCAATAGACGTGCTTGCCGGCCTTGAGTGCCGCGACGGTGTGCTCGGCGTGCCGAAAATCCGGCGTAGCGATAATGACCGCGTCGAGTTCAGGATGACTCGACAGGACCTCCCGGTAATCCTCGTAAGGTTTCGGATCGTGGCCGAATTTTTTTAGCAGGCGTTCGGCGTAGGTGCGGTTGTAGGTCCAAATGTCACAGACCGCGACGAAACGGATGTTCGGGATTTTCAGGGCCGCATTGAGCAGGACGCGGCCCTGCTCGCCGCACCCGATCAGGGCCACGTTGAGTTGATCGGATTTGCCGGCGGGGCCGGCGGCGCGCGCGATGTAGGGCGCGGTCGCGAGCAACGCGCCGAGCTTGGCGCCGGTCGCGAGGAAATCCCGGCGCGTGAGAGGGGTGGATGAAGCGGACATGGCGCGGGGCTCAGTCTTTTTTGCAGGGCCACAACGCGAAGCGCTCGTGCTGCACGAGCACAAGGGCCCCGGCGATCATGATGACGTGAATCGCGAGCCAGGCCACGCCCTCGGATTCCTGAACGGCCATCAGACCGAATGACAGGCCGACGTAGGTCAGGCCGGTGAGCGTGAGCGTCGCACGGGTCTTCACCCCGAGCAGCAGCGCGGCACCGAGCGCTAGGAGCAGGTAGCCGATGGAGTGCGCAAAATTCTTCGTGGCCCACAGCGGCAGGAATGACGCACCGGTGATGCCCGACGCCATCCGGCCCATGTTCTCGTAATAGTTCGCAAAGGAATATGTGCCCTTGCCCTCAAATTTTTCGAGACCGGCAAGCAGTGTGCGCAGGCCGAGAAAAAGGCGGAGCAGAAGAAACGCTGCCGTGTATTCGCAGCGGGAGGTGGAGGTTTTTTCAGTCATGGGGTGAAAGAGGAGGCGGCAAAATAGAACACGCCAAACGCGCGAGTCGATGCCTACCGCAAACTTTCTCCAGCCGCGCAGACGGTTGGCCAGCACATTTTCCGACATCTTCGCGTGCCCTTGTCCGCCCCCGGCGCAATTGAAAATATTCTCGGTCATCGGCTCGAAAAAAGTCACCACCGAGCCAGTATTGCCGTCTTGCCTTCCGGCGCACCCCACGGCGATGTCTGTCTGGTCGGCTCCAGCCGCCCTGCGAACCCGCCGCGACCATTGCCCGCAGTCCCAGCAATTTTCTTCACCCCATGCACTCGCCTGAAAAAAAATCCTCACCCGCCGCGACCGTGACTCGCCGCACCGCCATCAAGCAGGGCCTCGCCGGCATTTTCGCCTACGCCATCGCGCCGAGCATCGTGCCCTCCACGCTATTCGGCCGGACGGCCCCGAGCAACCGCCTCAACATCGGTTTCATCGGCAATGGCCTGCAATTTGGCGGCCATTTCTCCGCGGTCATGGGCCGCGACGACTGCCGCGTGTTGGCGCTATGCGATGTCATGTTCGCCAAGGCCGTCAAACGCCGCGACGAAGCCGAAAAAACCTACGGCGAATCACAGTCCAGCGGCACCTACCGCGGCGTGATGGCCTACCAATGCCACGAGGAACTCCTCGCCCGCGACGACATCGACGCCGTCTGGATTTGCACCCCCGATCACTGGCACGCGCCGATCGCCAACGCCGCGATGAAATCCGGCAAGGATGTCTACTGCGAAAAGCCCCTGACGCTCACCGTGCGTGAAGGCCGCGTGCTGGCCGACACCGCCCGACGCTGCGGTCGCGTTTTCCAAACCGGCACCCAACAGCGCTCCGAATATTCGTTCCGCAAGGCGGCCGAAATGGTCCGCAACGGCTGGATCGGCGATCTTACGTTGGTGCGCACTAGCCTCGGCGAATTTCCGCCGGCGCTCGCATTGCCCGAACAGCCGGTTCCCACCGGCTTCGATTACGATCGCTGGCTCGGCCCGACGCCGTGGCGCCCGTATCACGAACTTCGCGTCAAGGGCGATTACGGCGGCGGCTGGCGTTGTTTCTATGAATATGGCGCCCGCAAGAACGGCGACTGGGGCGCGCACCATTTCGACATCATCCAATGGGCGCTCGGCATGGACGACTCCGGACCCGTTGAGTTTATTCCGAAGGGCTGGAAAGGCACTACCTACCAAACCCACATCTACGCCAACGGCCTCCATGTCGAACGCGTCGACAAAGGCTTGAAGGCAATGATCGAGTTTACTGGCACCAACGGCACGATCTGGGTGGGGCGCAACGACGTCCTGGAAACCAATCCGCCGGAACTCGCCACTCGCCCGCTCCGCGGCGACGACGTCCACCTCTACCTCAGCGATAATCACCAATCCGATTTTCTCAGCGCCGTGCGCACACGCCAGCGCCCGATCGCCGACGTCGAGATTGGCCACCGCACTGCCACAATCTGCCATCTCAACGCCATCGCCGAACGCATCGGCCGCCCCGTGCACTGGGATCCGGTGAAAGAGGAAATCGTCGGCGACGAAATCGCCTCGCGCTGGCTCGACCGCCCGCGGCGCGCGCCCTACGGCACCCTCTAACCCCCGCCCACGGCTTCTCCGACCATGTCCTCCAAAACTATTTTCCGCGTCCCGTCCCTCCCCTGCTGCTGCGCTGCGGCTCTCTGGCTTGTCGCCGGCTGCACCGCACCGGCCACCACTCCGATCGCCCCGGCCGCTCCCCAACCGATCGCCGCCGAATCCGCTTCGGCGAGTTCTCCCCTCAAGCTCCTCGACTACTCCGGCAGTCAGCAGTCACTCGAAGCCCTCGACCGCGCCATCGTCGCTGCCGGAGCCGATGCCACGAAAGTTTCCGCTCTCGTCCGCGATCTCGTCGAGTTGCTCAAACAGCCCGATGCGACGTTCACTGCCCAGCAGGCCGCCGGCCAGCGCCTCGGCCAGTTGCTCTCGCGCGCTGACGACATCGCCACTGCGGTCGCCACCCTCGCGCCGCTGCTGACCGACGAACGGCTCGCCAACGTGGCCCGCCTCGCGCTTGAGCCCGTCCCCGGCGCCGCGGTCGATGCGGCGTTTCTTCACGCCCTCGCCGAGGCCGACAATGGCAACCGCCTCGCGCTCGTCCAATCCATCGGCAACCGCCGCATCGCCAGCGCGGTGCCGGCGCTCACGTCGCTCCTATCAGACAAAGACGAACATATCGCCGCCGCCGCGACCAAAGCACTCGGGCAAATCGGCAACACGGCCGCACTCGCCGCGCTCACAGGCGCGCCCAACCCCGCCGCGCGCCCGATGATTGAAGCCCGGCTCGCGTGCGCTTGGCGCCTGCCGACCGCAGACGGCACCGCAGTCTTCCAGAGTGTGTTCGCCGATGCCCGCGTTTCCGCCGCCCAACGCGCCTTCGCGTGGCGCGCCCTGCTCGACCGCGAGCCCAGTGAGGCGGTCCAGCGCATCGACCGCGTGCTCACCGGTGAAGATATCGTCGCCCAACGCATCGCTCTCGAAGCGATCGCCACGCTGCCGGCCAAGGAACTCGCCCCCACCCTACTCAGCAAACTCGACTCCTACGATGCGCCCACGAAAAGCGCCGTCATCGCCGCACTCGCCCGGCGCCATGAAGCTGCGCTAGTCCCGGCCGCCGCGAAAGCTCTTGCCGATCCCGATCCTGCTGTGCGCACCACCGCGCTCGCGGCGCTCGGCCAACTGCCCGGCAACGCCGACGTCGCCAACCAACTCGCCCAATTTCTCGTCACGGTGAGCGGCGACGACGCCAAGCTCGCGCGTCAGAGTTTCGCGCGCCTGAACGGCCCCGGCGTGAACGACGCAATCCTCGCCGGCGCTGCATCGGGCGAACCGCGATTGCGCGCCGTGTGGCTCGAAATGATCGGCCTGCGCGGCATGACCGAGGCTCTGCCGTTGCTCTGGAAAATCCGCGCCGATCCCGACGGTGGTGTGCGCGCCGCCGCCGTGCGCGCGGCCGGCGAAATCGCGCCCGCCTCCGACCAAGCCGCGATGCTCGCATGGACCATCGCCGCCACCGACAGCCAGGAAATCACCCGCGCCCAGCGCGCCTTGGTCAGCATCTCGCAGCGCAATCACGACGCCGTCGCCCGCGACCACCTTATCACCGATGCCGTTGATCGCGGCGGCCCGGCCGATCAGCTTCGCCTGCTGCCCGCGGTCACGCGGCTCGGCGACACGCCCGCGCTCGAATGCACCGGCCGGCTCGCGCTCTCGCCAGCGGCCAATGTCGCATCGGCCGCGATCGACGCCTTGGCGCGCTGGCCCGAGCGGTCCGCGCTGCCACTGCTCGTCGCGGCGGCGGAAAAGTCTCCGCTCGACGACGCGCGTCAAGCCGCCGTGAAAGGCGCGATCGGATTTCTCGAACGCACCCGCGTTGCGCCGTCCGCCGAGCCGTCGGAAGTGGTCGCGCGCCTGCTCGCGGTGGCCAAGCCGCGCGAGACGCGCCAGAGTTTGCTTTTACTGCTCGGCCGCGGTGCGAGCTCTCCGGCGCTGGCGCTTGCCGAAAAACTACAAACCGACACCACGCTCGCCGACGACGCCCGCGACGCCGCGCTGGCGATTCACGCCAATCAAGTTTGGCCGCCAGTCGTCACCGCGTCTGCCGGCACCGGCCAACTCGGCAATCTTACCGATGGCAACGCGAAGACCGCGTGGTCCGCACCCGCGAACACGGACCAATGGATTCAGGTCGACTGCAAAAAGGTGCGCCCGATGCGCCGTATCACCCTCGACGAGACCGGCCGGCCGGGCGATTTTCCGGGAAAGGTCGAGGTCTTCGTGACCGACGATCCCGCGCAGCCCGGCACGGTCCGCGCTTCGGCCACGGGCCGGCGTGAAAAAACCGTCATCGATCTTCCCGCGGGCATCCGCGGCCGCTACCTGATTATCAAGGCCACGCCGAAACGTGCGACCGGCACCTGGTCGATCACCGAATTACAGATTGATTGAGCGAGCCGCACGGCCAGGGCCCGCCCACCACAAACATTCGCGCGTTCTTCCGTCACTCGACTGTTCGCACTTTTTACCGCTAAGCGAATTCCCCTAACGTTTTTTTATGAACCTCCGCCCCATGTTCGTCCCGCTCCTGTTGTCTCTGCTTGTCCCGTTGCCGGCGTTCGCTGCCGACGCTGCGCCCAAGCTAGAACCGATCTTTAACGGCAAAGATCTCACTGGCTGGCAAAACGCCGTGAACAACGCCTTCTGGCGCGTCGAAGACGGTATCCTCGTCGGTGAAAACAACGCCGCCCTCAAGGGCAACTACCTCCTGACCGAAAAGTCCTACGGTGATTTCGTGATCGAATTCGATGTGCGATGGAAAGATGGCATCATGCCGCGCGGCATCGACACGGGACTCGACATGCGCAAACCGAGAATCCAGCTGCAGCTCGGTGTTTCCGGCAGCCTCCTCGTGGATATGTCCGGTTCGTTTTACACCGGCGGAAAGCCCGCCTATCCCGAAGCCGGCCAAGCCAAAGAGTTCAAGAAATTGATGAAGCCCGAGGGCGAATGGAACACCTTCCGCATTCAGGCGAAGGGCGATACCTTTACGTGTTGGATCAACGGCACCAAGGCATCGGAATATACCAACGCGAAGTTTTCCGGCGCGGCGCCGCTCGGGCTGCAAATCCACCCCAACGTAAAAATGAAAGTGGATTACCGCAACATCCGCCTCGCGGAGTTGCCCTGATCGGCGCCCGTTCGCTCGCAATCAAATCTCTCATGAAAAAAATCCTCGCCCTTCTCGCTCTCGGCCTCGCCTCACTGTCGTCGCTCCACGCCGGCAACGTGCAACTCGGACTCCAGACTTGGACCTGCAACAAGATGACCTTCGACCAGGTCGTCGATTTCGCCGTCAAACACCACATCACGCAACTGCAGTTCATCGACTCGCAGTTCGATCCCAAGGCGACGAAGGAGGAAACGCTCCGCAAGAAGGCGATCCTCGATGCGAAGGGTCTCGCGTGCTACACCTTTGGGGTCAGCAAGACCTCGCTCAAACCGGAGGAGAACCGGAAGCTCTTTGAGTTCGCCAAGCTCGTCGGCGCCAAAGTCATCGTCGTCGAACCAAAAGACATAGCCGAATGGGACAGCCTCGAGGCGCTCGTGAAGGAATTCGATCTCAAGCTCGCGATCCACAACCATGGCAAGGGCACGACCTACGGCGATCCGGCGACGGTGCTCGGCATCTTGGCCAAGCGCGACAAACGGATCGGCGCGTGCCTCGACGTCGGCTGGGTGACGGCGGCCGGCTTCGACGCCGCGAAGGTGTTTCGCGACTACGGCGACCGCGTCTACGACATTCATTTCAAGGACAAGAAAATCGAGAAAGCAGCCGACGGCAAAGACGTCATCCTCGACGTCGCCCTCGGAACCGGCGCGGCCAATTACGCCGGCCTCTTCGCCGAGATCAAAAAGTCGAACTGGTCCGGCGTGATGGCCATCGAGACCGACAACCGCACTTTCCAAAACGATCCGAACCAAATGGTGACGGAAGGTCAGAGCTATTTCACCGCGATGATGGCCAAAACCGGCCAGTAGCCGGGCCGGACCTATCGCACCTGAGCCCGGCGACCGCCGGGCCTCAGGCGATCAACTTCAGCTTGCGCAGTTCGTCCAGCAGCTGCGCCTTGCGGATAGGCTTATTGAGATAGGCATCGCACAGGTTATAGTAGGCGTCACTGACGTTTCTGATTCTGTCCAATGCCGTGGTCATCACGATTTTTGCGCCGTTGGTGGAGGTGGTGCCGCGAGCTTGTTCCATGGCCCGGATTTCTTTGAGCACCTGCTGTCCGTCCTTCTCCGGCATCATGATGTCTAGGCAAATTAGATGGTAGGGTTCGTTGATCTCCAGCGACAGACGCACGGCTTCGGTCGCCTCCCGGCCGTTGACGGCAATATGGGCCGGGCCGAAGCGATTCAGCAATTCCTGCAGGAGCAAACGACTCGTGAAATCGTCCTCCACGATGAGTGTTTTCATAGTTTGGCGTTAAAGGGATCGACCAAAAAACCGGTTTCCTGAGGGAGATTTTTGTTTCATGCGCCGTTGTCAAATTGCGGTGGTTCAGGCGTCCACCACCATGGCGGCCTTGAGCGCTTCGAATTGAGCATTCAGTTCCGCCCAATGCTTCTGGGCCGCGGCTAGGTCGCCGGTTTTGGCGGCCTGTTCGATCTTGCCCGCCGTTTCCCGCAGGCGTTCGGCACCCACGTTGGAGGAGGCGCCCTTGATGGTGTGCGCTTTGAGTTCGATGCCGGCGGCATCGTCCGCTTTAAAATATTCCTGCAGCGCAGCCAGCTGCTGCGGGATGTCTTCCAGAAAGCTTTCGATCACGGTTTGGATCAGTTCCTCGTCATCCATCAGACGCTCCATCATCCCAGCGCGATCGAAAATCGCGACGGTCGATTCCTGCGCATAAACAATGGGCGACACCCGGGCCGCGTCGGCCACGGATGGCGCTGCAACCTCGGTTAGCCAGCGGCCCAGCACGTCGGTCAACGCCTGAGGCGACACCGGTTTGGTGACGTAATCGTTCATCCCCTCCGCCAGGCAGCGCTCCCGATCGCCCTGCATCGCATGGGCGGTCATGGCGATGACGGGCACCTGGTGATTGAGCACCGCCGACTGGGGATCGCGGATCAGGTGGGTGGCTTCGTATCCGCCCATCACCGGCATCTGCACATCCATCAACACGAGATCGTAGGGCATGCTTTTCAAGGCCGTGAGTGCTTCCGCGCCGGTGGCCACCGCATCCGCGCGCAGGCCCATTTTCTTCAAGATGCCCAACGCCACCTGTTGATTGGTGATGTTGTCGTCGGCCAGCAGGATGCGCGCCTTGGAGCCGGCGAAAGCTTTCGGCGCGTTGCGAGTCGTGGCCGTGGCCTCGGGGGCCGGCTCCGCTCCGGTCTGCTGCGCGAGCACTTGGGCGAGGGCAAGTTTGAGCTCCTGCTGCCGGATCGGTTTGGTCGCGTAGGCGGAAAATCCGATCTGCTCGAAATGCGCGGAGTCGCCGACCAAACCGATCGAGGTCAGCATCACCAGTCGGGTGTCGGCGAGGCGCGGCTCCGCCTTGATGGTGCGGCCCAATTCCTCGCCGTCCATCGTCGGCATCTGCATGTCGATCACCGCCACCCGGTAAGGATCGTTGTCCTCGAAGGCCTGGAGCAACATCCGGAGCGCCGCCCGGCCGTCCGGAGCTTCGGCCAGGCGCATGCCCCACGAAGCCATGCAGGTAGTGAGGATTTCTCGGTTGGTGGCGTTGTCGTCCACGACCAGCGCACGCGAGCCGCTCAGATCGGCGAGCGGTTGAATCGCCGGCTGGTTGGCTGGAGGTTGTTGGAGCAGGCGGACGGTGAACCAAAATTCCGAGCCTTTGCCAGCGGCACTGTTCACGCCAATCTCACCGCCCATCAATCCGACGAGTTGTTTCGAGATGGCCAGGCCGAGGCCGGTGCCACCGTATTGCCGCGTGGTCGAGGCGTCCACTTGGCTGAATTTCTCGAAGAGCAGGCCGATTTTTTCCGGTGGGATGCCGATGCCCGTGTCGCGGACAGAGAAGCGTAGCAGGACATCGCCCTTATTTTGCTCCACCAGCGCCACGCGGACGGCCACTTCGCCGGAGGCCGTGAACTTGATCGCGTTGCCCGTCAGGTTGGTGAGAACCTGGCGCAGGCGACCGGCGTCGCCGCGGAGCCGCACGGGGACGTCGAGGTCGGGGGCACAGAGCAATTCCAGTCCTTTCTCCTGAGCGCGCACCGCCAGTGTGGCGGCGAAGTCGTCCAACATGTTCGTAAGATCGAAGTCCAGCGTTTCCAGGTTGAGCTTCTTCGCCTCGATCTTCGAGAAGTCGAGGATGTCGTTGAGCAGCGCGAGCAGAGAATCGCTGCTGGACCGCACGATCTCGGCATAGCGGCGTTGGTCGTGATCCAGTTCGGTGTCCAGCAACAGGCCGGTCATGCCGATGATGCCGTTCATCGGAGTCCGGATTTCGTGGCTCATGTTGGCCAGAAACTCGCTCTTGGCGACACTCGCCATCATGGCCTGCTCGGCCATTTCGTTGGCGCGGGCGGTGGCCGCCTCCAACTCGCGATTGGTGTCGGCCAGCTCCGCCGCGGCCCTCGCGCGTTCGGTGATGTCGCGCACCACCGCTTGGATCACGGGGCGCCCGTCCAGTTGCATCGCGTTCAGCAACACTTCGGCGGGGAAGATCGCGCCGGTGTCAGCGCGCCGGTGCACCCATTCAAAGCGAAGGCTCTCTTGGGCGGTCGCCGTGACGATCCGCTGTTGCGCCAGCGTCATGGAATCCGTGCCGTCCGGCTGCTGCGGCGGGGAAAGCTCGGCGGGATGTTTTCCGCAAAACTCGGCTCGGCTGGCGCAGCCAAAGATTCGAAGCGTCGCTGCGTTGCAGTCAAAAAATCCTTTCTCGTCGAGCAACATCACGGCGTCGTCCGTCGAATCAAACAGCGTGCGGAACTTCGCCTCGGAGCGGAGCATCGCATCAGCGGTCCGCTTGCGTTCGGTGATGTCCTCCTTGATTGCCAGATAATAGGCCATATTTCCCACGGTGTCTTTGAACGGCGAGATCGTGGCTGACTCCCAGAAGAGTGTGCCATCCTTCCGGCGATTCTGAAGTTCGCCGTGCCAGGTTTCGCCTGCCTTCAATTTACGCCACAACTCGCGGTAGGTCTCCTCAGGCATCAGGCCCGATTTGAGGACCCGCGGGTTCTGGCCCAACGCCTCAACCGCTGAATAGCCGCTTACTTCAGTAAAGGCCGAATTCACGTATTGGATGTTGCCAGCCAAATCGGTGATCACCACCGAAGCGGGCGTCTGCTCCACAACCTGCGACAACTTGCGCAACTCAGCTTCGGCCCGCTTTCGGTCGGTGACATCTTGAACGATAGAGTGATGCAGCGCGCGCGTGCCAAGCTGGATGCGGCTCACCGAAAGCTCAACCTCGCGCACCGCTCCACTTGCCAAGCGGTGTTTAAACTCAAATCGCGCCCCCCGTTCCGGCGTGACATTCGCCATGACCTCGCGGCGCGCGGCCTCAGGCATGGTGTTGATGTCGGCTGTCCGCATAGCCAGAAATTGCGCCCGCGGATAACCGTAGAACGTAATGGCGGCAGCATTGGCATCGATGATCGCGCCATCACTCGGATCAACTAGTAGCATCACCGATGAATTGTGCTCGAATTGATCACGGTAAGATCGCTCGCTGTCGCTTAGTGCCGCCTGCTGGGCGCAGATTCCAGAATCGGTGCGGCGGAGCAGGACGTAAATAAATCCGAACAGGAACAACAGCACCGTCCCGATGGCGACACCGCCCTGAGTAATCACCCTGTTGAAGATCGCATTGGCTTCGGTTACGTCGCGGATGATCAACAGGTCGGCAACCTCAGCGTCGGTAACATCACGCAGCGGTGATGAACCGACGCTCCAATCCTTCCCGGCAATAGAGATTTCCTGGCCAAGTTCGCCGAGGTTTCCGGCTTTCAACGTCCGATCGGCCCAGGCAAAGATGGGGTCGGGGAGCTGACCTTGAGAAGCATAGATCACCAACAGGCTGGGCAGCCGATCCCATTCGGCCTTTCGACCAATGCGCTGCATGCTATCTTCCCACCAATGTCGGTTCAGATGCTCCTTGTGGACGATCACAGCAAGTTCGTGCCCAAACCGGCTTTGAATTGAGCGCAGCACGCCGCCAATTTCCTTTCCTAGCTCCACATAGCCCAGCAGCAGGCCGTCTGCGTAGACCGGTCGCACCACGCGCAGGGTGAAGGCGATCCTTCCTCCGAAATTTCCGATCTGCCCCAACTCGATACCGGAAGCAACGAGACCGGTGCGTTCGGCCTTCAAGGTAGTAAGATAGTCGTCCCGGTCCCCATGCACCGCCGGATTGTGGATTCGCAGCAGGCAGATTCGGTCCGCGGTCAGAAATTTCAGATGCGTGACGTTTTGTTCGCGTTGCAGGGTTTCGAGGACAGGCCGCCATGCGATCAGCAGATGATTCGCGTCGTTCTCCCGCAGGGCCTTTTGCACGCTAAGATCGTTGGCGATGGGTTGAGTTGCCGCGGCTAGGCCGTTGGCCTCCTGCTCCAGCGCGAGGTGCAAATCGCGAGAAATATCGGAGACGTCGTCCGCATTATCCGCGGCCATTTGCATTCGATGCTGTTCGTAAAGCAGCAACCCTGCGCCAACTGTCACCAAGCACAAGATGAGCGCCAGAGGTGTCAGCAGGCGCCGCGTGACCGGCCGGGGCTTGGTATCATTCAGGCGGGCCGCCGCCCATTCGTCGAGGAGTGACACCAAGCTGAACGGTGCCAGCAGCACGCGGTAGAATGAGGATTTGGACCTTCCTTCGTTGGCGCGATGGCCTGTGTCCGGATTACCACTCATCTGTCACCCTTCTTTTTTCTGGTAGAACACGGAACGCAGGTGACGCTTCGGTTCAAACTCCGGGCACAGGCCGGTGAGCGATTCCGTTGAGCCGATGATCAGCGCGCCGTCGCGGGCGAGGCTGCGACCGAGGTTTTGAAACAGGCGGATTTTGTCCGGCTCGGTAAAATAGATCGCGACGTTGCGGCAGAAAATGATGTCGAACGGCGCGGGAAAGGAAAACGGCTGCAGCAGGTTCATCGTGCGAAACGAGGCCATGCCTCGGATGTCGTCCCGGATTTTCCAGCGGTCACCGTTGGGCACGAAGTAGCGGCTCGCCTTGTCGCCGGGCATGCCGCGCTCGAGTTCCATCCGCGAGAAATAGCCGTGGCTGGCCTGTGCGACGGCCTTGTCCGAGATGTCGGTGCCGACGATGCGGATATCGTAGCTGTTCGTATCGACCAGCAGTTCCTTGAGCACGATGCCCGTGCTGTAGGCTTCCTGTCCCGTGGAGCAAGCCGCGCTCCAGATCCGGATCGGCACGAGCCGCAGGCCGGCCTTCTTGCGGCGGTCCACAAGCTCGGGGATCAACTTGTGCCGCAGCAGATCAAACGGCGCGCTGTCGCGGAAGAACGAGGTCTCGTTCGTCGTGATGGCATCGACGATTTTGCGGCGCAGCGCGTTAGTGAGATCGGACTTCGCCTTGTAATAAAGTTCCGAAAAGCCCGCCACGCCGACCTCGCGCATCAGACTGCTGAGCCGCGTTTCCAAGAGGTAGCCTTTGGAATCGTCGAGAAAAATCCCGCAAATCTCGTAGATGTAACGAGACCACACGGTGAATTCGTCTCGAGTGATGGTGACGCTCATGAGTGACCTCCGCGCACGGTGGCGGTGATGCGGGCCGCGATGGCTTCGAGCGGCAAAATCACATCGGTGACTTTGGCGTCCACCGCCGCCTTGGGCATACCGAAAACCACGCAACTCGCCTCATCTTGCGCGATGACGAAAGCGTTGTGCCGTTTGAGCAGCCGCAAGCCGATCGTGCCGTCGCTGCCCATGCCGGTAAGAATCACCGCCATGGCGCGGCCCGGAAAATGCGTTGCGACCGATCGGAAAAGATAATCCACCGCCGGGCGGCAGTTGTTCTCCGAGGGATCGTCGGTGATCTGGATGACGCGACTGCCGTCGGGGCCAGGGGCCAGACGCATCTGGCGGCCGCCCGGCGCGATGTAGGCGGTGTTGGCGGCGAGAATGTCGCCATGCGTAGCTTCGCGCACCTTCACGCCGCATTTCGCGGCGAGACTTTCAGCGAGCGACAGAGTGAAAACCGGCGGCATGTGCTGCACGATTAGGATCGGCACGCCGAGGTCTTTCGGCAGTTGGGGCATCAGCCGCGCCAGTGCATTCGGGCCCCCGGTGGAGACACCGATGAGCACCATCTCGGGCCGATTGGGCGACACAAGCCGGTTCATCCGGCCGGCGATTTCTGCGAGGCCCGCATGCACTGGTTTGGGATCGGGCCGCGGAACGCTGGCGATCGTCGGAGCGGGCACCGGCGCCGGATGATGCAGAAGTTTGCGCACGGCGACCCGATTAGACAGGGCGCGCAAGCGCGGCGCGAGTTCGCGCCGGATCGCTTCGCGGCTTTCGTCGGGGCCGGCAGTATCGGGCTTGGTGATAAAGTCGAACGCGCCCTTTTCCAAGGCGCGCAGCGTCATGTCGCCGCCGCGGCGCGTGAGCGCACTCACCACGATCACGCTCATCTTGCTGCCGCTTTGGCGGAGCGCGTCGAGCACGGCCAGCCCGTCAATCTCGGGCATCTCAAGATCGAGGGTCAACAGATCGGGTTTGAGATCGCGCACTTTCTGGAGCGCCAGCTTGCCGTTGGCCGCGCTGCCGACGACTTCCACGTCGGGCAACGCGCCCAGCGCATCGCTGATTGCTCGGCGAAACAAAACCGAATCATCGGCCACGACGACGCGGAGGCTCATGCGGTGAGCTTCTCTTGGGTCAGGCCCTCGCCCAGATCGGTGTGGAGCACCGAGGCGAGATCCAGCACGGCGACGAGGCGTTTGCCGCCGCGAAACACGCCACGCAGGTTGCGATTCTTCACGCCATTCATGTTCGGTGGAGCGGCCATGATATCCTTGGGATTGACCGCGATCATGTCATCGACGCGGTCCACGAGCAGGCCGACAGGCTCACCGCCCTCGCCTTCGACGATGAGCACGCGGCTGTCGTGTCCGATCTGCACCGCACCCAGTTCCAGCCGGATGCGCAGATCCAAGACGGTAATGACGCGGCCGCGCAGATTGCGAATGCCGATCACGCAGGCCGGAGCATGGCGCGCGGGCGTGATTTCACCTACCTTCGCCACTTCCTGAATCTGCTGGGCATCGATGCCGAAGACGGCGTCACCGAGAGCGAAACTCGCCAGCAGCAGTGCGTCGTCGGAGGTGTGAGAATTACCGTTCATGGGTAGAGGTGGGTTCGTTGGCGGTGTCGAGGGCGATTTCGTCGAGGAGCGCGAAGAGTTGCGTGGTCATCGGAATTAACTTGTCGAAGCGCTGGCGCGCCTCGGTCTGCCGTCCGCCGTTCCACATCTGCACGATCTCGGCGACGAGCGCGTGGAAGGCCGCGTGGTCGGTGCCCAATTGCTGGAACTTCGGCATCTGCTGGAATTTTTCCTGGCCGTCGTGGTCATACCATTTGCCGAGCGCACAACTATGGTGATCGACGACGTCCGCGGAGGTCAGGTTCTGTCGGCCCTCAAACATGTCGATCAGCCGGTTGCGCCACTGGAGATGGCCCTTCTTGATGGCGGCGAAGTCAGTCTGCTGGCCTAGTTGGAACCGCGCAGTGAGCTGCTTGAGCCGTTCCGAAACACCGCGCAGCATGTCGGCATCTTCCTGGAGGCGCGTGCTGTCGTTATTGATCGCGCGGCCCTGGCTGCTGACTTGGGCAATGTCAGCGGCGATGGATTTCGAGACGGTGGCAGTTTCCGCGACGCGGTCGTTCGCCTCGTGAATGCCGGCGGAGGCCTGTGAGATATTCGAGGCGACGTCCTTGGTGACGACAGTCTGCTCCTCGATCGCCGTGGCGATGCTGGCCACCAACTGGCCGACTTCTTGGATAACACCGGAAATTTTTTCGATGTCAGTGATCGCGCTGGCGGTGGACATTTGGACGCCGGAGACCTTGGACTTGATGTCTTCGGTCGCAGCGGCCGTTTGACGCGCCAGTTCCTTGATTTCATGGGCGACCACGGCGAAACCTTTGCCAGCGGCACCGGCACGGGCGGCTTCGATGGTGGCGTTCAACGCGAGGAGGTTGGTCTGGGCGGAAATTTTGGTGATCGTTTCCGTGACCTTGCCGATGGCTTGGGCGGCTTGGCCCAACTCTTGGACGACAGACGCCACGGCCTGCGCCTGCGCGCCGGCTTGCTCGCCGACGAGGCGGGCACGAGCGGAATTGCCGGCGATCTCAGCGACGGTGGCGCTGAGTTCCTCGGTAGCGGCGGCAACAGAGGAGAGATTGGCCGAAGCCTGCTCCATGCCAGTCGCGACGGAGGCGGTGTTGGCACTCGATTCCTCGGCGGCGGCGGCGACGGTGTCGGCACGCTCGGAGGTGCTGCGGGCACTGATGGTCAGGCGTTGCGACGTGGTGTGCAGGCCATCGGAGAGAACGCCAAGCGTGCCGGTGCTGCTGAGCACTTCGAGCAGCGAGCTGCGGAGCGCGGTGCTCAAATCGCGCATCGATCGGGACAAGTCGCCGATTTCGTCGCCGCGCATCAGGAGGTTGGCGGGGATTTCATGCTTCAGATCGCCGTGGGCGATGGCAGTCGTGCTGTCCTTGAGCGCTTCCACTGGCCGCCCGATCGACACCGTGATCAGGTAAACAAAAAGGCCGATGACGACCACCAGCAGCGGGACGGTCCAACTCAGTCCGTTCAGCAGAAAGGCGGTCACCTGCTCGCTCACGGGTGCGAGAGGCATCACGACGTGGTAGCTGCCGTGCATGTCGCCGGCCTTCCAACTTTCCATGACGTGTCCGGTCAAATCTTTTCCGTCGTGGTTCACGTCCCATTTGCTGCCGGGCGAGCCGTGGCACATCAGGCAGTTTTCGGTGAGCTTCACGGCGCGCATCACGTGCAGCGAGTTGTCGGCCGGATTGACGGCTTGGATCACCTCGCCCTGGTTCGCGGCGACTTGGTCGGTGAGACGACGCAACAACTGTTCGTCGAACGAGCCCGGCGCCGGCTCGTGATCCTTGTTGCGCGAGTTGAACGATGTGATGCGGAACTCGATGTTCTCACGCTTCGCCGCTTCTTCGGCGGCCGTCCAGCCGGCGACCACCGGGATAGTGGCAAAAAACTTGGTGTCCTTGACGGCCTTGCCGGCGGCGAGGTCGGTCTTGAGTTCGGCGGCGAGGACCTTGTCGTCAATCGCCCCGGTGCGGTGCAACAGACTGACGTGGTTCTTCGCTTCGTCGGCCACGGCGCTGAACACCTTGGCTTTCTCGAACATGGCGGTTTGGGCGCTCGCGCGGTAGCTGCGAACGAA
Source organism: uncultured Opitutia bacterium (assembly GCA_903840415.1). GTDB lineage: Bacteria > Verrucomicrobiota > Verrucomicrobiia > Opitutales > Opitutaceae > CAITWF01. The sequence continues at coordinate 168,462 of CAIMFY010000096.1, read as the reverse complement.
GATGGCGTAGTTCACCGCGACGACACCGCTCACGATAAGCAGCGTGATCGCGACGATGCGGGTGGCCAGTTTCAGGTTATTCAGTGATTTAAGCATGAAGGGATATCCGATTTGTAGATGCTGGGCCGCTGACCACACTCGTGCCGTTTACGTGGGCGTGCTCGCGGCTCGTCCTCGGTGCGCCCGTGCGCTCTGTGGTCGCTTGGTTGATCTGGAACTGTCCAACCATCTGCCTAAGCTCGTCGGCGAGTTTGGAGAGCTCTGCTGCGCTTGCATCCACCTGTTCGCCCCCGGAACGGATGTCACTCACAGCGGCACTGATGCCAGTCACGTCTTGGGCAATGGTTTTTGAGACGGTGGCGGTCTGGGCGACGCGCTCGTTGGAATCTTTCACGCCGGCGGTGGCTTGGGCGATGTTGCCAGCCACATCTTTCGTTACCGTCGCCTGCTCCTCGATCGCGGCAGCGATGTTGGAAACGATGGCGCCGACTTCCTTGATCACGCTGGCGATCTTGTCGATATCGGCGATGGCGCTTCCAGCGGATGACTGCACCCCGCCGATCTTGGCCTTGATGTCCTCGGTGGCGGCGGCGGTCTGGCGGGCGAGTTCCTTGATTTCATTCGCGACGACGGCGAAGCCCTTGCCGGCGGCACCAGCCCGGGCGGCCTCGATGGTGGCGTTGAGCGCCAACAAATTAGTTTGAGAGGAAATTTCGGTGATCGTCTCGGTGACTTTACCGATTTCGCGGGCCGACTGTCCGAGTTGCTGCATGAGACCCGAGATACCCTCGGCCTGCACAGTCGCCTGTTCGCTGATGCTGCGGGCCTTTTCGGAGTTGGCGGCGATTTCGCCGACCGTGGCACTCATCTGTTCCGTGGCATTCGCCACCGACGAGAGGTTTGTGGCTGCCTGCTCCATGCCGGCCGCGACGGACATCGTGTTGGCACTCGCCTCCTCGGCGGCCGCCGCAACCGTGGTGGTCTTGTCGGACACCGATTTCACGCCAACCGCAGTCTTTCCCGAGACCGTGGAGAGTTCGCTGGCCGATAAGGCCAGTGTCTCCACCCCAGTCGAAACATCGCGCACTAATTTGCGCATGTTTTCAGTCATGGACTGCAGAGATTGGGCGAGTTCGCCTACCTCGTCCTTCCGACTCAGCAATACATTCGGCACGTCCTCTGTCAGGTTTCCGCGACTGACCTGGTTCAGCTGATTAACGCCAATTGAGAGCGGACGGACTATGCCGCGCGTGATATAAAGCGCGAAGGAAACCGCGAGGACCAACCCGACAGCCAAGCCGGCAATTAAGAGCTCGTAGAATGTCACCAAGCGCTTTGCTGTTGTCTCGTTGGCAGCGTTGATTTGATCAGCTTGCATGCGGACAATTGCGTCGAAGGCCTCATCGACGCGCTTCCTCAGCTTAGTGCCTTCTGCTAACATGAGGTTTGTTGCCTCGGCATCCTTGCCTTCGGTCGCCAAGGCGATGACTTTACCGTTTGTGTTTCTGGCTGCGGCGAGTGCGGTTTCTAACGTCTCGAACAAGCGTTTTCCCGCCTCATCCAAATTAGACGCTTTAAGGTCATTGATGCGTTTGAGGTAGCTCGCACGAGCTGCCTCCAAAGCCTGCTTGCGCTCATTTTTTTTGACCGGCTCCTTCTCAGCAAGGGTGTTCCAGATGTTGAGATATACGTCGTCCAAGTCTGAACGGACGCAGCGGATTTGCTCCATCATCTTAGATTCGTCGAGACTCGAGGCCATCGTCGTCTTGAGGAACGTAACCGCGTAGAGCGCCATTGCTGTGCCAACCAGCATCATTGCAACCATGGCTCCGAAAGTGACGCCGAGCCGACGGCCGATTTTCAAATTATTGAAGTTAAACAAAGGTATGTCTCCGTTTGATTGTTCTAGCGTGTGGTCGCGCGGGCCCGGGCCACTTCGCAGACGGTGGACATGCAGGCCTTGTCCTTGCGTTGGATGTGATTCACCAGCCAGTCGCGGAGCATGTTGAGCACTTCGACGCCCAAACCTTGCTGACCGCTGGCAAACTGCTGGCGCAGCGCAGTGACTTTCTCAACCAAGCCGGAGTGTGCCGCGATCTGGTCGGCCAGCCCGGCGCAATTGTGCTGTTTCATCAGCTTTTCCTCGGCGGCGAAATGATAGTTCACATAATTCGCCAACTCCTCCAACGCCGCGCCCAAGGCGGTGCGGCTTTGACCAGTTCGCATGGCAGCGTGGAGGCTGTTGATCAAATCAAACAGCTTTTTGTGATGTTGATCCATCGCTGGCACACCTACGGAATAACTCTCGGACCATTCGATGAACGGGCGATGCGCCCGTTCGGGCGGCGGTGCTGATATCCGATCGGCGGATGCCGCGCTGCTGCCACTGTCAGCGGCATCGGAATGAGAGCGCGAACGCGCGGTATTGGTGGCACCTGCGCCCGTATCGTTGGTCCGGAAGCGGCTCACCAACTGCCGCAGATTGTCGGAGAGTTGGGAGAGTTCGGCGGCACTGGCCTCGACTTGTTCGCCGCCGGAGCGGATGTCGCTCACGGCAGCGCTTATGCTGGCAACATCCTGCGCGATGGATTTCGAGACGGTGGCCGTCTGCGCCACACGCTCGTTGGAATCCTTCACGCCGGCGGTGGCCTGGGCAATGTTGCCCGCGACGTCCTTCGTCACCTTGGCCTGTTCGTCGATGGCGGCAGCGATGTTGGAAACGATGGAGCCCACCTCCTTGATCACGCTGGCGATCTTGTCGATGTCGGCGATGGCGCTGCCGGCGGAAGTCTGCACGCCGGAAATCTTGGCCTTGATGTCTTCGGTCGCGGCGGCAGTTTGCCGGGCGAGTTCCTTGATTTCATTCGCCACGACGGCGAAGCCTTTGCCAGCGGCACCGGCGCGAGCGGCTTCAATGGTGGCGTTGAGCGCCAGCAAATTGGTCTGCGAGGAAATTTCCGTGATGGTCTCGGTTACTTTGCCGATGTCGCGGGCGGACTGCCCGAGTTGCTGCATCATGCTTGAGATGCTCTCGGTCTGGGCCGTGGCCTGCTCGCTGATGTTGCGGGCTTTTTCCGAGTTGGCGGCGATTTCGCCGACCGTGGCGCTCATCTCCTCTGTCGCGCTGGCGACCGAGGAGAGGTTCGTGGCGGCCTGTTCCATGCCGGCCGCGACGGACATCGTGTTGGCGCTCGCTTCCTCGGCGGCGGCCGCGACCGTGGCGGTCTTGTCAGACATCGATTTCACGCCGACAGCCGTTTGCCCGGACACGCTGGAGAGTTCGGTGGCAGATGCGGCGAGGGTTTCCACCCCGCCGTTGATCTCGCGCAACAGCTTGCGCAAATTGTCCGTCATGGTATCGAATGCGCGCGCCAGATCGCCCATTTCGTCACCGCGCTGGCGGAGGGCCTCCGGCACCGCTTTGGAAAAATCACCACTGGCCAGCTGCTGGGTGAATCCAACGTAGCCCCTAACCGGGACCACGATGCTTCGGGTGATGACAATGCCGAAAAACACCACGAGCACCAATGCCGCCACCGCACCGATGACCAGTGTCCAGCGCGCCTGACTGTAGGCGGCCTCGGCGGCGGTCACCACCTCCTGAATGCGCTTCTCCCGATAGGTGACCATCGCATCGATCGCCGGATCGATTTTCTCGAACATCACTTTCGCGCCCTCGTTTTGAAACAGCTCCAGTGCCTTGGCCTCCTGACCATCGCTCTTGAGCCCGAGATCGATGACACGCTGATTGAGAGCATCGGCTGTAGTCAGGGCCGTCTCCAGCGCCGCCAGCAGATCCTTGTCTTGCTGGTGTCCGGCTTGGGACTTCAGCAGGGCAATCTTGCGCTGGGCTTCCTCGCGCGTCTTGGCGATCGCGGCCTTGTGCGCCTGTTTGTCTGCGGAATCCTTGGCGGTGACGAGGCCCCAAATTTCGAGGTCAATCGTGTTGGTCAGACTGTCGACATCTTTGATCGTAACCATCTTGTTGGCCTGCGCCAGCGCGGTGTTCATGCCTTGGTCGATGGCATCCATTTGTCGCCACGAATTAGCGGCGAGCAGCAGCAACAGCGCGGTCACAAAGCCGAAGCCGAGGGTGAGTCTGTTTCCTGTCTTGAGGTTGTTGAGGTTCATGATTTCGGAGCGTTAAATTTTATCAGTAAAGGGTGGGTCAGGTGGTGAGCAGGGCAGGTTCGGACGCCGCGAGTTGGCCGGAGTGGAGGCGCACCCAGGCGAGGAGTTGGTCGCGGTCGAGTTTCACTTGGTAATCGTCGAAGCCGGCGGCCTTGCCGCGGGCGATGTCTTCCTCGCCCGCGAGCGAGCTGAGGCCAACGATCGGCAGCTTGGAGGTGCGGCGGTCGGCGCGGATACGCTGGGCGAGGCCGAGGCCAGTGAGCCGTGGCATTTCGATGTCGGTGACGACGGCCTGCACTTCGTCGAGATGTTCGAGCAGCAGTTCCCAGGCACTTTCGCCGTCGGGGGCATCGAGCACGGCATCGCCATCTTCCTCGAGGTAGCGTTTGACCTGAGCGCGGAAGAAATCCGAATCCTCCGCGAGCAGCACCACGAATTTTTTTCCGGTGGCGATGGCCTCGGGCAACGCAGGCGGCAAGATGCCCCAGTCGGCGCAGGCACCGTCCACCAACTCAAACATGTCGGTGACCATGGCAATGCGGTTGCCGATGATGGCCGAACCCGCGACGCCCTTCTGCCGGTGCGTCGTGAGATCGATGGCCGCCTGAGTTTCGACGACATCCACCGGCATCGCGCCGAGCAGGCCGACTTCGCGGCCACGGACGTTGGTCACGATGACGACCAAATCAGCGGCATCGCCGATGGCTTTTACCCGAGCAACATCGGCGAGCGTCACCAGCGGCAGCAGGGTGCCGCGATATTGCATCGTGCGGCGGCCGGCCACGGTTTCTACCTGCTCCGGCTTGATCCGCTCGATGCGCAGGACCGAAGCCAAGGACGTCGCGCAAAGCTCGTCGGGAGCGTTGTGGAAGAGCAGCAGCGACTGTGTTTCTGCGGTGCGGGTCGTTTGGCTTTCCTCGATCGTGGTGTGCGCGGCGAGCGACTTGGCCACCGCCACCAATTCCGCTTTGTTGGCGACCCCGCCGATATCCAATATCAGCGCCACGGCGCCGTCGCCGAGAATAGTGGCGCCGGCATACTCGTGGAGCCCCTTGAGATGGCGTCCCAGCGGTTTGACGACGATTTCCTCGGTGTCGTGGAACGCGTCCACCACCAGGCCGTAAGTCAGAGTGCCGGTGGTGACGACGGCGATCTCGAGTTCGCTGTTGGCCGGACGATCCGAGGCGAGCCCGAGCAGCGTGCCGAAGCGCAGCAACGGCAAAATGCGATCGCGCAGGAGCAGCACCTCCGCATCGCCGATCACATCGATCCGCTTGGCGATGTCCTCGACGTTGATGTGGAGCAACTCCTCGACGTTCACCTGCGGGATCGCGAACCGCTCGCGGCCCACCGACACGATCAGCGAGGGCATGATGGCCAGCGTGAGCGGCAGCTTGATGCGGAAGAGCGCGCCCTTGCCGATGACGGAATGGATTTCCACTTTGCCGCCGAGTCGGTCGAGGTTGGTCTTGACGACATCCATGCCGACGCCGCGGCCGGAAATATCAGTGACCTGTTCCGCGGTGGAGAAACCGGGCAAAAAGATGAGGGCAAAAAGATCCTGCTCCGAAAGCTCCGCCATTTTCTCGGCGGTCATCAGGCCTTTTTTGACGGCGGACTTGCCGAGCTTGCGCGGGTCAAGGCCTTTGCCGTCGTCGGCGATCTCGATGACGATCTGGCCGGCTTCGTGGCGCGCTTCGAGGCGGACGGTGCCCTGGCTTTTCTTGCCGGCGCGCGTCCGCTCCTCGGGCGTCTCGATGCCGTGATCGACAGCGTTGCGCACCATGTGGGTAAGCGGATCGGAGAGACCTTCGATCAGGCTCTTGTCGAGTGCCACGTCGCGGCCGTGGATGTCGAGTTGTACGTCCTTGCCAAGGGCGTTGGCGATGTCGCGCACGACGCGGGGAAACTTGCCGAACACCGTGCCGATAGGCTGCAGGCGCGTCTGCATGATCGCGTCCTGCAATTCCGAGGTAACCTGGTTGATGCGCTGATCGGCCTCGGTGAGCGAGCGGTCGTCGTCCTGCGCGATGGCGGCGCGGAGTTGGTTACGGCTCAGGACGAGTTCGCCCGCGAGATTCATCAGACTCTCGAGCAGGGTGACGTTGACGCGGAGCGTCCGATCGCCGGCCGCGGCGGCCGTGCGGGTGTCCGTCGAGAGCTGGGTCTCCGAGACGGCCAGTTTGGTCGAGGTCGCGGGTTCGGTCGCAGCCGGCGGCGTGGCGAGCGCGAAGGAGAGCGGCACCGGCGGGGGCGGCACGGCAAAATTCTGGGAGGGGGCGACCGGGGTCATGATCGGTTGCGGCGGGGTTGTGGTCTGGCTCGGATCGAAGAGGACCTTGAGTTTTTCTTCGCTGACCTCGATGAGCACTCCGATGTCGCCCGGGCCGATGATCGTGGCGAAGACGAGCCGCAGCGGCAGTTGATTGCCGAGCGGCGAATCCAGATCGCCGACGGCCTCATAGTTCACGGCGCAGTCCAGAATTTCGCCGGATTCCCAAATGTCGCGGAAGACGGACAGGACGGTTCGGCCTTTGCGCTCGATGTCGTGGATGAGGTCCAGGTCCACGCAATACACGTGCTGGCCGCTGCGGCGCGCGCGGTCGAAATCCACCTGCGGCACCGTTACGGTGGTGTGCTCGTCGCCCGGCGGATGAAGCGCCACGCTCTGCGTGAGCGACGCCTTTTGATCGGCCGGCAGGTAGGACGAGGCGAGTCCGGCGAGTGCGACCAGCAGGTCGGCGATGTCGGCCTGCTCCTGATTCGCGACGTTGTTGACCATCTCCCGGAGCTTGTCGAACGCGGCGAGGAGGACGTTAGTGATCTCGGCGTTGGGAACCATTTTCCCGGAGCGGAGCATGTCGAGGACAGTCTCGGCCTTGTGCGCGAGTTCCTTGACCTTCGTCAGACCGAAGAAGCCGCTGCCGCCCTTGATGGAATGAGCGGCACGAAACACTTTGTTAACGAGATCCTCGTCCACATTGGCGCCGCCTTCCTCGATCGTCAGCAGATCGGTTTCGATCGTCGCGAGATGTTCGCGGGACTCGTTGAGAAACTCGTTGAGCAGTTCGTCTTCCATGGTGGTGCCGGGGTTTAGCGACCGCTGGTGTTGAGCCGCGCCGTCAGGCGCATGCTTTGCAGCAGTTGCAGGATATCGGGGGCGACGTTGACGACGCGGATGCGACCGCCGCGCTTCGCAAGGGCGTTGCTCGTGGCGATGAGCAGGCCGATGCCGCTCGAGTCCAGCATCACGGTGTGCGACAGGTCGGCCACAACTTCCGTCACGTCGGCTCCGAGAGCGGTGCGCAGGGCGGCTTGCAGTCCGGGCACGACGCTCGCCGTCAGGTCGGCCGTCAGGGTCAGGTGGAGAGCGTGGTCCCGTTTTTCGATGGTATAGTCAGACATAATCATTGCTCCTTTTTCGTTTTCGCTAGCCAGAGGGTGATGCGGTTGCCGCGCTGGTTGAACGCGACGCGCTGGGCGTAGAGGGTGCAGATAACGAGGCCGCGGCCGGACGTCTTCGTGCCGTCCGAGAGCGCGGCAGCGCGCGCCCGGCGCCAGTTGTAGCCGCGCCCCTGATCGGTGACCTGCAGGCGAATCCATTTTCGACCAATGCGGAAATCGAGACCGACGCGCTTAGTCGCCAATCGCTGGTTACCGTGCAGCGCGGCGTTGTTCAGGCACTCCCGGGCGGACAATTCCACCGGAAAGGCGACTGCGGTCAGTCCGTTCTGCTGGAGGATCGCGCGGATCTCGCGACAGAGGGATTCTACCACCGGAAGGCGCGAGGGAATTTCGCGGCGCAAAACGCGCACGGGGATCGGGGCGTGGGTTTTCATGCGTCCACTCCCAGTAGCACCACATCGTCCGAGGCATCGTGACCGGCTGCGATCTCGTTCACGAGCGACGGCACCAACTCGGCGAGCGGCCCGGCGGAGCCGGCCCGGCACGCGTCCGCCAGACGCCGCACGCCGGCAGCGGCCGAACCACCCGTCTCCACGAGCCCGTCAGAATAAAGGAACAGTCGGTCACCCTGATTCAGCTTCATTTCCGTGACTCCGAAAACGGCGTCGGAAAATGCGCCAACCACATCGCCCTCCTGCTGAACGACGATGACTTCGTCGCCGCGCGCGAGCGTGACGATCGCGGGCGGATGCCCGGCGTTGGCGATGCTGAGGCGATGGCTCCGGCGATTCAGCCGGGCGTAGATGACCGTGAAAAACGCGCCGGCGGGCAGGATGCGCAGCAGCGCGTTGTTGAGCGCGCGCAGCACGTCGGCCGGAGAGTTGAGCGGATTGGCGTATTCCGACACCAGCGCCTTGAGCGCCGCGGTCCAGTAGGAAGCGCCCAAGTCGTGGCCGCTGGCATCCGCCACCATATAATCGACACTGTTTTCGCCGGAAGGAATGACGTCGTAAAAATCGCCGCCCGCCTGAAGTTTCTGTCGGATCGCGACGGTGAACTTGGCCTCCGGCAGATCCGCCGGCTGCGGCATGGTATTTTTTTGGGCGCTCGCCAGCCGTTCCATGCGCTCCGCCTGCAATTCCACGAGCGCCTCGTAAGCGCGCTTGACCCGCAGGTGCGTGCCGACTCGAGCCAGCACTTCGGCGCCGGCAAGCGGCTTGGAAATATAATCGACTCCACCGACTTCGAAGCCCCGCACTTTCGCCGCCAACTCATCGTTGGCGGAAATAAACAAAACTGGGATCTGCCCCAGCCCGGGTTCCTTTTGCAGCCTCTGGCAAATCTCGAAGCCATTTCCATCCGGCAAGTTTACATCCAGAAGCATCAGGTCCGGACGCTGCGCCCGAATCTCGGGCCAGGCACCCGCCTGAGTTTCCGCCGTCGCCGTCCGAAAGCCCGCGCCCGCAAGCAGACCCTGCAACGTCCGCCGCGTGGTCGGATCATCTTCCACCACGAGGACCATGGGGGGCAATTGCCGCTCGCCGCTCGTCTTCATGTCCGCGATTCCTCCGCTAAGACGAGCTTGCCCTGCGCGATCATCCGATCGCAGAAGGCGCTGAGTTGGGCGACTGCGAGTTTCGAGGGCCGGGAATGCCCGTTTTCCCAGCGGTTGACCGTCGCGTAGCTGACCCCGAGTTGCCGCGCCAAGTCCTCTTGGCTCATAGCGAGCTGTTGCCGCACATTGGACAAGACTCGTGAAAAATTGGGCTCTTGAAGGTTCATACGATGCTAATCGCATCCAGCAAACCCGAGCAGAATGCGCAGATGCTGTTGCACATGTCATAACATCGGCTCTATCGCGGTTCCGCTTGAGGAGATTTTTTTGCGCCGCGGAACCCGCTCTTCGCAAACGGCGATCCTCGCGCGGTATAAGACGATCTCGGCGCCCCGCAGAACGGAGTGGCAAAATCTCGACGGGCCCTCGTAGCGTGGAGCGATGGTTCCCACCTTCACCTTGCTCACGCTCGCGGTCCTCGCGTTGTGGCTCGGAGCGGGCGACCGCGTTTCGGTGGCGCGCCGAAACTTCTGGTTGCTGCCTTGGATCGGTTCTTTGGTCACGGCGCTCGCCAGCGGCATCGTGCAACCGATCGGACTCGGATGGATTGCCGCGCTCGTTGGGACCACGTTTTGGTTCGCCCATCCTCCGGTCCAGCGCTGGCAACGCATCGCGGCGGGTGCTGCCCTACTTGCCCTCGCAGCCGGCCTGATGCTTCACCGTCTGCCCGGATTCAATAATCCTCGGGTGATTTCAGCCGTCCGGTTCAGCGCCGACGCGATTCCGTTCACACTCTATCTCAATTACGACAAGACGCTCGTCGGCCTCTTCATCCTCGGCTGGTGCCATTCGCGCTTGGCACACGTCGCGGAATGGCGGGCGATGCTCGCCACCGCCGCGCCGCGGGCGGGGTGCGTGATCGCGGTCATTTTTGTGCTGTCGCTTGCGATGGGCTATGTGCGGTTCGAATTAAAATTTCCGCCGGTCATCTGGCTCTGGCTGTGGGTTAACCTCTGCTTCACCTGCCTGGCGGAAGAGGCGCTTTTTCGCGGCTTCATCCAGGCGCAGTTGCAACACCTCTGGCGACGGTGGTCATGGGGCACGTGGCTCGCGCTGGGAGTGGCAGCTGGGTTGTTCGGACTCGCGCACGCTGCGGGTGGAGCCGCCTACGTGGCGCTGGCGACCGTGGCCGGGCTTGGATATGGCTGGGTGTATCAGCGCACGCAACGAATAGAAGCGAGCATCCTCACCCACTTCGCGCTCAACACCGCGCATTTCCTCGCATTCACGTATCCCGCATTGCAGCCATCGGCCTGATGACGAAGCCGACGCAGCCCCGCGCGACCTTACTGGGGCGGCCCACCGTGTTTTCCTCGAGGTCAGCGTCAGGTTCGCTGCGGCAGGCGGTTCGATCCTGATCAGAAAATATAGTGCAACGAGGCGGAAATTTTACGCGGTGCGCCGGGCACCACATCGATCTCTGAATCGGCGCTCGCGATGTAGCGGAGGTCAGTGACGTTGGTGACGTTGATGGCAAAATCGTAACGGCGCCAGCGGTAGTAGCACGCAACATCGGCGCGGGTGTTCGACGGAATCGGCATCGTGCGCAGCGAGAGATACGGAAACGTGTCGGTGGCCTTGGGAGTCGCGGGCAACAGGCCGTTACGCGAGCCGACGTAAATCAGGCCGAAGCCAACGCCGAACCCGCGCCACGATCCTTCAGGAAAATTGTAGCGTGCCCAGAAATTCGCACTTTGGCGCGGTGCGTTGGCGACCTTGGCGTTGATCAGTGCGGGATCAACGGATGCGGTCGTGCGCGCGTCGTCGTAAGTGTAACCGATCTGAAGCTGAAAATGGGGCAGCGGTTGGCAATTGATGGACAACTCCACGCCCTGGCTCTGCTGCCGGCCGATGAGGCGGTAGATTTGGACGTTGTTGGGGAGGAACGCGAGCGGGACCGTTTCGGAAACATTTTGACGCCGGAGATCGTAGAGCGAGAGCAGCACACCAAGTCTGCCGGCGAGGAACTCCGTCTTCGCGCCGACTTCCACCTGCTTCGCGATCTCCGGCGAGAATCCGTGGTTGTTTTCGTCCACGTTCTGCGGCGGCGACGGCTTGAACGACTCCGTGTAACTGGCGTAAAGCGAGAGCCATTCGTGCGGTTGGTAAACGAGGCCCACCGACGGAACCGTGGAGCGCGACGTCAGGGCAAACCGCGAATTCGTGACTGGGGCCGTGTCGAGATACGTCATGTCGTAAGTCTCGAAGTGGAGGCCAGCCGAGGCGCGGAGATTTTTTCCGAGTTTGATCTGATCGGAGACGTAATAACCAAAGTTGTAGTATTTCGAGATGGCATTCTGCGACGGGCCGACGGCCGGGTCGTAAACCACATAGGGAAACGGCCGCGTATCATGCACCGGATCGTAAACGCTCACGCCTCCAGGCAGCGTCGCGAAGATCCAGCGCATGAAATCGTGCGTCTCATAACCGCCGTTGTGGCCGAGGAGCAGCGTGTGCTGGAACCACTCGGGGCCGACCTCGCCATAGAAGTTCACATCGTAGTAGGTGTAACGGCGCCGGTTCCACGTGTCGCGATAGCGCTGGATCACAAGGCTGTCGGCCACAGGCGTGGCGTTGGTAATGGAACGATTTTCGAGGGGATCGCGGCCATCGACGTGCTGCACATCGCGAAGATTAGCCTTCAACGTCCACCGGTTTTCAAAGCGGTGTTTGAAGAGCACCGCGTAGATGTCGCCGCGATCGTATTCCGTATTGCGGCGATCCTGATAGGTGACGTCGTATCGCGCGACGTTTTGGATTAACCGGAATGGAGCGACGAGATATTGATCGGAAAAGCGGTGCTGCTGGATGATTTCAACTTTCACGGTCACCTCGGTGTTCTGGTCGAGGCGGTAGGTGAGCGACGGAAAGAGATGATAATTCTTGGCCCAGGAGAATTGCCGGAACCCGCTTTCATCCTCGTAGGCGGCGATCAAGCGGTAGAGCCAATGTTTGCCAGCGTCGAGCGGACCAGTCGTGTCGAGCGTCGCCGTAAAACTCACATTGTCGCCGAGGCCGCTGTTCTGGCCGGCAAAGCTCGCCAGGGTGGCGTAGAAATTGCGACTGCTGCGGGCTAGCGGTTGTTTCGTAACCACGTTGATAATGCCGCCCGGATTCATCGAACCATAGAGCACCGAAATCGGGCCCTTGATCACCTCGACACGTTCGACGTTGGCGGTGGTAGGCGAGCCGAACCGCGAAGCGAGGCCGGGCAGTCCGTCAGTCTGCACATTGTTGAGGAGTGTGTTCGTGAGATTGTTGCTGAAGCCGCGCAGGGTGAAACCGAGCGCCGCCGTGCTTTCGCGCGTCATGCCGACCACATAGGGATAAAGATCTTCGAGCGACTGGGCGCGTTTGTCCTCGATGAACGCCGAATTGAGCACCTGCACGGTGGCGGGCAGATCGCGCATATTCATCGGGGTCTTGCTGCCAGCGGAAGTGGTCGTCTCCCCGTAGGTGCCGAGGGTGGTGCTGACCTTAAATTCTTCGAGCTGCACAAATCGGTCGGCACCAGATAACGCGGCCCCAGAGGCGAGTTCGCGTTTTTGCGCCTGAGAATTTTCCAGTGGGGATTTACGTCGGAGACTGATGGCGAGTGCGCCGCTACGCTCATCAGCGACCGCGACAAGATCGGTGCCGGCCAGCATGCGGTCGAGCGCCTCGCGCGCCGTAAAGTCACCACGCACTGCCTGAGTATGCACGCCGCGCACCACTTCGGTTGCGAACAGCACCTCCGTGCCAAATCGATCGGAAAAGACCCGCAGGGTCGTTGGGGCCTCACCGGCCGGCAGTTCGCAGAACTGTCTCGGCACAATCGCGGCACGCTCCGCCAGCGGGAGCAGCAGCGCGGCCACCGCGAAAGCACGCGTGATGACACGGAACAGGGCCATCGTCATGGGGTTGGTATGGAAACGCCGGACGAGTCGGCGGCCGCAAGATGACGAGCGTTCGGACCCGTGGCGCAACGTCAAAAAAAAGTCGCCCCGCCTTGCGGCGGGACGACTGGCTGAAAATATTGGCTAACACCCGCGAATCAGAACGGGAACCGCACCGACATGGTGATCTTGCGCGGCGAGCCGGGCACGATATCGGTGGGCGCGTCGCCGCCGGCGAGATACGACTTATCGGTGACGTTGTTGATGTTGATGGCGTAATCGTAATGCTTGAACTTGTAATAGAAGGCCAGATCCGCCCGCGTGACGGCCGGCAGGGTGAGCCCCAAGCCGGGCCGGTTGTCGACGAGCAGATTTTGTTCGCCCGTGTGGATCAGGCCAAAACCGATGCCAAATCCACGGAGCGCACCGTCGGGGATATTGTAGCGCGTCCAGAAGTTGCCACTGATGCGGGGCGCATTGGCCAACTCGGCGTTGACGAGATTGGGGTTCACGGACTGGGTGATGCGGGCATTGTTGTCGCTAAATCCGATCTGCGTCTGCCAGTGGGGCACCGGCTGGTAGTTCACGGACAACTCGACGCCCTGGCTCTTGTTGGACAGCGCGCGGTAGATTTGAATGCCGGTGACGGGGTCGTAGGCGTTGGGAACCGCTTCAATGACGTCTTTCCGCACGATCTCATAAACGGACAGCGTGACGCCGAGCTTGCGATTGAGGAAATCAGTTTTCATGCCGAGCTCTTTCTGGTTCGACATTTCCGGCGCGGGTGACGGGGCGCCGATGGCCACACCCTGCGGCGGGGTCGGTTTGAACGACTCCGCATAGCTCGCATAGAACGAGATGTTATCGTTCGCTTCATAAACCAGACCGAGGGACGGCACGGTGGACTTGGGATGGCCGGTTTGTCCCGGATTAACGACTTTTCCGGTGGCGAGAAGGACCGCAAAATCGGTGTATTGCGTGTCGTATTTCTCGGTATGCACGCCGACCGAAGCCCGCCACTGCTTGCAGATCTTGATCTGGTCGGAAAAGTAGGCGCCGTAGTTATAATACTTGGAGACACCGATCTGCGTCGGCCCGGTGCCCGTGCTGGCATTGATCACCGGATAGGTCGTCAGATTGTGGACGGGGTTGTAAACGCTGATGGCTGGGCCGGTCGGATTCTGAAACAGCCAGCGGGTGAAATTATGCGTCTCGAACCCGCCGCTGAGACCGAACAGCATCGTCTGTTTGAAGGTGTCCGGGCCCACATCGCCATAGATGTTCCAATCGCCATAGGTGTAGCGACGCCGATTCCACGTGTCGCGCAGGCGCTCCTTGATCGTGCTGTTCTCGATGGGCGTGGCGACATTGATGGCTTGATTTTCAAGGAGTCGCCGGCCGTCGACGTGCTGCACGTCGCGGAAATTGAATTTCGTGGTCCACTGATTGTCGAAGCGGTGGCTGAGCACGAGATTGTAGACGTCGCCGCGATCATAGGACGAATTGTTGGAATCCTGATAAACGATCGAGTGGTCGGTCGGCACGTTGGCGGCGAGGTTGCCCGGGGCCACGAGTGACTGATCCTGCACGCCGAACCGGGCTTCCCGGTGAAGTTCCAGCTTCAAGGTCGCTTCGGTGTTCTTGTCCAAGCGATAGGTCAGCGATGGGAAAAAATAATAATTCCTCGCCCAATCATACTGCCGCCAGGCGGGCACATCGTCGTAGGCGGTGATGAAGCGATACAGCCAGTGCTTTTCTGCATCGATCGGCCCGGTGCTGTCCAGGGAGCCGGAAAAGCCCGTGCCGTTCTTGCCCTGGCTTCCGGCGTAGGCCCCCACCGAACCGAAGAACGTGTTGCCGGCCTTCGCCGAGGGTTGCTTGGTGACGATGTTGATGAGACCGCCGGGATTCATCGCGCCGTTGAGCACGGAACTCGGGCCCTTGAGGACTTCGACGCGCTCGACGTTGGCCGTCGTCGGCGAGCCGAAACGCGAGGCGCCGCCCGGCAAGCCGTCGGTCTCGAGGTTGTTGATCATCGTGTTCGTGGCGCTGTTCGTGTAGCCACGCAGCGTGAAGCCGGCGGCCGCCGGGCTCTCGCGCGTCATGCCGACGACGTAAGGATAAAGATCGTCAAGCGAGGCCGCGAGCTTGTCGCCGATGAAGCTGGCATTGAGCACCTGGATGGTGGCCGGCATATCTTTCATATCGATCGGGATTTTTCCGGCCGAGGTGGACATGGTTTCAGCGTAGGTGCCGACACTTGTGCTAACTTTAAATTCTTCGAGCGTGACGATGGTATCGGGCTCGGCCGGTTTCTTTTCCGGCGCGGTTTGGGCGGAGAGGAACGGAGCCAGCGGGAGCAACAACGCGCCGCCGAGCAGCGCACGCGAAAGGACACGAGCAATCAGGTTTTTCATGGGCTATTGGGGGTTATCCGGCCGAGAGTCAGAACGGCCGGTTCGTTAGGAAGACGAACCACCAGAAACTTTCCGTGCCTCCTTGCCCAAATATTTTCAGCGGACGTGACGCCTAGCGGCCACTCCGCAAGACGGTCTCGTATTCGCCATGCGCTTCGGCGCGCACGCCGAGCGCCGGCAGCAGCCGCACGAACGCCTCGACATTGTCGGGATTGAACGTGCCACCGATCGTTTTCGCACCGACCTCAGCGTCGCCGAGCACGAGCTGATGGCGGTTGCGGCGGTTGAACTCGCCGATGGCTTCCGTCAGCGGCGTCTCGTCGAACTTCAGGCGCGGCGCCTGCCACGCGAGTTCACTCCGGATTTCATCGGAGGATAGGCCCGCAATAACCGGCGCCGCCTCCCCTTCGGTGCGCAAAACGACAGCGCGTTCGCCCGCCGCCACCGTGGGCTGCTCACTTTCCGGCCCGAGCGATCGAAAAATCCTGCCGGCTTCAGTCGCCGCCTGACCGACGCGCACTTTGCCTTCCGTCACCAGCACCTCAACTGCGGAGCCGCCGAGCCGCACATCGAACACCGTCCCGACTGCCCGCACCGCCACGCCACCGGCCTCGACGACAAAGGGTTTCGCCGGATCTTTCATCACGGAAAACTGGGCCTCGCCACCCGTCAGCCTCACCCGCCGTTCACTGGCGGAGTAGCGCACATCGAGCGTCGAACCATCGCGCAACTCCGCCCGCGATCCATCGGGCAGCGCAATTTGTTCGTTCACGCGCAAATAATTTTTCTTCACCGCAATCGCCGAACTACGCGGCGCGGGGGCGCGCCACCACACGCCGAGACCGATCGCCACGCTGGCCGCGGCCGCCAGCGCGACCCAGCGCCACGGGTGCAACCGCCGGGGGCGCGCGAGCAAATCGGGATTCGGCTCGGCGCTGTGTTCGTGACGCCACGCGGAAAGCTGGAGCACGCGACGCAGATTGGCCTCGGCTTGCGCGACGGCCGACGGCCGCCGTTCGTCTTCGCGCAACCACTGCAAGTAGGCATCCTGCTCGCTCGGCGTTAGGCCGCGATCGCGCCGCACCACCCAATCGGCGGCTTCGGCGTCGAGTTTTGCCTGGAAGTTGAAATTGCCCAAGTTCATCGATGCGGGTCTCACGGCAGTCCGCGCTGCGCGAAAAATTCGCCGCAGCGCCGCAGGCCTTTGCTCAATTGTTTTTCCACCGTGTTTTCCGAGATTTCCAGTTTTTCCGCAATCGCGCGCTGCGACAGGCCGTAAACCGCGCGCAGTGTAAACACCTGACGGCACCGGTCGGGCAGCCCCTGGATCGCTTCCGTCAGGAGCTCAAGCTCCTGGCGTTTGCTGACAGTTTCGGCGACATCGATCACGTCTATGTAGACGGCCGAATCGGGATTTTCCGCCATCGGCTCGAAGGCCACGATCTGCCGGCGGCGCAACGCGTCGAGCGCGAGGTTGCGAGCCGCGGCAAACAGCAGTCCGCGCGGCGATTCCACCGGCCCAGCAGCCCGCGCCTTCAGCACGCGAGCAAACGTCTCCTGCACGAGATCGTCCACATCGGTCAGCGCCGGAAATTGAGCGATCAAAAATGCCCGCAGCGCCGCCTCGTGCGGCTGCACCTGCTCGGCGAACCAACGGGATTGCTCAGACTGCGGGGCACTCATGGGGTCGGGACTGTCACGGACCCTTTCGATTTTCTGGCGAAAATCAATCCTCCGGATGTGACTTCGGGTATTTCAGCCGTTCTTTTTCGGCCGGCCGCACTTTTCGAATTTCTTCTGCACCGTTTTTACCAGCCGGCTAGCAAATCGCGAATAGCGGCGCTCGTCGGGAATCAGCAATCGGATCCGCCGTCACCCCGCCGTCCCGAGCCACGGCACGCCGATCAGCAGCAGCGCGCCCAGAAAGATCAGCCCGAAAATCAGACCCAGCCGCCAGAACTCGCGCCGCGTCACAAAACCGCAGCCGTAATAAACCGGTGCCGGGCCAGTGGCGTAGGGCGTGAGCACTCCCATGATGCCGAGAGTGAAAACCAACAGCATCGCCAGCGTCCGCACCGGCATGCCCGGCACCGCGGCGCCCGCGGCGAGCACGACCGGCAGCACCGCCGTCGTGTGCGCGGTTAGGCCCGCGAACATGTAGTGGATGAGAAAGAAGAACGCGACGAGGGCGACCAGCACAAGAAGCGGCGAGTGGCCGACCAGCAGCGCCGCCGCGTGTCGGCCAAACCACGCAATGAAACCGGTCTTGTTCAGGCCGTCCGCGAGATTGATCATCGTAGCGAACCACACGAGCGTGTTCCAGGCGGACGAGTTTTGAAGGATATCGTCCCACGACACCACGCGGCAGACTACCATGAGCGAAATCGCGACGAGCGCGACGAGCGCCGCATCGAAAAGGTTGCCGCCAAAAATCCACAGGCCGAGTGCCACGACCACCAGCGCCCCCATCGTCAACTCCCGCCGCGTGATCC
The DNA here is from genome assembly GCA_903840415.1 of uncultured Opitutia bacterium. GTDB lineage: Bacteria > Verrucomicrobiota > Verrucomicrobiia > Opitutales > Opitutaceae > CAITWF01. The sequence goes on along the minus strand of CAIMFY010000096.1, from coordinate 150,527 downwards.
GGCCGAGTTGCGCCAGCTCCCGCGCCGCCCAGTGCGGGACTTCTGCGCTCGTGCGAATTTCCGGCGGATAAATTTTATAGACGAGCCAAGGCAGCGCGAGCAACAGCGGCGCGCCCATCGGCAGGAAGCCCGTGAACCACTGAATCCACGTCACCTCGACGCCCGTGGCTTTTTTCACGAGTTCCAGGGCGAGCAGGTTCGGTGCCACGGCGGTGACGAACATCGAACTTGTCACGCACGTCGCCGCAAACGCCGTCCACATCAGGTATGCGCCGATCTTGCGCGCCGATTCGCCGGGCAGCGAACCGTAGAGCGGCGGGATGCCGCGGACCACCGGAAAGATCGTGCCGGCGCTGCGCGCACTGTTCGACGGCGTGAACGGCGCGAGCACGAGATCCGCCAGCATGATTGCGTAGCCGAGCCCGAGCGTGCGCCCGCCAAGCCGCTGCACGAGCACCAGGGCGATGCGCCGGCCGAGCCCGGTCTTTTCGTAACCCATCGCAAACACGAACGCGCCGAAAATCAACCACACGGTGCTATTCGCGAAACCCGCCAGCGCCCATTTGATCGCCTCGGCGGGCAACCGGAACGCCGGTTCGGCCCGCTGCGTCACACCGAATGGCAACCCCAACACGGCGATCAGCGTGACGCCCATCAGGCCGACCGCGGCCGACGGCAGCGGCTCCGTGATCAACGCGAGAATGACAGCGGCGAAAATCGCGAAATAAAACCACGCGTTGGCCGTCAGCCCGACCGGCGCGGGCAACACGGCGATCAGCGCGCCCACCGCCAGCGGAATTCCGGCACGCCAGACGAGCGGCGAAACCTTGCCCCCGGCGCCGCTCATGAACCGAGGCGCGCCACGACCGCGGTGGTGAACTGAGTCGTGGTGAGTTTGCCTCCGAGATCAAGCGTCAGGTTGCCGTCAGCGAACGCGCGTTCGACGGCGGTGCGCATTGCGGCTGCGGCGGCGTTTTCACCGAGCCATTCGAGCATCATCGCCGCGCTCAGGATGGAGCCAGCGGGATTCGCGATGCCTCTGCCGGCGATGTCGGGCGCGGAGCCATGCACCGGCTCGAACAACGAGGGATTGCGTCGCTCGGGATCGAGATTCGCGGACGGATTAAGGCCGAGACTGCCCGTGATGCCGCCGGTGAGATCGCTGAGGATGTCGCCGAAAAGATTTGAGCCGACGATGACATCAAATGTGTGCGGGCGGCGCACGAGCTCGAGCGTCGCGGCGTCGATGTGGAGTTTTTCGACAGCGACATCGGCGAACTGCGGGGCGAGTTCGGCGAGCATTTTGTCCCAGAGCACGTAGGCGTAGCGCTGGGCATTCGACTTCGTGATCATTGCGAGCCGGTGGCGGCGTTTGCGCGCGAGGTCGAAGGAGAAGCGCAGGATGCGCTCGACACCGCGCCGCGTGTGAAGCGCGGTTTGCACCGCGACTTCGTCCGGTGTGCCGGACGCGAGCACGCCGCCGTTGTCGACATATTCGCCCTCGGAGTTTTCACGCACCACGACGAGATCGATCGGTTTGTCGCTGCGCAGCGGACCCTGCACACCGGGAAACGTCCGCGCCGGCCGCACGCAGGCGTAAAGATCGAACGTCTGGCGCATCTTGATCAGCGGCGCGAGTGTGACGTGATCCGGCAGCCGCGCGGGCCAGCCGACGGCACCGAGAAACACCGCGTCGAACCGCCGCAGCGTCGTGAGAAAATCCTCCGGCGCCACTCGGCCGTGTTTCTCGTAGTGCGCCATGCCCCAATCGAAGCGTTCACACTCAAGGTGGAAGTTGCCGAGCTGGCGTTCGGCGGCTTGGAGGACGGTGACGGTGGCATCGACGACTTCGGGGCCGATGCCGTCGCCAGGATAGAGTGCGATGCGGTGGGTTTTCATTTCGAGCGAGAGAGGGGCCGCTTTGGTGATCGGACAATGTCGCCCGCATCGCCCCGCGCGGTCAAGTGGTGAACACGGCGGCGCGTTCAGGCCGCGCCCTGCACCGCGCGCAGGAGTCGCAGCGTGTTACCACCCCAGAGGGCCGCGAGCGCCGGCTCCTGCCAGCCGCGGGCATGAAGCGCACGAGTGATGTTGGGAAAATCCGCTACGTCGCGCAGCCCGTCGAAATATCCGCCGCCGCCATCAAGATCGCAGCCGATACCCACGTGTTCCGCGCCGATGACGGCGGCTGCGTGTTCGATGTGGCGGATAAAATCGTCGAACGCCACCGGCGGATTCGGATGATCGATCGCCACCTGGTGATAGTCGCGATCCTCGGCTGCGAGCATCTCGGGTGAAATCACGGTGTCCTTGTAACGCAGCAAAATTTCCGCGCTCGCCGCGGTGCGGCCGTGGCCCGGTGCGTTCACGAGCGAAATCGGCAGCGCGTTAATTTGGATCACGCCGCCTTTCGCGGCCAGCGCGCGGAGGAGTTCGTCGCCGACGTTGCGCGGATGATCGCACACGGCGCGACAGTCGGTGTGCGACAAAATCACCGGCGCGCGCGACACCGCGAGGAGGTCGCGCAGCACATCGTCACTCGCGTGCGAGGCGTCGAGCACAATGCCGAGGCGGTTGCACTCGGCCACCATCTCGCGTCCGATCGCGCTGAGTCCGCCCCACTCCGGGCCGCGCGGATCGGTCGAGGAATCCGCGAGGTCGTTGTTGAGCATGTGCGTAAGACCGAGCATCCGCACGCCGAGTCGAAAAAACTTTTCGACGTTCGCCGGTTCGCGACCGAGCGAGTAGCTGTTCTCGATGCTGAGAAAAACCGCGCGCTTGCCCTCGGCTTTCAGCCGGAGCGCGTCGTCCGCCGTAAGCGCCAGACCGCACTCGGCAGCGTGCTGCCGCAGGATCGCATGGGTGCGCTCGAAATGCCGCACGGCCAGTTCATGCACGACGGCATGGCCGGCCGGCGTGCGCGCGGCCTGCGGCACATAAACGGCGAACACCATCGCATCCACCGCGCCGCGCATCCGCGGGAGATCGATCTGCGAGTGATCGGTGGCTTCGTCGTGGCGCGTGGCGAAATCCCAGCCATCGCGCGCGAAGCTCGACGTCGGGGTGTCGCTGTGGGTGTCGATCGTGAAGAGGCGCTGGTGGAGTGCCTCGGCGTTCATGCTTTCTTCTGGGTCTTCGCGAAATTCTCCGCGGCGCGCAGGAGACGGAGGGCGTTGCCGCTCCAGATGTTCGCCAGATCGTCTTCTGTGTAGCCGGCTTTGAGGAGCGCCTCGGTGATCTTGAAGTAGTAACTCACGTCTTCCATGCCGGTGACGCCGCCGCCGCCGTCCCAATCCGCGCCGAAGCCGACATGTTCAGGGCCGGCGATTTTGAGCGCGTGCAGGACGTGTTTCATGAAGTCGTCGAAGGTCGCCGTCTTCACGGGATATTTCGCCATGAACTCGCGGCGTTCGCGGTTCATTTCCTTGAGTTGCTCGGGCGTCTGGTTGCGGCGACTGCCGTATTTCGCATAGAGCTCGGCCATCGCTTTGTTGCGCTCGGGATTCGTCGGCGTGTCGATAATGTAGGCGCTGAGCGAGTTCATCTGGATGACGCCACCGCTCGCGGCGAGTTTGCGAATGCGATCGTCGTCGATGTTGCGCGGGTGCGGGCAGATGGCCTTGCAGCTGGAGTGCGAGAGGATGATCGGTGTTTTCGAGAGCGCGATCATCTGGTCGAAGACCTCGTCGGAGGCGTGCGAGGCGTCGAGAACGATGCCGAGGCGGTTGCATTCGGCGACGAGTTGGCGACCGAGCGGGCTGAGGCCGTGCCAGGGCTTCGCCGTGGCGTCGCTAGCGGAGTCGGCCATGTCGTTGTGCGCGGTGTGGACCGGGCTGAGCACGCGCACACCGAGTTCGTAGAACGTCTGGACGAGCGTGAGATCCTGACCGATCGGATAACTATTCTCGATGCTGAGATAAACGATACGCTTGCCGGCGGCGGCGATGCGCGGGGCGTCCGCTGCGGCGAGCGCGAGCTCAAACTGCGCGGGGTGCGCGGCGACCATCTGATGAATGCGAAGTGTGGTTTGCAGCGCAGAATCGCGGGCGCCGGCGCGGCCTTCAGGTGTGAGCGGACCTTGCGGCGTAAAGATGGCCCACATGCCGCCATCGAGACCGCCGGCAATCATGCGCGGGTAATCGACCTGTGTGCCGTCGTCGGAAAAATTGTGCCATTGCATGATGTCCCAGCCGGCGGTGCGGAGGTTGGCGGGCGTGTCGAGGTGGGTATCCATCGTCACGAGCCGTTCGTGGAGCGCGCGGGCGCGGGCGGAGAATTCGGCGTCGGTTTCGGCGCGGAGGGTGGACAAGACGAGCAGCGCGAGCGACACAACGAGCCGGAATATTTTCAGCATGCCGAACGGTCGCGCGAACGGCGGCTGCGCCGCAAGCGCAGATTCCAATTGGTGAATTCGCAACATCTCTACAGTTGCGCTGTCCACGGGCTTGAACTCACTTTTTCACCCTCACCATGTCCAACTCCTCCGTCGAAAACGTCGTCATCATCGGCACCGGTTGCGCGGGTCTCACCGCCGCCATCTACACGGCGCGCGCCAATCTCAATCCGCTCGTGCTCGAGGGGCCGCTGCCCGGTGGCCAGCTCACGACGACGAGCGAGGTGGAGAATTTCCCTGGCTTCCCGCACGGCGTGGACGGGTTTCAGCTCACGCAAAACATGCGCGAACAGGCGACGCGCTTTGGCACCCGCTTTGAGCAGACGCTCGTGGAGCGCGTCGATTTCACCTCGATGCCGCGCCAACTCATCTGCAGCGACCGCGTCATCCTCGCGAAGACGGTCATCATCGCGACGGGCGCGTCGCCGCGGCTCACCGGCATCCCGGGTGAAAAGGAACTCTACGGCGGCAAGGGTGTGACGACGTGTGCGACCTGCGATGGCGCATTCTACCGCAAGATGGAGGTGGCCGTCCTCGGCGGCGGCGACAGCGCGGCGGAAGAAGCGATGTTTCTCACGCGGTTCGCGAGCAAAGTTTACCTCGTCCACCGTCGCGACACGTTGCGTGCCTCGAAAATCATGGCCGATCGCGCAGCCGCCCATGAAAAGATCCAGATGGTCTGGGACAGCGTGCCCGTCGAAGTCCTCGGCGTAAAGGACGGTGCGGTGAGCGGTCTCAAAGTGAAAAACGTCAAGACCGGCGCCGAGTCCGTGCTCCCGGTGAAAGGCATCTTCGTGGCGATCGGACACATTCCGAACACGGGGTCGTTTGCGCCGCCGCTCGAAGTCGATGAAGGCGGTTACTTCAAGCCGCAGGCGGGCTCGCAGGTGCAGACTAACGTCCCCGGCGTTTATGTCGCCGGCGACTGTTCCGATCACATATATCGGCAGGCGATCACGGCGGCCGGCATGGGCTGCCAGGCCGCCATCGAGGCGGAGCGCTGGCTCGCCGAACACCACCACGAGTAGTCGGCGGTGCGGTGCTCAGGGCACCTCGTAAACTTCCACGATCGCGTTGCCACCGGTGCCACCATTTCCGGTCACGACCGCCGTGTAACCACCTGCCGGCAACGTCCGGAGGAACATCGCGTCTTTGCTCGCAGGGTCCGAAATCAGAAACGCCCCGACGCTCTTCATCGCCTGAGTCAACGCCGGATCGCCGGACCAGTCGTTGTTCGTCGCGATAACAGTCTGAGTGCTGTCATAGAGTGTAAGCTGCGGATCGGCGAGCGGGCTGGACACGCCGAAGGGCGCAAGACCGGGGCCGATGGCGCGAATCAAAACGGTTTTTTCGGTCGAACCGGCGACCGTGAATCCAAGCGTGAGACTGCCACCTGCATTGATCGATTTGAGGACGGATACATTGATGAGGCGGGGCGTGGTCGCCGTGAAAGTGCCCGCGGGTGTCGCATCGTAAATTTCCGCGAGCACACTGCCGCTGGCGTTGGGGACTGCGCTGCTGACGCTGACCGTGTAGTCGCGCGCCGGAAGGGTCTGGAATACGGCAGCGTCCTGCGAGGTGGCCGAAGGGTAAGCGAACGCACCGACACTCGCCATCGCGGCTGCGAGAGTCGAAGAGCCGCCCCAGTTGACATTCGAAGCGACCACCGTCTGACCGGCGAGCACCGCGAGCGTCGGAGACGCGAGCGGTGCGGACACGCCGAAAGCAGTGAGGGCCGGGCCGGCCGCCCGAATGACAAGGGGCTTACTGCCACTGGTGCCGGCGCCGCCGAGCACGGTGCCGACGGTAAAAGTCGGCACGCTCGGCGAAAGATCGGTCAACACCGAAAGATTAGTGAGGTGCCCCGGATCGTTCGTGGAGGCGACGACGAGCGCCGCGGTCGGGCTGCTCGCGATCCCGAGGGAATTTTTGGCGATGGCTGTGTAGGCGCCGGCATTGGCGGCCGTCGCATTAGGGATCAGCAAGGTAGAACTGATCGCGCCCGGAATCGTCTGGCCGTTCAACAACCAAGTATAAGTCGGGGACGGCGCCCCAATCGCGGGCGCGGTGAACACGGCGGTCGCGCCCACCGCCACAGTTTCGGACACCAGCGGCGCGGAAAACACCGGTGCGAAAGCCGCCTGCGTGACCGTCAGGGCGGCGGCCGGACTCGTGATCGTGCCCTGCGAGTTGGACACCGTTACGGAATACTGACCGGCGTCGGAAAGCTGGACGTTGGGCAGTGTCAGCGTTGTGCCGGTGGCGCTGTCGATGCCGGAGTTATTCTTGAGCCACTGAAACGTCGGCGTGGGCGTGCCGCTCACGCTCACCGCGAATGTTACCGTCGTGCCGGAGACGACGCTTTGCGACACCGGCGCTGTGAGGATGGCGGGCGCCACGGGTGCCTGCGCGACCGTGACTGTGCCAGCGGGGCTGGTAGCGGAACCGAGCGAGTTGGTCAGCTTCACCGAATAGGCGCCAGCGTCGGCAAACGTGATGTTACTTAGCGTGAGCGTGGCACTCGTCGCCCCAGAAATCGCGACGCCGTCCTTCAACCATTGAAACGTCGGCGTGGGTGAACCGGAGTAACCGACCGTGAGCGTTGTCGAACCACCAGTAAGCACGGTGACGGAACTGGGCGCGAGAGTGATCGTCGGCGCGGAGTTGGGGGCCGCCGCCACCACGATCGTTGCGGTCGCATTGGTGACGGGGCCGGTAAGGCCGGTATATTGGTAGCCCGAGACACCGAAAGAATACGTGCCGGCCGTCGTCGGCGTGCCGGACAAAGTCAGGGTCCCCGTCGAAGGATCAACGACCCATTGTCCACCTTTCAACTTGCCCCCTTGCGGGGTGATTCCCGGCGGCATCCCGGCGCCGGCGGCCCACGACTGCGCAAAGCTGACCCCGAGACCTTGAATGACGACCGTCTCGGAAAAAGGCGTGCCGACCGTGGCTTTGGCCGGTTGGTTGACGTTGGCCACGAGCGACGTCGAGGCTCCGGCCATCGAGTTCACGGCTCCCAATGCGGCCACTGGCACGAAAGCGCGCAGCAGGACGCCCACCGGCGTCGTCAACGCGGACTCCGCGGTCGCGAGCACGCGCACGACCGGCGTGCGTTGCAAAAGGACGATCAGGACGCCGGCGGCAGAATTAATCCAACCGGTGCGATTCAAGAAACGAGCTGGGAACATCATTGGTGAGGACGGGGAACGTCCGCAGTTGTTACAAACTTATCGCGCCTTTGTTCCGCGGTCTCTTGGCGACATCAAAAAATAACCAGAGTGTCTTATCGCTCGTGCAAGAAATGCGCACCGCATTTGCGCTTGCCGCCGCCGGCCCAAGCGCCGGACTCGACCAGCCATGTCGTCGCGACGATCATCAAGCCCATGGAGCAGCTCTACGCTCCAGCTGGCCGTGCCTGCGAACTATGCTCGCGATCGCCGACTAAAGCGGCTGCGCGAGACCCGCTCACTCGTTTCTGTCGGTCCCGCGCCCGACGACGGCCAGATCGTTAGGCTCGCTCCGCGCGCAGCCGCGGCTTGGCGCTGCATGCGGGCGGCCGCGGCGCAGGATGGCATCGTGCTGTTGCCGCTTTCCGGTTTTCGCAGCGTCGCCCGCCAAACCGTGCTGATCCGCGCCAAACTCGCTGCCGGCCAGAGCCTCGAATCTATCCTCCAACTCGTCGCCGCACCCGGATTCAGCGAGCACCACACGGGTTACGCCCTCGATATCGGTTCGCCCGAAGACATGAGACTCGCCGAAAAATTCGATCGCACCGCCGCGTTCCGGTGGTTGCGCCGCCAGGCCGGCAAGTTTGGCTTTCGCCTGACATTCCCGCGCGTCAATCCGCACGGCATCGCCTTTGAGCCGTGGCATTGGTGCTGGCACGCCGGAGCCGCGTAACCGCCGTCCACTCGGTGAAGCAGTATCGTCGGGAATATTTTCAAATCTCGCTTGCACCTTAGAATCATTCCAATTGGTTGGACTGTTCCCACGACTGATGTCCATCGCCACGCTCCAAGCCGACACCCTTGCACAACGCCTCGCCGATAGCGGCCTGCGCGCCACGCCGCAGCGCGGGGTCGTTTACGACGTGCTCTTGAGGAAGCGTGACCACCCCACCGCCGACGAAGTCTTCGCCCGCGTCAAGGCTGAGCGCCCGACGATCTCCCTCGCCACTGTTTACAACTGCCTTGAGACGCTCGTCTCCTGCGACTTGGTGCGCACGGTCCATTTCGAACGCGGCCCGACCCGCTACTGCCCGAATCTGCGGCCGCACGCACATTTTCACGACGAGCGCACTGGTAAGACCCACGACATCGATCTGCCGCCCGCCTTGCTCGAAAAAGTGAAGTCGATCCTGCCGGAAGACTACGACGCCAAGTCTGTCGAAATCATCTTTCGCGGCAAAGCCCGTAACTGACGGCGACTCGCCACCTCGACCCTGTTTCTCATGTCACTGCTTGAAATCAAAAACCTCCACGTCGCCATCGGCGAAAAGGAAATCGTCAAGGGCCTCTCGCTCGCCATCCGCAGCGGCGAGGTGCATGCTATCATGGGGCCCAATGGCACCGGCAAGTCCACGCTGTCAAAAGCGATCGCCGGCCACCCTGACTACACAATCACGTCGGGCGATGTGCTGCTCGACGGCAAATCGATTCTCGCGCTGGAGGCCGACGAGCGCGCCCGCGCGGGACTGTTTCTCGCGTTTCAATACCCGAGTGAAATCCCCGGTGTTTCCATCGCGAATTTTCTCCGCGCCGCGCAACAGGCGCGCATGGCCGAGGGCGAAGAACTCGACGCCTCCGCCTACTACAAGCGCCTCTACTCGAAAATGGATCTCCTGAAGATCGACCGGAAGTTCACCTCGCGCTCCGTCAATGATGGTTTCTCCGGCGGTGAGAAGAAGCGCTGCGAAATCCTCCAGATGGCGATGCTCGAGCCGAAATTTGCGCTCATGGATGAGACTGATTCCGGCCTCGACATCGATGCGCTCCGCATCGTCGCCGATGGCGTCAACACCATGCGCGGACCGAATCTCGGTGTGCTCCTCATCACGCACTATCAGCGCCTTCTCGACTACATCATCCCTGACCATGTCCACGTGATGTATGACGGCCGACTCGTGAAGAGCGGCGACAAGTCCCTCGCTCTCGAACTTGAGGCGAAGGGTTACGATTGGGTCAAAAAAGAACTCGCGATCGTCTGAGCCAAACCTTCTCCGCCATGTCTCAACCTCTTGATACCGACACCCTCGAAACCGCGGCGGAAAATCCGGTCGTCGGCATCGACCAGTCGCGCGGCGACTTCAAATACGACGTCAATTACGAGTTCGATGCCGGCACCGGCCTCAACGAAAACACCGTCCGCTACATCAGTTCGGTGAAGAAAGAGGCGCCGTGGATTCTCGATTTCCGGCTGAAGGCGCTGAAGACCTTCCTCGACAAACCGATGCCCACGCATTGGGCCACCAAGGATCTCGAGAACATCCATTTCGACAAAATCCGCTATTACCTCTCGTCCGGCCAAAAACCGAAACGCACGTGGGACGAAGTGCCCGACGACATCAAAAAGACCTTCGAGCGCCTTGGAATTCCCGAGCAGGAGCGCAAGTTTCTCGCCGGCGTCGAAGCGCAGTTCGACTCCGAGGCCGCCTACTCGAATATCAAGGATCTCGTCGCGAAGCAGGGCGTCATCTTCGCCAACTCCACCGAGGCCCTCCGCGAGCATCCGGAGATTTTCCGTAAGTTTTTCGGCAAGGTCATCCCAACCGGTGACAACAAATTCTCCGCGCTCAACAGCGCCGTGTTCTCCGGTGGCTCGTTCATCTACGTGCCGCCCGGCGTGAAAGTCGCGCAGCCACTCCAAGCCTACTTCCGCATCAACGCGGAAAACTTCGGCCAGTTCGAACGCACGCTCATCATCGCCGACGAAGGCTCCGAGGTCGTCTACATGGAGGGCTGCACCGCGCCGAAGTTCTCCACCTCAACGCTCCACAGCGCCGTCGTCGAACTCGTCGCGCTCAAGGGCGCGAAGATCCAATACATCACCGTCCAAAACTGGGCGAACAACGTCTTCAACCTCGTCACCAAGCGCGGAGTCGCGCACGAGGAAGCCGAGATCAAATGGATCGACTGTAACATCGGTTCGCGTCTCACGATGAAATATCCGGGCGTCGTCCTGAAAGGCCGCAAGGCCCGCGGCGAAGTGCTTTCCATCGCGCTCGCGAACGACGGCCAACATCAGGACACCGGCGCGAAGATGATTCACGCCGCCGACGAGACCACCTCGAACATCATCGCGAAATCGATCTCCGTCGGCCAGGGCCGCAGCACCTACCGCGGCGTCGTTCACATCCCCAAGCACCTCAAGGGTTGCAAAAACAACACCGAGTGCGACGCGCTCCTCATCAACGCCAATAGCCGCACTGACACCTATCCCGCCATCTCCGTCCGCGGCGATCGCCACGCCGTGCAGCACGAGGCGAGCGTCTCGAAAGTCAGCGCCGACCAGATTTTCTACATGCAGTCGCGCGGCCTCACCGAAGGTCAGGCGATGAGTCTCAGCGTGAACGGCTTCATCAACGACCTCGCCCGCCAGTTCCCGATGGAATATTCCGTCGAACTCAAGCGCCTCATCGACCTCGAAATGGAAGGCAGCGTCGGTTGATTCAATATTTCCTGCGATGCCCACGTTGACCGAAACCAAGTCCCTCACCGGATCCTTCACTCCCGAAAAGTTCGCCGCGCACCTCGCCGGGCTGCCTGCGCTTCCGCAGTGGTGGCTCAATCGCAAACGCGCCGCCTATGAACGCTTCGTCGCTTTGCCCATGCCGTCGGCAACCGACGAGACATGGCGCTTCAGCACTCGCTCCACGCTGACGCTCGACGGCTTCCACGTTCCGTCCGCCGGCGCGTCCGCCGCGCAGCTCCACTCGCCCATCGGCATCAAAAAGTCCGCGAAGCTTGTCTTCGTGAACGGTCGCCTCGATTCCCGCGAGCCTCTCGCCGCCGATCTCACGCAGCGCGGCGTGATCGTCGACACGCTGCAAAACGCCCTCCACCAGCACTGCGCTCTCGTCAAGGAGCACCTGCTCGCGCAGCCGCCGAAGCTCGGCTCGGCGAAGTTCGCGGCGTTGCACGAGGCGTTTCTCACCGACGGCGCGTTCATTTACGTGCCGAAGGGCGTCGAGGTGGAGTTGCCCATCGGGGTGTTCTCCTACGCGGCGGGCGCGGGCGCCGCGGTGTTCCCGCACACGCTCGTCGTCGCGGACGACAATTCCAAAGTCACGGTCGTCGAATACTTCGGCTCGTCCGTCGATTCCGATGCGCACTTCGCCGTCGGCGCGAACGATCTCTACGCCAGCCACGGCTCGCAGATCACCTACGTCGGCAAGCAGGACTGGAGCCTCAGCACGCTGTCGTTCCAACTCAACTCGACGATTGTCCGTCGCGATGCCCGCGTGCAGTCGCTCAACCTCCATCTCGGCGCCCGCCAGGCCCGCCACGAGTCGCTCTCGCAGCTGCAGGCGCCGGGCGCATTTTCCGAAATGCTGGCGCTCACCGTCGCGCACGACGCGCAGGAGTTCGACCAGCGCACGCTGCAAATCCACCAGGCGCCGAACACCAAGAGTGATCTCCTCTACAAGAACGCGCTCCGCGACCACGCGAAGACGATTTTCTCTGGCCTCATCGTCGTCGATCCCGACGCGCAGAAAACCGACGCCTACCAGAGCAACCGCAACCTGATGCTCAGCGACGACTGCGAGGCCAACTCGCTCCCCGGCCTCGAAATTCAGGCGAATGACGTCCGCTGCACCCACGGTGCAACCACGAGCCGCATCGATCCGGAGCAGGAGTTTTACCTCCAGTCGCGCGGCATCGGCAAGGAAGCCGCCGACGAACTACTCACGTTCGGCTTCTTCGAGGACGTGCTCAACCGCCTCGCTAGCGACGAACTCCACGCCGCGCTGCGCACACTGATCCAAACCAAGTTCACGAAATGAACCGCGACCGCACCCTTTCCCGCGAAGTCACCGCCACGCAGATCCCGTCCGGCGACAAGACCTCGCTGCCCGCCGGCACGAAGGTGATGATTCACCAGACGCTCGGCGGCAGCTACACTGTGCAATCGGACTTCGGCCTCTTCCGCATCGACGGCAAGGACGGCGACGCGATCGGCGAGACCGTCACGGACACCACCGTCAAGGGCGCGACGCTCGCCGACGGCGCGCCCGATCCCGAAGCCATCTGGGCACAGCTGCGCTACGTCTTCGATCCGGAGATTCCTGTAAACATCGTCGACCTCGGGCTCGTTTACTCGATGGACGTGGAAAATATTTCCGTGCCCGAGCCGGGCTACAAAGTTCAGGTTGCGATGACACTCACGGCTCCCGGCTGCGGCATGGGCCCGGCGATCGCGGAAGACGCGAAGTCTAAAATCCTCCTCGTCCCCGGCGTGTCCGATGCCGATGTCCGCATCACATGGGATCCGCCGTGGAACCAGTCGATGATTTCCGAAGAGGGAAAAATGAAGTTGGGGCTTATCTGAGCGCAGCCGGCCTAGGCGGCGATCGCGCGGTCGTGCTCACACTCACGAACTGCGACGGCGGCGCGCCGAGGATGGCTACTTCAACGACACCTTGAGCGTGAACGCCTCGGCGCACGGGCGCGTAGCGGGAAGCGTGACATGCAGACCGGATTCGTCGCGCGTCCAGACTGGAGCGTCTTTTGAGCCGAGCACGGAAACCGCCGTAATGGCGCGATCGGTCATGGCGCTCGTGCCGAGCGCGTGAACGGTCGTGCGTCCGTCTGCGGGCCACTCGAGCACAAAGGCATAGATCGCATCGCCCTTCTTGGTGAAGCGAATGTCTTCCGCGGTGTAGGGTTTGCTGCGCACATCACGCGCGCCGCCGAACGTCCCCGACTCCGCCTTCTCGGTGACTGACGGACCCTCGCCGTAAACTTTCCATGGCCGCGTGCCGAAGATGCCCTCGCTGTTCACCTCCATCCATTTTCCCATGCCCTCGAGAAACGCGATCTCATCGGCGTCGATGGAGCCGTCGCCCTTGACGGGGACGTTGAGCAGGAGATTTCCGTTCTTGCTGACAATATCGACCAGCATGCGGACGACCTGGCCGACAGTCTTATATTTGTGCTGCGCGAAGATCTTTTTGTCGTAGTGCCAGCTGCCGATGCACGTGTCGGTTTGCCAGGGCTCGGGCAGAATGCCGGCAGCAACACCACGCTCGATGTCCTCGACGCCCGCGGTTTTGTGCGCGGGTGCAAGGTGCTTGGTGTTCATCACCGCCTCCAATTTTCCGCCATTCGCCGCCATGTTCGCGTTGTAGTAATGCGCCACAAACTCGAGGCCAGTTTTCTCGAACGGAATCTCGTCGTCGTCGAAGTAGAAAAGGTCGGGATGATATTTATCGACGAGGTCCTGCGCGCGGAAGAACCAGTTGTCGGAATAATGATTGTCGAGCGGCGGAATTTTTTCCCACCAGTTGCCGTCCACCTTGCGGTGCCAGTCGGTCGCAGACTTCGTATCTTTCACGCTCGCCGGCACCGGCAGCCGCAGCCCGCCATAGAGATCCTGTGGATCGAGGCCGTCCCACCATTTGCCTTTGCCGTCGGCTTTGCTGAGCGCCGCCGCATCATAAGGCACACCGGCGAGCGGCCCCTCGCGATCGTGATCGTAGGCGGGCTGAAACCAATGCCACGCATGTGACGCATGATTCGTCACTCCGAAGCGCAGGCCGTTCGCGCGCGCCAACTTTGCCCAGGTGCCCACGATGTCCTGCTTCGGTCCGACGTTGACGGAATTCCACGCGTGATACTTCGAGTCGTAGGCATCGAAGTTGTCGTGGTGATTGGCAAGCGCGACGAAGTATTTTGCACCGGCCTTCACGTAGAGCTGCATCAATTTTTCCGGCTCCCACTTGTCGGCTTTCCACAGGTGGTCGAGCTCCATGAAACCAAATTTCGAAGGATGGCCGTAGTGCTCGACGTGGTATTTGTAGTCGGGCGAACCTTCGAGATACATGTTGCGGGCATACCAGTCACCTTCCTCCGGCACGCACTGAGCCGACCAATGCGCCCAGAGGCCAAATTTCGCGTCGCGAAACCATTCCGGGCACTGATAATTTTTTGCGAGCGAATCCCAACTGGGAGCAAACAGGCCCGGCGCTACGGTGCGCGTGGCCGGCAGCGGTGCGGCTTCCTTGATCGGCTGCGCGCGAAGATAACCGCACGCGACCATCAGCATTGCGACGCCACCAAGACGGACGACGAGGGGGATATTCATGGGGTAACAGATGTTTTTGCGGTCGACGCGCGAAGCGCGAGCCAATTGCTTGCCGACCAGTCCGGTGTCCCTTTGCTCTTCCGCGATGAGCACCCGTCCCACTCGCTGCCCGTGGCCGCAGAACGAAATGAACATCGCCTACCACGATACCGAATGGGGCGTCCCGCTGCACGATGATCGCGCGCTGTTCGAACTGCTTACGCTGGAAGGTACGCAGGCCGGACTCAGCTGGTCCATCGTGCTCGCGAAACGCGAAAACTACCGACGTGCATTCGACGGCTTCGACGTCGCAGCCATTTCCCGCTACGGCGCGAAAAAAACCGCTGCGCTGCTCGCTGACGCCGGCATCGTGCGGAATCGGCTGAAGATCGCCGCCACAATCCAGAACGCAAAGGCGTTCCTCGCCGTGCAGCGCGAATTCGGCAGCTTCGATCGCTACGTGTGGCAATTTGTCGGCGGCCGGCCGCTCGTGCATCGTCGCCGGACGATGAAGGACATTCCGAGGCGCACGACCGAGAGCGATGCGATGAGCCAGGATTTATTGAAACGCGGATTCAAATTCGTCGGCTCGACGATTTGCTATGCGTTCATCCAGGCGAGCGGGATGGTCAACGACCACCTCGTCACCTGCCCGCGCCACGGAGTCTGCGCGAAGATGAGCTAGCGTTGCCGGGGATTCGTCCGCGCCCCGCAATTCGGAGGCGGAGTTCCTCCTCTTCGCGCAGCCGGATGCGCTCCTCGACCGGCACAGCGAACACGGCCTTGCCGCCGAGCACACAACCCGTCCGGCCGGGCACGCAGTCGATGTTCAGCCGGAGGCAGTGTTCGTCGTCGGGACGGAAATGTGGGCAGGAAAAACTCATCGCAATCCAAACGCTACGCCATGATTAGCGCCACGGTCATGATGGAGATCAAGTTTTTGAAAATCCATTTGGCTTGAGCGTCGCCACGCGGCGTGGCGCACTGTCGCAACCCCATGACCCTGACCGCCGCGACTCGCGACGCCACGCACCTTCGCGAAATCACTCCGCAACAGTGGAAATCCGGCGTGGCCGCCTGGCTCGGCTGGTTGTTCGACGGACTCGAACTCCACCTCTACACGCTCGTCGCGGCGCCGTTTGTGATGCAGTTGCTGGCCACCACCGACGCCACCAATCCCGCGATCAAGGAGAAGAGCGCCTACATTCAGGCGGCGTTTCTGGTCGGCTGGGCGCTGGGCGGTGCGTTTTTCGGACGGCTCGGCGATTTGCTCGGCCGCAGTCGTGCGCTCTCGCTCACTGTGCTAACTTATGCGCTTTGCACAGGACTGTGTGCGCTGTCGCAGACATGGTGGCAGTTGATGCTGTTTCGCTTCGTCGCCGCGCTGGGGATCGGCGGCGAGTGGGCGGTCGGCGCCTCGCTGCTTTCGGAAACGTGGCCCAAGAATTGGCGTCCGTGGCTGGCGGCGATTCTCCAGTCGGGCGTCAACATCGGTGTGCTCAGCGGCGCGGTCTTCGTCGGCCTGCTCGTCGCCAAGATGGCACCCGGCTCGGAGCGGTATGTGTTTCTCATCGGTGTGCTGCCCGCGCTCCTCGTGTTCTGGATTCGCCGCCAGGTGCCAGAGCCGGAGGCTTGGGCGAAGGCCGAGCAATCGGTCGGCCACAAAAATCCCAGCGCGCGGGAACTTTTCCGCGGTGACGTGCTCTCGACGACGCTGCGCACGACGCTCGTTTGCGCGCTCGGCCTGTCCGCGTGGTGGCTCTACCTTTTCTGGCAAACGCAGCACTTACGTAAACTCCTCGGCGACGCGCACACGCCCGCCGCCGAGACCACCACACTCGTGTCGGCCGCCTTCTTCGCGTTCAACTTCGCCTCGATCCTCGGCAATTTCGGCGCGGGCTGGCTCGCGCAACGCTTCGGAAACCGCCGCGCCATCGTGCTCCTGTTTGTCGGACTCGGCGCGAGCATCTTCGGGGCGTTCGTAGTGCCGCGGGACTTTGCCACGCTCGCCTGGTTTTGGCTGCCCATCGGCGGATTTTTCGGCGGCGTCTTCGGGCTGTTCACCATGTATCTGCCGCCGCTGTTCCCGACGCTCCTGCGCACGACCGGCGCCGGATTTTGCTACAACATCGGCCGCATCGCCGCGGCGATCGCCCAAATCGTCTTCGGCGTCTTCGCGCCGGTCGGCGAATTCCGCGGTGCCATGCTCTGGGTCAGCGCCATCGCTGCCGCGGCCGCACTCGCCTCGTGCTGGCTGCCGGAGCGCACGCACGAAAACGAGGCGACCTGAGCGCTGGATTTTTTTCCGCCGGCCACTCAATCTCACTGCGATGGCGAAGCTTTATTTTTACTACTCGGCGATGAACGCCGGCAAGAGCACTGTGCTGCTCCAGTCGAGCTACAATTACCGCGAACGCGGCATGCGCACTCTCCTCTTTACGCCGGCGATCGACACGCGTTACGGCCCCGGCAAGATCGAATCGCGCATCGGTCTGCGCTCCAGTGCGATCTCGCTCGCGACTTCGGACAACCTGCTCAATCGCGTTCGCGCCGAACACGCCACCGCCCCCGTGTCGTGCGTCCTGATCGACGAGGCGCAGTTCCTCACGGCCGAGCAAGTCTGGCAGGCCAGCGAAGTCGCTGACGCGCTCGACATCCCCGTGCTCTGCTACGGACTGCGGACAGATTTTCAGGCGAAACTTTTCCCCGGCAGCGCCGCGCTCCTTGGCTTCGCCGACACCCTCACCGAACTCAAAACGATCTGCCACTGCGGGCGCAAAGCCACGATGAACCTCCGTGTCGACGCCGCCGGCCAAGGCGTCCGCCAAGGTGCGCAGGTTGAGATCGGCGGCAACGATCGCTACGTCGCAGTCTGCCGCCGGCATTTCAAAGAATCCCTGCACATCACCGTCGAGTCGCGCGCACCGTTTCCCACTTGAAGTTCGCCAATAGGTTGAACGCCCGCGCCGCTTCTGTTTAGCTCATACTCATCATGCTCGCAACTCACCCCCGCCTCAAATTCCGCGCCGCCTTCGCCGCGCTCGCTCTCACCCTGCACCTTTCCGCTTCCGCCATGTCCTCCCACCTCATCTTCCTCGGCACCTACACCAAAGACGGCAGCCAAGGCATCTACGCCGTCCAACTCGACGCCGCCACCGGCGCCCTCAGCCAGCCGACGCTAGCCGCCCAGTCGCCCAATCCCGCCTGGATCACTTTTTCGCCCGACAAGAAATTTCTCTACGCGATCCACGAGTCGCAGGCGCAGGCCGTCGGCTTTGCGGTCGATGCAGCGAAGGCCACCCTCACCCCGCTTCCCGCCTCGCCTTCGCCGGCGGCGCAGCCACCTGCGCACCTCGCCGTCGACGCCACTGGCCGCACGCTCATCGCCGCAAATTATCGTGAAGGCTATGTCGCCTCGATGCCGATTCATGCCGACGGCACTCTCGGCGCGCCCGTCGCCATCAAGCACACCGGCAAAGGCCCGAACCCCGCGCGCCAGGATCAGCCGCACACGCACTCCGTCACACTCTCGCCGGACAACCGCTTCGCCATCATTTGCGATCTCGGACTCGACAAGATTTTCTCCTACGCACTCGATCCCGCGACAGCAAAACTCACCCCGGCGACCCCACCCTTCGTTGTGACCGCTCCCGGTGCCGGTCCGCGACATTTCAAATTTGGCGCCGACGGCAAGCACGCTTACGCGATCAACGAAATGGGCGGCACCATCGCCGCCTACGATTACACTACCGCTACTGGTTCCCTCACGCCGCGCCAGACGGTGCCCACGCTGCCCGCCGATTTCAAGGGCGAGAACACCACCGCTGAAATCCGCATCCATCCGAACGGCAAATTCCTCTACGGTTCCAACCGCGGCCACGACAGCCTCGCCGTCTTCACGATCGACGCTGCGACTGGCCTGCTCACACCCGTCGAAATTGTCGCCAGTGGCGGCAAAACGCCGCGCAATTTCGCCCTCTCGCCGGACGGCCAATGGCTCGTCTGCGCGCATCAAGATTCCGGAAACCTCACAGTTTTTCGCGTCGATCCCCAAAGCGGCCGACTCACGCGCACGGCCAATGAAGCAAAGGTGCCGATGTGCGTCTGCGTGTTGTTCTACAATTGAATGAGTTAGGTCGTTTCCGCCGCATTATCGCGGCTTCTCTCACGTGCTCAGGATTTGCGCATCTCTACTCATATTTTGCCACCATGCGTCCGCACGTTGACTCCGCCCGTTCACCTGACATGGTTTCCAATCCTCATGGTTAGTCCCAACTCTCCCACCAACCCGGAAGGCGCCGCAAGCGCTCCCGGCACTCCCCGTTCCATCCAGGACGTCGTCATCCGACTCGCTGGCAATTCGCAGGATGGCATCCAGTCCATCGGCGGTTTTCTCGCCCGCCTCGCCGGCCGCAGCGACCAGGACGTCATGACCTACATGACGATTCCGTCCACCATTTCGGGCGGCCCGTCGATCTTCCAAGTGCGCATGGGCACCGGCGACATCCTCTCCGCCGGCGACCGCGCCGACATGCTCGTAGCTTTCTATCAACACAGCTACGAAGCCCACATCGGCTCGCTCCGACCGGGCGGCGTGCTCCTCTATGATTCCGATCACGTCACACCGGCCGAGGGCGACAACCGCTTTACCTATGTAGCCTGCCCGATCACCGCCGGCACGGTCGAAGCCGTCGGCGGCACCTCGAAAGACAAAGGCAAAAACATATTCGTGCTCGGACTGATCGCCCGCGTGTTCGATCTCGACGTGGCGAAACTCGCCACGCTCATCAAGGAACGCTTCGGCGGGAAGGACGAAAGCATCGTCCGCAACTCCATGCTCGCGTTCGACGCCGGTTACGCGTGGCCGCAATCCAATCTGCGCGATCTCTTTTACCGCTTCGAGGCGGTCGACCGCGCTGTCAGCGCCTCGGGTCGCCCTCAGGTCACGATGGATGGCAACATGGCCATCGCCTACGGCCTCATCACCGGCGGCGTCCGCCACGGTGCCGCTTATCCGATCACGCCGTGGACTTCGGTGATGGAGACGCTTCGCGTTGAATTGCCGAAATACGGCGGTATCTTCGTCCAGTGCGAAGACGAGATCGCGTCGATCTCCACCGCGATCGGTTTCTCTTATACTGGCCAACTCGCCATGACCGGCAGCTCCGGCCCCGGTATTTCGCTCAAAATGGAAGCTCTCGGCTGGGCCACCATGGCCGAGATGCCTCTCATCGTCGTCAATGTCCAACGCGGTGGCCCGTCCACCGGTTTGCCGACTAACGTGGAGCAATCCGATTTGATGCAGGCGATCTACGGCAGCCACGGCGACACGCCCCGTGTCGTCCTCGCTCCGAAGAATGTCGAAGACTGCTTCTACATCGCGCTCGAAGCCACCCGCATCGCCCGCGCCTATAGCACGCCGGTGCTCATTCTCTCTGACCAAGGCCTGTCCTCGCGCATCGAAGTGTTCGAGGAACCCGACCTCGCCAAGCTCATGGTCGATCCGAAACCCGATCGCTCCGAGCGCGGCGCCGACTTCAAACCCTATCCGCTCGATCGCATCACCCGCCATGCGCCTCCGGGCTCCAAGATATTGTCGGGAAAATATCCGACGGTTTCCGGTCTCGAGCACGACGAGTTGGGTCATCCGTCAGGCAGTCCGAAGGTTCACCAGCAGATGACCATCAAGCGCCGCGAGAAGCTGAAGCAGCTCGCCGCCACGCTACCGGCACCCGAGTTGAACGGCGATTCTTCCGGCGAAGTCCTCCTCGTCACCTGGGGCTCCAGCTGGGGCCCGGGTCGTGAAGCGCTGGGTCGCGTGCGCAAGGCGGGCGTGAAAGCCGGCCATCTGCACTTGCGCCACATCCATCCGTTGCCCAATGACCTCGAGCAGGTTTTCGCGCGCTATCACAAAATCGTGGTCGCCGAACTCAACGACGAAGGCCTCTACGGCTACGGCCAGTTTGCGATGATGCTTCGCGCCCGTTACGCCAACCCGGCCATCTCCAGCGTCTGCAAGACCGACGGCCTCACCTTCAAGGTCAGCGAAATCGTCGCCGGTATTGCCAAGCATATCGAAAGCACCGAGCTCGACGCCACCATCGGCGTCATGCGCAAGAGCGCGCTCGCCACCAGCTAATCCACCCGGTCGCCAAACCTCATTTCTCAACTCTCAATTTCTCGACCCATGTCCGCCACCGCTCTCGCCACCCCGCCGCTCGCTCCCGGCGCACCGCTCTCGAAGAAAGTCCTCGTCGCCGATCACCCCACATGGTGCCCCGGCTGCGGCGACTTCGCCGTGCTCGCGTCGTTCTACCGCGTCCTCGAAAAGCTGAACTACCCGCACGAAAAGATCGTCACGTTCGCCGGCATTGGCTGCTCGTCGCGCTTCCCCTATTTCGTCAACACCCACGGCGGCCACTTTATCCACGGCCGCGCGCTCCCGTTTGCCGCTGGCATCAGCCTCGGCGGTGACGACCTTCATGTCTTCGTCTTCGGCGGTGACGGCGACGGCTTCTCCATCGGCGGCAATCACCTCGTCCACACCGCGCGGAAGAACGTCAATCTCACCTACGTCATCATGGACAACTCGGTCTATGGTTTGACGAAGAAGCAGACGTCGCCCACGTCGCCTATCGGCTTCAAATCCAAGACCGATCCGTGGGGCGCGATGGATCAGCCGATCAATCCGATGCGCACGCTCCTCAACAGCGGCGCCACGTTTGTCGCGCGCAGCCACGCCACTCAGGTCAATCATATGACCGACATGATGCTCCGCGCCGCGAAGCACCCGGGCTTTTCGGTCGTCGAGATTTTGTCCGAATGCGTCGAGTTCTTTGAAGGCGCCTTTGACGCCGCCAATCCCCGCAAAGGCGGCAGGTGGACGCTCATCGAGGAAAAGAAAAACGACGGCTCGCCCGAGGACGCAAACCGCCACGATGTCACGGACGAAGTTTCCGCCTTCAAGCTCGCCCAGCAAGCCTGGCCGGGCTCCTTCGGCGTCTTCTACGAAAACAACGTGCGTCAGACGAAAAACGCCCTCGAAGCCGGCCTGATTGCGAAGACCCGGGAGCGCACGAAAAACGCCTCCGATCTCGCAGTGCTGCAGGCGACGTTCGCCAAGATGCGCTGAGCGCGGTGGCGGGTGTTACCCGAACCGCGGATCGATTCACGCCCCGCCATTGCGGGGCGTTTTTGTTTCCTACTCCACCTGTTTACCTTGGCCCGTTGACTTCGCCGTCGGGCCAGCGTTGTGTCGGACGTTTTCATGGCCGACTTCCTCGACGAAACCAGACCCGAAAAGCTTGAGCGCGCGTTCCTAGTCGGTGTCCAGACCTCCGATATGCGCGATGGCGAAGGCGACGAATTGCTCCTCGAGTTGAGGGAACTCGTCGAAAATCTCCGGCTCACCGTCACTCACGCCGAACTCGTCAATCTCCGCCGCCCCACGCCCGCGCTGCTCCTCGGCAGCGGCAAGGCCAAGGAACTGTGCGAACAAGCCAAGGCCGATGGCGCCGACGTCATCGTGTTCGACGAGGAGCTTTCGCCCGCGCAGCAGCGCAACTGGGAGGAACTCTCCGGCCTCGCCGTCATCGATCGGCAGGAAGTCATTCTCGAAATCTTTTCCGACCGCGCCCACACCCGCGAAGCCACGCTGCAGGTCGCGCTCGCCCGCATGGAGTATTCCCTGCCGCGCCTCACCCGCGCTTGGACGCACCTTTCGCGTCAGCGCGGCAAGGGCGCGATGGGCGGCGAAGGCGAAACCCAGCTCGAAAACGATCGCCGCACGGTGCGCGATCGGATCACGCACCTGAAGGCCGAACTCGCCGGCGTCGTGAAACAGCGCGGCGTGCAGCGCACCAAACGCCAGCGCATTCCGATTCCCACGTGTGCGATCGTCGGCTACACCAACGCCGGCAAGTCCACGCTCCTCAACACCCTCACCGGCGCGCACGTTCTCGCCGCCGACAAACTCTTCGCCACCCTCGATCCGACTACCCGCCAACTCGTGCTCCGCGGCAATCAAAAGCTGCTCGTGACCGACACTGTCGGCTTCATCCGCCGTCTCCCCCACGGGCTCGTCGAGGCGTTCAAGGCCACGCTGGAGGAAGTCGTCGTCGCCGATTTCCTCATTCACGTGCTCGATGTCACGAATCCCAACTTCGAGCAACACCACGCCACCACCCTCGCCGTGCTCGGCGAACTCGGCGCCGCCGACAAGACCATCGTCACCGTTTTCAATAAGACCGACGCTTCCGACTCCCTGATGCGCCGCCGCGCGCGCCAGCTCGTGCCCGAGGCAATCTTTGTCAGCGCTCACACCAAGGCCGGCATCGACACGCTGGAGACCCGCTGCCTCGAACTCATCGCCGACACTCTCGGCGCCACCGATCTCCTCGTGCCGCACGATCGCTACGACGTCATCGCGCGCATGCACAAGCTCGGCCACATCCACGAGCAGGAACACGAAGACGCCGGCGTGCGTATCAAAGGTCGCTTCCCGGCGTCGCAGGCCGGATTTTTCGCGCCGTTTGTCATTAACGATACCCGACTCTGACCGCCTGAGCGCCAGCCGCGAAGCGTTCAGGAGTTTTTGAAAAACTGGTCGTCGCCGCCGGCGATGCGACCGCTCGTCACGGCGAGACCATCGCGATAATGAACCGGCCGACCGAATTTGATCGCACTGGCGGACGGCTTTTGCGCCGCGATTGCCGGTTGAATCACTGCTGCGGTGGGCTTCACCGCGAGGGCCTTCACATGAGTGGGTGGAGCGTCGGCGCCGACCAGTTGCTGGAGGCTGGCGACGACCTGCTTGAGGGCCAACGACTGTCCGTTGAGTTCCTGCGCGGCAGCGGCGGACTCCTCGGCGCTGCTGGCGTTTGATTGGGTGACCTTGTCCATTTCGGACACGGCAGAGTTTACCTGGCCAATACCTTGGCTCTGCTCGTGCGAGGCGGTCGCGATCTCGGCGACTAGGGTATCCACCCTGCTGGCACCCGCGACAATTTGCTCGAGCGATTGCGCCACCTTGGCCGAGATGGTCACGCCGTTCGCGCTCTTGCTGACAGAGTCTTCGATCTTCGCGGCGGTTTCCTTGGCGGCTTGGGCGGAGCGCTGGGCCAATGCGCGGACCTCATCGGCCACGACAGCAAAACCGAGGCCGGCTTCGCCGGCGCGGGCGGCCTCAACCGCGGCATTGAGGGCGAGGAGGTTGGTCTGAAATGCAATCTCGTCGATCGTCTTCACAATCTTAGCGATTTCACCCGAGGAGCGCGTGATCGCGTCCATAGCGCCTTTCATCTGCGCCATGTCGGTAGCGCCGGTGTCGGCGGCGGCACGGGTTTGCGCCGCGAATTCCTTGGCTTGCGCGGCGTTGTCGGCGTTGCGCTTGGTCATCGACGTCATCTCTTCGAGCGAGGCCGAGGTCTCTTCGAGCGAGGCGGCTTGTTCACTCGCCCCCTCGGCCAGACTCTGGCTGGAAGTTTCAACTGCGGCGGCGGAGGCGGTGAGTAAACCGCCTTGTTCCGCGAGCACGCCGGCGATCCGCTTCACAGGCACGCTGACGAAATAGTGAATGGAAAAACCCACGAGCAGGCCCGCCGTAAGCAGCAAACCCAAGCCGGTCAGCACCGCGGTCATCAGATTGGACCGTTTCATATCCGTGGCGAATCCGACCCAAGACTGCTCGGCGGTCTTCAGCGCGGCGTCCGAGAAGCGCAGGCTAATCACGCCGTGAATCTGCCCCAGCTTTAGATTCGTGTGGCACTCGATGCACCTTTGCTGAATGGCCAGGGGTTGGTAGATTTCAAACGAATCGTCAGTGCGGCGCTTGAACACCGCAGGTGAGGCATAGAGCGCTTGCTTCAAATCCGCAGTGAGTTCCTTTTTCACTCGCGCCGGGTCGGAAGATTTAACCACCCGCCCGTATTGATTGAACAGCGAAAGCTCCTGCAGCCCAGGCACCCCGCGAAGCGTGACAAGGAGATTGGCGAACTTGTCCATTTCCCCATCAGCCATCGCATCCATCAACGGCGCGGAGGCCGCGAAATGCAGCCGATCGACCCATTCCCACTGGCGAGCCAATTCCCCTCCGCGACTGCTTGTGGAAAAGCTCTCCACGGCATGCGAGCTGCGGGATTGCTGAAACAAAAATGATACGAAGTAAACGGCCAGCAGGCCACCTAACAACGCGAACAGGAGTTTGGTTTGGAGTTTCACCCTACAATATGGCAGTTGCCGTAACTACGGCACGGACCCCACCCCACTTAACTTAAAAAAACGCCGTCGAGATTAGCCGCCAGAAGCACGAAGTCAGGCATTCTGCCTTTTCATGCTCGGGACGTCATCCCAATCGGTGTCGCGGGACTTGGCTCGGGCATTAACGCCTCCGACACCGAAAATCGCGTCGCGCGGGCGGCGGACCTATTGGGCGGTCCTGTGTTGCTCGACTACCGAGGCGGCCGTCGGCAGAGGCACCACTGGCCGTTCGAAGGTATCGTGCGGCCCCGGAATCAAACCGAGGCGTGCCGCGTGCATCGTCAGCTGGGCAATCGAGTGCAGGCCGGTTTTCGCCGCGACCGTCGATCGGACGTTGTTCACGGTTTTGACGCTCACATTCAGCCGCACAGCAATTTCTCGGGTCGAAAGTCCCTCCGCGAGCGCGCCGAGCACTTCCCGTTCGCGCTCGGACAGTGCGGTTGAATCGGGTGAGCGTTGGCGGACAAGTTCCTCCACCGTGCGTGCCGTCGCCGGCCCAAAATAAACCCGGCCCGCGGCGACCGCCCGGAGCGCGTCAGTCAGGACGGTCATGCTCGCACCTTTTTCGACGAAACCCTTGGCTCCGCCCATGAGCGCCTCGCGCACGGCATGGGCACTCGCCGTGGCCGAAAACACCAGCACCTCGGTGAGCCGCGCCTCCGCCTTGAGTTGTGCCAAAAACTCCGCGCCACTGCCGTCCGGAAACATCCAGTCGAGCACCACGAGTTCCGGCCGCAGGTCGCCCGCCAGCCGTTTCGCCTGCTCCAAGGTGCTCGCCCGTCCTACCATTTCGAATTCCGGCAGTGATCGCACGAGCATGCCGAGCATCTCGCTGATGGCCGTATGATCTTCGACGATCAGCACGCGATAGCGTTGGTGGGGAAATGGAATGACTTCTGACTCCATGCCCCGACGATACGCGATCCACGGCCTGAAGTTAATGGGTAGTTCCTACCGCACAACTACCTACCACGCTAAGTAACGCCCAACCTACGCCGCGTCGTAAATCTGCACGCGCGACCAGAACGTTTTGCATTGCGCCACAAACGCGAGGTGCAGGGGATCGACTTGGTAGGCATCGTGAGCGGCGACATCCTTGCACACCACCGTCAGTGCCACCGCGTAGGAATCGTCGATGATTGGGCGCTTCTCGGTGGCAGCGGGTGCGCCGACATAAATCTTCTCGACGGACTTGATGCCGGCGAGCGACTCCACGGCGCGGCGGAATTGCTTGCGCTGCGCCGCAGTGAGTCCGGGTTTAAGCCAGAAAAAGACGGAGTGGATGAGCATGACGGTAAAAGTGGAAACGATTATTTTTTTGTCGGCAAGGCCCGGGTCACGTTCACAGAGATGCCTCCATCCACGAGCAGCAACTGCCCCGTGATGTAGGCGCTGGCGTCGCTCGCCAAAAACACGACGGTGCCCACGAGATCGTCGGGCCGGCCAGGGCGGCGGAGCGGAATCTTGTCTGTCAGGTAAGCGACCCACTCGGGATCCTCATACAGCACCGCCGTCTGGGCGGTCTTAAACCAGCCCGGTGCAAGGCAATTCACGGTGACGCCGTGCGGGCCCCATTCGGCGGCGAGGCTCATCGTAAGCTGGCGGATGCCGCCGCGGCTCGCGGTGTAAGGCCCGAGCCCAGCGTAGCCGGCGACACTCGTCACCGAGCCGACGTTGATCATCCGACCGCGGCCGGCGGCCACCATGCGCCGCGCCACCGCCTGCGCCACGAAAAACGGGCCGCGGAGATTCGTGTCGAGGATCGTGTTCCAATCCTCCCAAGTCACCTCGAGCGCGGGCTTGCGGATGTTGCATCCGGCGTTGTTGACGAGAATATCGATCCGGCCGAAGTGGGCATGCGCTTCCGCTACCGCCAACGCGATGCTGGCCTGCGCGCGCACGTCGAGCACGACGCCGTGGCAGCGACGGCCGAGGGCCTCGATTGCACGGCGCGTCTCGTCGAGCGACGTAAGCGTGCGGCTCGTGATTGCGACGTCGGCGCCGGCGCGCGCCAGCGCCAGCGCAAAAGTTTTCCCGAGTCCACGACTCGCGCCAGTGACGAGCGCCACCTTGCCGGTGAGATCGAAGAGGGCGGCGCTCATGGTTGCAGCATCACCTTCATCAAGCCGCTGGCGCCAGGCACGCTCAATTTCTTGAACCACGTCTCGCCCTCCGCGAGTGGCGCGATGGCGCTGATGAGCGGCGCCACCCGAATCGCGCCACTCGCAATGAGATCGAGACAGAGCGGATATTCGCCGGCCGAGGAGCAACTGCCGAAAACGGTGAGTTCCCGCGTGACTACGAACTGCAGCGGAAAATCGGCTTTGGCTGCGAGATTGCCCACAAGCACGACCGATCCGCCCTTACGCACCGCCCGCAGCGCCAGATCGAGCGTCGGTGTGAAGCCCACGACTTCGAACGCAAAGTCCGCGCCCTGCCCGCCCGTGAGCCGCGCGATCTCCGCGACGGGATCGGCGGTGTCGGAGCGCAGCGCGTGTTGCGCGCCGAGTTCGCGGGCGAGGGCGAGCTTCTTGTCGTCGAGATCGACGGCGATCACGTTGCCGCAGCCGGCCCAGCGCAGTGCCTGCACGATCAGCAGCCCGATCATGCCGGCGCCGACGACGACGGCGCTGGCACCGCGCGGAATCTTCACGCGCTGCACCGCATGAATCGCAATCGAGACGGGCTCGATCATCGCGCCATGCTCGAACGGCAGTGCATCTGGCAGCGCATAGACACCGCGCGCCGGCAGCGTAAGATACTCGGCAAACGCGCCGTGCTGGCGAAACTCGCCCGGCGCGACGCCGATGATTCGGCGGTTTTCACAGAGGTTGATTTGGCCGCTCCGGCAATACGCACACGCGCCGCACGAAATCATCGAATCGAACGTCACCCGATCGCCGGCCCGCCAGCGTTCGACGCGCGGTCCAACGGCAGCGATTTCTCCGGCCGCCTCGTGGCCCATGACGAGCGGCGGCAGGCGGCGGCCCGTCGAACCATCCCAGCCGTGGATGTCGCTGCCGCAAATGCCGCACGCGCGCACCCGGATCAGCACCTCATCGGCGGCGGGAACGGGCGTAGGAAATTCCTGATAATCGAGCTGCGAGTAGCGATTGAGCACGAGCGCTTTCATTTTTTCCGGAGCACGACCCAAGCTTCAGGCGGTCGCCGAGTCGAGTTTGGCGAGGTCGTCGCCGGCATTGAAATTCATCAGCACATCCGGATCGGGCGACGGCATCGCGGACAGGAGCAGGCGGGTGTAGGCGTGTTGCGGCGCATCAAAAATCTGTGCCGCCGGCGCCAGTTCGATGATGCGGCCCTGGCGCATGACCGCCACCCGGTCGCAAAAATTGCGCACAACATCGAGATTGTGTGCGACGAATAGATAAGTGAGGTGCAGTTCGCGTTGCAGCTCCTTCAACAGATCGAGCACCTGCGCCTGCACGGAGACGTCGAGCGCACTCGTCGCCTCGTCGCAAACCAGCAACGAGGGCCGCATGATGAGCGCCCGCGCGATGGCGATCCGCTGCCGCTGACCGCCACTGAACGCATGCGGGTAGCGCCCGCGCAGCGCCGGATCG
Source organism: uncultured Opitutia bacterium (assembly GCA_903840415.1). Classification (GTDB taxonomy): domain Bacteria; phylum Verrucomicrobiota; class Verrucomicrobiia; order Opitutales; family Opitutaceae; genus CAITWF01. The sequence goes on along the minus strand of CAIMFY010000096.1, from coordinate 122,012 downwards.
AGCCCCACGCGGCCGAGTTGATCGCGCACGCGATCGTCGAGTTCCGCCCCGCGCGCGAGCCGGTGAATCACGAGCGGTTCGCCCACGATATCGCGCACGGTCATGCGCGGATTCAGCGATGAAAACGGATCTTGAAACACCATCTGCGCGTGTGGGCGGAGTGGCTTGAGTTCGCGGTCCGCGAGTCGCGCGAGATCGACGGTGCGGCCGTCGGGGAGGCGAAAAATAATCGCGCCGGACGTCGGCGTCAGCGCCCGCAGGAGGCAGCGGGCGAGCGTGGTCTTGCCGCAACCGCTTTCGCCGACGAGGCCGAACGTTTCGCCGGCCGCCAGTTCGAAGCTCACGTCCTCGACGGCGCGCACGACTTCTGCGGTGCGGCGGCGAATACCGCGGCCCGCGATCGGGAAATGTTTCGTCAACCCGCGGACGGACAGCACTGATCCGGCTGGTTTCATGCCACCCGCACGCGGCGCGACGGCAGCGCATCTAGCAGCGCCCGGGTGTGGGCGTGCTGCGGAGTTTTCAAGACCGCACGCACCGATCCACGCTCGACGATTTCGCCGCGGTGCATCACCGCGACTTCGTCGGCCATCTGCGCGACCACGCCGAAGTCGTGCGTGATGAGCAGCACGGCGCAACCCAGCTCGCGCTGGAGATTTTTGATCAGGCCGAGGATTTGCGCCTGCGTGGTGACGTCGAGGGCCGTCGTCGGTTCGTCGGCAATGAGCAGCTCGGGCTGGCAGACGAGCGCCATCGCGATGATCACGCGCTGGCGGAGGCCGCCGGAAAGCTCGTGCGGAAACTGATTGTAGCGAGCGGCGGCGTTGGCGATGCCGACTTTCGCGAGCATCTCGGTTGTCAGCCGGCGTGCCGCCGCCGGGCTCACATCCTGATGCACGAGGATCGCCTCGGCCACCTGACTGCCGACCGTATGCACTGGCGAGAGCGCAGACATCGGATCCTGAAAAATCATGCTCACGAGACCGCCCCGCACGCGATAGAGCAGGCCGGATTTCTCGTCGAGTTGCGCGATGTCGATGTCGCCATCGCGCCGTGTGCGCAGCACGATTCGGCCGCCCACAATGCGACCCGGCGGCGGCACGATGCGCAGGAGCGCACTGGCAGTAACGCTTTTGCCCGAGCCAGACTCACCCACTAGCGCGAGCGTGCGACCGCGTGGAATAGAAAAAGATACATTCTGAACTGCGCCGACGAGGCCTGCATGCGAGTCGAACGAGACGCGCAGATTCGTGACCTCAAGGAGGGGTAACGACGCGGAGTTCATGCGTGCGCGTAAGGGTCAGCCGCGTCGCGGAGACCATCGCCGAGAAAATTGAAGCAGAGCACAGTGAGCACGATGAGCACCACGGGCATCAAGAGCCACGGATAATTGGCAACCGTTTGGATGCTGAGGCAGTCCTGCAACATCACGCCCCAGCTCACGATGGGCGCGCGCAGACCGAGACCGAGAAACGAGAGCGAAGTCTCGCCGAGAATCATGGCCGGCACGCTCATCGTGAGCACGACGATGATGTGACTGGCAAACCCCGGGATCAGATGTCGGAATAAAATTCTGGAGTGACTCGCGCCCAGCAGTCGCGCGGCCACGGCATATTCCTCCTCGCGCAGGGCGAGAATTTTTCCGCGCACGACGCGGGCGAGTCCGGTCCAGCCGAGCAGCGACAGCACGAGCGTGATCGCGAAATAGGTCGAGAGCGGCGACCACTCCGGCGGCAGCACTGCGCCAAAAGCGAGCCAGAGTGGAATTTGCGGAAACGCATTCACGATTTCGATGACCCGCTGGATGACCGTATCAGTCATCCCGCCGACATAACCCGACACGCCACCAATCGTGAGACCGAGCACAAACGTGACCGCGATCGAGACCAAGCCGACCGACAGACTGATGCGCGAGCCGTAGATCAGGCGGCTGAAAATGTCTTCACCATATTTGTCAGCCCCGAGGAAATAAAACGTCGGCTGCGGGCCGCCGGCGGACAGCACTCCCCGCGCGTTCGCTCCGAAGAAGTGCCGATCCCACGTGAACCAACCCCAGAATTGGTAGGGTTCACCACGCACAAAAAAGCCAAGTGGGACTACGTGGTCGCGATCTTCGAGGTAAGTTTTCCTGAAAGTCAGCGGATCGACTTGGCTTCGCAAGGCAAGGATGTGCACCCCGTGCGCAAAGGAGAAACTCGGAAGCTGCGGCGGACAGTAGGCTTGCGACAGGTCGCGCCACTGGCGCGGATAGGGCGCAAAAAATTCGGCCCCCGCGGCCAGCGTGTAGAGCAACGCGAGCAAAAATAGCGCCGCGACGGCGAGCCGGTGTCGGGTAAACCGACGGCCAATGAGTGCCCACGGCGAAAGCATGCCGGGCTCGGGGTCGGGCGCGGCAGGGCTGAACGCTGGGGTGTAGGCGGCAGCAGCCATGCTGCAACGAGGAAAATGCAGTGCCGCGAGGCCGCAAGTGGCAAGTGCGACATCGTCGCCCCAGTTTCGCAGCTGAGAGAACGGCCGATGACTTGTTTCCCACTTGCCGAGTTTGCCTGGAGAATTGCACGCTGCAGCCATGATGCCGCCCACACCCGCCGCCACGGACACGCGGGTGCTCCTCGCCTCGCGGCTGCTGCGGATGTTCGCCTACGGGATGCTCGGCGTTGTCCTCGTGCTCTACCTCGTGCGACTCGGTTTCGATGGTGGAAAAATCGGACTGCTGCTTTCCCTTACGCTGCTCGGCGACGTGGCGATTTCGCTTTGGCTCACGGCGCACGCCGATCGCTGGGGCCGGCGGAAGACGCTCATCGTCGGCGCCGCGCTCATGGCGCTTGGCGGCGTGGGCATGGCGGCGAGCAATAATTTTCTCGTGCTCGTCGCCGCCGCGACGATCGGCGTCATCAGTCCGACGGGCGGCGAGGTCGGTCCGTTTCAAGCCGTCGAGCAGGCATGCCTCGCACAGGAAGTCGCGGACCGCAATCGCACCCGGCTCTTCGCCTGGTATAACCTCGCCGGCTATCTTTCCTCCGCGCTCGGCGCGCTCGCCGTCGGCTGGTTCCTCGGCACATCGCACCTCGATGGAGTCGCGGCCTATCGCGTCGTCTTCTGGGCCTACGCGGCATGCGGCGTCGTGCTTGGTCTACTCGCGTTGCGACTCTCGCCCGGGGTCGAGGTGTCGGCGAGCGGTGCGCCGCACACCGACCCGACACTGCTCGGACTGCGAGAATCGCGCGGGCTCGTGCTGCGGTTGAGTGCGCTGTTCGCGCTCGACTCGTTCGGCGGCGGGTTTGTGTTGCAGAGTTTTCTGGCGTGGTGGCTCCAGCAAAAATTTGGCGCCGACGCCGCCGTCCTCGGCGCCGTGTTCTTCGGCACAAATCTGCTTTCCGGTGTCTCCGGACTCGCCGCCGTCCCACTCGCCAAGAAAATCGGTCTCATCAACACGATGGTCTGGACCCATCTTCCTTCGAATGTGCTGCTCATGCTTGTGCCGCTGATGCCGACGCTGCCGCTCGCGATCGCGGCGCTGTTTGCGCGGCACTTGCTTTCGCAAATGGATGTGCCCACGCGGCAGAGCTACGTGAACGCCGTCGTCTCGCCTGGTGAGCGTGCCGCTGCCAATGGCGCGACCACGACCGCGAAGCAACTCGGCACCGCGCTCGGCCCGCTCATTGCCGGAAAACTATTTGGTGCCGCCGCCGCAACGGGCCTGCCGTTCTTCATCTGCGGCGTGTTGAAGAGCAGCTACGACGTGATGTTGTGGCGGGCGTTTCGCCAAACTAAGCCACCAGAGGAACAGTAAAGCGGACCACCACCGTGGTCACCTATTTTGCCGGCCACACTCTGACGAGCACGACGCCGTGGCGACCGACCGTCGCGGAGAATTTTTCCTTTTCCACGCCGAGATCCTCTTGCCGCCAGAGGTCTCTGATGTGTTGCTGACCGGTCAGCCCGAGTTGCGCCCACGTGACGGAAATTTCCTGCGACTCCGACGCGAGGTTGAAAAAGCCGATCGCGCGCGAGCCGTCGGCGAGTGGCTTCACGTAGATTTGTTTGCGGCCATCGACGGTGAGTTGCGCGGCCGATTGGCCGAGTTCGTCTTGATCGAGGGCGAGGACTTCGTCGTTGGTGAGGAGACTAAGCGTGAAGTCGTCAGCTTTCTCGAGCGGGCAGCCGATGAGCAGCGGCGCAGAGAGCAGGCACCAGAGCGAAATGTGGGTGTATTGCTCGTTGGGTGTGAGGTGCGAGGGGCGGATGTTTTTGCCGCTGCCAACATCGACGGGGCCGACGACGAGCATGTCCGGATCGTTCCAGTGGCCGGGGCCGCCAAACGGGCGCCATTTTTCCTGCTGCGCCCAGATCCCAACAAGGTAACCCCAACCGTCGCGAATGTCACCGGTGGTGCGCCACGAGTGGAGCAGATCGACGTCCTTAGCGATTTCCTCAAACGGAAAGCTGTTCGAGTAACTGTAGATCATGTCGCGACCGGAGGTCCGGAGCGCATGCGCCATCGTGGCGATGTTGTCGCGAAATTGATCGGAAGTTTCAGGCGGCGTGGGCTGCTTGGGATTCCAATCATATTTCAAATAGTCCATACCCCACGCGGCCCACTGCTTCGCATCGGCGTCGGCGAAGGAAATTTTTCCCTGATGCCGGCTCTTCTTCCCGTTCTCCATGGTCAGCGCTTTTGACCATTTGCCCTCCGGGTTGTCGGCGCTGCCGCCCGGGAATCCGGCGTAGGACGATTCCCACGGAGTGGAATAAATTCCCGCACGCAACCCCATCGCGTGGAGCTCGTCACAGAGTTGCTTCATGTCGGGAAATTTTGGGTTGGCTTGCAACGCCCGGTCGGCGGCAGTGCGCTCGCCCTGCCACGCGTCGTCGATGTTGATGTAACTCCAGCCGTGCTCGACGAGGCCGCGCGCTACCATGGCATGTGCGGAAGCGAGCACCTTCTCCTGATCGACGGAGGTGCCCCAGCAATTCCAGCTGTTCCAACCCATCGCAGGCGTGAGAGAAATTTTTTCACCAGCCTCGATGCGCAGCGGCTTCTCGTCGGCGCCGCGGGCGTTGGTGGCGCGGAGTGTGACGAGGTGCGTGCTGGGCATCGCAATTTTTCCGGTGATGAGTCCGGTCGCGGCGTCGAGCACGAGACCGGCAGGCAGGCCGTCTGCGGCAAATTTCATCGGGCGCTCACCGGTCGCAGGAATCTGGAAGAGAAACGGATTGCCGGGGCGCACACCGAACACGCGCGGTCCGTTGAGGCGCGGCGTGGCCGGCGCCGCTGGGGTGAGAATCTCGGGTGCCTCGTCGCGCCCGGGCGGGAAGGCGGACTTTGGTTTCGCGGCGGCGCCGTCCGCGACGAAAAGTTTCGCATCGGCGAAATCGGCCAGCACCAGCGATTCGGTGTTGCCGAGGTCGGCAACTTTCAGGACGAGGATTTTTCTGCCGCGCAGGTCGAGATCGATGGCGATGGGCGTGTCGCCTTTTTTCATTTCGCGGTGCCAGAGCGACTGATTGTCGGCGAGAATTTCGAGGCGGACGGCGGCAGCGGACTCGGTGGCATCGTCGATGCCGGCGAGGGCAGTGAGGCGGGTCGCACCATTGAGTTCGACGGCCGATCGGTTGTCGGCCTGCATCCCAACGCCTTTGGCGAATTCGCGGCCAGCGAGGCGCAGCGGTTGGCTTTTGGCGCTTTTGTCGAGCGCGGGGCGCGCGTGTTCGTTGTCGGCATCGCGGGAATTGACGACGGCAGAGAGCGCCACGTCTTCGCCGCGCAGCGGGCCAGACAACACAAGGGCAATGAAGCAGAGGCGGAGTTTCATGGGGAAAAGAGATCGGTCAGTTTTTCGCAACGGGCGTGAGTTCGAGTTGGCGCAGGCGCATGAGGTTCGTGCCACCAAGGTCCACGGCGTGGACGGAGAGCGTAAACTCACCCGCGGGCAACGCGATTTCGCCCAGCGAGTCGGTGCGGAAATTGGTGGCGATGTCAGTCGGCGTGACGCGGCCGGTGAGTTTTTGGTCGGCAACAGTCACGGCGAAGGTGCCGTGCGCGTCTTTCGCGGCAGTGTTGTAGATCGCGGCAATCTTGAACCGTGTCGGCGCGAGCACGCGCACTTTCCATTCGATGCCGCCGTCGAGGCTCGTCCACGAGTTGATCACATCGTTGGTGCGCTTCGCGTCGCCGTAGCGCACGCCCTTGCCGAAGAGTTGACCGTCGAAGACGTGGAGCGTTGTCGCCTCGCCTTTCGCGGCGAGGAGGCGCGCGGGATTGGTCGCGACTCGTCCTGCGACATCGAGTGTAATGACACTGTCGACTTGATCGGAGGCTGCACCGGGCACGGTGAGTTCAACGTCGTTGGGGTTGAGACGTTTCACGACAACCGCACGGCCGGTAGTGAGCACGCGCGCCGACTGGATTTCGCTCTGCAGACCGGCGACGAGGAGCTTGCCATCCTTCGGCCAGCGAAAGACGTGGAGGTAGAGCGTGTTTCCCTTGAGCGTCGAAGTACCCCAGTTTTGCACGGACAGTAGCGTGCGACCGCAGCCGTAGATGCTCGCGGAATTTTTCTGCATCCAGGCCCCCACGCCACGGAGAATTTGCTGGTCGGGCAGGTCGATCGTGCCATCGCCGCGCGGACCGATATTCATCAGCAGATTGCCACCCTTGGAAACGGCCTCGGCCAGGAGGCGGATGAAGTGCTCGGGCGGTTTGTGAGACGTGTCGAATTTGCTGAAGCCGTAGGATTCGTTGGTCGTCGGGATGCCTTCCCAGTGGCCCGGCGTGTCCGGGAAATACGCCGGCCGATCTGCCGTCGACTGGTAGTCGCCGTAGTTGCGGAGCAGGCGGCCGTTGACGACGACGTGCGGATCGGCGGCGCGCACCGCCTCGAGGATGCGGCGATTTTCTTCGGGCGGGAGCTTGCCCGGCGTGTCGAACCAGAGGATGTCGGGGTGATACTTCGCGATGAGTTCGCGAATCTGCGGGATGGATTTCTCCGTCACGTAGCGCTGAGCGCGCGGCAGAAAATCCGGTCGGCGACCGCTCCACCAGTTGGGATCGTCGCGGTTTTTGTCACCGCCGGGATTGGTGTAATCCCAGTCGTTGCCGGGCGCGTCGGGGTGCTCCCAATCGAAGGCGTGCGAATAATAGAAGCCGAACTTGAGGCCATATTTCTTGCACGCAGCGGAGAGCTCGGCCATCGGGTCGCGTTTGAACGCGGAGACGGCGGTGAGATTGTAGCCGCTGACTTTCGAGGGCCACATCGCGAAGCCGTCGTGGTGCTTTGCGGTGATGATGAGATAGCGCATCCCGGCGTCGTGCATGAGCCGTACCCACGCATCGGCGTCGAATTTCGCGGGATTGAACGGCATCGCGACATTCTCGAGGTAGGTGGCGCGCGGGATTTTCAGCACGCGCATGATGTGTTCGGCGTAGGTGCCGCCCTTGCGTCCTTCGAATTCGTTGCCGAGCGCCGAGTAGACACCCCAATGGACGAAACAGCCGAAGCGCGCCTCGGTGTGCCAAGCGACGCGTTCATCTCGCGCCGAGTCGGGCTCATCGAGCGAGTGGAGCGCGACGGCGGGCGCAGGGCGGTCAGCGGCGCAAAGAAGTGCAACCGACAGCCACAGCACAAGGGAACACACAACGACGCGAAGGCGCGGGGTCATCATGGGGTTGGACGAAACCATGAGTGTGCCCCGTCCACAGGCGAGCGAAAGCGCCGCCAAATTTACATGGTTAAACGGAAAAGCGTCCGCACTGATCCAAAGCGCGACACCGCGAAGAAAGCCTTTCGTTTGGCCGCCATTTCTGCCTAAAAGGCGCTCCCCTTATGCCTCATTCGCTTACCCTGTCCGGCATCGACTATGCCATTCTGATTATCTACTTCGGTTTCGTCCTCGGCATCGGCTGGGCGCTGAAGCGCTATATGAAAGGGAGCACCGACTTTTTCCTGTCGGGCCGCTCGATCCCGGCTTGGATCACGGGACTAGCCTTCCTCTCGGCGAACCTTGGTGCGCAGGAAGTCATCGGCATGGCCGCCTCCGGTGCGAAATACGGCATCATGACGAGCCACTTCTACTGGGTGGGCGCGATTCCCGCGATGGTGTTCCTCGCAATTTTCATGATGCCTTTCTACTACGGCTCGAAGGCGCGCTCGGTGCCGGAATACCTCAAGCTCCGCTTCGACGAAAAGACCCGCGGCTTCAACGCCATGTCGTTCGCGGTCATGACGGTGTTCTCCTCCGGCATCTCGCTCCACGCGCTGGCGAAGCTCTTTGAGACGTTGCTCGGGTGGGACTACAACATGTGCATCGCGGTCTCCGCGCTGATTGTCCTCGTCTACATCTTCCTCGGCGGACTGACCTCGGCAATTTACAATGAGGTGCTCCAGTTTTTCATGATCGTGCTCGGCTTTGCGCCGCTCGTTTATCTCGCGCTGAAGGACATCGGCGGCTGGACCGCCTTAAAGGCCAAGCTCGTGCCGGTGGCCACCAGCCAGGGCTTCGCGCCCGGCACCTGGACCCAATCGTGGACGCACATGGCTTCGACGTCCGACAACCCGATGGGCGTGGAGTGGTTCGGCATGGTGATGGGCCTCGGGTTCGTGCTGTCGTTCGGCTACTGGTGCACGGACTTCCTCGTGGTGCAGCGCGCGATGGCGGCCAACTCGATGTCCGCCGCCCGCCGCACGCCGCTCATCGCCGCGATTCCGAAGATGCTGTTCCCGCTGCTCGTGATTCTGCCGGGCATGATCGCGATCGCGATGCACTATCAGAGCGGTAACACCTTTTTACCGAAGGCCGCGGACGGCGGCCCCGACTACAACATGGTCATCCCCACCCTGCTGGCGCACTACCTGCCGGCAGGCCTGCTCGGCGTCGGCTTCACCGCGCTCATGGCTTCCTTCATGTCCGGCATGGCGGGCAACGTCACCGCGTTCAACACCGTGTGGACCTACGACATCTACCAGAGCTACATCGCGAAAAACAAATCCGACAAACACTACCTCTGGATGGGCCGCTGGGCCACCGTCTTTGGCATCATCGTGAGCATCGGCTGCGCCTATCTCGCGTCGCGCTTCAATAACATCATGGACATGCTTCAGCTCGTGTTCGGTTTCGTGAACGCGCCGCTGTTCGCCACGTTCCTCCTCGGCATGTTCTGGCGCCGCGCCACCGGTCACGGCGCCTTCTGGGGCCTCCTCGGCGGCACGGGCGGTGCCGCGATCTTCCACGGACTTGCCAGTGCGGCGGGCAATGCCCCGGGCATCAAGGGCGGCTGGATCGCGCAAAAAATCCTGTTTCACTCCGAGATGGCGCAGAATTTCTACATGGCGATCGTCGCGTGGGTGGCCTGCTTCGTCCTCACGATCCTCATCTCTCTCGCCACTACGCGCACCAAGACCGACGCCGAACTCACCGGGCTCGTCTACTCGCTCACGCCAAAACCGAAATCGGAGCACGAACCGTGGTTCAAGCAACCCGTCACCGTCGGCATCCTCGTGCTCGGCGTCACGGTCGTAATGAACGTCATCTTCTGGTAACCCCAAGGAACCCCTCCCATGAATTTCGACCTCCGCCTACCTCTCGGCCTCATGTTCACGCTCTTCGGCGCGCTGCTCACCGGCTTCGGCCTGATCAGCGATCCGGCGATCTACAAAAAATCCCTCGGCATCAACGTCAACCTGGACTGGGGACTGGTGCTGCTGGGATTCGGCGTGCTGTGCCTCGTCTTCGCGCTTCGCGCCCGAAAGAACGGTAACAGCCAGACTCCGCCGCCAGCGAGCTGAGCCCGCGCGCGGAGATCTTCCGCCCAGTGCGACAAGATCGGAGCAGGCAAACTTGGCCACTTGCCGTGCGCGCGGAAGCCGTGAAGCTTTCGCATTGCCCGTGAACCCGTCCACCCCACTCCTCGCGTTCGACCACGTGTCGATGGACTTTCCCGGCGTGAAAGCGCTCGACGATGTGTCGTTCGACGTGCGTGCCGGATCGATCCACGCGCTGATGGGCGAGAACGGCGCCGGAAAATCCACGCTCCTGAAAATTCTCAGCGGCGCCTACGTGCCCTCGGGCGGCACACTCGTGATTGGCGGGCAACGGAAGATCTTCACCAACACTGCGCACGCACTCGCCGCGTGCATCGCGGTGATCTATCAGGAGCTGCATCTCGTGCCGGAAATGAGCGTGGCGGAAAATCTTTTCCTCGGCCACTTACCTCAGCGCTTCGGACTCGTGAACCGCCGCGCGCTCGCCGCCGCCGCACACCGGCAGCTCGAACTCATCGGCGAGGACATCGACCCGTGGATGAAGCTCGGCCAGCTCTCGCTCGGCCAGCGCCAAATGGTGGAAATCGCGAAGGCGCTCACGCGCGGCGCCCGCATCCTCGCATTCGACGAGCCCACAAGCAGCCTCTCCGACCGCGAGGTACGCCGGCTGTTTAAGATCATTCGCGAACTCAAGGCACGCGGCTGCGCGATCCTCTACGTATCGCACCGCATGGAGGAGATTTTCGAGCTCGGCGATCGCATCACGATTTTGCGCGACGGCCGGCACGTTGAAACGAACGAACTCGCCAACGTCACCCGCGACACACTCGTGCAGCGGATGGTCGGCCGCACGCTCGCCGACGTCTTCCACTACACGCCGCGCGCGTTCGGTAACAGCGGGCTAGTCGTCGAGGGATTGGGCGGTCCGGGGCTCACCGAGCCGTGCTCCTTCACGGCAAAAGCCGGAGAAATTCTTGGATTCTTCGGACTCATCGGCGCGGGTCGCAGCGAATTGCTGCGGCTCCTCTTCGGTGCGACAGCGAAGACGGCCGGCCACCTCACCATTGGCGGGCAGTCGCTGGACTTTGTCTCGCCGCGCGAAGCGATCGCGGCAGGCGTCGTCCTCTGCCCCGAGGATCGCAAAAAGGAGGGCATCGTGCCCGTGCGCTCGGTGCTCGAAAACACCAACCTATCAGCCCGTCGCCGCAAGGCGCGCGCCGGCGTCCTCATCGACGAATCGTGGGAGCAGTCCAACGCGAAGGACCGCTGCGCTCAGCTTCGCGTAACGACGCCGTCGGTGCGCCAGCTCATCCGCAACCTCTCCGGCGGTAACCAGCAAAAAGTCATCCTCGGCCGCTGGCTCTCCGAGACGGTGAAGGTCATCCTGCTCGACGAGCCCACGCGCGGCATCGACGTCGGCGCGAAGAGCGAAATCTACGGCATTATGCAGGATCTCGCGAAGGCCGGCGTCTGCGTGATCGTCGTGTCGAGCGAGCTGCCCGAAGTGCTCGGGGTGTCCGACCGCATTGCCGTGATGCGACAGGGGAAAATCGCCGCCATCCTGGACCGCGCGGATGCCAGCGAGGAAAAACTCCTCCGGCTCGCGCTGCCGCTCGAAACGGCGCGCGCCTCCTAATTCACCTTCGTCATGGCCACCGCCTACTCTCCTACCGCGCGCAAGCCAATCGCTGAGTTCTTCGACAAGGCCGGCATGCTGGTCGTGCTCGCGATCCTCTTCCTCGGCTGCTCGCTCTTCGTCGAAAATTTTTTCTCGCTGGCGAACATGAAGGGCCTCGCCCTCGCCGTGTCGATGACGGGCATGGTCTCATGCACGATGCTGTTCTGCCTCGCGGCGGGTGACTTCGATTTGTCGGTCGGATCAGTCGTCGCGTGCGCCGGCGTGCTGGCCGCGGTCGTCATGAACAAGAGCGAGAGCATCACGCTCGGCGTGGCTGCGGCGCTGGGGCTCGGCGCGCTCGTCGGTTTCATCAACGGCTTCGTCGTCGCCCAGTTGAAGATCAACGCGCTGATCACGACGCTCGCGACGATGCAGATTGTGCGCGGGCTCGGGTTCATCATTTCCGGCGGCACAGCCATCGGTATCGCGCGCGAAGGCTTCTTCGGGCTCGGCAACTCCGCGCTGCTCGGAGTGCCGACTCCCATCTGGATTACGGCGGTGTGTTTCACGGTGTTCGGATTCGTTTTGAACCGCACCGTCTTCGGCCGCGACACGCTCGCGGTCGGCGGCAATTCCGAAGCGGCGCACCTCGCGGGTATCGCCGTCACGCGCGTGAAGATCGCAATCTTCACGGCGCAGGGCGTGATGGCGGCGTTTGCAGGCATCGTGCTGTCGTCGCGCGTGACGAGCGGCCAACCGAACACGTCGCAGGGCTTCGAACTCGAGGTGATTTCGGCATGCGTGCTCGGCGGCGTGTCGTTGACCGGCGGCGTGGGCAGCATGGCGTTCGTGATCGCGGGTGTGCTCATCATGGGCATCGTCCAAAACGCGATGAACCTCATGAACGTCGCGACGTTCTACCAATACGTCGCCCGCGGCCTCATCCTTCTCGCCGCCGTGCTGTTCGATCGGTGGAAGCGGCGGAAACAATAGTCGTGACCGTCGTAGTGCCGTGAATCCCATCGTCTCGTTGATGACGTCCACTGGAGGTTGCCGACGAGCAACGGAGCGAGTGAACCGTGCTACGCTTATTCGCGCCTCACTTCGCTAGCACTGGCCGGAGCGTTCGGCCTTCGTTCCACCGACCCTCGACCATCAGCGTTGTTGCCTGTTCGGGCAGGCCACGCTCGTTGCGCTCGACCTGACTCACGAGCGTGTCGACTGCGAGCGCGCCGATCATGCGGCCATTTTGCCAGATGCCGCTGACCGGATGGCCGAGGTTCGGGCAGGCGAGCCAGACGGTGCCGATGTCGCCGGGGATTTTCCAACCGGCGCGCGTCAGGATGTCGTTCAGCAGCGGCCCACCCGGCGAGATGATCACGTCGGGCTTTTGTTTTTTCAGCCAAGCCAAGATCGGCGCGGCGGCATTGAAGTCGTCGATGTAGAGCGGATCGGCCACCGTCAATCCGGACAGCATCTGCCCTGCGACAAGCACGCCGGCCTGCCAGCGGCCTTGGAAACGATTGGGGTGGATGCGGAGCAGGATTATCCCCGGTCGGCGATAGCCGCGCCGGTGACACTCCCGCACCGCCTGCAGACTGGAAAAATAGTGATCGTTGCACACAGTCGTGACCGTGAGCGAGGGCAACGGCACGCTCAGGCTGACCGACGCGAAATAATCCCAGCGCAACGCCGGCGCCGGATCACCTTCGCCAAGCGGGCTGAGCAGCAGGCCCTGGATGCCGCGCGCATGCAGTATTTCGGAGAAGCGCTCGTTCGACATGCCGTCGCGGTGCAGCCAGAATTCCTGCGCGCGGTAGCCACGGAGCGTGGCGCGTTCGAGCGCACCCTCGCGCATTTGGCGAATCGTGGTGGCAGGGTGGTTGCGCCAGCCGTCGTCGGCACCCATGGCGCAGACGAGTGCGAGGGCAGGTTTGTCGCGGAGCGGCTTGCCCGCGCGGCGGATGCGCATGAGCGTCGAGACGTAGGGATTCGGCTGATAGCCGAGTTTTTGGGCGATGGCACGGATGCGCTCGCGCGTCACTGGCGGGATGCGGGGGTTGTTCGCCAAGCTCATCGAGACGGTGGCCTGCGTGACCCCTGCCTGCACCGCGATCGATTTCATGGTAACGCCGTTGCTCATGATTTAACGATTTAAGCAAGACAGGGCTTTCGTTGACTGGCGCAACGGGAAAATGTGACGGCAGCCTGTTACCCAACAATGCCGACCCGGCGCACCCAGTGGCGTCGACCACACCTCGAACCAAACCCTGATAAACCATGAAGTATTTACACCACCGTTCGCAGCTCACCGCCGCCTTCGCGTCGCTCCTGCTGACTGCCTCGCTCTGCGCCCAAACCACCCCAGTCGATCCGGCGGCGGCCAAGAAATCGGAGGACGTCATCCAGTTGTCCGAATTCCAAGTCTCCGACAAGTCGCCCAACGCCTACGTCGCCTCGGAGACGATGACCGGCAGCCGCGTCAACACCAAGATCGTCGATTTGCCCTACAGCATCGTCAATCTCACGAGCGAGTTCTTCAAGGATTTCAACATCGACATCCTTGATGAGAACATGACCTACATCGGCGGCCTGACCGGCATCGGCATCGGCGGCGGTTTCACCCTGCGCGGCTTCAGCGCAACGTCCCAAATGAAGGACGGGTTTTACCGCCTCGGTCGCTATGGCCTCAGCAACATCGATCGCGTCGAAATCATTCGCGGTCCAAATGCTGCGATCTATGGCCGCTCTTCGCCAGGTGGCATGATTAATTTCATCTCCCTCCAGCCAAGAAAGCAGGACGTGCAGGAAGTGCGGCTCAGCGACGGCCGCTACGATCAGTCAAAGACCGAACTCTATGCCTCCGGCTCGATCGACAAGGCTGCCAAGACTTACTACGTGTTCGATGTGGCTCAGCGCGGACGGCTTTACCCGGATGGCATGGGCCACATCCGCAACAGTGAAATCTTCGGCGCCGTCCAACACGACTTTGCGGACGGTTCGCACCTCAAGCTTTCCGCGGAGTATTTCCTCCAAATCCAGCATTCGCCGCCGCCCACCGCTCCGATCGTGAGTCTGGCCCGCGCCGCCACCACCGATAACACTGCCACCTCCACTGTGGCCGGCTACGACATGGCCCTCGCCGGCATTAACCCCTACGGTCCGAACAGTGAACTCAATCGCGGCAGCAGCACGTTCACCGCCATCTACGACAAGCAGTTCAACAGCATCTGGAGCACCCGCGTCGGCGCCTATTATTTTCGGGCCCGCCGTTGGGACTTCAACCAAAACACTGGCTGGGGCGCCATCACCGTCCCGCTCACCGGCACGACCGTGACGACGACGCGTGGCTCTCTACCGTCCCGCGGCGAGATTCAGGAGGACGGCGGTGGCTTCCAAGCCGATCTCGTCGCCCACTACTTTCTGGCGAATCACAAGATTGAGAACAAAACGCTCTTCACCGTCGATCTGAACGACTATTACCGCTGGGATCCGACGTGGGAATTCTCGGCCAACACCGATCCCACGCTCGTCGCTTGGGCGGCGGCCGCCTCCGGCCGCGTAGTGAATCTCGCGTCCCAAGCCGGCAGCCTCAACTATGCCCCCACGGCGCCGGTCAATTATTTTCCGGTCATGTATACCGCGTCGAATCTCGCGCTGTTCACGCCGCCCGGCAACGACATCACCGGCGGCACCGCGCTAAACGGTGGCACGCTCACCCGCCGCCGCACCACCTCGCTCGGCGGCAACATCCGCCAGCAGATGATGCTCTTGGATGGTCGCTTAATCGCCTACGCTGGGCTCCGTCTCGACAACGTATTATTCTCCCAACGCGACTACACCGTGCAGTTCGCGAGCGTGGGCTTCTCCAACTTGCCCGCTGGCACGGGCGGTGCAGGCCAACCGGGTGGAAGCGTAGTGCGGCGCTTCGTGCACCAGAAAAAACCCAACGTCGGTTTCAATTACGCGGCGACGCCAAGCCTGCGCCTCTACGGCAGCTACAGTGAAGCCTACTTCGTCGATCAAACCTCGCGCCCCGCAGTCATCGCTGCCTCGACGTATGCGCCGTTTACCGCCAAGGGTGTCGACTACGGAATCAAAGGCGCCTTCTTCGACCAGCACCTGAACTTCACGGTCGGCGGATTCTACACCAAACAGTTCAACGTCAGCGTCACCGACTTCGTCGAGACGCCCCCGGGCTCCGGTAGCTTTGTCAGCGTCACCCGGCAAGACGGCGATCAACTCGTGCGCGGCTGGGAAACCGATTTGAGCTATGTCGTGACCAACGATCTCACGGTTGGCGCCAGCTTCGGGCGCGTAGACTCGAAATATACCTTCTTCGGCAGCGCGTTTCCCGAGGTCATTGGCCGCAGCGTAAACGGCGTGACCCCCGAGAACGGCAGCGCTTACCTGAAATACAACATCAACAGCGGTCCGCTCAAGGGACTCTACGTCAATCTCCTCTCGAGTTACGTGTCGTCCACTCCCACGCAGGCGCCGAACACCGGCGATACCGTGGTGATGAAGAGCGGTGTCCCGACAGTGACCGCCCACACCGACGCGTGGATGCTGCGGATACCCTCCGTCACGCTCTGGAACATCGCGCTCCACTATAAACTGCCCCGCTTGGGCCAGCACTGGAACCAGACGCTCGGCGTCAATCTTAACAACCTCTTCGACCGCCAATACCTGAAAACGAATGTCACGCTCGGCGACCGCCGCTCTGTGATCTTCAGCTACACGCTCACTCACTCCTCAGCGCATTAAGCGAACTCCTTATACGCCAGCCCGCCGGAATTTCCCGGCGGGCTTTTTTTGGCTCCCACACCGCAGTTACCGCGGCAAATTTCCGTTCCTTTTCCCACCGATGTCCGTCAGATCGACCGATCGAAACCGAATGAAAGCAACCCACCACACGCCTGTTCCCACGGTGCCAGCCGCACCCTGCTTCCCAGTCCCGTCCCGTTCCGGCGCCGTCATCTGCTGGGCAATTTTATTCACGGCGATGCTCCCGCTGCGTCTCACCGCTACTTCGGTTTGGCAGATGAGCCTCGTCGGCGACATGTATGACGAAGGGCGAAAGCTGACACACCCCACGCGGGAGCAACCCGTCTATTATTTTCCCGTCGTCCTCGGCTTCGCCGAACTCGGCGCGAAAATCGCCGGCGACAAACCGCCCCCAGCCAAAGGCATTGTTCACGAACTTGCGCTCGCCCTCGCCGTCCAAGGCTACCGGGTGTCCCGTGAAATTGAAGTGCCCGCTCCAGCCGGTTCTGCCACCGCCACGCCGCCAGCGGCGCACGCCAAGGCGCTGGAGCCACCGCCCTCGCTCATCCTCGTCTTCAGTTGGGGTTCGCTCCGTCCGGAGAAAATGGATGTGAATGCCGACGTGATGGACTCGACCCCACCAGTCGTGCTGAACCAAAATCAGATGCTCGGACTGATCGCCGGAAAAAATTTCGACAGCATCGTGGATTTCAGTTCGCGCACGCAGGAAATCTGGTCCGGCGTCCAGGATGACCGCTACTTCGTGATGATCTCGGCCTACGATTTCAACGCCTACCAACAGCAGCACAAAAAGGTGCGGCTCTGGGTCGCAAAAGTGAGCGTGCCGGCGGACGGAGAGAACATGGCCGAAGTGCTGCCGGCCCTGATCAAGACGGGCGGCGCTATCTTTGGCCACGAGACCATCGGCCCGACGGTCCTCGATGTTCCGACGGTGCGCGAAGGCCGGGTCGAGATCGGCACGCCTGTCGTCGTGCCCAACGGCAAGCCGTAGCCACGCGGCCGCTCGCTCGTGCGGCCCGCCGGATCTTCCCCTGATGCCCGCCCGAGAAATCGCTGCCGCCACTTGGAGTCGCAGTCGCTCACTGCTGGTCGCCGCGGTGATCGTCGCCGCCGTCTTTGCTGCGTATTGGAACAGCCGGCACGTCCCCCTGCTGCTCGACGACGAGCGCGCGATCGCGAAAAACGAATCGATTCGCCACCTGTGGGCGTTGGGCGAAGTGTTATCGCCCCCGAAAGATTCCGGCCCGAGCGGCCGGCCCGTGCTCAATCTCAGCTACGCGTTCAACTACGCCATCGGCGGCGAACTTGTCGAAGGCTATCATCTCGTCAACACGCTCATCCATGCGCTCGCCGGGCTCGCCCTCTTCGGCGTCGCGCGCCGCACGCTGCAATCGCCCCGGCTGCGGGCGCGTTTCACTCCCGCCACCGGCGGCTGGCTCGCCGCGGCGATTGCGTTGCTCTGGGTCGTCCATCCGCTGCACACCGAGTCCGTCACCTATCTCTCGCAGCGCGCGGAATCGCTCATGGGGCTGTTCTACCTGCTCACGCTCTACTGCTTTCTGCGCGCAGCGGAACCGCCGCGCCCATCGCTGGGCTGGCTCTTGATTTCCTTGGCGTGCTGCTGGCTCGGCACGGCAACAAAGGAAGTAATGGTGACCGCGCCCGTTGCCGTCCTTCTGCTCGATGCCATCTTCGTTGCCGGCACCGTGACCGCAGCGTGGCGCGCGCGCCGGTGGTTCTACGCCGGACTCGCCGCGAGTTGGCTCCTGCTTGCGTGGCTCATGCTCTCGCTCGGCCGGCACTCGATCGGTTTTGAACACGGGGTGAGCCTGCGCGACTGTATCCTCACCGAAAGCCGCGCCGTCGTTCACTACGCCGGGTTGACGCTCTGGCCGCATCCGCTCGTGTTCGATTATGGCGCGCAGTTTGTCCACGACCCACTGGCCGTGCTGCCCGCTGCGTTGGTGCTCGTGGCGCTGCTGGGCGGAACCGGCCTGCTCCTGCGCCGCGCACCGGCGGCGGGCTTTTTGGGTCTGTGTTTTTTTCTCCTTCTCGCGCCGACTTCAAGCGTCGTGCCCGTCGTTCTTCAACCCATCGCTGAAAGCCGCCTGTATCTTCCACTCGCCGCCATCATCGCGGGTCTCGTGCTCGGCGCCTACCACGTCATCGGGCTATCCACCAAATGGCTCGTGCTTGTGGTCGCCCTCGCATCGATCACCGAGACCGTCCTGCGCAACGAAGACTATCGCGACGCGCTCACGCTCTGGTCCGACGCCGTGGCGAAAAAACCGGACAACCCGCGCGCCCACGATCATCTGGGCAACGCGCTCGCCCGAGCCGGCCGACTCGACGACGCAGTCCGGCACTATCGACTCGCCCTGCAACTCGCGCCCGACGACGGCCGACTGCACTACAACTTGGCGAAAGCGCTGCATGACCAGGGCCACACCAACGAAGCGATTCGCGAATACGAGACCAGTCTCCGCCTCGAACCCAACTATGCCGACGCGCAGATCAACCTCGCCACCACTCTCGCCGAAGCCGGCCAAAACGACCAGGCGGCCGCGTGGTTGCAGCACGCTGTCCAGCTCCACCCCGCCGATGCCGCCGCCCATTATAACCTCGGCCTGATCCAGGTTCGCGTTGGCCAGCTCGACGCTTCCGCCCGTGAATTCCAGCGCGCCCTCGATCTTGATCCCACCTTGCTCGATGCGCGCGACGCTCTTGGCACGGCCCTCTTCCGACTCGGGCGCACGAGCGAAGCCATCCGGAGCTACGAGGAAGTGCTGCGCGCAAAACCCGACGCCGCCGTCACCCATCACAATCTCGGCAATGCCCTCCTCGCCCTCGATCGCCTGCCCGAGGCCAAGGCACATTTCGAACACGCCCTGCAAATCCAGCCCGACTACGCCCCGGCGCTCACCGGGCTCGGCGTCGTCGAACTTCAGCTCGGCGAAATCGCCCGCGCCGCGGATACTTTCGCCCGGGCCCTCCGCCTAGATCCCGCGGACGCCGAGGTTCATTTCCGGCTCGGCAACATTTTCGCGATGAACGGCCGCCTTGCCGACGCCCTGCCCCACTGGCAGGAGACGGTGCGCCTTCGACCCAACGACGCCGAAGCCCACAACAATCTCGCCCTCGCCCTCGCGCAAAACGGACAAATCCCGCAAGCGATTCAACATTTCCAGGCGGCACTCCGGCTCCGGCCCGACTACGAGCGCGCGCGCAACAATCTCGCCGAGTTGCACGCCCGGCAGAATACTCCGCCCCGCGAAAAATGATCGCGTCGCCCACCCGCACCCTGTATCCGCCAAGTGGCGACCGGCCGTCCCTGCCGTTCGCGATCGCCCTCATCGTCCTCGCCACCGCGGCTGCCTACCACAACACCCTCTCGACGCCCTTCGTGTTCGATGATCAATTCGCCATCGTTGACAATCCGACCATCCGCGACTTGTCCAACCTCGGTGACGTGCTGCGGCCGCCGCCGTTTGCGGCGGGCGCCGCCGGACGCCCGCTCATCAACCTCACGCTCGCGATCAACTACGCACTCGGCGGTTTGCAACCGTGGGGCTATCATGCGCTGAACGTCGTGCTCCACGCGTTGGCCGCGCTGGCGTTGTTCGGTCTCGCGCGGCGCACCTGGGAAAAGACCTCGTTCGCCGCCGAGGCCCGGCCCCTTGCGCTAACTGCCGCCATCCTGTGGGCAGTGCATCCATTGCAGACGGAGTCGGTGACCTGCGTGATCCAGCGTAGCGAAGTTCTCGCCGGATTGCTCTATCTGCTGACACTTTATTGTTTCGCCCGCAGTGCGGAATCCACGAGCAGCGGCAAGTGGCAAACGCTCGCCGTAATATCGTGCCTGGTGGGCATGGCGGCGAAGGAGGTCGTGGTTTCGGCGCCGCTGGCAGTTCTGCTCTATGATCGCACGTTCATTGCGGGATCGTTTCGGGCGACGTGGCGCGGCCGCCGCGGATTTTATCTCGCGCTCGCCGGCACGTGGCTGGTGCTGGCCGGGTTGATGCTGACTTCGCAACAACGCGGCGGCACCGTCGGATTTGGCCTCGGCGTGAGCGCGTGGCATTATCTGCTCACGCAATGCCGCGCGATCGGAATTTATCTGACGCTGGCGGTCTGGCCCCACCCGCTCGTGATCGATTATGGAACCGATCTTGTGACCCGCGCTGCGGAGGTTGTCCCCCAAGCCGTCGCGCTGATCACGCTGGCCATCGTCATCGTCGTCGGCGTGCGGCGCGGCTCCGCGGCGGGTTTTGCGGGTGCCTGCTTCTTTGCGATTCTGGCACCGAGTTCGAGCGTCGTTCCGCTGGTCACGCAACCAATCGCCGAACACCGAATGTATCTACCCCTCGCCGCCGTCGTTGTGCTGGCCGTCGCCGAATTTCGCACGATTTTCGGCGCGCGCGCCGTGTGGGCATTGGCGGTTCTCGCGCTCGGGCTCGGAGCCATTACGGCCCGACGAAATGAGGACTACCGCAGCGAGTCGTCGCTCATTGCCGGCGCGATCGCCGCCAACCCACGCAACGACCGCGCTTATCTCAATCTCGGCACGCTCGCCTCCCGCGAAAACCGCACCACCGACGCCATCGCGGCCTACACGAAGGCGCTTGAACTCAACGCCGGTGCCGCCGACACGCATTTCAATCTGGCCGTGGTCTTCGAGCGCGCGGACCGCATGACCGAGGCGCTCGACCACTATCGCGAAGCCGTTCGGCTCAGGCCCTCGCTGCCGAATGCCCGGTATCATCTGGGACTCGCACTGGCGCGGACGGGCCACATCGAAGAATCCATCGCTGCGCTGGAGCAAGCACTGCAACTCCAACCCACCTCCACCGCGGTGCGGCGCAGCCTCGCTTTCGCTCACATCACGCAGGGTGATGCCCTCGCCCAAGCCGGCCGACTGCCGGCTGCTATCGCCCACTACGAAAGCGCCCTGCAGGCCGATCCACGCGACGCCCGCACTCATAACAATCTTGCCAATGCGCTCTCCCAAACCGGCCGCTCGATTGAGGCGATTCGGCACTATGAGGCAGCCGTTGCGGCCCAACCCGACTACTCCGAGGCGCACTTTAACCTCGCCTTGGAGTTGCTAGCCGCAGGCCGGAAACAGGAAGCCCAGTCTCATTTGACCGAAGTCTTGCGACTCAAACCGGAAGATGAGCAAGCGCGTCAAATTCTTGCCCGACTCCAGACAGCGGAAGGAAAATTGAAGTGATTCAAACGCGTGATTTCCGCTGCCCAATTTTTGACCGTCAATTTAACGAGCCGCGCATTCTTCATGTGTCATCCCCACGATTTTGGTTTCCTGCGTCCCATCCTCGCCCCTTAATCAACATCCCATCCTCCATCACTCATGAGCTCCATCCTCGACAGCTTCAAACTTAACGGAAAAACCGCCATTGTCACTGGCGCCGCCCGCGGCCTCGGCCAGGGCATGTCGCTCGCGCTCGCCGAAGCCGGCGCCGACATCGTCGCCGTGGACATCCTCCCCGCCGACGACACCAAGAAACAGGTAGAAGCGATGGGCCGCAAATGCGTCACCATCGCCGGCAACCTCGGCGACCGCGCCCAAATCCCCGGTATAGTCGAGCAGGCAAAGAAATTTTCCAGCCACCTCGACATCCTCGTGAACTGCGCTGGCATCATCCGTCGCGAAGACTTTGAGAAATTTTCCGAGAAGGACTGGGACGACGTGATGGGCATCAACATCAACGCCGTATTCTTCCTGAGCCAGCAATTCGTCCGCGAGGCGCTGGCCCGCCAAGGCACCGCTAAGATCATTAATATCGCCTCGATGCTTTCATTCCAAGGCGGCATCCGCGTGCCGTCCTACACCGCGTCGAAGAGCGCTGTGCAAGGCCTCACGCGACTCATCGCCAGCGAACTGGGCGGCAAGGGCATCAACTGCAACGCCATCGCGCCCGGCTACATGGCGACCGACAACACCGCGCCGCTCCGCGCCGACGCCGATCGCAGCGCCTCGATTCTCGCCCGCATCCCCGCCGGTCGCTGGGGCACGCCCGACGATCTCAAGGGCGCCGTCGTCTTCCTCGCTTCGTCCGCGTCCGACTACGTCAACGGCTACACCGTCGCCGTCGACGGTGGCTGGCTCGCGAGGTAATCGCAAAGACTCGCCTAATCGGACCGCGAAAACCTGCCCGGTCCGAAACCTTCACTGACGGAAGCTGCTGAGTCGCCGCTTACTTTTTCTTTGACGGAGCCTGAAGCTGGGCGATTTGGCTCTGGGCTTGGGTAAGCTTTGCGTCCAAGTCTGACGATTTGGCCGTCGCATCTGCTAATTGGGCCTGCAGCTTGGACGACTCTGTCTTAGCTCGTTCCAACTGCGTCTGCAGTGAGGTCGAATTCGACTTCGCTTGATCGCTTTGCATCTGCAGCGAGGCGATATCCATCTGGGCTTTATTTAGCCGCGACTCCAGTGAAGACGCAGCGGCCTTGGCTTGGGTGAGTTGCGACTGCAGCAGCACCGAAGCCGCCTTGGCCTGATCCACCTGCGCCTGCATCGTATCTGAGTCTCGTTTGCCTTGTTCCACCTGCACCTGCAGTTTGGCCGAACCCGCTCTGGCTTGATCCAATTGCGTCTGCAATGCGACCGAGGCCGCCTTGGCTTGATCCAATTCGGATTGAAGATCGGCCACCTTGGCGTTCTTGGTGCGAACCGAGTTATTGAAAGCAGCAGCCACCAGCACAAGTGCGGCCGCGAAAACAGCTGCCAGGATCCAAGAAAGGTTGCTCTTCGATTCCGGCTCCTGCGGAGCATGGACAAGATCAGACATGGTAGAGGTAGATTGAGGGTTAACTAGCGTAACGACTTGGTCTTCATAATCACCGACCATTAGATAAACTCAAGCTGAGTTTGCACAGCATTAGATGTTCGATCCAGCAGTGGAAATCCCTCTGCCGCGGTCCCAGCGCAGATCCGAAGCACACCGCGCGTGGAGGACCACGGATCGAGTTAACCAAAGCCGCCGACACGGTCACGTGCAGAGGCGTCGTCGTTCGACCGCAGCTCGCGCGAACGATTCAATCGCCGCTCGATTCTGGCGCGCCCTACTTCGCAACCCGCGCGAGCAGCAGCCAGGCCTCGTGACTCGGCTTCGCGATCGTTTTCGCTCCACTGAGCGGGACGGTCGTGGACTCGCCATCGCGCGGGTTGAACCAAGTCACGGCCGTTGCCGTGAGCGGCTGAGCCAAAGTGATCGCCTCTCCCGTGGCGGAATAAATCAGCACTGTGGTCCGCGCCGCGTCGGCGAGGACCCATGCGTCGCCCGCGAGCCCTTCGACCGGCCGCATCGTCGGCAGCACATCGGCCACGCGCTCGGCCACAAAATTCAGCAACGCCACGTCGTCGCGCGGCGCGCCGGCGCGGCCGACGCCGCCCTCCGCATTGATCGGCGACGCGCCGCCCGCCATCAAAACCGGCATCGGC
Source organism: uncultured Opitutia bacterium (assembly GCA_903840415.1). Taxonomy (GTDB): domain Bacteria; phylum Verrucomicrobiota; class Verrucomicrobiia; order Opitutales; family Opitutaceae; genus CAITWF01. The sequence continues at coordinate 98,383 of CAIMFY010000096.1, read as the reverse complement.
CCGAAGCCGCCGTGGCCAGCGATGACGGCCTTGTCGGGAAACTTGTCGCGATACTCGCGCACGATTTTGTAGGCGTATTCCGCTTTCGTCGGCACCGCGAGTTCACGACCGAAGGTGTTGTTGCGAATTTCGCGGAACGCCAGTTTCCCCTCGCCGTCCGGTGCGAAGAGTTTTCCGTCGACCGTGTATTGCCAGTAGCGCGTGTCGATCACGTCGACGAGCGCCGCGCGCGCCGGGTCCGCGAGGATCGCATCGGTCACCGCCTTGCTGGTTTGCAATTGCTGCCGCACGTGCCGTCCGTGCGCTTTGCCCCACGCCGCGACCGTGTCGATGAAGAATTGCTGGAACGGCAGCGGGCCCGCGAACTGGTAGCCGACGGTGATCACGAAATTCGGCGAGTCGCCGAGCACGTCGAGCGTGTGGTTGATGAAGCGCACGTGCAGGTCGCGCCGGAACGCGTTCGTCACGTCGTAGAATTCCTCCGCGATGTGGTGGCGGCTCTGCGTCGCGTTTTCCCAGTCGGGCGGTTCGGAGAATCCCGCGTCTTGAATCGAGTTCGCCGCGCGCCACGCAAACTCCGCCCAATGCGCAGCCGCCTCCTCGACGTTGTGATTGTCGTAGGCCTGGCCGACAAAAATCAAGCCCTTCGCCGTGCAGTCGTCGGCGAGTTCGCGCAACCGCGAAAAATACCACGGGTTGAATTTCGTCAGGTCGTATTTACTCAGCCCGTCCCACGCTTTGCCTTGGCCGCTGCGCGCCCACGGCGATTCATAAAACGGTCCCCACACTTCGCCATCTTCCCACTTGATGATCGTGTGCCCTTCGCGCCGCCGGTCATACCACAACCCGGGAAAGGCATAATAAAACGGCGTGCGTTGCGCGGCCATCGTGTCAGTGAGCACGTCGAGATCCTCAGTCGCCGATGGGCCCACGCGTCCGGGCGCCCAACGCGTCACGGCCGACGCCGGACGGGCGCGGGCCGGAATCAACTGGCCCTGCCACAACGCACTGCCCGTCGCGCCGCCGAACACCGCGCGTCCGCCGACGACAAAATAGCCGCCGTTGATCGAAAGCGCCTTCACTGGTCGCGCCGTCACGGCCGGAACCGGGCCGGTAAACGCCGACACTTTCGCGGCCTCTGGCATCGACGTCGCCGCCGTGAGCGCGGCGAGCGCGGGCTCCCCGGCGCGTTTCGCGAGCTGCGCGCGATAGAGCGACGGCGTTTTCGCATCGACGACGGCGCGATTCGGCGCGCCGGGCGGATTGTCGGTCGCGATGCGCCCCGCCGATGCGCAATTCCACAACACACAATTCGCCGCCGTCAACGCCGCGCCCTGTGTTTTCTCGCGGACATTCGCCAACGCGAGGGCCGCGCCGGCAATCGACACGCGATCGTAGAGCGCGCCGTTCGCCCAGCTTTCGAACGGCCCGCTGTCGGCATTCGCGCGCAGCGCCTTGCACTCGAGAAATACATTCGGTCCGGCCGAACAGTGGCCGACGACGAAATCGCGCCAGCCATCCTCGGCCGTGCAGCGCTGCACGAGCACCTGCTGGCCGCCGACATAAAAACTCACCCGCCGCCAGCCGCCGATTTCCGAAACCGGCTCGGAGTTCGCGCAATCCTCGACCGTCACGGCCCGCGCCGTGTCGGTCACCCACACGCACGAACTCACAAATTTCTTCGTTTTCACACGACGCACCCAGGCGTTTTCCGCGTCGCCGACTGACACCGCGATCCACGCGTGCTCCTCGTCGAGCGGATTCGTCGCGCCGACTTCGCTCACGCACGTGAGATTTTCGACGCCGACATTTCGCAGGCGATCGGACCACGCGAGGGGGTGCACGGTCGCGCCACCGAATTTCGTTTCGAGCGCGGTGGTGATCGGCGCATCGAGCGCGATTCTTTTCGTCGCCGCATCGATCGCGGTGATCGTGCGCTCCCACTCGATGTCACGCGAACCTGGCGTCCAGTCGAGGCGTTGCTCGCGATACTGGCCGATCACGGGATAGTCGTTGGCTTTGATCGCCTCGATCCACTCCTTCGTGCTTGGCCGCCGGACAAGCACGCGAGCGCCGACGGCGAGCCCATCAGTATTGGCAAGCGTGAGCGTGTTCGCACCCACCGCGACCGTCTCGTCAGTCACGCGCACGGCGGCCCCGACGGTGCGCGATGTTTTGCCGCGGAGGTCGATGAGCGTGCGACGCGAATTGCCAGCCGCGAGCAACGTCGCGCCGTCGCCGCGCAACACCACGCCCGACGCGTCGAGGCGCAGTTGTCCTTCCACGCGAAACGTTCCGCCGCGCAGCAGCACCGCGCCGCGAAAACCATCCGCGCCGACCGGCAGTTTTCCCACGGCGTCGATGGCCGCTTGAATCAGTCGAGTGTCGTCGCCTCCAGATGGCGTCACCGCAAATTTCGCTGGCACGAGAGGAATCGTGATTCCACCTCCGCCGTAGCCCGCCGCGGAAAAATCCATCAATGAGGCCGGCGTGTCTGCCGCGCAGCCCAACGCCGAACCGCCGAGAAACCCAAGAATCAAAAGCAGAGCACGTGTTTTCATGGCTGAGGCTTACATGTGTTCGCGGTAGCTGGTCGCACCGCCGTCCTTCGGCACGTAGTGGTAAGTGCGCAGCTTGTAATCGATGATGAACGCCGGATTTTTCAGCATCCGGATCATCTCGATCCCGGCGAGCATCGTCGTGCCATAGCCGTGCAGCGCCTTCGGGCTTGCCGGCCGGTTGTAGTAATAAACTTGGTCGCCCGCGAACGTCGTGCCGACGCATGAGCCCTCGACTTGCCCCTGCGCATTGATCTTCGTCGCCAGACCGCACCAGCCCGCCTGCGCGATGGAGCCGTAGGTGGTCGGATTGATCCAACCTTCGTTCACCGCGTGGGCGATGCCATAGGTGAACATCGCCGTTGCCGACGTCTCGAGATACGAATCGTTGCGATCGACCATCTGATGCCAGAGACCGCTGCCCGACTGGTATTGCGCCACGCCCTTCAACGTCGCGCGCAACTGCGCCAGCACTTTCTCGCGGCCCGGATGATCCTTCGGCAGCACGTCGAGCACATCGCACATCGCGATGACGATCCAACCGGTGGCGCGACCCCAGTAGAATTTCGGGGCATCGGGGTGGTGCGCGTTCCAGCCGTGGGCGTAGAGTCCTACCTGCGGGTTGAAGAGCTTCGCCGACATCAACTCGATTTGCTTCACGGCATCATCGAAATACGCGCGGTCGCCGGTCATGCGGCCCGCCTCGGCGAGCGCTGGGATGCCCATGTAGGCGTCATCAGCCCAGAGCGACTGTGCCTGCGGACGCTGCCGGGCAAGGGTGCCGTCTTTTAGGCGAAACTGTTTGTGCGCGACCCAATCAGACCAGTTGTCGATCACGGGCTTGAGATCCGGGCCGACGTGCGCGAGACGAGCGCGGATGAGCGCCGCACACATCGAACCGCAGTCGTCGAGCGCCCGCGGCTCGATCACTTGGCGGAGACCGTTGCGATCGGCGCCAAACTTCTTCGCCGCCGCCTGAAAATACGGCAGCCGGTCGGCGATGAATTGCAGGTGTTTTTTCGTGTAGTCGGAGAATTTCGCGTCACCGGTCACCGCCGCGGCGCGCAGCATCGCCGTATGGACGACGCCCATTTCGTATTGGAGCGGACCGAACTCCATCTCGCCGCGGTCGAGCACCGCTGTCGCTACGGGCGATGAAAAATCGGTGATCTCCTTGCCCGTCGCGCTGTCGATGACGCGCGTCGGCGCGGCGACATCGAGGTAGTTGCGAATGCGAGCGAGCGACTCGGTGACTTCGGCCACCGTCGGCAATTGATAAGGGACAGGATAAGAGGCCTCGGCGGTGTCTTTGGCGGCATTTTTGTTGTCCCGGTTGCGGAACGGGCCTTCGGCGAACAATGGCGTGGCGACGACGGCGAGAGTAAAGCCCGCGAGCGCGGGGAAGCGGAAGCGTTGGAGTATTTTCATGTCAAAAAAATTATGGCAGCGGATGCAGCCCTTCACTGCGCACGATCCATGTGCCGTCGTGCGGGAAACCGGGCGCATCGTACGACGGTGCGCCGTCCCAACCGGCGGCCATCATCGCAACGGCGGAGAGGAGCGCACCGTTGCCCGGCAGGTAAACCGGCAGATCATCGCGCTGCTTGTTGTGGCCGTTGGCGGTGTAACTGTTGTTCGGTCCGTCGCTCTTGAGCAGGACATCGACGGCCTGCTTCGGTTCTCCGAGCCGCGCGGCGGTCATCGCAATCATTGGGTAGTCCCAACCCCAGATTTTCGTCTCCCAGTCCCACGTCTTCAGCACGGCGTCGAGCGTCCGCGCCATCACCGCGCGGTCGACGCCATCGCCGGGAAGTTGCCCGAACGCCATCAGGAACGACGGATGATCGTGGCGGCTGGCGACGTTGTCCCACGTGTCGGGATGCGATTCGATGGCGACGTATTTTCCGTCCTTCTGCGGGAGCGGCGCGAGGGCATTGATCATCTTGTCCCATTCCGGGTCGCGCGGGAGCCCGAGCCGCTCGCGCCATTGCTGCGCGATTTGAAGGCCGCGCGACCAATAGCTGAGTTCGTAGCACGGATTTACGCTGGTCGATTGGTCGTAGATTTCCTGCGCGATCCAAAGTGGCGGGCCGAGGTTGTAACACTGCCGCGTTTCGTCCCAGTGCAGCATCGACGCCATACAATCGGCCGTGTCCTGCACGAGTTCGCGGTAGCGGGCGAGCGTCGCGGGTGTCGGAGTGTTGCGGTAGAGCAACTCTGCGAGGTGAATCGGATGCGGCTGGTTCCAGTAGATGAGTGGATTGCCGCCGGGACTTTCGCGTCCGTCGGGTCCGATCATCTTCGGCCAGCGCGCGCCGCGGAGATCGCGGCCCTTCGCAATTTCGCGGGCGACCGGCAGCGCGCGGGTAAACCAGTCGAGATTCTTAGCGAGAAACGGGTCGCGACCCCAGAGGGCAAAGTGCGCCGTGTGCCACCAAACCATCTCGGTGTGGTGTTTCTGATACCAGGTGCTGAGGGTGAGCCCGCTCTCCGACGGCGGAAAATCGCCCGCACACTGGATCGCCGTGAGATATTGCGAGAGCACCACGCGACGCTCGAGCTCCGCCGCGCGCGGATCGGTGCTGCCGGCAAAATCGATCGCGCCGCCGCTCTGCCAGAAACCCTCCCAATATTTAGCAGCTTGCCCGCGTGTCTTCTCCCAATCGAATGAATCCAATTGAATTCGGCCGTTCCAATACAAAACCGAAATCTTCAAAGTATCGACGCCAAGATCTCCATGAATGAAGAGTGCATGCGGGGAAGCGGCTGTCGGCCGCGAAAACACACCGCCGACGGTGTTTAACTCTACAGAACAATTAAAATCGTCTCGCGTGCGCTCAAACCTCTCGTGATCGGTTTCAACCGGCGGCACAAAATCCTTCGGCCCATTCGCCGGCCACACTTTCGTTGAATGCGTTTCCGGCTGCGACCAGTCCAAGGCCGGGTTGTTTTTCGTCTTGATGTCATGCCCACGCGGAAACGCCAGTCGCACGCGCAGCGCCCCGTTCGCAACCGCTTTCGATCGAATTCTCACCGCAATATGGTCCACGGTCGGGTTGCACAGGGTGCTCACTTCAACGGCCTCACCGCGCCAGGTGAACCTGCTTCGGATCTCACCCGACCACAAATCGAGTGTTTGGTCGATATTCGCGATGTCGGTGAGCACGAGTGCTGCACCCTTTTCGTCCACGAAGCCTAACTGCCCCAGCGGCATCGCGTGCGGGTTCTCGCGGAGCCATTGGCCCGCGGGACTTTTGTCGTTCGTCGGGTAGCCGAGCGTCTTGCCGTAGGCCGTAAACGGCCGGTTCGCATCGGCGAGATTATAGCCGTTCGGATTCGGATTCGTGTGCCACGACCAGCGCGCCTGCGTCCCGGTGGCGATGCCATGTGCATGATAGTAGTCCGTGAACGTCTGCAGTCCGGTCACGTCCGCCGTAAAGCAAAATTCCCCGTTGCCCACGGACAGCGGCGCCCACGGATCGACGGCGGTGAGGTGCGGATTGTGCCGGGTGACCAGCGCGTGCCGATCGATCTTTTCCGCGGCCTGCGCGAGAGCGCACGCGAGCGACGTGACGACTACGAACCGGCAGAAGGCGAAGCGCACCATGGGGAGAAAAAGATGTGGCTCGCGAGCCCCATCCGCGCAACGCCAAAGGACTCGTGTCCGCGCAGTCTGACGATGCAGGTAACCTTTCGTTTCGAGTCGAGTTTCTCCTCGGTCCATTCACAACTGCTTCTATGCTGCAACTCCGCTCCGTCACCAAACGCTTCGGCACGATCATCGCACTGGACGACGTCTCGCTCGATATCGCCCGCGGCGAATTCTTTGGCCTGCTCGGCCCGAACGGCGCCGGCAAATCCACGCTCATGTCGCTCGTCGCCGGCCTGCGCGCAGCCGATGCCGGCACGCTCCACCTCGATGGTGCTCCGCTCACTGCCGCCAACGCCGCCTCCCGCACGTCGCTCGGGCTGGTCCCCCAGCACATCGCGCTCTATCCGGAACTGAACGCCGACGAGAACCTTCGCATCTTCGGAGCGCTCTATGGCCTCCGCGGCGCCGACCTCCGTGATCGCATCAACACCGCGCTCACTGCGGTCCAACTCGCCGATCGCCGCCGCGATCCGGTGAAGAATTTTTCCGGGGGCATGCAGCGCCGCCTTAATCTCGTCGCCGCCCTGCTCCACCGTCCCAAACTCCTCCTCTGCGACGAGCCGACCGTCGGCGTCGACCCGCAGTCTCGCAACGCCATCTTTGAATACCTGCAAGCGCTCAATCGCGACGGCCTCACCATCATCTACTCCACTCATTACATGGAGGAAGCCACGCGACTGTGCTCCCGCATCGGCATCATCGATCACGGCAAAATTCTCGCGCTGGGCACGCTCGAAGAACTGCTCACGCGCCTGCCGTTCGAAGAAGAGATCCGATTCCCAGCCACGGCCGCCACCGCGCCCCTCGCGGTTGAGCTCGCCGCGCTCGGCGAACTCGCCACGGCCGACGGCTCGCATCGCTTCCGACCCCACATCGACTGCAAACTATCGGCTTTCTACGCGCGGGCCGAATCGCATGCGGTGCCCGGCCGCCTCTTCACCAGCCAACGCCCCACCCTCGAAGCCGTTTTCCTCCATCTCACCGGCCGCACCCTTCGCGAGTAACTTGCCCCACCATGCGCCCCATCCTCGTTCTCCTCCGCAAAGATTTCACTAATTTCTTCCGCAACAAGGCGGCGGTTTCCCTCACGTTCATCGTTCCCTTCGCGATGATCTGGCTCTTCGGTGTCATTTTCGGCGTAAACAAAAAAGATTCCGGACCGAATGGGATTCCCCTCGCTGTCGTAAACGCCAGCGACAATCCCGCCGCGGCCACTCTCGTCGCGGCACTGCAAGCCGAGAAAAGTTTCTACGTCTACACAAAATTCGTCAACCCGGACAAGTCCACCCGCCCGCTCACCGAAGCCGACCTTCGATCGATGATGCAGGCGCCCGACGCCGACTTTCGCTTCGCCCTCGTCATCCCTCCCGACGTCGTCAGCGAAACGACGTTTGGCCTTCACCTGAAAATCTTCTCCAACCCGCGCAACGAGATCGAGACGCAGACCGTCAACGGCATGCTCCAAAAAACGATCTTCACCACCGTCCCGCAGCTCCTCGGCCAATCCCTGCAGGCTCGGGCAAAAAACTTCCTCGGCGACTCCCGGTTCAAACAATTCAACGGCACCATCGCCGCGGCGGTCAGCGATGCCTTCGGTGCCGACAAGGACCAGGTCCAACGCGATCTTGAGGCTGGCGACTTCGGCTTTGGCCAGATCACTGGGCCGACCCAGCCCGCTGACCGATCGCTCCGGCGTCTTGACGCTCCGAAAGATCCTACGTCGAACGCACCGCCGACTTCAGTCGCCCAACCCGCTGTCGCTCCCGCCACCACGGGCGCGGTTGACGCCCTCTCGCGCATCGTTCGCCTTGAAACGATTCAAGTCGTCGGCGCCGACGTGAAGAGCCCATTTGCCACCAGCATCGTCGGTGGCTGGGCGATTCAGTTTCTTCTTTTCGCGCTCAGTGCCTCCGCCACGAGTCTCTTTCGCGAACGCGACGCTGGCATTTTTCAGCGACTCCTCGCTGCCCCGGTTACGCGCGCCCACATCCTTTGGAGCAAGTTTCTTTACGGAGTTATCCTCGGCATCGTGCAACTCATGGTGCTCTTCGTCGCCGGCCGCATCCTATTCGGGATCGAAGTTGAGAAGCACTTCGTCCTCCTCGTGCTTGTCTGCACCTTCGCCGCCGCCGCCTGCACTTCGTTTGGGATGTTGCTCGCCGCGCTCTCACCCAACGCCGAGGCGGCCCAAGGCCTCGCCACGTTCCTCATCATGATCATGAGCTCGCTCGGTGGTGCCTGGTTCCCGATCACGCTGATGCCGGTCTTTATCCAGCAATTCAGTAAACTCACGCTCGTTTACTGGTCGATGGAAGGCTTCAGCGCCGTGCTCTGGGCCGGCCAGTCTTTCTTTCAGCTCCTGCCCATCCTCGGCATCCTTGGCGGCATTACCGTGCTCGTAATGAGCATCGCCGTCTGGCGTTTCAATCGCGGAAAGATCTTCGGATAGCGCAGAGCGCAAACCGGCGTTCTTTCGCTCTGATTTTCCCTTTGCGCTCTGGCACGATTGCGTGACATTCCGCGCTTCCATGTCCGCCGATCTCGCCAGCCTCGTCACGTCCCTTGCGCAGCGCGCCCGCGCCGCGTCGCTCGTGCTCGCGACGGCGCCGACCACCGCCAAAGACTCCGCCCTGGCGAAACTCGCCGACCTGATCGACGCCTCGCACGCCGCCCTTCTCGCCGCGAACCGAACGGATCTCGCCTCCGCCGAGGCTGCGGCGCTGACGCCAGCCGGCCGCGAACGCCTCACCATCACGCCTGCCAAGCTCACGCACCTCGCGCAATCCGTCCGCGAAGTCATCGCGCTCCCCGATCCCGTCGGCACCGAACTCGAGGCGTGGACGCGCCCCAACGGCCTCCATATCCGCAAACTCCGCGTTCCCATCGGCGTCATCGGCATCATCTACGAGTCGCGCCCCAACGTCACGATCGACTGCGCCATCCTCTGCCTGAAAAGCAGCAACGCCGCCATCCTACGCGGCGGCAGCGAATGTTTCCACACCAACACCGCGCTCGCCGCGCTGATCTCGCAGGCGCTCACGGCCGCGTCACTCCCGGCCGACGCCGTCCAACTCATCCCGACGACGGACCGCGCCGCGCTCACCACGCTGCTCAAGCTCGACACGCTCATACACTGCATCATCCCGCGCGGCGGCGAAAGCCTCATCCGCTACGTCGCGGAAAACTCCACCATCCCCGTCATCAAGCACTACACCGGCGTGTGCTTCGTCTACGTCGATCGCGACGCTGACCCCGACCTCGCGGAAAAAATCCTCGTCAACTCCAAGACCCAGCGCCCCGGCGTCTGCAACGCCGCCGAGCAACTCCTCGTCCACGCCGCCATCGCCAAAAAACTCCTCCCGCGCCTCGCCTCCGCACTCCTCGCGAAGAATGTGGAGCTTCGCTGCGACACCGCCAGCGCCGCGATTCTCGCAAACGCGAAGCTCGCGCACACTGCCGCCGCGCCTGCCGATTTCACCGCTGAATTTCTCGACCTCATTCTGGCGGTGCGCCTCGTCGATTCCCTCGACACTGCCATCGCGACGATCAATCGCGATGGTTCCGCGCACAGCGACACCATCGTGACGCGCGACGAGGCCGCCGCACGGCGTTTTCAGGCGAGCGTCGATAGCGCCGCCGTCTTCTGGAACGCCAGCACGCGCTTCAACGACGGCTTTGAATTCGGCTACGGCGCCGAAATCGGCATCAGCACCGATCGCCTCCACGCCCGCGGCCCGATGGGTTTGCGCGAACTCTGCACCTACAAATTCGTAATCGACGGCACAGGTCAGATTCGGGGTTGAAGTGCAAAGGCGCGACGCAGCGGAGTCCTTCGCGCAGTTGTAAGCGTCAGGTTGCTGACCCGCAGCAAAGCCTTACCCCGATGAAAACTCCCCAAGCCTTTCTGATTCTCGCCGTCACTCTCTCGCTGTTCTCCAGCCGCTCCATCCACGCCCAGGACAACGTCCGCGGCAGCGCCGAGCCCATCGTCGCCGCGATCGATCCGGCGAAGCTGACCTACGACATTCTCGTCGATGGCAACCTCGCCCAAGATGACGCCGCGAACAAAAAATTCAAGACGCTCCAAGCCGCCTACGAAGCCGCGCCCGCAGGCACCGAGGCGCACCCAACCGTCATCGGCCTCAAGCCAAACGTCTATCCGCTACCTAGCACCGTCTCGCGCACGCCGAGCCTGCGCATCACGAAAAACTGGATCACGTTTCTCGGCCTGACCAACAACCGCCGGGCGGTCGTGCTCGCCGACAACCGCGGCAACCAGCAGGGCGCCGACGACAACGGTTACATCCTCGACGTCAACGCCACCGGTTTCTCGCTGCGCAACCTCACCGTCCTCAACTACTGCAACACCGACTACGAGTATCCCGGCGACCCGCGCAAGAATCTCATCAAGCGCTCCGACGTCATCACGCAGGCGGTCGCACTGCAGTGCCAGGGCGACAAGCACGTTTACGAGAACGTCGCTTTTCTGAGCCGGCTCGACACGACGTTTATCCGGACGGCGCGCTCCTACTTCAAAAACGTTTTCATCGAGGGCACCGACGACTGGATGGGCGGCGGCCAGATGAGCGTGTGGGAGGACTCCACGCTCGTTTACTCGGTCGGTCGCGGAGTGATGTCGTCCTCGAACATCGTGTTTTTCAACTGCCGCTTCGAGGCCGCCCAGCGGATGCAATTCTACAAGGTCGAATTCGGCAGCGCCGCACGACCGGTCGCGCTCATCAACTGCGTCGTGCCGCCCAACACCACGTGGTCGCGCGGCAAAATCACTCCGCGCCCGAGTCAGTATTCGCTCACCTATCGGGTGAAATATCCCGACGGCCAGCCCGCCGTGATTCCCGACGGCACGGTCGGCCCACCCACCTTCGACTATGCCCGCGAACTCTCCGAGCGCGAACTATCCGCCTACAATCCGTGGAATCTCCTCCGCGCGCCGACCGCCGGCCCGGCCGACAATTGGGATCCCGCCGGTGTCCGTGTAAAATATGAACCCGCCGGCCAGAGTGACTTGCCCTTCCGCATCGCACTCACGGGCGGCGCTCCGACGATTCGCACCGACGGACCAGGCGCGACGATCGGCGCCACCGTCACCCCCGCGCGTGCGACCGATGCAACGATCACATGGTCCACGAAATCCGACCTCGTCACGTTGAACGCCACCACCGGCCCGAAGGTCGTGGTCACCGGCCGCAATCTCACGGAATACGCCGAGTGGATTCCGATCAACGCTACCGCCTCGAATGGATTCTTCGTGACCGCGTGGGTTTTCGTTGAGCCGAAGTTCATCGATCCGCCAGCGGTCATCGCCGGGCCGACGTTGAATCCTCCGGACAAGGGCACGGTCTCCGTAACCTACCAGCTCGACCTGCGTGGCAAACTGGATCAGTCACTCGTTTCGTGGTGGATCTGCGACGATGCCACTGGAGCGCATCCGCGAATCGTGGCCGTGAGCCGGGGCAACCAGCCGTTGAAGTCACTCGCGTTGACGCCGGGCTATGTCGGCAAATTCCTCAGAGTTGGAATTCAGCCCAAGCATAACATCAGCGATCCTGGCCCGTCCGTCCAAGCGATGTCCGTCCAACCCGTCGCCGCATCCGATCTCATGGCGACCACCGTCTCGGTCGATTTCAAGAGCTGGCTGCCCGAGACCAACGAAACCTGCGGGAACGGCCTCTGGGCGGTTTTGGGCACGTGGGTGACCGTGGCGGAAGAAAAATTTTCCAGCGGCTACGGCGTCCATCCGACCACACCGGGATCGCTCCTATACCAGCGCGATGCAGCAACGGGTGACATGCAGTTCGACCTCGTGATGACGCCCGAGAAAACCGAAGGCACCGGCTTCTCCATCCCCGGTTCACCCGCCGACTCCGGCGAGCGCAATCTCCACGCGGACATTCTCATCAAATACGATCCGCGCACCAAAAACGGCTATGCGCTCCGCTTCTGGCGCACGACGCAGTCCGCTGCAAAGTGCATGTTCCAATTCTACAAAATCGAAAACGGCGCCGGCTCGCCGCTCGACGACCGGCAGGTGCTCAGCGGTGTTTTCAAACCGACAACCCAGCTCACGATCAAAGTCACCGGCACCACGCTCCGCGCGACCGCGTCGAACGACGTGGATCAGGAAACGCTTTCACTCACCGGCACGATCGCACCCAACCGCTTCGGCGGCGCCGGAGTGAATTGGCCTCGCGGCAGCACCAACGTCTACAGCAAACTGGAAATTTCCTATCCGGGCGCCACGACGACGAAATAACCACCGGCATCGACCGTTTCCGAGCACACCTTTTCGATTTCGACCCATCTCATGAATCTTCATCCTTGGAAGCGAATTTCATCCCGCGACATTCTGCGCGATCGCTGGATTCAACTTCGGGCCGACCGTTGCGAGGTCGCGCCGGGCCACATCGTCGAGCCCTACTATGTGATGGAGTATCCCGAGTGGGTTCACGTGGTCGCGTTCGATCGCGAGGAACAGGTTCTCCTCGTGCGCCAGTATCGTCACCCCGTTGGGGAATTTTCCTGGGAATTTCCGGGCGGTGCCGCTGACGATGGAGAAACGTTGCTCGCGACCGCAGAGCGCGAGCTGCGCGAGGAAACCGGCGCAGTGGGCGATTCTTGGGAACACCTCGGCGGCTATCACAGCAATCCCGCACGCCACACGAATCGCGTGCATGGGTTTGCCACCCGAAATGTGCAACTTACCCAAGCGACGAAGTTCGACGAAACCGAGGCGATCGAAAGTCGATTCTTCTCGGTCGCGGAAGTCATCGCGATGACCCGAAGTGGCGAATTTACGAACGTCATGCACATCTCCCTGTTTTATCGCGCCCTCGATGCGCGCGGCTGGCTCAGCGTTTCGGTTGGAACCAAGTCCAACAACCAATAGACGCACGGACTCCATCCGTGTTCATCCGTGCAATCCCGAGTTAAAAAGTGTTGTTTCCCACCATGCCAACCCTGATCCCAGCTCCGTCCATCATCACCGCCGCCGGTCTGCCGCCGAAAAAAATCGAGGAGTTCATCGGCCGCGTGAACTCAAAGACCGACGCCCTCAGCGTCGCACGCATGACGAGCCCCGCCGGCTGGGTCGAACCCGGCCAGACGCCCGAGTTTGACGAATTCACGGTCGTCCTCCGCGGCGCGCTCCGCGTCGAGTCGAAGACTGGCACGCTCGAAGTCGCAGCCGGCTCCGCCGTCATCACACACAAAGGCGAATGGGTCCGCTACTCGACGCCGCAAGGCGCGGAATACATCGCGGTGTGCCTGCCGGCGTTTTCGCCAGGGACAGTCCACCGGGACGCATAGTGCGTTAAAGTGTTCGACTCTGAATCGCCCGCCACACCGCCTCGCCGGTCGCCGGTGACGCCAGCGGGACTTGGCCGCCGGGTTTGCCGAAATTCGAGACGGCATCGCGAATCGCTTCGCGGACACTGAAGGCCAGCATCAGTGGCGGTTCGCCCACGGCCTTGCTGCCGTGCACGGCCTTCTCGTTCGCGGCGTCGGGGAGCAACGTGACGTTGAACTCCATCGGCGCGTCGCTGACAGCGGGAATTTGATACGTGCTCGCGCTGTGCGTGAGGAGCCGGCCCGCGGCGTCCCATTTTAAATCCTCGCTCGTGAGCCAGCCCATGCCTTGCACGAAGCCGCCCTCGATCTGGCCGCGGTCGATGCCCGGGTTGAGCGAGTCGCCGACGTCGTGCACGATGTCCACGCGCCGCACGCGGCTCATACCGGTGTAGCCGTCCACCTCCACCTCCGCCACCGCCGCGCCACACGCGTAGTAGGCAAACGGCCGGCCCGACACCGTCTCCCAGTTCCAATGGATGCCCGGCGTAGAATAATAGCCGGTTGCAGAAAGACTGACGCGTTCTGCATAGGCAGTCGCGACGATTTTAGCGAACGGCAGGCGCGTTTCGGTGTTCGCCTTCGCAAAAACAAATCCGTCAGAAAACGCGATGTCGCCCGCGGCGGCGTTGAGAAGTTTTCCAGCAACAGGAATGAGCCGGTCCCGCAACATCGCGCAGGCTTTGAGCACCGCCGCACCGTTGAGGTCCGCCCCGGCGCTCGCCGCGGTCGCCGACGTATTTGGCACCTTTTCCGTGCTCGTGCGCATCATCCGAATGGCCGACGCGGGCAACCCGAGTTCGCGCATCGCTACGCCAAGAATCTTGGTGTGCAGCCCCTGCCCCATCTCGGTGCCGCCGTGGTTTACCTGCACCGTGCCATCCTGATAAATATGCACGAGCGCGCCGCCCTGGTTGTAATGCGTGAGCGTGAAGGAAATTCCGAACTTCACCGGCGTGACCGCGAGCCCGCGCTTCACGCGGTGGCGTTTTTGATTCCACGCGGCGACTTCATTTTTTCGTTCCGGGAACTTCGCCTGCTGCTGAACGAGCCGCCACACTTTCTGGATTCGGTTGTCGCCGATGTCGGCGCCGTAGTGCGTCGTGTTGGTCTCGCCGGTGCCGTGGTAGAGATTCCGCTCGCGCACCGCTTCCGGCGGCAAACCCAGCGTCCGCGCCACGCGGTCGATGATTTCCTCGATGATGAGCATCCCCTGCGGGCCGCCGAAACCGCGAAACGCGGTGTTGGAGGCGACGTTGGTCTTCGCGATGCGTCCCGTGAAATGCACCGCCGGCAGGTAGTAGGCATTGTCGAGGTGAAACAGCGCGCGGTCGATGATCGGTTGCGAAAGATCGAGCGACCAGCCGCCATCGGAAACCAAGTCCGCCGACACCGCGCGAATCACGCCGTCGTGGGTAAAGCCCACTTCGAATTTCGCGAAGAACGGATGCCGCTTGCCCGTGAGCGCCATGTCGAGGTCGCGATCCCACTGGAGTCGCACGGGCCGGCCGGTCTTGAGCGCAGCGAGAGCAACGAGCGCGGCAGGCGTGTTGCCCTGCGTTTCCTTGCCG
This sequence comes from uncultured Opitutia bacterium, assembly GCA_903840415.1. Lineage (GTDB taxonomy): Bacteria > Verrucomicrobiota > Verrucomicrobiia > Opitutales > Opitutaceae > CAITWF01. The sequence goes on along the minus strand of CAIMFY010000096.1, from coordinate 83,237 downwards.
CCGAAACCGCCGCCCATCCGCGGCGCCTGCACGACGACTTTGTTGCGCGGTAGGTGGAGCACTTCACTCACGATCGCCTGAATCTCGGACGGATGCTGCGTGCTCGACGCGATGAAGACATCGCCATCGTCGCCCAGCTCCGCCCACGCCGCCTGCGTCTCAAGATAAAAATGTTCCTGCCCGCCAAACTCGAATTCACCTGCGAGGCGCTGTGGTGCAATGCTCATCGCTTCCGCGCAATCGCCCCGAGTCATCACCCGTGGCAGACTATGAAAACTTTCCCGCGCGATCGCGTCGCGAATCGTCAGCACCGGCGGGACCAGTTCATACTCCACCTGCACGAGCGCGGCAGCCGCTCGGCACGCCGCGACCGACTCGCCCACGACCAGCGCCACGATCTGCCCATGAAAGCAGACTTCGTCCGCTGCGAGGAGCGGCTCGTCGTGGCGCGCCACGCCGACGTTGTTGTGGCCCGGCACATCCTCGGCCAGCAGCACTGCCGCAATGCCCGGCATCGCGCGCGCCGGCCCGGCGTCGCGCCGTTTGATTTTTGCCCGCGCATGCAGCGACATCACCGGCCACACCTCTAGCATCAGCCGCTTCTGCGCCGTGTCGTCCACATATTCCGCGCGTCCGGTCACATGCCCGACTGCGCTCTCGTGGCGCAGTTGTTTCGACGCCGGCTCGACCCGCCACGGCGCGCTCCCGACAAAACTCGCCGGCGCATCCACCGCGAGGCTCGTCTCATCCGCGACAAATTTCTCCCAGAGCGCAACTACCACGCCGCGCCGATATTCTGCACTCCCACGCGCATCGTCGATCGGCGCAAACTCGCCGCGCAAAATCTCCGCCACTGCGCTCGCGGCTTCGGCAAATTTTTTCCCTTCGAGCGCCGCCTCCGCCCGCCGCGCGCGCAGCGGCATCACGGCCACGCCGCCAAAGGCGAGGCGCGCCTTCCGCACGACGCCGCCCGCGTCCACGTCCACGCAGAACGCACCCGCCACGATGCTGATGTCGAGCTCGCGCCTGTGAGACACTTTTTGGAAATCCACTCGCCGGGTGAGCCCTGCGGCTGGCCCGCCGCGCGGCAGCACGATTTCCTTCATCACTTCGTCCGGCCGGAGCTGCGTCTGCCGGTAGCCCGTAAAAAACCCATCCAGCGGCACCGTGCGCTCGCCGAGCGTCGAGGCGAGCACGACGCTCGCATCGAGCGTGAGCAACACCGGCGCGCTGTCACCGATCGGCGAAGCCGTCACGAGGTTGCCACCGAGTGTGGCGCGATTGCGGATTTGCCGCGCCGCAAACACCGCGAGCATCTTCGCCACGGACGAAAATTCCCCCGCGAGCGCCTCCTCGGCGGCCGTGAGCGTCGCGGCCGCGCCGATGCGCCATTCCGTCGGCGCCGCCACGATGCGCGTCAGTTCTGGCACACCCTCGACCGAGATAAGGGTGGGAAAGCGCCTGAATTTCTTGTTCAGCTCCACGCCGATCTCAGTCGCACCGGCGACAAGCTTCGCCTGCGGGTGGCGACTGCGCAGCGCGAAGAGCTCTACCAGCGACGCCGGACGGAAAAATTGCTCGCTGCCGCCCGCGTAGTTGAGAGCGGTCAGCGGCTCGATCACTTCGTTCAGCCGCTGCGCAAACGGATCAGCCGCATCGCGCTCCGGCGTGCGCCGCGCCCAGGCATCGGTCGCCGCATCGCGAATCGGACGGTAACCGGTGCAGCGGCAGAGATTGCCGCAGAGTTGATCGCAGAGTTGCGCCTGCGTTTTCGCGCCGTCGCGGTAGTAGCCCTCGAACGCCGACATCACGAAGCCCGGCGTGCAGTAGCCACACTGCGAGCCGTAGTGCTCCACCATCGCCGCCTGCACGGGATGAAGTTTTTCTTCACCACTCCCGTCGCATGCGAGACCCTCGACCGTCACGACCTCGCGTCTCGCAAACATTGGCAGCAGCGCAATGCAACTGTTGATCGCGCGGTAGATCGGCCGGCCGGTCGCATCGCGCTCGACGAGCGCCACCGAACACGCGCCGCAGTCACCCTCGGCACAGCCACACTTGCTGCCGGTGCGACCCGTGGCGCGCAACCACTCGAGCAGTGTGGTCGTCGCGGGCAAACCCTCGACCCGCACTGGCTGGCCGTTGAGCGAAAATTCAAACGAATCGGTTGGCGCCGCACTGACCGAGGCGGCGGAGGTGTTACTCATGCTCCTTATTTACGCACCGACCTCGCGCGGGCAACTCAACTCTCGCACCCCTCACAGCGCCGCGCGATTCACATCCTTGTAATATAGATAGCTCGCCGGCGACTTACCCATCGCGACAAACCACTGCGGGCAGAACGGCGCCATCCAAATCACGTCACCGGCGGCGACCGGATACCACGAATCCTCGAGCCGGTAAACGCCCTGCCCCGCGAGCATCAGCAACCCGTGCTCCATCACGTGCGTCTCGACAAAAGGCAGCGTCGCACCCGGCTGGTAGGTGAAAATGTTCATCGCCAGATCGAACGCCGGCACATCGGGCAACAGGACTTGCAGCCGCGCATCCGGGTCGCCCAGGAACGGCTGGCCTTCGATCTTCGCCGCGTCGCCGATGATCGGCGGCGGCGTGGAACCGCCGGCGACGGGTGCAAATTTCTTCTGAAAGAGTGTCACCCGCGTGCCAGCCTTCGGCGCCGTGATCGACCAGGCTTCGCCCGCCGGGGCGAAAAAAAACGCGCCTGCCGCCACTTTTTCTTTTACGTCGCCAATCGTCAGCGTGCCTCCGCCCGTCGCGAAGTAGCCCGCGGTTTCGACGTCGTTCGCCGGCAGCGCCGCGCGGCCGCCCGACTCAAACGTCACCATCACCTGCGCGAATTTCGCGCCTATCGCCTCGTTGATGAGGATGATCGTCGCGGCGCCGGTGACGCCGGGGACTATGCTCTTCACGTGACCGTCGGGGGCAATGAGGGCGTGGCGCGCGGCGATGCGCGTGCGGGTCTGGCCGTAGGGAATGCTCATGAATTTCCGCGATGCGGTGTAAGAAATTGACCGGGTTGAGGGAGATTCGTCAACCGGCCAGCGGCGTAGACTGCACAGCCGCGCACGTAGGTATCCGTCACACGCACCCGGCTGCGGCGACCGACATACGGGCTGATTCGGTGGCGTGTCCACAATTCGTCCGCCTCGATTTCGTGCACGGTGCCGAATTTGATCAGCGAGAAATCCGCATCGCGTCCGAGGGCGAGCTCGCCCTTGCGCGCATCGATGCGGAACCGACGTGCGACGTTGCGCGCCAGCACGGCCGCGAGGATCGGCAAGTCCTTTTCCGCGGTTTTCGCGCACTCTGACATCAGCAGTTGCGCGCCATGCTGGCAGCCCGCGATGCCACCCCAGACGGCAAACATGTTCGCCGAATCCTTCATCTCCGGTCGCGACGGCGAATGGTCCGAGCCAATCGTCTGAATTCGTCCCGCGCGCAAATCCTCCCACAACGCGACCCGACGTTTCTCGTCACGAATCGGCGGCGCGCATTTGCCGAGCGCGCCTAGCTGACCGACGTCCTTGTCGTTGAGCAAAAGATAGTGCGGGCACGTCTCAGCGGTGACATCCACGCGCGCCGCCCGCGCCTCGTCGATCAAGGCGATGCCCTCCGGACTACTCACATGCACGATGTGCAATGCGCACCCAGTCTCGCCGGCCAACTCGATCGCGGTGCGGATCGCGGCGAGTTCGACTTCGACCGGGCGCGACGCCAACCACGCCTTGGCATCGGTGCGACCCTTCGCTTTTTGCTCGGCGGTGAACTTGTTCGCCAGCGCCTCATCCTCCGCATGGACGGCGACGAGGATCTCCAGTTTCGCAGCGCGCTTCATGCCTTCGCGCAGGATTTTCGCGTCGACGTGCGGAAAACTCTCGATGCCGCTGTTCGACATGAACGCCTTGAGGCCGATCGCGCCGGCGTCGCGCAGGCCGGTGAGTTTGTCGAGATTGAGCGGCGTGAGACCGCCCCAGAGCGCGAAATCGACGCACGATTTTTCCTCGGCGAGCGCCCGCTTCTCCCGCAGGCCCGCAGCGTCGAGCACCGGAGGTTCGGAGTTGAGCGGCATGTCGAAGAAACAGGTGCCACCACCCGCCGCGAGCGCCGCCGAGCCAGTGGCGAGCCCCTCCCAATCGACGCGTCCCGGCTCGTTGAAATGCACATGCGCATCGACGATGCCCGGAAACACATAGCGGCCCGAAGCATCGAGCGTAGTGACCGCGCCGTCGGAGATCTCTGGCGCAATCTTTGCGATGCGACCGCGCATTACGGCGAGATCGGCGCGAATGACGCCGTCGGGCGTGACAAGTTTTCCGCCGCGTACGACGAGATCGAGCCGATCCGGCTCGAGGGGCGCCTTCTTGGCAAAGGACTGATAACTTTTCATTGTGTAGAATCCTTCGCGAGACGCAGGAGAAAATCGATGACCACCTGCAGCGCGATGTCGAGGTCAGCTGGCATCGCAAATTCATCTGGATGGTGGCTGAGTCCGTCGCGACAGCGCACGAACAGCATCGCGACCGGCGTAAGCGTGGACATCACTACTGCATCGTGGCCCGCACCGCTCACGAGCGAAAGACTCCGGCGCTGCACCGCACGGTTGCTTTGTTCGAGCAACGCGGTCAGGTCCGGCGAACATGTCGTTGCGCCATTATCCTGCGTCGGCTGCCACGCGCATGAGAGTTTGCGCTGCCGGGCAATCTTCTTCGCCGCATCAAGCAAGAGCGTGAGTGCCGCGATCCGCGAGTCGTTACGCGGGTGGCGCACGTCGAGTGACAGCTTCACCTCGCCCGGAATGACGTTGGGCGCACCGGGCGCTACGGCCGCCGTGCCGACGGTGGCGACCAGCGGTTCGCAGCCGCGCGCCAGCGTCTCCGCGAAGAGAATAAATTCCGCCGCGCCCGCCAATGCGTCGCGCCGCAAGTGCATCGGCGTAGTGCCGGCATGGCCGGCCTTCCCCTGAAAGGTGAGCCGACCGCGAGTCTGACCCGCAATGGCGGAGACGACGCCGACCGCCAGCTTCTTTGCTTCCAACACCGGACCCTGCTCGATGTGAACCTCAATGTAGCCGAGCAAATCGCGCACCCGGTGCGGGGCTGGCGGCAACGAGAATTTGCCGTTCCCGAACGCGCGCAGGGCGTCACCCGCGCTGATGCCTTGCGCGTCGCGAAATTTCAAATCCACCGCCCGCAACCGCCCGGCGTAGCCTTTGCTACCAAGGTAGGCACTGGAAAACCGCACCCCTTCCTCCTCGGCAAATCCGATCACTTCGATCGCAAAGGGCAGCGCGATCCCGCGGCGCTTGAGTTCGCCGAGCGCCACGATCGGCAGCAGCACGCCGAGCGCGCCGTCGAAACGCCCTGCATCGCGCACAGTGTCGAGGTGCGAGCCGAGCAACAGCGTCTTCGCGCCGACCGTCGGTGCTTCGACACGGCCGATGAGGTTGCCCATGGAATCTTCGCGCACCGCGAGTCCGGCGCCGCGCATCCACTGGCCGACGCGGGCGTTTGCGCGCCGCATCGCGGGCGACAAAAAGGTGCGCGTGAGTTTTCCCGGCTCGTCCGTCACGCGGCCGAGTTCGTCGAGCATCTGGGCCAGTTGCTTCGCGGCAGGTGGCATCTCAGCTTCCGCGATAGGTGCTGTAGGCCCACGGCGTCACCAGCAGCGGGACATGGTAGCCAGCCGTGGCGTCGGCCACGTGAAAGCGGATCGGCACGCGATCGAGAAAAGAGCACTCGACCTTGTGGGCGGCAAAATACTGGCGCACGTGAAACACCAGTTCGTAATCACCCACCACCATCGCGCTCGCCTCAAGCAGTGGCGTATCGGTGCGGCCGTCGACGTTGGTCACGACGGTCTTGATCAGTTCGGCTTTGTCGGCGTGCCGCCAGAATTCGATCTTCATTCCGGCGGCTGGCGCGCCGCGCGTGAGGTCGAGGACGTGGGTGCTCAGTTTGGCGGGCATGCGTCTAGCCTTGCACAACGTCGTTCAGGCGCAACTGCGCGATTTTTTCGATTTCCCCCAGAGCGGTGGAAAATTCTTCGGCCGGTGAATTTCCGAGGCGCGACTGCATTGCCGCCAGAATGGCGGACTTGTTGGTCAGCCGCGCGCAGATGATGAATGGAAACCCAAAGCGCGCGAGATAGGCGCCGTTGTTTTCCTGAAATGCGGTGAGTTCGGCCGCCGTGAGCTGACTTAAGCCGGCGCTTGCCTGCTCGCGCGTCGATTCGACCGTGAGCCTATTTTGCTGCGCCAGCCGGCCGGCGAGATCGGGGTGCGCACGAATGAGTGCGAGTTGCCGATCACGCGGCGCGGCCCGCATCGTCGCGCACAGCGCCGCGTGCAGTTGCGCGGTATCGCGGAAAGGTCGCTGCGTCCACGTCCTCTCGGCGACCCACAGCGAATGCTCGAAGAGGTGGCCGAGCGCCGCGGTGAAGGCCGCGCCGTCGAGCGAATTGATCTCGGCGAGCGAAAGCATCGCGAACTCACGCGAGCTGTTCGTAGGCGGGCAACGTGAGAAATTCGTCGAATTTGTCCGCTTTCACCATCCGCAGGAACATCTCAGTCGCCTTCGGGAAATTACCCTTCGCATAACGCTCCGCACCGATCTCGCCCTGAATCTTCACCAATTCTTCGGCCATAAAACGATCGTAGAGTTCGCTGGTGATCTTGCGGCCGTCGGCGAGCGCCGCGCCGAAGCGGTGCCACTGCCAAAGCTGCGCGCGCGAAATTTCGGCAGTCGCGGCGTCTTCCATCAGATTGTAGAGCGGCACGCAGCCGAGACCACCGAGCCACGCCTCGAGGTATTGCACGCCGACACTGAGGTTCAGCCGCACGCCGGCCTCCGTGATGTTGCCCGGAGGCGCCGCGAGCAGTTCGGCGGCGGTTACATTCACATCGGGTCGCTGGCGCGAGACTTGGTTCGGCTGCGGCATGTGCTTGTCGAACGCTTGGAGCGCAATCGGCACGAGGCCCGGATGAGCGACCCAGGTGCCGTCATGGCCGTCGGTCGCCTCACGCTCTTTGTCGGCGAGCACCTTCGCGAGAGCGACCTCGTTGGCCACCGGGTTGTTCTTGATCGGAATCTGCGCGGCCATGCCGCCCATCGCGAACGCGCCGCGGCAATGGCAAATCTTGATCACGTGAAGGGAATAGGCGCGCATGAACGGCGAGGTCATCGTCACCAACGCGCGATCAGGGAACATGCCGAGCTTCGGAAGCTTTTTGATGCGCGAGAAAATATAGTCCCAGCGGCCACAGTTGAGCCCGCTCGCATGTTCGCGGAGTTCGTAGAGCATCTCCTCGGCCTCGAAGGTCGCGAGAATCGTCTCGATGAGCATCGTGCCGCGCACGCTGCCGTGCGGGACGCCGAGTGTCGCCTCAGCATGGGTGAAGACGTCGTTCCAGAGCCGCGCTTCGAGGTGGCTCTCCATTTTTGGCAGGTAAAAATATGGGCCGCTGCCGCGCGCGAGGAGTTCTTTCGCGTTGTGAAAAAAATAAAGACCGAAGTCGAAGAGCCCGCCGGGAACCGGTTGACCGTCCATCCACACATGTTTCTCCGGAAGGTGCCAGCCGCGTGGGCGGACAAGCAGCGTCGCGACCTTGTCGTTGAGCTTATAACTTTTCCCGCCGGGAATCTCCAACGTGATCGTGCGGCGGATTGCGTCGCGGAGGTTGAGGTGGCCGTCGAGCAGGTTTTCCCACGTCGGCGCCGTGGCATCCTCGAAGTCGGCCATGAACACCTTCGCCCCGGAGTTGAGCGCGTTGATGACCATCTTGCGGTCAGTCGGACCGGTAATTTCTGTGCGACGATCCTGCAGGTCGGCGGGCGTGGGTGCGACGCGCCAACTCGGATCGTTGCGGATGTGCGCCGTTTCCGCGGGAAAATCGGGCAGCACGCCCGCGTCGAGTTCGCGCTGGCGGGCGACGCGGCGCGCGAGGAGTTCTTCGCGGCGCCCGCCGAATTTCTTGAACAGGTCCGCGAGGAAAGCGCACGCACCGGGCGTGAGGATTTCCGCGTGGCGCGGACTGAGCGGGCCGCGGATTTCGAGACCGGAGATCGTGGAGTGGGAATTCATGGCGGTGGGTGCGGAGCAAAGATATGGCATTGTCACGTGTCAGCACGATAGTGCACGCTTCGCGTCCCCACACCTTCATGAGCGATAAAAAATTCATGCGCGAAGCCCTGCATCTGGCCGAAGTCGGGATGCGGAGCGGTCGCGGCGGGCCATTCGGCTGCGTCGTCGTCCGGAAGGGCGAAGTCGTCGGCCGCGGGCACAACCGCGTGACCTCGACCAACGACCCCACAGCTCATGCCGAGGTGGTCGCCATCCGCGACGCGTGTGCTCACCTCGAAACGTTTCAGCTCGACGACTGCGAACTCTACACGAGTTGCGAGCCCTGCCCGATGTGTCTCTCGGCAATTTACTGGGCGCGCATCCCGCAAGTCTTTTACGCCAACACACGCACCGACGCCGCGGCGATCGGTTTCGACGACGATTTTATTTACCAGCAAGTGCCGCTGCCACCCAGCCAGCGCACTATCAAGATGACCCTGCTGCTGCGCGACGAGGCGCAAGAGGCGTTCAAAGAGTGGGCGAAGAAGACGGACAAAGTCCGCTACTGACCCACGCGCGCCGTTCGACCCGGGCGACGCCCTAAAAAAGAAACTGGCGTTCCGCCGAGGCTGGTTTTGCCTCAGCGAGTTATGCCCCATCCCTCGCGCCTCCCCAGCGTGCGCCAGATTGCCTTTCGGACTGCCGCGCTCGCCTCCTTGATTTCTGTCTCGCTCGCCTACGAGCCAGCTAAGATCGATCCAGCCGCGCCGGCTGCCCCCGCAGGTGCGACTGCGGCCACCGATGCTAAATCCAACGCCGTCGAAAACGCCGTCGTGAAAGTTTTTTCCACGATGCGCTACCCTGACGCTTACAAACCGTGGTCGAAGCAGGCGCCGACCGAGGCCACCGGCACCGGTGTCATCATCGAAGGCAAGCGCATCCTCACCAACGCCCACGTCGTCCTGTACGCGAGCCAAGTGCAGGTGCAGGCCAACCAGGCCGGCGACAAAATCTCCGCCACCGTCGAGTCGATCGCACAGGGCATCGACCTCGCGGTGCTGAAACTCGATGACGAATCGTTCTTCGACACGCGCCCGCCGCTCGCCCGCGCCAGCACGCTGCCTGACATCAAGGATGCCGTCCTCGCCTACGGCTATCCCACCGGCGGAACCAGCCTATCGATCACCAAGGGCATCGTCTCGCGCATCGAGTTCGCCGGCTACAATCTCTCCACCTCCGGCCTCCGCATCCAAATCGACGCGGCGATCAATCCTGGCAACAGCGGCGGCCCCGCGATCGTGGGCGACAAGATGATCGGGCTCGCGTTCAGCCATCTCGGCGGCGCGCAAAACATCGGTTACATCATCCCCAACGAGGAAGTGGAACTGTTTCTCAAGGATGTCGCCGACGGCAAATACGACGGCAAACCCGCGATGTTCGACGAACTCCAGACGCTAGAAAACCCCGCCCTCCGCTCCTCGCTCAAGCTCGGCAAGGACGTTGAAGGCATGGTCGTCCACGAGGCCTACGGCACCGATGCGAGCTATCCGCTTAAGGAATGGGACGTCATCACTAAAATCGGCGACACGAAGATCGACGACCAAGGCATGATCAAGCTCGGCACGAACCTCCGCGTGCGCTTCCAATATCTCATCCAGCAAATCGCGAAGGAAGGCAAAGTGCCGCTCATGATCGTTCGCGGCGGCAAGGAAATGGCCGTCGCCCTCCCCGTCACCCCCGACCGCCCGATGCTGATCCCCGATCTGCGGGGCACCTATCCTTCGTATTTTGTGTTCGGGCCGCTCGTGTTCACGACGGTCACGGCGCAGTTCACCGCCGGCTTCGCCAGCAACGCCAACTTCGTGGTCGGATTCGGTGCGATGGGCAGCCCGCTCGTCACACGCCGCGGCGACCAGCCAGCGTTCGACGGCGAGCAACTCGTCGCCGTCTCCTCACCGTTTTTCCCGCACAAACTCTCGAAGGGCTATGGCGGGCCCGCGTTCCACACCGTAAAGACGGTCAACGGGATCGCGATCAAGAATCTGGAGCACCTCGTCGAGGTGTTGCGCGATACGAAGGACGAGTTTCTCACCTTCGAGTTCGTCGGTCGCAATATGGAAGCCCTAGTGTTTACCCGCAAGGAGATGCTCGCCGCCACCGACGAGATTCTCTCCGACAACGGTGTCCGCGCCCAGGGCTCGACCGACACCCTGGCGGTCTGGAATGCTAAAGCCCCGGCGAAATGAGCCGAAGCACTTGCCAACCGCCCGCCGACCGCCAACCTTCGCTTCGTATGCATTTCGATAATCTCCAGCCCGGACTCTCCGCTCCGCTCCCTCGCGCCGACGATGACGATGATGACGAGGAAGAGACCACGCCCCCCGCCGAGAAAAAAGGTGGCGGTCCCGTCGCGATGGTCATCCAGAAAAAATTTCTCGCGCAACGAAAAATCTTCCTCTGGGGCGCCGTGACCGATGCCACCGCGAAAGACATCACTGAAAAACTACTCTACCTTGAGTCCGATGCGCCCGGCAAAGACATCACCTTCTACCTAAATTCCCCCGGCGGCTCGATCACCGCCGGCATGGCAATTTTCGACACGATGCAGCTCATCGCGTCGCCGATCACGGTGGTCGTCACCGGCATGGCGGCCTCGATGGGCTCGATTCTCCTCTGCGGCGCAGCCAAGGGCAAACGTCTCCTCTACCCGCACGCCCGCGTGCTCATCCACCAGCCGCTCATTTCCGGCCGCATGGTCGGACCTGCGACGGACATCAACATTCAGGCTAAGGAAATGGAAAAACTCCGCGCCGAGCTGAACCAAATCCTCGCCACCGCCTCCGGTCAGCCGCTCGAAAGCATCAACCGCGACACCGATCGCGACTTCTATCTCAATGCGAGCGAAGCGATCGCCTACGGACTCGCCGACAAGATCGTCGAGAAATTCTAATCGGTCGCTATTTATTTTCCGACGGAGGCAACGGCGGAGACAGTTGGTCGAGTTCCTTCTGCCAGATCTCAGCCTGGGTGGAATCCTGCGCCGCGCGCGCGGCTTTCTTCGCGTCCGGTAGCCAGAGTAGGCGCAGTTCGCGCGGCATTTCCAACGCGCCGAGCAGCTCCAGCCAAACTTCAACAGCCCGCGCCGGCCGACCGCCCGTTTCCAGCAATTGGGCCGCCTCGCGTGCCAGCGCCCACTCGTCGGTGGGGAAATTCTTTAACTGCGCGGCAAACGCCAGTGCACTCATCGCCGCCGCACCATCGCCCGCCGCGATCAATCGGTGCGCCAAGGCCACGCCGACGGCCAGGCTGGGTGCCTCGTGCTGCGCCTTTCGCGCAAATGCCAGCGCCTCGTCCTGACGGTTCGTCGCGTCGAGTTGCCGCATGTGCCGCAGCGCCACATAGCCCGCCAGCAACGGTGGCAGCCGCGGAAGATTCTTCCACTGCTCATCGAACGGAATCGCAAACGGTCGGTAAAGCGGATCGCCGATCACGATCGCCTGCCAGCTGAGCGCGGGAAGCGCGTAATACGCCGCTTCGGCCAGCGTCGCCCCGCGCACGAGGGCACGCAGCAACAAATCGGGGTGATGGGTCAGCTGCAGATAAGGCTCGAAGACATTGCCGACGGTCGCCGTCGCGCCGCGCGCAATCAGCGGGCCGGTCCAACCCGCCGTTGTCGACCGCAGCGTGCGCGCGGAAAAACTGTGAATGTGGAGCGCGATCGCGCCCGGCGGAAATTGGAAACCCGGCAGTGCGAACGGCCCGTTAAGGTCGCCGGCATACCAGCCGAAATAAAATGCCGGCGCATCGATGCGCGCCGTGCCGGGCATGGTGGAGGGTGCCCGATCGACGTCCGTGTCAAAGCTGAGCGCGTCGAGTTGCTTCACCGTCGCCTCGAGCCACCGATCGCCGTCGGGGTGAATGCCGCCGATATCCACATAAGCCCGTCCGATGAGTCCGCTGCGCTCGGCCGCGAGCGCCCGATCCACCAACGCCAACGCATCATCAACGGTGGGGCCATCGAGCCGCGCGACCTCGACGATTCGTTCGCGGTCGTAGGGCGAGACGTGATCGTTTTGAAAGAGCGGATTCGGCACGAACGCATTGATGGGATAGTTTGGCCGTGCGAGCAGGCTCAGCTCGGAATCGACCGCGCCGGCGTTGGTGCGAAACTCCCCGTGCGCCGTGAACGGCGGCGCCTCGGCATAAAGCGCTGGGTCGTGGCCGATGGCGAGCGGCACACCGCGGCACACTACCAACGCGGCGATCCGGTGCCGATCCACGTCGATCTTTTTTCGGCCAACCGCGTCCGTCAGCGCCATCGGAATCCCCTCGATCCATTTAGTGCGGATCAATTCGTCTTCCAGCGGCTGCCAGATCGTCGCGACAAATTCGCGCCAGGTGATCGTCTCGGCCACGGGCATCGGAAGCGCGATGATGTTTACCACCGGCACGCCGCGGGCCGCGGCGTAGTGCTGCGCCACGCGCACCGAGTCGGGATCAGCGGAATTGGCGAGGAGGACGACGCGGGCGGCAAGGTCCTCAGCGGCGGCACGCCCCATCGAGCCAACCATCAAAACGTGCAAACCGGCGCAAAAAAAAATCGCCGCCCGCCGATTCACCGCGTGAGCCTCCAGCCGAGCAACGTGGCGAACACGCAAGCGACGACGGAGATCAAGACGTTGGCGACCGCTGCGCCGACGTGGCCTTTCTGGAGTTGCTCCACGGTCTGCCAACTGAACGCGGAAAAAGTGGTAAACCCGCCACAGATCCCGACGACCCAGAAACTGTGTTCACGAAGATTATGCTCGTTGACGGGTGTGAGGCGGCCCATGAGCCAGCCGATGAGGAGTGAGCCGGCGACGTTAATCATGATCGTCGCCCACGGGAGCCGGCCCGCGGGAATCGCCCAGCCGACCAGAGCCCGCGCGACTGAGCCGAGGGCACCGCCGGCCGCGATGAGGCACAGCGCACCAAAGTTCATGGCGCGGCTTTCTTCTTTCTCTTTTTGGCGGGCGCGTTGTCATCGACACCGTTCGCGGCCTGGCGTTTGAGGAGAGAGGCGCGGAGATACGTGTCGGGCACGGCGCTTTTCCACGCGGTTTCCCAGATGGCGGCGAGTTCGGCGCCACCGACTAAGAGTTGCTTTTCGAGAAACGCGCGGCCTTCGGGCGTTGGCACCTCATCCTTGGCGTGGCTGAACTTGCCGGCCTTTTCCAATTGGTAGAGCGGTTCGACGAGTTGGTTTTGCGCGAGCAGATAATCGAGCACGGCGACAAACATCGGATCGCGGCCGTCCTCACGCGGGGCGAGCGAAATGGCATCGGAGGGAGTCACGCGCCCCACGAGGCCGGCGGTCTTGATGCCGGCCTTGCCGATGAAGCCGCCGTCGATCCAGCCGTGGATGCCGGGCCAGGTCGTGTAGCTGTGCGGGTTGGCGCCGACCCAGCCGTTGTGATGGATCGTGGTATGGAGCGGTTGCGCACCATCGCCGACGTAGTGACCCATCACGCCCATCAGGTAGATGACGTTGGCCTGCGCGTTGGCGATTTCCTCGGGGGTGCCAAGCTCCTCAAAAGTTTTCAGATAGGAAAGCGCCGCGCGCAGTTTGCCGAAATATTCCGTGATGGCCCATGGCGCGAAGCCGCACCACTCGCGCGAATGATCCTGATTTTTCGTTTCGTCGACGTCGGGAAACTTGTCGGGGTGTGCGGCGCGACCGGCGGTGAATTGCGTGGCAAAGACGTAGCGGAGCGACGGCAGCGTGGCGTAGATCAAACCGGCATCGGGAATCTGCTCGAGGTCGCAGTAGTGATCCACGCCATTGGCCTGTTTGATGGGCAAATCCGGGACGCTGCGCCAGCGATCGGGCTCACCGGCGAGGAACGCGATGCGCTCGGTGTTGGCGGGCTTTTGCACGAACGCCGGAAAGTCTTTCGGCAGCGACGCGAGCGCGAGCTGGTTGACGATGCGATGACCCTCGTAGTCCCAGGCGGGGAGCGCGCCTGGCGACAGGAGCAGCAGTGAAACGAGGGTGAGGGGCGGCAGACGAAACGTCATGGCGGCGGACTGAAACAGATTTCTCCTGCCGAGCGAAGCGAAGAATCATCCGCCGCCCCGTGCCGCCCTATTTCACCGCGACGGGCGCCGCCATTTTCGTCTTCCACACCTGATAGGCGTCGAACACCGCACCGATCCCGGGCTGATACCAACCGTAGCCCTTGCGTCGCTCGTTCGAGAGTTCGCCAAAGACGTAGTGAATCGTCCGATCACGATCGCCGAAGAGCGGTTTGCCCGTGCCAATTTCGTAGAACCGCGCCCACAGATCCGGCGCACCGATCTTCGGCACCAGACCCGATCCCTTCGTGTCGTTGCGGTCCCAAGTGACATTGTGAAAAGCGTGCGCCGAGAACCAGCGCAGCGCATCGTCGATGGCCGTGACCACCGCCAGCGACGGATGCGGTATCGTCATCAGAAAACGCGCGAGGTGGGAACTCTCGAGCGAACACTCGGAGATCGGTTCGAAGTTGCGGGCGGCGCAGGGGCGGAGCGTGAGCGCATCAATCTGCTGGCCCCAGACCGTGCGGCGGCCGTCCGCGCCCGTCAGCTGCGATGCCAAAAAGCATTGGATGCCTCGCTCGAAACGCCGACCCGCCTCCGTCGCGATCACCTTCGGCACAAAGGCGAACTCCGGTTTCCCTTCCTGAATATCGCGCAGCAATTCGACGATGTGCGCCATCGCATCGTCGTTGTAGGTGATCGCGTCGTGATACCCACCGACCAACGGGTAAACCTGCGGAAAGCCGCCGTTCGGATATTGCGATGCGTAGATATAATTGAGCCCGCGAAAAAATGATTCCCGCCACGCACCCGCGCGCTCCGCCGTCACACTGGCATCGGCCGCCGTCAGCACGAGCGCGAGATACCGCAATTCGTAGATCGTGGAATCGTTGTCGAAGGTGCCGAAGCTCCACGCGTCGTGGTGGTCGTCCGTCGGCTCGCGCCGACGCGAGTAGTCACCGGTTTTCACCCAGCCGCCCGTCGGCACTTGCCAGTTCACCACGCGATCCGCGATCGTGCGCCCTTCCTCCGTGGCATAAAATGCCGCCGGCGCACCGAGCCGCACGCCTTTGCTGTAGGTCGATGGAATCGGCGGACCTTCGCTCGGCTTTTGCAGCGAACGATCTGTGAGGTCGCGCTCGCCGGACAATAGCTTCGTCCGCGCCGCCGACGCGCTGAGATACGCGCGCCACGCCGGCTGCTCGGTGAGTGTCAACGTCGCGACGCGCTGCTCGGTGACGGGCAGAAACTGATCCGGTGGCCACGGCCGCGGGGCGTCAGCGGCCGACAGCAAGCAGCCGGCGAAAAACACGGGAACCAGAACGCGCTCGCAAAAAAACAACTTCATGGGGATCGAAGCAAAACGGACAACCGAAAGACGTGGCGCGTGGCCAAATGTTGCACACCCCGGTCACGTGACGTGGTGATGCAAACCGCGCACCGAAGCCCGCGCCCATGCGTCCTGCCGGCCATGGAGCATTCGTCCACCGCCCTGCGCGACCCCGACGATTGGTGGTGGATCTTCGATCCGCGCCAAAGTTTGCGCGCTCGTGCGGTCGTCATTTTCGGTGGGCTCGCGCTCGCCTTTTCTCTGCTGCTCGGCTGGGTGGCGGAAACGCATTTTCGCCAGCAGCTGGCCGGCCAGATCGGGCCGACGTTTGAGACGCTAGCGTTTCAGATCGGCGACAAACTCGATCGCGCCCTCGCCGAGCGGCAGCGCGTGCTCCAGCTGACCGCCCAACTCGCATCGCTGAAAAATCCTGCGACGCCCGCCGCCGAACGCCGCGCCTTGCTCGACGCGCTCCTCAATGTCTCCCCCGATTGCGTTTGGCTCGGCTTCGCCAATCGGGACGGAGAGATCGTGGCCGAGGCACCGCAGTTTTTCGAGGGCACGTCGGTCGCTGAGGCGGCTTGGTTTCGGGGCGCGCGGCGCGCAGCATTCATCGACAGCGTCCGCGAACTGCCCGACCTCGCCCGTGAGTTGCCGAGTATCGGCGTGGAAAAGCCGCGTTTTCTCGCGCTCGCGGTGCCCGTGAATGACGCCCGCGGAAATTTCCTCGGCGTCCTCGGTGCGCAAATGAGTTGGTCTTGGGCACGCGACATGCAGCACTCCGTCGTGACCGATGTCGCCCGCCGCGAGCACATCGACGTCACGATCTACGCGCCGGATGGCGAGGTGCTGCTCGACTCGGGCGCGACCAACTGGACCCAGCCGCCGGAAGCGCCCAAAGCCGCCGGCGATCGGAGCGGAGCGCGCGGATATTTTTCCGAACCCGTCCCCAATGAGGGCGACTATCTCACCGGTTACGTCCGCACCAAGGGCTTTCGCGAATTCCGCGGCGTCAACTGGCTCGTCACCGTGCGCCAACCGGTGGCCGACGCCTTCGCCGCTGCGAGCGACGTGCGCCGCTGGATCGTGCGGACCGGCGCGGTCTTCACGGTCGCGATCGCCGTGCTGAGCTGGTTGATCGCCGGCCGGATCACCCGAAGGATGGCCGCGATTGCGGCCGCCGCCGGTCGCATTCGCAATGGCGATGTCCTTTCGGAAATGCCGCGCCCGCCGGGTCACGGCGAAATCGAATCCATGTGCGGCGCCCTCGGCGACATGGTCGATGACCTCCGACAGAAAAATGAGCAGCTCGATGCCAACAACACCCGACTCACCGTGCGCTTGAGCGAGCGCGTCGACAAACCTGACGCGTGATTGTGGCACCGGCTTCGGTCAGCAAAAAAATCCGCCTCAGACGCGCACCTGACTCGACAACCGCCGCGCGCGCTCCTCACTCTGGACTGGTCCGCCAACTTTTATCCGCATGAAATTCGAACACTTCGCCCTCAACGTCCCCGATGCCCGCGCCCACGCGCAGTGGCTCGTCACGCACCTCGGCCTCACCGTCGCGCGCAAAAATGAAGCGGTGCCCTACATGCACTTTCTCTCTGACGAGACCGGTCGCGTGGTCGTCGAACTTTACTCTAATCCCGGCGCCATCGTGCCGGACTACAAGACGCAGCACCCGCTCGTGTTTCACTTTGCGTTGGTTTCGACCGACACCGTCGCCGACCGCGCGCGACTCGAAAAGGCCGGCGCCACCTTCTTCGGGGAAGATGCCCTCCCCGACGGCTCGCGGCTGCTCATGATGCGCGATCCGTGGGGCCTCGCGCTGCAATTCTGCCACCGTAAGGCGCCGTTTCCAATGCCGTGAGATGAAGATGACGTCGGGCCGTGACAGTCATTCGCCCGATCGCTCACGAACTTCCAGCGACAGATCGCGCGCCGTATTCAGCTCCCGCGAGCCGACGATGCGCGCTAGGCTGAGGCATTCCCGAACATTTGGCCGGCCCACGGCACCGTTTCCGATGCCCGGCTTTTTTTCGCAACCGAAGCCGCGGCGAAACGTCTCGCCTCGAACGCGGACACGTATCCTAATTTTGTCCCGAAACCCGCCTAGCCCCAATGTCATTCCACCTCATCTCTGATTTCCGGCGTAAATTCGCCGTTGCCGCCGTTACCTTCCTCGCGCTCGGTGCTTCCGCCGTCCTGCGTGCTCAGTCTCCCGCAACCTCGACCGCAGCCGATCCGGGACTTCTGTTTTATCTTTCCGGCGAAAAAGGCACGACCGCCGACTTCGCCGCGCCTGGCACCGCCGAGCCAAACTTCGTCGCTGAAGTCACTAAAATCGCCGACGGCGCTAAGGGCGCCGCGCTCGAATGCAGCGACTACCAACGCCTCGCCTTCACGGCGCCCGGCAACATCTACGCCCAGCGCGGCACGCTCTCGTTTTTCTGGCGCTCGCGCTACCCGGTCGGCCCGACCGCATTTCCAATCTTTCGCGTCGCGTATGCTGACCACTCGAGTTGGGATCAAGTCTGGCTCCGCATTGACTACAACGGCCATGGGTTCGACGCCTTCGTGACCGACGCCAGCCTCGCTCGCGTCCGCGTCTCAGTGCCGCTCACGCCGTTTCCCGATCCGAAAGCGTGGACCCATCTCGCCATCGCGTGGGACGAGACGAGCGGGATCCGTTTCTACGTGAACGGCAAACTCGCCGCCGAAAACAAAACTATCGCCGTGCTCAACGCCGCCCTCGATCAGTTCGGCCCGCACTCGCGCATCATCAGTTCGTGGCAGGTGCAGAGCGACTACAACTTCACCCGCGGCGGAGATATCGACGAAGTCCGCATCTATGATCGTGCGCTCGACGACAAGAACGTCGCCACGCTCGCCAAAGGCGATGCCCCCACCGATCTACCCCCGCTCCCGACGCGCTCGCTCGCCAACGCCGCCACGCGCGACGAGTGGTTCCTCCGCTACGGTTTCAACCGCCCGAACGATCTGCCGCCCACGCTCCCCGCCGGCCCGAGCGTCGCGATTCGCAAAGTCGAAATCACCGACGCCTATGACATCAAGCGCTGGTGGTGGAAGGCCACCGACGGCATCCGCGAGACCACTTGGCCCGGCGTCTACAACCGCTCGCGCCTCCCCGGCCGCAACGACTACTTCCAGTTGCCCGACTGGGATTGCTACGTCGACTCCGGCAAAGCGATCACCTTCGCGCTCCCGAACGAGCCAGTGAACCACATCGAAATCTCTGGCGCTGCATGGGGCAAAATGGAACTGCTCCCGGTCGGCACGGAAAACGAAGCCGCTTACGCCGCTCGATCCGAAGCGATCCTTTTTGAGCGTCCGAAAGATCAGGAAAAAACGGTAAACACCCTCACACAGGCGCTCGCCGGCCGGAAAATCCGTTTCACCAATGTCGCCCAGGAAGAGCCTATCGGCGAACTCGTCGCCTACAACGTCACCGCTGGCAAAGAACCCGCTGGCAGCGCGAAGCTCGAATACTCGCTGCAATTTCCCGCGGCGGACAACGCCGGCCTGGCGCCGCTGCAAAAATTCATCGCGGGCCGCTTTGCTCCCGATGAACGCAGCACCTTGGTGGCCGTCCCGGCGGCATCACCCGCCCCGGCCCAGCCTTCCTCGGTCGGAGTTTCGCTCCCGCTCGTCCACATCCTCATTCCCAACACATGGGACAAGCTCACCGACGGCCTCGATGGTATCGCGCTCGATCTGCCCGCACTGAAGCTGAAGCCCGCAGCCAACGGACTCATCCCACTCAACATCCAGGTCAAAGATCCGCTTTGGCCTTTGCGAGACATGCTCGATTTCACTTTCAGCGTGAAACCCGGCGAAGCCAAAACGCTCTGGCTCGATCTCCGCGATCGCCTTCTGCCGCCCGGAAAAGCCTTTTGGCTGACCGTCGCCGCGGCCGATTCCGATTTCTTCGCGCTGTCGCTTGCCGGGGCAAAACTACGCCTCGTCTTCAAACCCCGCGAAGCCGCGCTCCCCGAGCACGAACTCGATCGCCTCACACAGGCGAAGGACACCTACGCGATGCTGGTCGAAGAGCACCCGAACAACCCGAAGCTCAACATGTGGGTCCGCTTCAAGGGCGATCTTGACGATCTTCTCCGCGTCAATCCCGACAACGCTCTTGGCCAGCGCTATGCCGCGGCCGCCGCGATTCCCGGTGCAACACGCCCGAAATTCACGCAACCCGAGCCGCCGGCGGGTGTGCCGTTGTGGGCATTCCGCCAGACTTACCTGCTCGGACAGGTGAAGCATTTCGTCGAATATTACATCGACCACCGCCAATCGGAATTCGGTGACTTCGGCGGCGGCATCTCTGACGACGTCGATCTGCTCAACACGTGGCCCGGCGTCGCACTCATGGGCAGCGAACCGGAAAAAGTGAAACTCTCCCTACACCGGTTGCTCGAGGCCGCATTTAAGAACGGCATGTTCATCAACGGTCTTCCGATGATTCAGGCTGACGAACTCCACAGCTACGAGGAAGGCATCAACTGCCTCGCCCAAAATCTCATCCTCGACTACGGCAATCCCCAGCAAATCGAACGCGCCATGGTCACCGCCCGCGGCGTCGAATGGCTCACGGGCGTCAACGCCGCCGGTCACCGCCATATCCGCTCCGCCTACTACAACGGCCTCAAGGCCGCCGAGGAGCACCCCTGGGGTTGGGCGAAACCCTACTCGTATCTCGTCTGTCAGGTGCCGCAACTGCTCGTCGATTTCAACGGCAACCCCGCCGCCGAAAAGATCCAACTCGAGCTTGCCGACGGATTGCTCGCCCATAGCCAGGTCAATGAAAACGGCCGTATCACCCTCGCGTCCGCGATCCATTTCTCCGACGATAAAGTCGGCGATTATGGCCGCGGTTATTTCCCGTGGCACATGTTCTGGGCCTCGTGGAAATGGACCGGCGACAAGAAATATCTCGCACCCATCACCGAGGGTGGCTCGACCATGTCGGTCAACGCCAACGTACTCGACTTGCTCAATCTCCGCAAAGACTGGGCCGCGCGCAACGCCCCTTCCGAGATCGCCGGTCGCCGCGGCGATGATCGCGGCGCCGTGCGCCCGGGCAACCGTTCCAACGGCTTCCGCAACTCGTCGGGCGAACACTTCGCCTGGCAGGTCGACGGCGACAAGTCTCACCTCGAGCGGGTATACGGCCAACAAATCGAAGGCTGCGCCACCAACGAATATATCGAAACCGAAGGCAGCCTCTGGATCGACCGCGTCGGCGTGCCGACGACCGAACTCCAGCGCGCGCGCCTCGGTGGTGTGGCGCTAAACCGCAACGCGCTTTTCCCCGGCCACGTCATCAGTTGGAATTTCGCCGCGCCTGCCACCGATCAGAGCGTCGCAATCCTCGTGCCCAACGGGATGCCGACGGGTTTCAAGGTCATCGCCTATAATTTGGAAACTACGCCCGTCCACGCCACGATGACCGGCTGGAACATCGATCCCGGCATCTGGGAAATCACGCAGGGCATCGATACCAAGAACACCGACAACGCCGATCAGGCGATCGCCACGCGCGAGGAAAAATTCGAGCGCGCCAGCTCGCTCGAACTCACGCTCCCGCCGCGCGCCACCACGGTGCTAACGCTGAAGCTGAAAACTCCCGGCACGCCCTACTGGTCGCGCCCCGATCTCGGCATCACGCGCGAGGACGTCACCCTATCCACGTCGGCAGATGCGCTGTTCGTGAAGGTGCACAGCATCGGCGCCGTCGCCAGCCCCGCCGCCACCGTGGCCGTGCGCAACTCCGACGGAAAAATCATCGCGACCGCCGCCGTGCCCGCGCTCGCCGCCCCGGTCGATCTCGTGGCGAAAATTGCCGAAGTCACGATTAAGCTTCCGCCTCAAGCCAACCTCTCCGGCGCGACCGTCGAACTCGATCCCGACAACACGCTTGGCGAGATTACGCGGATGAACAATAATGTGAAATTGTAGGGCAGATCGCCGAACTCCGCCAACTTAGGCGGCATTCGGCGATACCAGCCTACCATCATTTCACTTCACGCGTTGCAGTTTCTCTGGCGGCAGCACCGCCGGAGTAAACCGCACTTCGCGAATCGCGCCTTTGAACCAGAAGACCTTGTTCTGGCGCACACCAAGCGAAAGCTTGCCCGGCCCAAGCGGGCCAAACTTCACATCGGTCGCTTCGAGTTCCTTCTCGCCGTTGACGAAGTGCGTCATCGTTTTTCCGTCGTAGCGCACCGCCGCCCAATACCACGCGTTGGTCGGATGCAGGCGCTTTTCGTCGATCAGCGCCTGGCCACCTTTCGGCGCACCGAGATAGGTGTCGAGCCACCAGTGGCCTTTTCCATCGAGCCGCGTCTCGATCATCACTCGCGAATCCGCGGTGTCCTGCAGGTGAAAAAATCGCTGCGCCGCCGGGCCGCCCTCCTCCGGTGAAAACAGGATCTCGATCGTAAACTGCGTGGCGCCGTCAAGCGGATCGTTCGGCACGAGGACACCGTCGTGGGCACCATCAAACACCGCCGCCCCGTCTACGATCCGCGGCGCACCAATCACCTCGGTGGCGTGACCGCCGATATTTTTTACGTCGCCCAGCTTCCACACAGCCGTCGTCGTATCGGCGGATCGTGCCGGTGAAGCGCCGAGCGCGAATGCGAGCAAACAGGTGAAAAGTTTTCCGGCGCGTTGGGAAGGGAGTGTCATGGCTGAACAGCGTGGCGGGCGACCGACCTCGCCGCCAGTTCTGATTTTTTGCTGTCGCCCAACCCAACCCCGCCCAAGATTTTTCCCATGGCCCACCGTCCCCGCATCAAGATTTGTTGCATCAAGTCCGTGGCTGAGGCTCGTGCGGCCGTCGCCCATGGCGCCGATGCCATCGGACTCGTCTCTGCCATGCCGAGTGGCGCCGGCATTATTGCCGACGAACGCCTCATTCCTGAAATTGCGAACGCCGTCCCGCCGCTGGTTGCCACGTTTTTGCTCACCTCGCTCACCGACACCGCAGCGATCATCGCGCAGCACCAATGTTGCCGCACGAGCACGATCCAACTCGTCGATGCCCTCACCCGCGGCACCCACGCCGATCTGCGCCATGCGCTGCCCGGCATCCGGATCGTTCAAGTCATTCACGTGCTCGACGACGCGTCGGTCACTGAGGCGCTCGCCGCCGCTCCGCAGGTCGATGCGCTGCTGCTCGACTCCGGCAATCCGAATCTCGCCGTGAAGGAACTTGGCGGCACCGGCCGCACGCACAATTGGGCGCTCTCGCGCCGTATCGTCGAATCCGCCGACAAGCCCGTCTTACTCGCTGGCGGACTTCGCCCCGACAACGTCGCCGCCGCGTGGACCGCGGTGCGCCCGTGGGGATTCGACATCTGCAGCGGCGTCCGCACGAATGACCACCTCGACGCCGTGAAACTCGCCGCGTTTTTCGCCGCCGTCGCCACACTTTCATGAACTCCTCCACACTCCGCGACCTACTCATCGCCTGGGCCAACATCAATTCCGGCTCGGAAAATTTCGCCGGCCTCGATCGCATGCGAGCGGCTCTGGCCGTCGAATTTGCCACGCTGCCCGGCGCGCACCTTGAGCACCTCCAACTCGAGGGCACGCCTGCCCAAGCGCTTCGCATTCGCGTGCGGCCGACCGCCGCCCGACAGGTTCTGCTCTCAGGACACTACGACACCGTTTTCGGTGCCGACTCCGAATTCCAGACCTGCACGCTGCTCGATGAGCGCACCCTGCGCGGGCCGGGTGTTTCTGACATGAAGGGCGGAATCCTCGTAATGCTGACTGCCCTGCGCGAAATGGAAAAGTCGCCGCATGCCGCGAGCCTCGGCTACGAGGTCCTCCTCACGCCTGACGAAGAAATCGGATCGTTCGGGAGCGGCGCATTGTTTGCCGCCGCGGGCACCTCGAAAAAATTCTCCCTCGCCCTCATCTTCGAACCGGCGCGCCCCAACGGCGATCTCGTTCACTCGCGCAAGGGCACCGGAAATTTCGTGGCCACCTGCCACGGTCGCGCCGCCCACGCGGCTTCGCCCACGCGAGCCGGCCGCAACGCCATCGCTGCACTCGCCGAGTTTCTCGTCGCGGCGCATCGCGTGCCGGACGAGATGCCGGGCGTGTTGCTCAACATCGGGAACATCCGCGGCGGCGGCCCCGCGACAAATGTCGTGCCTGATTTCGCCGAGGCCAAACTCGATCTCCGGATCACGCGCTCCGCCGACCGCGAACCGCTGCTGGCGCGATTGCACGAACTCGCCGGCCCGATCAACGCCCGCGATGGCTTCCGGCTGGAAATCACAGGCGCGTTCAATCGTCCCCCGAAGGAAAGCGGACCCGTCGAGGCCGCCGCCCTGGCCGCCTACCAAGCAAGTGCCAGCGAACTCGGGCTCGCCCCGTTCACATCGGTCCACACCGGCGGCGCGAGCGACGGCAACAACCTTTCCGCCTCCGGGCTCCCCAATCTCGACGGCCTCGGTCCGATCGGCGACAGGCTGCACAGCGCCGAGGAATTCGTCCATCTGCCGAGCCTCGCCGAGCGGGCGCAACTCACCGCGCGTTTCCTCGAAAAGGTCGCCGCCGGTGCCGTCGCATTTCCGCCACACTGACAACGCGCCGGCTTTCTCCCGTCTGATGGCGTCCGCGCGCCACCGGCGCACCCGTCACTTGATCTCCCTCACGCGGATGCGGCGGTATTCAAGTTGGCCGTGGTCGCTCTCCAAGCCGATCGGACCGGTCGGCGGCACGGGCATGGCGTCGACCAGCACTTCGCCGTTGCACGTGCAGTGCGCGAGACCGCCTTTCACCGTCACGACAATCTCATTCCAATCCAGCGGCCGATAGTTTTTCAAATTTACGTAAGGCCCCGCGATCAGGTAGTCGCGGCATTGCAGCTGCGGCTCGCGCACGAAGATGCCGCTGTCCGCGTTGGGACTCGCGCGAAACTCTAGTTTCAACACGAAGTCGCCTGGAAATTTCTGCGTGGTCCATAGCTTCCGGTAGGCGTGCTCAACATGCGAAACGGTCACGACAATCCGGCCGTTCTTCACCACAAAGCGACCGTCGGGGCTCGCCGGTTGCCCGTCAAAAGCGGGTGCATCCGGGTAGCTCCAGCCTGTGAGATCGCGGCCGTTGAACAGTGTCGTGAAGTCCGCCTCCGGCGCGAAGTCATCCGGCCACGCGGCGATCAAGCCGGTCGCTTCCATGACCGGCCGAAGCGCCGATTCCCATTTGCCGTAGCCGCTCTGGTTGGGGTGCAGAAGGTCGGGAAACTCCTCCGGCTTCGCCTCGGCACGTGCATTCGCGAACAATGCGAACGTATCGATCATCGTCACCTGCGGCTCGTCCCGGATCGCGGCAAAGTAGAGCCGATTGATCGCCTTGATCTGGTCGGAAGGCCGCTTCTTCTCCGACGAACTCGGGAACACGTTGCAGAGGACCACCGGCATTGTGGCGTCATGTCGCTTCAGTGCCGCGAGGATCAGCTTCAAGTTGCCCGCGGTCGTTTCGGGCGCCGCTCCTTCCTCGAGATCGTTGGTGCCGATGAGCAGCACGATGCCGCGCGGGTGCAACTTGAGCACGTCTTCCTGCAACCGGAGAAGCACGCCGCGCGTGGTGTCACCGCTGATGCCGCGATTGGCCACTTTCACTCCGGGAAATAGGCTGCCCATGCTGTCGCCCCAGCCCTGAGTGATCGAATCTCCGAGGAAAACGATCGCGCCCTGATCCTGTTGCACGCGCGCCGCCCAGGCCGTGCGGCGCTCGATCCAGAGTTTTTGAAACCACTCGAAGCGCCGGATCGGTCCCGTGCCCGGCAGACCATCGTCGGTCAGTGGCAGAGCAAACGGGCTTGGTGGCAGCGTCGCGACCACAGCCGCGGCCGTTGGAGCGTGTGGCGTCGCCGGCGTTTGTGCGCAGCCCGAGAGTAGGCCGAGGAGTGAAATCGAAAACAAGACGGCACGACAAAACCAACGGTTAATTTTCATGGGATAAGAGGGGCAGATGCCGCTAAGAGTGCTCCGCCGGCAGCCGCCACGTCAAACGCGTCCGGCAACCTTCTCACGAGCCACAACCTCATAGCGGTCCGGACATTTCATTTCCCCATCTTGCCTCGAACCGCGCACTCGGCCTTATTCGGCTCATGGCAACCTCGTTCCCCGTCCGCGATGTCATCCGCTGGGGCATCATCGGCTGCGGCGATGTCACCGAAGTGAAGAGCGGCCCCGGTTTTCAAAAAGCTCATGGCTCGCAACTTGTCGCGGTGATGCGCCGCAACGGCGCGCTCGCCGCCGACTACGCGAAACGCCACGGTGTGCCGCGTTGGTATGACGATGCCCGCGCCTTGGTCGCCGATCCGGAGGTTGACGCGATCTATGTCGCCACGCCACCCGGCGCGCACGTCGAGGGCGCGTTGCTCGCCGCTGCAGCCGGGAAACCGTGCTACATGGAAAAACCAATGGCGCGCCACACCGCCGAGTGCGACGCGATGATCGCGGCCCTCGCCCACGTAAAACAAAAATTATTCGTCGCCTACTACCGGCGCGCGATGCCCCGTTTCCTGAAAGTGCGCGAACTTCTCGACGGCGGCGCGATTGGTCGACTGACCGGTGTGAACTATCGCATGGCCACGCCCACGCCCGCCAACGCCGATCCCGCGAAAGGGGCATGGCGGGTGAGCGCGGAAAATTCTGGTGGCGGGCTCCTACTCGACGTCGGCTCGCACACGCTCGATCTCCTCGATTTTTTTTGCGGTCCGCTCGAAGGAGTGAGCGGGCACGCCGCGCAACTGGAGTCGATCGCTGAAGTCGAGGATGCGGTCGCGATGACCTTCCGGACTGCCGAAGGTGTGCCAGGCGCAGCGGCGTGGAATTTCTCGAGCCTCGTCAAGGAAGACTGCCTGGAGTTCGGCGGCACGGCGGGACGATTGTCGCTTTCGGTGTTTGGCACGGAGCCGTTGCGGCTCGAAACGGTGCGCGGCGTGGAGTCCTTCGACGTCGCAACACCACCCCACGTTGCCCAACCGCTCATCCAGACGATCGTCGATGAATTGCTCGGCCACGGCACCTGCCCCAGCACCGGCGAATCCGCGCGCCGCACTTCCGCCGTCATCGATCGCGTGCTTTCGGACTACTACGGCGGGCGGGGGGATAAATTCTGGGCTCGTCCGGCCACGTGGCCCGGCCCGCGCAAGTAGGAGCCTAAGCCACGCGCGGTAGCACCGCCGCCAGCACCGCGAAAAAATGGCAGGCGCTCCCGCCCAGCACGAACAGATGCCAGATCGCGTGGTGATATGGGAGGCGTCTCCACAGGTAGAAAACCGTGCCGAGCGTGTAGGAAAGGCCGCCCGCCAGCAGGAGCCAGAGCGCCCCGGATGGCACGGTTTGCAGCATCGGACGCAGCGCAATAGTGACGAGCCAACCCATGCCGATGTAGAGCAACGTCGAAACCAGGCGGAAGCGTCCCGCGAACCAAAATTTCAGCGCCACCCCCGCGACGGCCAGCCCCCAAATCACCCCGAAGAGGCTCCAGCCCCACGGGCCACGCAGATTGACCAGCAGGAACGGCGTGTAGGTGCCCGCGATTAGCAGGAAAATCGAAGCGTGATCGAATTTGCGCAGTAGGCGCTTCACACTCTCGCCGCGGAAACTGTGGTAGAGCGTCGACACGGTGTAGAGGAGCACCAGCGTCGCGCTAAAAATGGCCGTCGCCGTCACCCGCCACGCATCGCCGTGCAGACTGGTCTGGGTCACGAGCACCGCGAATCCCGCCACACTCAACGCCGCCCCGAGGCCGTGCGTCAGCGCGTTGGCAAGTTCCTCTCGAGGAGTGTAGGTGGTCACGGTCGGATTGCTCATCCCCGCCACATTGTCTGTTCGGTGGTTCGTCAGCGACGCGAAAAATGGCGCTTGGCTTACCTGGCATCCACACCCTGCATCACGCCAGACTCATCCGATGGATTTCTCGCCTCGACATGTGCAAGTCGACGACCTGACCTAATCTCACCATGAGCAAACTCCTCGGCAAACGCGCGCTCGTGACGGCCGGCGCGCAAGGCATCGGCCTCGCGATCAGCCACCTCCTCCTCCGCGCCGGCTGCGACGTGTTCGTCCACTATCACAAGAGCACGGTGGGGGCGAAAGCCCTGAAGGCCGAGGCGACCAAGCTCGGTCGCCGCTGCGCCAGCGCCAGCGCCGACCTGACTGCCACCGAAGGTTGCGATCCGCTGGTCGCCACGGCGGTCGACTTTCTGGGCGGCCTCGACGTGTTGGTCAACAACGCGGGCTCGCTCATCGCTCGCCGGTCGTTCGCGGAATCGGACGACGATTTCTGGGCCGAGACGATGTCGCTTAATCTCGGCAGCACGCGGCGCATCACGCGGGCCGCCCTGCCCCACCTTATCGCCGCGGCCCAGACCCGTGGCGGCGCGAGCATCGTCAACCTCTCCTCTCTCGCCGCCCGCAACGGCGGCGGTCCGGGCGGCATCGCCTACGCGACGGCAAAGGGTGCGATGCTGACGTTCACCCGCGGACTCGCCCGCGAGCTCGGTCCGCACGGCGTGCGCGTCAACGCGCTCACCCCCGGCCTAATCCTCGGCTCGAGCTTTCACGCCACGCACACGCCACCCGAAACCCAGCGCGCGATCATCGCCGGGATTCCCCTCGGGCGAGCTGGAAACCTGGACGACGTGGCGCGCGCCGCCGTGTATTTCGCGAGCGAGTTCGACGGTTTCATTACCGGTGCCGCCCTCGACATCAACGGCGGCGTATTGGTCAGCTGACCGCGTTCACGCCGCATGAAATTTGCCGGCCAAGTCGTTTGGATCACCGGCGCCTCATCGGGAATCGGCAAGGCTGCGGCCCTCGCGTTTTCCCGTGAAGGCGCGACGCTCCTGCTCTCCAGCCGACGGCCAGAGGAACTTGAACGCGTGCGCCGCGCCTGCGAGCGACCCGACGAACATCTTGTCGTCCCGCTCGATCTCGCGCAGAGCGAAACATTTCCTGTCGTCGTCGCCGGCGTGCTCGCCCGTTGCGGGAAGATCGACGTGCTCCTCAACAACGGCGGCGTGAGCCAGCGTGCGCTCGCGATGGACGCCGCACCCGAAGTCGAGCGCGCGTTGATGGAAGTGGACTATTTCGGACCGGTGGCACTCACAAGAGCGGTGCTGCCGTCCATGCGCACTCGGCGGTCGGGGCGCATCGTCGTCGTAAGCAGCGTGATGGGCTACGTCGGCACGCCGGGCCGCTCGACCTATGCGGCCGCCAAGCACGCGCTGCACGGTTATTTCGATTCGCTGCGAGCCGAGGTGTGGCGCGACGGCATCGGCATCACGCTCGTGTGCCCGGGCTACGTGAAGACGGCGGTCTCGGACAACGCCCTCGGCCCGAGCGGCGGAAAGCACGGCCGCACCGATACCACGCACCAAACCGGCATCTCGGCCGAAAAATGCGCCGCTGCCATCGTCACTGCCATCGCGCGCGGCCGCGACGAAATCTACGTCGGCCGCGAAGCCTATGCGATCTACGTGATGCGGTTTCTGCCGTGGCTCTATGCGCGCATCGTGCGCCGGCTAAAATTCTCCGTGAGCAAAAAATAACGCCGGCAGGAAACCGGTGCTGCCTCACGCGTAACTGCCGCCCTGCACGATGCCCAAAGCCTTGCGACGCGCCCGGCGATCGGCGGCAGCGGCTCGGGCGTAACCCGTGCGCCGATGTTCGGCGAGCGGATCGGCAGGAAGTTGGTTAGCTCTGCGCCACGCCGCGATCGCGGGAGACACATCGGTGAAAAACGCCTTTTTCAGGATGAGTTCGGCGTCCACGACATTGTTCTTCGCCTGTGCGCGGCGGAGCGCGTCGTGATCGACGATGGCGGCCTTCGCGAAAAGTTCCTGTGCCATCACCACAGTCTGAATCGTTGCCTCGATCTTGGGTTTCTCGTTGTGCGACTGATCAATCATGTAAGCGATTTTCGGGGCGCGGCCGCGGTCGGCGGCGAAGAAATGGATTTCGTGGAAGATGCGGAAGACCTGATAAGGATCGATTGAACCGAGGGTGAGATCGTCGTCGGCATAGCGGCGGTCGTTGAAATGGAAGCCTCCGAGCATATCCTCATCGAGGAGCCACGCGACGATTTGCTCGATGTTCTGCGCCGAATAATGGTGACCGGTATCGACGAGCACTTTTGCCCGCGGGCCGGCTTTTTTCGCGAGGAGGAGCGCCATGCCCCAATCAGCGATGTCGGTCGCGTAAAACGCGGGCTCAAACGGTTTGTATTCCACCAGCATCGTCTGTTTCGGGCCGAGTTTTTTATGCAGCGCGCGAAGGGATTCCTCGAAGCTGTGCTTGCGGCCGCGGATGCTGCCCTGCCCCGGATAATTCATGCCGTCGGCAAACCAGAGCGAAACATACTCGCTGTTCACCGCCTGCCCGATCGCGATCGAGTCGACGCAATGCTGCACGGCGCGCTCGCGGATCGCGGGATCGTTATGGCCAAACGAGCCCCACTTGTAGCATTGATCCTGAAAGAGGTTCGGATTGATCGAACCGATCTTCACACCGTTCTTGCGGGCGAGCCGCGCCACCGCTTTCGGATCTTCGCCGGGCTTGAAATCCCAGAGCACATGCACCGCGACGGTCGGGCAGCAGCCGGTGAGCGCGTGGACGTGGCCGGCGTCGGCCAACTTATCGCCGAGGTCAATCGCAGCGGCGGCTTGGAAAAACTTACCAAAACGCGTGCCGGTGTCGGCGAAGCCCCACGAGGGAGTTTCGATGGCGAAGGACGCGAGGGCGGCACGGGCGCGGCGGAGTTGAGCGGAGTTCATGGCAAAACATTTTTGTGCGGGGCGCGGAAGAAAATGTCAGCCGCGAAACAGGACGGACAGTTCGGCGATGTTACCGCGGCATGGACACGCCCAGTTTTTCCGCCCACGGCGAGAGCGCAGGGAGGATCGAGGGATAGAGCGCGACGCCCTGCACGAGTTGTTCGGCTCGGCGGCGCAAACCGTTTTCGCCGGGAAGGCGGACGCGTTCGAAACCGGAGCGAGCCGGCGTGGCGCGGCACACAGCCGAGAGGTATCCGGTCTGGCGACGGAAATCATCCGCTCCGCCGAAAAGCGCCGGCGACATCACTTGAACAAACACGCTCGCGCCCCAGCCTTCCTTCGGATCGGCGCGGCCGTGGCCGGCGAGACCGCCGGTGAGCGCCTCTACGAGCAAGCCAAGCGCGTAGCCCTTGTGCCCGTGATCGAGGCCGCCCATTGGCAGCAACGCGCCTGGCGGTTTAGCCGAAAGCACAGCCGGATCGTCGGTCGGATCGCCGGCGCCATCGAGCGCCCATTGACCCGGATAGGCTTTCTTTTCGGCGCTGAGCCGATTGGTGAGAGCGTTGGTGGTGATCGACATCGAGACGTCGAGCATCACAGGATCGCCGGAGGTGGGCCACGCGGCGGCGAAAGGGTTGGGGGTCATTACGGCAGAGCGACCGCCATGGGGCGCGACACTGGCAAGATTCGGATCGGAGCAACTGAGTAGCACCATCAGCCCTTGGTCGGTGACGCGTTTGAGATAGGCGGCGAGACACGCGATGTGGTGACTGCGGCGAAGGACGACGGTGCAGGTGCCGTTAATCTGCGCCCGGGCTATGGCAAGGTCGATTGCGCGGACCACGAGCCACGGGCCGGGCAACCGCTGACCGTCCCACGTGACCGCCGCCGGAAAATCCGCGAGCACGCGGGGCTCGCCGGTTTTCGCCATCGCGCCTTTTTCGATCTCGGCGAGGTAGGGCGAGAGCAGCGCGAGGCCGTGTGTCGTGTGCCCGAGCAGATCGGCTTCGACGAGAATTTCGGCGACGATGCGGGCCTTGTCAGCCTCGAGGCCGGCAGCAACCAGCAGGGCGCGGGCAAAGGCGATGAGGTCTTCGGCGGTGTGGCGATCAGACATGCCCAAGCAAAGACACGAAAACAAAAAACTCTCCAGCCTTTCGGGCGGGAGAGTTTGAAAACCGACGTGGGCGCGTCGCTTAGAGATCGAAGGTCGTCGTCAGCAGGTATTGGGCGGGATCGACGATGCGATAATTCCAATAATTGCCGTCGGGATTGACCGCGATGCGCTGCAAGTGAGTATTCTCCATAAAATTGCGGACGTTGAGCTGGACCCGGGCGCGAACCTTGTTGTTGAATAGTCGCATAGAATAGGACGCGTTGAGATCGACGTGAAGCTGCGCGTGGTCGAAAATTGGCCGGCTCGGGTCGAGCGAGCGGACGACGCCGTCAGAATCAGCCGCGGAACCGAAATAGCCGATGGCCGCCTTGTCCGCCCAGCGGATTGCACCGCCCACGCTAACCTGCTTCAGCCACCGGTTCTCAGTGATGCCAGCGAGACGGTAGTTGGTGAAGGCATTGAAGGTATACTCGCGCGTCTGAGGCTTGCGCTTACCCTGGGTTGCGATGGCCAGTTTCAGCGGCGAGAGAACGTTGCCGATGTAGTAGCTCTGCGGATTGGTGCCGCCAATCGTCTCATTCCACCACAACTGACCGTTGGTCGGGTCGACCACCGTTGTCCAAATCGGCAGGCGGCTATTAACGTAGGCCTGCACTGCCGGGGACATGTTGGAATCGATCGCTTGTTGCTGGGCACCGGTGAACTTCATGGTCCAGAAAGACGTCGGGTTGTAATTGGCTTCGAATTCGTAGCCCTTGGAGGCGGCATCGTTCACGTCGTTGAGACTCGCGGTCTGGAGGAAGTTGATGTAATCGGGAGTCATCTGCAGCAGGGTGGCGGTGTAGTCGGCCACTTGCGCCGCCGACCAATCGGGATGGAGCGTGGTCGCCCAAGCACCGGCGCGACTGTAGAGCGTAAAGGAGTTTCCGCCGCCGGTGCCAACGTCCATGGTTCGGGCGCGGGTGGCGATCGTGCCGATCGTGCCGCGGGCGTTGATCTGCTTGGTGTCGTATTTACCGAGGCGGATCCTGAGCTTGTCGTCGAAAAAGTTGAGCGTGACTCCGTAGTCATGGCCCGTGCCGGTGGGATTTGGCAGGACGGCGCCCAGATTATTATACGCGATATCCACGGGCTGGAAGCTGTTCGACTGGTTGTAGGAGAAGCTCAGCCAACGGAGCGGCTTCACGACGATACCCTCTGTCTTGGTCGGGCCGGAGTTCCACTTTTTGTTCAAGCCAAAATTGTAGAGGCCGGTGGGGTCGACGATACCAGTCGGCAACGTAGTGAGCGGCAGATTCGTCTCGCCGAAATTCCGGTCCTTGCGGATGCCCCAAGTCGGCACGATCCGGTCGTCCAAGAAGAAGCTCTGCCACGTGAAACCTTCAGTGCGGATTTTGCGCTTTTGCAGACCGAGCGAAACTGGCATCTCGGCCATCGTCACGTTGGTGTTGACCCACTTGCCCGCCGTGGGCGATCCGACGATCGTGTCGTAGGTGTAAAGCGGGATCGTCGTGTCGGGTTTGGCGGGGCGCTGCGCGGCGTAGTCCACGTTCTGGCCGTTGGCGTCGCCGAGGTAGTAACGCGGGAAGATGTGGACACCGTTGGAGCCGACGACGTTGGTCAGATTCAGACCAGCCAGCGTCGCGTTGTCCGCCGCGATACCCTCGTCACGGTAGCGGAGCCCGTTCGGCGACTGAATGATGAGGCGATACTCGCCGTAGCCGGCGATGCGGTGGCGGCCAAACCAGTGCAGGAGATTCTTCTCCTTGGTGAGGTCGAGTTGGTAGGCGAGCGTGGCGCGATAGTTGTCGTTGAACTGCGGCTTGACGATGATCTGCGGTTCGTTGCCGCCAATGAACGGGCGTAGGAAATAGGGGTTTGGAGTGCCGTCGAGCAGGCGCTGGTTGACGTCTACTTGGAGGACAGAATTCACGCCGTCCTGCTGGCCGAGGATGTTGCGACTGTAGCTATTGGTGTCCTCGCGATACCAACCGGCCTGCAACGCGAGCATTTGGCGACTCGAGTTGAGGAAAGTATGCTCAAGGTCTAATCGGGTGTTGTTCGACCAGACGGTGCCGTAGTTCGGCGCCATGATATTGATCGACGACCAGTCGTAGAGGCTCTGGCTCTTAATGACCGGCATCTGAAAGAGAGATGCCATCGTGGGTTCGCCGAACTTCGGGCCACCACCCAGCTGAATATCCGAGCCGGAGAAAATATAGCGCTGGCTAGCGGAGGCGCCGTAGAGCGTGGCGTTGAAAGGCGCCGTGACGCTGCTAGGCATCTGCTGGATCGTGTAGAGCCCCACGTTGCCGCCATCGACGATATAGGCCGGTCGGACGATGGCCGTGCCCGCCGAGTAAAGACCCGGCGGCAACGCCAACGAATCGTTGCCCGAATTGTAGGCAATCGGGGCGGTGAGCACACCTCGAACGTTAGCTTGGAAAGTCACCGGATCCCAAGTGGGGCTGCCGACCGCCTGCCAGTAGCTCACGGCGTCGCGCGGCGGCGTGGAATTGGGGCGGCTGTTGTAGTTGTGATAAGTCTCGTAGGTCAGCCGAATTGTCGTGTCCTTGAGGGGCTTGTAGGTGACGGCGCCCTGCCAGCGCTGGGTGCGATCGAGGGAGGGTTTGCGGACGTAGCCTTTTTCCTCGTAAACGCCGGAAACGCGGAGCGCGAGTTTGTTGCGCAGGAGCGGTCGGTTGAGATCGATGCTAGTGCGCCAGCCGCCGAAGTTGTCCACGCGACCCTGCACCTGGCTCGTCGCGCGAGAGACATTGGCGCTGCTCGGGTTGAGATTCACCGTGCCGGAGGCGTCGCCCAAGCCGAAAATGCTGGAATTGGGGCCGCGGCTGATTTCGACCGAATCCAAATTATAGGTGTCGATCGGGACGGTGCCGTTCGAGGCGAAACTGCCGATGGCGATGTTGGCCGCGCTGAGGCCGCGCACGCGGTTAGCCGACTGCGGGCTGCCTGCGACGTTGTCGACAATCGGATTGCCGCGGCTGTCTGTCGTCGGATCGGTGAACTGACCGGTGCCTTCGACGTTGGACTCGTATAGAAAGATGTCGTTGATATCGACGGCGGCAGTGTCCTCCAACTGCTGCTTGGTCACGACCGTGATCGAGGCACCCAGGTCTTCGAGTTTGGAGTTCAGACGCGTGCCGGAGAGCGTGCTGGAGGCGTAATAGCCCTTGTCGTTGCCGGCGTTCACCTCGAACGGCGTGAGTTGGACGACTTCGTGATCTTGGGCGGCTGCCGCGGTCGTCACGGCTTTCGCCGCCTTCGCTTCGTCGGCTTGCATGGCGGCGAGTTCGTCGGGGTCGAGCTTGCCGTTGTGGTTCAGGTCGTATTTCGCGAGGGTTTTGGCATCGGGCGCAGGCGTCGCGCCAGTGGATTGGGCGACGAGCGGAAGCGTGGCAAGCGCGGCGCAAGCGAGCGCCAACAACAGTCGCGCCGGCAGTGCACAGGAGGAATGAGCAGAGTTCATGCAGTTTGTCTGGCTGGGGTTTGTTTGAGGTTGGAGATCGATCAATGCACGTGGGGTAGCCTGACAGCCAAGGCTGCAGGCAGCGAAAGTGATTGGGGCGAAATCAGCCGCGGCTAGTGTCTGGTAACTGGGACATGCGACCGTAAAATGGTCATTTCCCAGCGCAACCGCCCAACCCGCCTGACAGTCCGCACCCGCTCAAATCCTACGCACCCGGCGCATCCTGAGCTCGCGGTTTATTCCTCCGGTTTCACGACGGCGGACGCGTGATGCAACACCCCGGAGCCGAGCAGCAGCACGGCCGCGCACACGAACACGAACCAGTCGCCGTGCACGACGTAGAAACTATCCTGCCCGATCAACCGGGAATCACGCGTCACGGAGAAGACGCTTTGGCCGCGAAAGTAGATCGTGCCCTCGGCACTCGGCGCGGTGTGAATCACACCGTCTTTATCCCGGGTCAGTGTCGCGCGCAAATTCCCAAACTCGTCGATCCAGCCGCTCCAACCGGCGTTACCGCAACGCAACACCGGGCGGCGTGTCTCAACGGCGCGCAACACCGAGTGGGCCGCGTGCTGAACCGCCGCCCCACCCTCGCCGAACCAACCGTTATTCGTGAGAACGACGAGCACATCCGAGCCCGCGAGTGCGCTGCGCCGCGCGAGTTCGGGGAACACGTCCTCGTAGCAAATCAGCGGCCCGAAGATCGCGGTCCGATCGCGTAACGGCACGGCGAGCGGTGCCGAGTCGGCCCCGCGAGAAAAGTCATCGGCCCCGATCGGCACCACCTTGGACAACCAGCCCAGCACAGGTCGCAGCGGCACGAATTCGCCGAACGGCACGAGTTGACGTTTCGAGTAATAATCCGTCTGCAAACCACCGGTCGGCGTGACGAGCAACGCGGCGTTGAACCATTGTTCGGAGGGCAGCCCGCCATGCTCCACGGCAACCGAACCGAGCAGCAGCGGCGACTGCGCCCGTTGCACGAGCGATTCGACAAAATTTTTCATGTCCGGGTTACCGCGCACCGGAAACGGCGTCACCGCCTCCGGCCACAGGATCAGGTCGGGCTTCGTCACCGCGGCGGCCAGCGTGGTTGTTTTCAACGCCTCGAAGATCCCCGGCGCCTTCGCCGGATCCCACTTCACCTCCTGTGGGATGTCCGGCTGCACGACCGCGATGCGTGCGAACGGCACCGCATAGCGACCGCGATTAAACGTATCCTGCACATGAATCGTCAGGCACACGAGGAGCAGAAACAGCGCGAGGAAAAATTCCTGACTGCGTTTGTTGAGGCCCTTTGCGCCCTCGCGGAAAAGGCGGTGCGCGTAGGCGGCGAAGCCGATGTTTACGGCCACGAGGACGAACGAAACGCCGTAGGCACCGGTGTAGGCCGCGACCTGCAAAATGCTCGCGCGCTCCCACTGGCTCGCCGCCAGCGGCAGCCACGGAAACCCGCCAAGCAGCCACGTGCGCGTCCATTCGATCAGCACCCACGCCGCCGCGAGCGCAAGCAGAGCGAGCAAACGCATGATCGTCGGCTGGCCGAGGATTCGCGGCATCGTCCACCACGCCGCGAGATACCAGACGCCGATCCAAGCTCCAACAACCGGCCCCAGCAAAAACAGCCCGACCCACGTCACGTGGTGCAGCCAGCCGAGGATAATCGTCCACGCGACCGCCTGCGCGGCGAAGATGGTCCACGCGAAGAGTTTCAGCCGCGGCTTCGTGTAGGCCCAATACGTTCCCGGCACGAGCATCGCATAGGCAAACTCAGGCGCCTTGAACGGCGGAAACGCGAACACCGCGAGTGCTGCCGTCAACGCGAACACCACCGCCGCCGCCACGTAATCGGCATGCCGCTGCACAAACGACGGTGACACGTCGTAGGGATCAGGAGAAACGGCGTTCGCTTGCGACATAGGTCGTCAGCTTCAGCGCAGGGGCGACCCGCTCACTTGCCGTGGCACTGCTTGAATTTCTTTCCACTGCCGCACGGACAAGGATCGTTGCGGCCGACCTTCGGCGTTTCGCGGCGGATGGTGACTTTCGGCAACTGGATTTCCGGCGGCGGCGTTTCGCCGTTCGCCGGGCCGCTGCTCGTGACGGTCGTGGAAATTTGCAATGCCGGCGCCGCCGGCGCGGGCGCATCGGCGGGACCGACCGCCTGCGCGGTGCGGCTGAGGAGCGCGAGCATGTTCTCGAAGCTTTCTAGATTAGAGGCGCTGCGGAACAGGCCGGTGCAGATTTGCAGCCGCACATTGTTCATCAGCTCCTCGAAGAAGCGGTAGGCCTCGCTCTTGTATTCCACGAGCGGATCTTTCTGGCCGTAGCTGCGCAGACCGATCGATTTGCGCAGGTCTTCCATCTCGGTGAGATGCTCCTGCCAGTGGTGATCGATCGCGTTGATGACGACATAGCGTTCGAGCGAACCGAGCGCCTCCTGATCCTCGACGGACTCCTTAACGGCGTAGGCTTGCTTGATGCGCTCGAGGAGCAGTTGCGCGAGCGTCTCGGGATTATCGCCCGTCAATTCATCGACCCGGATACTGATCGGAAAGTGGGCGTTGAGCCAGCCGACGAGGCTTTCGATTGCAGTCTGACTGGCGCCACCCTTTTCGCCATAGCCAGCGACGGCGAGTCGGTTGAGCAACTCTTCCTCGATTTGCTCGAAGATGATGTCCTTGGGTCGCGCCGAGTGTATCGCGCCGTTGCGGATTCCGTAAACGACCTCGCGCTGCTGGTTGAGCACGTCGTCGTATTGGAGCAGGCGCTTGCGGATCGAATAATTCTGCTGCTCCACCTTTTTCTGCGCGCTCTCAATCGAACGGTTGAGCCACGGGTGCTCGAGCTCTTCGCCTTCCTGCATCGAGCCTTCCATGAGGCGCGAGGCGAGGTTGCCCTGCAGGAAGAGGCGCATGAGGTCGTCCTCGAGCGACAGGAAAAATTTCGTGAGGCCGGGATCGCCCTGGCGCGAGCAACGGCCGCGGAGTTGGCGGTCGATGCGCCGCGATTCGTGGCGCTCAGTGCCGATGACGAACAGACCGCCGAGTTCGCGCACGCCCTCACCTAGTTTGATGTCGGTGCCGCGGCCCGCCATGTTGGTCGCGATAGTCACACCACCGCGCTGGCCGGCGCGCGCGACGATTTCCGATTCCTGTTGGTGAAATTTCGCGTTGAGGACGGTGTGAATGACGCCGGTGCGTTTCAGCATGCGCGAAAGCACTTCGGACGATTCGACGCTCACTGTGCCGACGAGCACTGGCTGGCCGCGCTTGTTGGCTTCCTCGATCTGCTTCACGACGGCGGTGAATTTGTCGCGGCGCGTCTTGAAAATGGAGTCGTTGCGATCCACGCGGATGCAGGGCTGGTTGGTCGGAATGACCTGCACCACGAGCCGGTAGATGTCGTTGAACTCCGTCGCCTCCGTCTCCGCCGTGCCCGTCATGCCGGCGAGCTTTTCATACATGCGGAAATAATTTTGGATCGTGATCGTCGCGTAGGTGCGCGTCTCGCGTTCGATCGCGACGCCTTCCTTCGCCTCCACCGCTTGGTGCAGGCCGTCGGACCAACGGCGGCCCGGCATCACGCGGCCGGTGTTTTCATCGACGATCATCACCTTGCCGTCGGGCGTGACGACGTATTCCACATCGCGCTCGTAAAGCGAGTAGGCGCGAAGGAGCTGCGAGATCGCATGGATGTCCTCGGAGACCGCAGCGTAGCGATTCTGCGAGTCGAGCTTCTGGGCTTCGCGCGCCTCGGGGGAAACTGACGTGTCCTTGTCGAGATCGCTGAACTCGGTCGCGAGATCCGGCAACATGAAGGCGTCGGGATTGTCGGGGCGCAGCTTGTTGCGGCCAATGAGAGTGAGGTCGGCCTGGTGCTGCTTCTCGTCGATGACGAAGAACAGCTCTTCCTTGACCTTGTAGAGTTCGTCCTTGTTGAGGTCGGAATTCATCTCGGTCTCAACCTTGTCGAGGAGCTTGCGCCATGCGCCATTCTCCATGAGACGAAGCAACTGTTTGTTCTTCGGATGCCCCATTTTCACCTGGAGCATCTTGTTGGCTGCGAGCGCGCGGTCGTCGTCGGTGGCGGTGGGTTTCTCGAGCAGCTCTTTCGCCTCGCTCACGATCCGGTTGCAGAGGCGGACCTGGTCGTTGACGAGTTGATCGACGGGCGGGCGCAGGCGCGTAAACGGCTGCTCACGCTCGATCGGCGCCGGGCCGGAAATGATCAGCGGCGTGCGCGCCTCATCAACGAGGATGGAGTCGATTTCATCGACGATGCAGAACCAGTAGTCGCGCTGGACCTGATCTTCCTTGCGCGTGGCCATGCCGTTGTCGCGGAGGTAGTCGAAGCCGAACTCGCTCGCGGTGCCGTAGGTGATGTCGCGACCATACATCTCGCGCCTCAGATCAGGCGCCATCTGTTGCTGAATGCAGCCGACACTGACGCCCAGAAAAGTGTAGAGGTGGCCCATCCACTCGGAGTCGCGGCGGGCGAGGTAGTCGTTGACGGTCACGAGCTGCGTGTTGCGGCCGGTGAGCGCGTTGAGATAGAGCGGCAGCGTGGAGACGAGGGTCTTGCCCTCGCCGGTCGCCATTTCGGCAATCTTACCCTCGTGGATGGCGATGCCGCCGATGAGCTGGACGTCGAAATGCACCATGTCCCAAGTCAACTCGTGATCGCAGACGACGATCTTACGGCCGACCATGCGGCGGGCGGCGTTTTTGACTGTGGCGAACGCTTCCGGGAGGATCTCTTCTAGGGTGGCGCGCTTGTCGGTCGCCGCCGCGAGACGCGCGCGAAACTCATCCGTCTTGGCGCGTAACTGCTCGTCGGTCAGCGCCTGAAAGGAGAGTTCGAGTTCGTTGATGCGCACGACCACCGGACGGCACTTCTCAAGGAATTTTTTGTAGTGCCGGCCGGAAAAGCGTTTGAGGAGAAACGAGAGCATGAAAGGGACGAGACCATAGGCCCGTCGAGGGGCTTGGCAAATGGCAAATGGGGGACAACCAACCGGCCGCGGCTTCCGTCACACTCGCCCGCGGAAATACGCGATCGTGCGCTGCAAACCTTCCGCCAATGGCACCTTCGGTTCCCATTTCAGGACGCGTTTGGCGAGGGTGATGTCCGGCTGACGCTGCTTGGGATCGTCCGAGGGCAACGGCTTGTGGACAATCTTGGATTTTCCGCCGACCAGCTTGATCGTGAGTTCGGCGAGTTGGAGCATCGTGAACTCACCGGGGTTGCCGAGGTTCATCGGACCGACCGTTTCGGTCTGCGTCATGAAGCGAATGAACCCCTCGATGAGATCATCAACGTAGCAGAAGGAACGCGTCTGCGTGCCGTCGCCGTAAATCGTGATATCGTCGCCGCGAAGCGCCTGCACGATGAAGTTCGAGACCACGCGACCATCGGCCTCGTGCATGCGCGGGCCGTAGGTGTTGAAGATGCGGACGACGCGGATATCGACCTTGTTCTCACGGTGGTAGTCGAAGAACAGGGTCTCGGCACAGCGTTTCCCCTCGTCGTAGCAGGAGCGTTTGCCGATGGTGTTGACGTTGCCCCAGTAACTCTCGGGCTGCGGGTGGACGAGCGGATCGCCGTAGATTTCGCTGGTGCTGGCCTGAAACGCCCGTGCCTTCACGCGCTTCGCGAGCCCGAGGCAGTTAATCGCGCCCATCACCGACGTCTTGATCGTCTTGATCGGATTATACTGGTAGTGCGGCGGCGACGCGGGGCAGGCGAGGTTGTAGATCTGGTCCACCTCGAATTTGAACGGGTCGATGATGTCGTGGCGGACGAACTCGAACCGCTCGTGCGCGAGCAGGTGGGCGATGTTTTGCTTCCGACCGGTGAAAAGATTGTCGATGCAGACGACTTCATGGCCGTCCGCGAGCAAACGATCGCAGAGGTGGGAACCGAGAAAGCCGGCACCGCCGGTGACGAGAATGCGCATGTGGAAAGCGTTGGGAATTTGAGCGCGCCGCGCCAGCAAAACTTAGGCTACCCGTGCCGCTGCGCCCGCCTCGTAGCGCTCGATCCACGTGCGGTGCCACGCGCCATAGTCGCCCGCGTCGAGATGCGCCCGGGCCTGCACCATCAGGTCGAGGTAGAAATGGAGGTTGTGAATCGTGAGCAGCGTGCAGCTCAAAATCTCGCCGGCCATCGTGAGGTGCCGAAGGTAGGCGCGGGAAAAATTCGCCGTGTAGTTCGCCAACCCCTCGACAATCGGGCGCGCGTCTGCGCGGAACTGCTCGTTGCGAAGATTTAGTGGGCCATCGGGCGTGAAGACGAGGCCGTTGCGCGCGACGCGCGTCGGCAGCACGCAGTCGAACATGTCCACGCCGAGCGCGATCATTTTCAGGAGCTGCGGTGGCGTGCCGAGGCCCATCGTGTAACGCGGCTTGTTTGCGGGCATGAACGGCGTGGTCGCCGCAACTTGCTTCAGCATTTCCGGCTCGGGTTCACCCACACTCACGCCGCCAACCGCGTAGCCCGGAAAATCCAGCGCCGCGAGCGACTCTGCCGCCTCGCGCCGCAGATCGTCGAACGTCGATCCCTGCACAATGGCAAACACGTGATGCCCCGCGCCAAGAAACCCGCTGTCCGTGGCGATCTGCTTGCACAGGCCGGCCCACTTGTAGCTGCGCGCGACAGCCTTCGCACAGGCGTCGCGTTCGCACGGCCAGGGCGGGCACTCGTCGAGCACCATCGCGATATCGCTCCCGAGGTTTTGCTGAATGACCATCACCTCACGCGGACCGAGAAAAAGTTTCGCTCCGTCGAGGTGCGACGAAAACGCCACGCCGTCGTCCCGGATGTCGCGCAGTTTCGCCAGCGAAAAAACCTGAAACCCGCCGCTGTCCGTGAGGATCGGACCGTCCCAACCCATGAATTTATGCAGCCCACCGAGATCGCGGACGAGTTCCGAGCCGGGCCGCAAGTTGAGGTGGTAAGTGTTGCCGAGAATGATCTGGGCGCCGATCTCGCGCAGATGCTCCGGCGTGATTGATTTCACGGTGCCCTGCGTGCCGACCGGCATGAAGATCGGCGTCTCGATCACGCCGTGGCGCGTGGTCAGCCGGCCGCGCCGGGCCGCGGTGACTGTATCGGTTTTGAGAAGTTGAAAG
Source organism: uncultured Opitutia bacterium (assembly GCA_903840415.1). Classification (GTDB taxonomy): domain Bacteria; phylum Verrucomicrobiota; class Verrucomicrobiia; order Opitutales; family Opitutaceae; genus CAITWF01. The sequence goes on along the minus strand of CAIMFY010000096.1, from coordinate 41,189 downwards.
TGATTGGCCATTGGGGCGCCCCACCCTGCCCGACGCTTGACCCGGCGGTCAATCCACGAGGTAATTTCCCTTCAACCGAAACCGTGCTCCTCGTCATCGACAACTACGACTCCTTCACCTTCAACCTCGTCCAATATTTCGGGCAGTTGGGCGTGGAGCAGCGGGTGTTTCGCAACAACGAAATCACGCCAGCTGCGGCGCTCGCGCTCAATCCCGATCGCGTGCTGCTTTCGCCGGGGCCGTGCTCGCCGCGCGAAGCCGGTGTCACGCTCGACATCATTCGTGCCTTCGCCGGCGTCAAACCCATCTTCGGCGTCTGTCTCGGCCATCAGTCGATCGGGCACTATTTCGGCGGCAATGTCATCCGCGCGGCGCGGCTCATGCATGGCAAAACTTCGCCGATTCAGCACAAAAATACCGATGTCTTTCGCGGGATGCCGCAAGGTTTCGCGGCGACGCGTTATCATTCGCTGCTCGTCGAGCGCTCGACGTTTCCAGCTGATCTCGAAATCACCGCCGAAACCGCCGAGGGCGAGGTCATGGGCCTCCGCCACCGCATGTTGCCGATTTGGGGCGTGCAGTTTCACCCCGAGTCCATCGCAACCGAGGGCGGCATGAAAATCCTCCAAAATTTCCTCGAACTGAACTAAGATTCCGCTGTCGCCACACCACCATGCGTTGCCCCAAGTGCACTTCCATCGAGGACAAGGTCATCGATTCCCGCATCAGCAAGGAGGGCTCGACCATCCGCCGCCGCCGCGAATGCCTCGAATGCGGCCACCGCTACAGCACGACCGAGATGGTCCTGCGCGAGGGCATGGTAGTCGTGAAACGCGACGGCCGTCGGGAGGAATTCGACCGTGAGAAACTCGTCCGTGCCGTTCGTGCCGCCTGCCACAAACGTCCCGTCGATATCGAGCAAATCACCATGCTCGTTGAAGACGTGGTCGACGCGCTGGAGGCGCAGTTTGAAAGCGAGATTCCTTCCTCCGCCATTGGCGAAGGTGTGATGCAGCGACTCCGCCGCGTCGATCAGGTCGCCTACGTTCGCTTCGCGAGCATCTACAAGCAATTCCGCGACGTCGCCGAGTTCGTCGATGAAGTAAGTTCGCTATCGAAAAAACGGAAATGACCCGCGACCGCGACGATCTCCGCCGACTGCACTTCATCAACGCGCTCTTCGCCCACGTCACCGGCCACGATCTTTATCTGGCGAAGCAGATTCAAGGCGCGATCACCTTCAGCCTTGCCGAACTGGAGGCGCAGACGGCGCTGCAGCCCGAGCTCACCGCAACCTTCGACGTCGCCTTCAACGCCGCCGCCGCCGAACTGCTCGCCAAACTCTTCTCCGATCTCCCGCGCCACGGCTTTTTCCACTGGGACGCCGCGCTCACCCTCGCCTCCCCAACGCCACTCTTCACCCGCGCCGAAATCATGACCGGCCTGAAGCACCTCGCGCCCTATCGCGAATCGACGCTGCTCGTGACAAACCTCCGCCCCGCGCTCATTCCGCCCGGACTCCGCGCCACCCCGCGCCGCAAGCGCGACTACGTGGACACCCTCGCCTTCATTCACGACCTCGTCGCGGCCCGCACGGTCCGCAACACTGATTTGCAGCTCTTGTTTTTGTAGCAAGGTCGCTGCAGTCTTCCGCCGTCATGACCAAGACGATCTTCCAAAAAATCATCGACCGCGAAATCCCAGCGAAGATCGAGCATGAGGACGAACTCTGCATCGTCCTGCACGACATCCAGCCGCAGGCGCCAGTCCATCTGCTCATCATTCCCAAGCGACTGATCCCGCGCGTGACCGAGTCGACTGCAGATGACGAACCCGTCCTCGGGCACCTCGTGCATGTCGCCAAGTTGATCGCGAAAAAACTCCAACTAGCCGATGGCTTCCGCCTCGTGATCAACAACGGCGCTCACGCCTGTGAGTCCGTCCCACATCTGCACGTCCATCTGCTCGCCAAACGCCAGATGACATGGCCGCCCGGTTGAGCCGCCGATCGCGTTTCAACGTCGTCGGGTGACCGGCTTCGTCACCACCTGCAACTCGCACTTTCCATCCGCATGCTCATCGACAACGCGCGCTTAAACCGCCACCTCCGCGATCCGGACTGGGTGATTTTTGATTGCCGCCACGATTTGTCCGATACCGGGAAAGGCTTGAGGCTCTACCGGGAAGGACATGTTCCAGGGGCTCACTTCGCTCCGGTCAACACCGCGCTCTCAGGTGCCAAGACTGGGACGAACGGACGACATCCGTTGCCCCACGCCACGGACTTCGCTGCCTTTCTCGCAGGTCATGGCGTCACCGCCACCACGCAAATCGTGGCCTACGACGACGTTGGCGGGCAATATGCCGCACGCCTGTGGTGGATGGCGCAATGGATCGGTTTGACGCGTGTCGGAGTGCTCGACGGTGGGATACCGAAATGGATCGCCGACGGAAATGCGATCACCACGGAGGCGGCGTCACCGCGCATCGGCGGCCACATCATTGCCCGGCCGGATGCCACGCGGGTCCTCAGCGCAGACGAAGTGCTGGCCGGAATCACCGCCGACCGGTGCCTCGTGCTCGATGCCCGCGCGCCGGAGCGTTTCCGTGGAGAAATCGAACCCATCGATGCGATCGCCGGCCACATTCCGTCCGCCCGAAATCGTTTCTTCAAATCCAACCTCAATCCGGATTTGACGCTGCGCCCGGCAGCCGAGTTGAAGCTCGAGTTCGAGGCGCTGCTCGGAGTGTGGCGCCCATCGGACGTCGTGCACCAATGCGGCTCCGGCATCACTGCGTGCGCCAACCTGCTGGCGATGGAGCACGCCGGACTCCCCGGATCCAAACTCTATGCCGGCTCGTGGAGTGAATGGATCGCCAATCCTTCCCGGCCCATCGCACGCGGGTAAAGCGACGACGCTGCAGCCGGCTATATTTCAGCTGCGCGCCTCGAAGCTGCCATCGGCGCGCTTCGCGACGAGTCGCTTCAATTCGAGCATCATCAAGGTGGCCGACAACTGTGCCGCGCTAAGCGCGGTCAAGTTCGCTAGGGCATCCGGCGCAAGGATCGCGCCGCCGCGGAAACACTCCAAGACCCGCGCCTCGTCCTCGGTGAGATTCGCGGGCCGGCCGGCCGCGACGTCGGCCGGTTTCTCACCGATAGGCTGCGGCCGCATGCCGTCGAGATAGTTCAATTCTGACAGGATGTCGTCGAGGCTCGTCAGCAATGTCGCGCCATCGCGGATGAGTTGGTGGCAACCCGCGCTTGAATTCTGATCGATGCGGCCCGGTACCGCGAAAATCAACCGTCCCTGTTCGCCCGCGAACCGCGCCGTGATCATCGAGCCGCCGTCGACATCGCTTTCGACCACGATCACCGCCTCGCTCATGCCAGCGACGATGCGGTTGCGCATCGCGAACGACTGCCGGTCGGCACGCCGACCGAAGGGAAACTCGGACAGGATCGCGCCACCCTCGGCTTCGATACGCCGGTAGAGTTCCAGGTTCTCCGGCGGATAGATCAAATCGATCCCGGTGCCGAGGACAGCGGCGGTCTTGCCTCCGACCGACAGCGCGCCCTCGTGCGCCGCAGTGTCGATGCCACGCGCGAGCCCGCTCACGACGCAGAAGCCGAGTCGTGCCAGCTCAGCGCCAAATTTCTTCGCTGTGGCCTGACCGTAGAGTGTCGTCCGCCGCGATCCGACAATGGCCACGCATGGCTGGCCAAACTCGTAGCGTCCCTTCCGATAAAGTCCGATGGGCGGATCGTTGATTTCTTTCAGCAACCGCGGGTAGGCTTCGTCGAGCGTCGTGATAAAATCCACGCCACTCTTCGTCATCCGTTCCTCCTCGCGCGCGAGATCGACGTGTTCGCGCCAGGCGCCGAGACTCGCGCTGATGACCGGCCCGACGCCCTTCACCGCCTCGAGCTGGCGCCGGTTGGCCGCGAGCACCGAGCGCGGATCGTCGCCGAGTTCCGCGAGCAGTCGGTTGAGCGTGATGGGACCGATGTTCGGCAGCGCGTTCAAGACGAGAAACGCCTGCCGCTCGGTCAGCTCACAGCTCATACGCCGACTCTCGCAAGACCGGCGCCAGAAAGTCGAGCAACTGCGTGACCTGCACCGCCGTTTGGCCGTGTTTCCGGGCGAGTGCGTCCGCAGCAAGTCCGTGCCAGACGACGCCGCGCGCCGCCGCGCGCACCGGCTCGTTCGGCGTCTGCGCCAACAGTCCGCCAATCAAGCCCGCGAGCAAATCGCCGCTGCCACCGCGCGCGAGCACCGGGCCGCCAAAAAAACTGTGATAAGTCACCGCGCCGTCCACGATGCGCGTGACCGGACCTTTGAGCACGACAGTCGCCTTCGTCTCCGCCACAAATTTCTTCAGCGTGGCGCCGTCGGCAATCCGGGCAAACTCGCCAGCATGGGGCGTGAGCACACGTAATGCGGTGCCGGCGCGAACGACGTCCGGCTGCAACGCATCCGCATCGATCACCAGCGGCACCGGCGACTCCTTCGTAATGGCGGCGACCAACGCAAGTGTCTCGGGTTCGCGACCGAGGCCCGGCCCAATCAACAACGCGGTCGCCCGCACCAGCCTCTCGCGCAAAAGATGAAACCCCTCCAGTGCGAGCCCACCGGCGGGCGTTTCCGGCCAGCCCACCCACATCGCCTCGGGCGCGACCGCGGCATAAGCCGGCACGAGCGACTCAGGCACAAACGCCGTCACCAACCCCACCCCGCTCCGCAGCGCCGAGCGCACCGCCATCAGCGCGGCACCGGGAAAATCTCTCGAACCCGCCAGCACGAACACATGACCATAAGTGCGCTTGTCGCCCTGCGCCGGCCGCAGTGCCGCGAGTGGAGCCAGCACAGTCGGCGTGAGCACGCGCTCCCCCGTTTCATCATCGCCCCGGAAAAATCCTAAATCGAGATAACGCACGCGGCCCGCTTCCGGCGCGCCGACGATCGGCGTCTTCACGCAGCCCGTCGCATAGGTGAAGTCGGCGCGGAATAGCCCCGCGCTCGGCAAATCGACCGCGGCGCGCAAGCGAAACGGCAGCGCGTTAACGGCCGCCACCAGCGCGACGATGCGCGGCTCGGCCGGCGGACGAAATTGAAATCCGAAAACGCCATCGAGGCAGAGCTCGTATTCCCCCGCTGCCGCCTCGACACGCACGCCGCCAGCCTGTGCCAACTCACGCCACGCGCGCTGTGCAAGCGGTCGCAATGGGCGCTCGCCAAACGCAAAGACGACCTCGATCCGGGCCGCAGGAAAAGCCTCGCGCAGCGAATTTGCAGCGATGAGCGCGTCACCGCCGTTGTGGCCCTTGCCCGCGAGCACGAGCACGCGCCCATTCGCCGGAAACCCTCCGATTTCCCAAAAATCGCGCAACACCGCTCGGGCGATCGCGCGGCCAGCGCGTTGCATCGCCGGCCACTCGCGCGCCTCGTCACCACGGAACAGTTTTGCCTCAAACACGCGCGACTCGTCGCACGTCAGGATCGGATGAGAACACGTAGGCATGGACGCTACTTGCCGTTTCCCGCGCTCGGTTGGACGACCATCCAAGGGGGCACGACCGTCATGCCGTCTGATGACGGGGTAATCGGCGTGATTGGAATCGATGTGGCGGGAGGTGGCGTCCCCAGAAACCGGCGCACATTTTCTCCGTTATTTTCCCGCAGCCATTCGTCGCGCGCCGATTGCGGTTCCGTAAACTGGAGTGGCGAGTTCGGAATGAGCACGCCGTGGGTCAGCACCGGCCGCGTGAACACCGCAATCGAACGGAAATAAAAACGCTCGCCTGAGCGAAACACCTCGAAGCGATCCGAAAACGCTTTCGTTTCGCCGTTCCAAAACGCGATCTCCGTCAGGTCGTCTTCCCACACGGCGTATTTGCTCAATTCGGCGAACACCGCCTCGAAAAACAGCGCACGCGAAACCGTGGGCGGAGTCGCCGGTATGCTCGTGTGCGTCTCAGCAGCCATCGAAACCGGCGGCGGATTTTTCCGCGGCCACGCTAGCACGCACGCAGCTCCAAGCGCGAAACCGAGCATGATCCACGACGGCGTCTTGGAGAGTTGTTCGCGCTTCGGCGGACGCGGTTGATCGGGCTCGTCGTCCATGAAATGAGAAAATCAGGCGCGGACGAGAGCGGCCACGGCCATCGCGTGAGTTTCGGTGTGCGAGAGGGTCAGCATCACATGCGTCGCGCCAACGTGGGCGAGCAACGCCTGCCCCTGAGCATCGAGCCGCACCAACGGCTCGTGCCGCGAACCGTGGTAAACCGACGCCGATTTCCACCCGAAGTCCGCGCCGATCCCCGTGGTGAAACACTTCGAGATCGCTTCCTTGGCGGCGAAGCGGGCGGCGACGTGCTTGTGCGGCGCGGCCATGCTCGAACAATATTTTTTTTCCTCGTCTGTCAGGATGCGATCAAGAAACCGATCGCCATGGCGTTCGATCACTCCGCGCACGCGTTCGACTTCGATGAGGTCGGCGCCGAGGCCGATGAGGACGCCGCCAGGGGGAAGAGTCGGAAAAGAAGAAGTCATGAAACGTCGGGAAGAATAAACCGAACAACCGTCGCGCGTGCCAGTGTTTCTTCTTTCTCCTTTCTCAAGTTTCTAGGTTTGTCCGCCGCCGCATCTCGCGCACCGCTTCGTCAACTCCGGTGAAGATCGCGCGGCTCACGATGCTATGGCCGATGTTAAGCTCGTGCAAATGCGGCAGCGTGCGCACCTCGGCGATGTTGACATAGTTGATGCCGTGGCCGGCGTTGATCGTGAGGCCCGCGCGATGACCGAAAATAGTCCCGACGCGCAGGCGCTCAAATTCGGCGGCGCGCTGCGGACCAAAATATGCGTTGGCGTAGGCGCCGGTGTGCAATTCGACAAACGGCGCACCGAGCTTGGCACTAGCTTCGATCTGCGGTTCATCGGGATCGATGAAGAGGCTGGCCTTGATACCAGCGGCGTTCATCGCATCGACGCAGGCGCGCACGCGCTCGCGGTTGCCGACAATGTCGAGTCCGCCCTCGGTGGTCACTTCCTGGCGGTTTTCGGGAACAATGCACACAAACTCAGGCTTTAGCTGCAGCGCAAACGCCGTCATCGCCGGCGTGCAGGCCATCTCAAGATTGAGTCGCGTGGAGATTTTATCGCGCAGCCGCCACACATCCCTTTCCTGAATGTGTCGGCGATCTTCGCGGAGGTGGACGGTGATGCCGTCGGCCCCGGCGCGTTCGGCCGCCAGCGCAAATTCCACCGGATCGGGCTCGACGGCACCGCCCTCCGCCCCGGCCGCATCGCGGTAGCGGGCCTGCCGCACCGTTGCGCAGTGGTCGATGTTGACGCCGAGGAGAATCATAGGAGGGACAGCGTGAATCAAATGTGGAACTCAGGAAATCAGGAAATCGCATCATTTTTCCGCTTCCTGATTCCCTGAGTTCCTCATTCTCTTGCGCGATGTCGAAGCCCGCGCCCAAACCGGAAAATTTTTTCCTCAACCTCATCTGCAATGTCGCCGTGCCGACGCTAGTCCTGACGAAGTTCAGCACCGAGCGTTTTCTCGGACCGGTATGGGGTCTCGTCGTCGCGCTAGCGTTTCCCATCAGCTACGGGCTCTACGACTTCGCGGTGCGCAAGAAGGCGAATACCCTGTCGATCCTCGGGTTCGTGAGCGTGCTGCTGTCGGGCGGGATGGGGTTGATGAAGGCCAACGGTTTTTGGTTTGCGGTGAAGGATGCGGTGCTGCCGACGTGCATCGGCCTGTTCGTCCTCGTGTCGATGCGGACGAAGTCGCCGCTGCTGCGCGAAATGATTTTCAACGAACAGATCGTTGACGTGCCGCGCGTGGAGGCGGCGCTAGCGGAGCGCGGCAATGGCGTGGCGTTCGAGGCCTTGATGCGGCGGTCGAGCGTGTGGCTCGCCGTTTCGTTTATCGCGACGGCGCCGGTGAATTTTGCTCTCGCGCGTTACATCCTGCGCAGTCCGCCGGGCACGCCGGAGTTCAATGCCGAACTCGGCCGGATGCACCTGATCGTGTGGCCGGTGATCGTCGTGCCGAGCATGGTCGTGCTGATGGTGCTCTTCTGGAAACTGCTCAACGGGCTCGCCCAGCTCTGCGGGCTGACGACCGACGAGATTTTGCGGACCGAAAAGAAGAGCGGAACCTGACCGCAGTGAGGGCGATTTCAGCGACCTCGCTTAATTTCCTCTTCCAGTAATTTCGCCAAGGTGTCCATCCGCCGCTTCATGGGCACGACGAACAAAAACATGATGCTGAGCGCAACCCACATCGCCGCGATGGCGATCATAGCGATCGAAAATTTAGTGATGACCGATTGTGACCAAGATTTGTAGAACAAAAAAATCGGCAACCCCAGCTGGCAGACAAACGAAACGTAAGCCCGCCAATCAGGCCAAGTGTTGGTGCGGCGTAACTCGGTCAATTGCTCCATCCGCCGAACGGCCCGCTCCTCCTTCTCAGTCAGGAATTCCGACGACTCGATCATGCTCCCGACCCTGATCGGACGAGTCTCCTAGTCAAGGCCGCTGCGACATCGGCACGTAGTCGCGTTTGACCGGACCGACATAAATCTGGCGGGGACGGTAAATGCGGCCCTTGGGATTGGAGGCGACTTCCTTCCAATTCGCGATGTAGCCCGGTGCGCGGCCGATGGCGAACATTGTCGTGAACATGTTCATCGGGATGCCGATGGCGCGCATGATGATGCCGGAATAGAAGTCGACATTCGGATAAAGTCTGCGCGAGACGAAGTAGTCGTCCTTGAGCGCGGCCTGTTCGAGGTTCTTCGCAATCTTGAGCAACGGATCGTCGATGCCGAGGCGCGTGAGCACGGTGTCGCAGGCATCGCCGATGATCTTCGCGCGGGGATCGAAGTTGCGATAAACGGCATGGCCAAATCCCATCAGGCGGTTCGTTTTCGAGCCGGACTTGGCGGCGGCGATGAAGCGTGAGCCGTCGTCACCCTCGTCGTGGATCGACTGAAGCATCTGCATCACCGCGACATTGGCGCCGCCGTGCAATGGGCCGGAGAGCGCGCTGATGCCGGCAGAAATCGACGTGAAGAGATTCGCCTGGCTCGAACCCACCATGCGCACCGTCGAGGTGGAGCAGTTCTGCTCGTGATCGGCATGAAGCAGCAGGAGGAGATTGAGCGCCTTCGTGACTTCCGGCACCGGCTGGTATTCCTGATAGGGAATCGTATACATCATGTGCAGGAAGTTGTCGCAGAAAGGCAGATCGTATTTCGGAAACACGAAGGGCAGGCCCTTTTGATAGCGGTAAATCATCGCCACGATCGTGCGGATCTTCGAGATGGCGATCGCGGCAGCGAGATCGAAGCTCTTGAGGTCTTTCTCGAAATTATTCGAGGCGAGTTCCGGATAATATGCCGGGAGCGCGGCGACCATCGCGGCGAGCATCGCCATGGGTGACGCGCTCGTCGGAAAGCCCTCCAGGATTTTCTGCATCTGCATCTCGACTGCTGCATTCCTGCGGAGCAGGAGCCCGAAGTCGCGGCGCTGGGTCGCGTTGGGCAGTTCACCGTAAATCACCAGGTAGGCGATCTCCACGAACTCGCTGTAGTGTGCGAGCTGGTCGATCGGATAGCCGCGGTGGCGGAGGATGCCGTTGTCACCGTCGAGGTAGGTGATCTGACTCTCGCACGAGCCGGTGTTGCCGTAACCCTGATCATAAGCGATGTAGCCGCTCGCGGCGCGGAGCGCGCGCGTATCGACCGCTTTTTCACCCTCGGTGCCGATCATGATGGGCAAGGGGTATTCTTTGTCTTCTATCTTCAGCGAGGCGGTCGTAGACATAATACGCCGAGCCAAGCCAAAACCGGGCCGCTTGCAAAGAAAACTCTCCTGCAAAACGAGATTTCGCTGGATCATTAGACCACGCGACGGACCGCGGTAGCAAAACTTTAGCCACCATCCAAGGCCACCGCTCGTGAAAATGCCATGGAGCGTTCGTTCGGCGGGCAGCAACCGGGAACCGTCTCGGACGCTCAAGCCGCCACAGTCGCGGCGAAGTTGCGGTAGACGTGCAGGCCTTTCGCCTGGCTTTTCTCGGGGTGAAACTGCGTGGCGAACACCCGGCCGCGTCCGATCGCCGCACAAAACGCGCCGCCGTAGTCGCACTCTGCGAGCACGAGTGTCGGCTCGTCAGGCACACAATAGAAGCTATGCACGAAATAGAACGCTTCGCCTTCCGGGGTGAGGCCGGCGGCCAAGGGCGAATGCGGCTGGGTAAAGCGAATGGTGTTCCAGCCCATGTGCGGAATCTTAAACTCGGGCGGGCGGCGAAAGCGGACAACCTTTCCGGGGAAGATGCCGAGGCCGGTGATATCCCCCTCCTCTGAGTGGTCGAACAGTGCCTGCATGCCGAGGCACACCCCGAGGAAGGGCCGGTCCGCGGCGATCCAGTCGCGGACCGTGGCGTCGAGTCTCGTGGCGCGCAGCGATGCTACGCAATCCCGCAGCGCGCCGACGCCCGGCAGCACGAGTCCGCGCGCATCGGCGGCGGCGACTTCGGCGCGCGAGCGGACGACTCGAATCGACGCGCCCACGGCCTCAAGCGCCTTGGTGACGCTGCGAAGATTGCAGATGCCGGTATCGATGACAGCGATGTTCGCAGCCATGGGAGACAACCGCGCGAATCGCGCCGGCTAGATTTTCCCCTTTGTCGAAGGCAGGAGGTCCGCGGCGCGGGGCTCGATTTGAGTCGCCATGTCGAGCGTGCGAGCGAGGCACTTGAAGATCGCCTCGGCTACGTGGTGCGGCTCCTCGCCATAGACCAGCTGCACGTGGAGATTGGCGCCGAGGGCGTTGCTGAACGCGCGGCAAAATTCCTTCACGAGCACGATGTTGAAATCGCGCACGAACATCGTCGGCGCCTCGGCGGAGTAAACGAGGTGCGGCCGGCCGCCAACGTCGACCGCAATGCGAGCGAGCGACTCGTCCATTGGGAGAATAAAAAAGCCGTAGCGTTTGATTCCAACCTTGTCGCCGAGCGCCTCCTTGAACGCCTGCCCGAGCACGAGCCCCACATCCTCGACGGTGTGGTGATAATCGACGTCCGTGTCGCCCTTCGCCTTCACGGTCAGATCGAACAGACCGTGTTTCGCGAAGAGTGTCAGCATGTGGTCGAAGAAGGCCACGCCGGTGTCGATCTTGGCCCGGCCCTGGCCGTCGATGGCCAACGACAGCGTTATGTCGGTCTCCGCGGTCTTGCGGACAACTGTGGCCGTGCGGGCTACGCGTTTGGGACTGGAGCTTTTAGCCATGCGTCGAGAGTTTCGGTGAGGACGAGCATTTCGTCGTCGGTGCCGACGCTGATGCGCAAGAACGGCGCGGTCAAGGCGTGGCTCGGAAAGTGCCGCACAAGAACCTTCCTCGAATAGAGGAAACTGTAAGCGGACTTCGACACCGCCGCGCCGTTCTCGCCCCGGGCGTCCTTCGGCTCGGTGAAAATGAAATTCGCCTGTGTCGGATAGGTAAACCAGCCGCGGCGAGAGGTAAAATCCGCGACCGCGCGGTCGCGGGTCGCCTTCACCTTTGCGATCACACCGTCGTAATACGGCTGGTCATCGAGGGCGGCGAGCGCCGCCGCTTGGGAGAGGCGATTGACGTTGTAGCTATCGCGCACGCGGTCGAGCAGGTCGATTGCTTCGGGGTGCGCAAGCGCATAGCCGACGCGGATGCCAGCGAGCGCATAGGCTTTCGAGAGTGTACGAACGACGACAAGATTCGGATAACGCGCGAGCAGCGACACCGCGTTTTCCATCGCGAATGGGGCATATGCTTCGTCAACGACCAACAAGCCCTGAAACGACCGGAGGATCGCCTCGAGTTCGCGGTTGGAAAACGCGACCCCGGTCGGCGCATTCGGCGACGTCAGGAAGAACGCGCGCGCCGTCGAGCCCGCGATCTTTTCGATGGGCAAGCGCATCGAGCGATCAAACTCAAGCACGCTGCTGCGGCCGTCCTGAATTGCGACGAGTACCGGATAGAGCGAGTAGCTCGGCAGCGTGAAACCGGCCGCGGCGTCCCGCGTGCAGAAAGCGCGAACGAGCAGATTCAGGATGTCGTCGGAGCCGTTGCCGACGACAACGTTTTCTTCGCGCAGCCCGTGCAAGGTCGCAATGGCGGCGCGCAGCGGTGTGCTCTTGGGATTTGGGTATAGGCGCAGCGACGCGCCGTCGGCGCCGATTTCACGCCGGAGCGCCTCGGCGACACGCGGGCTAGGCGCGTAGGGGCACTCGTTGGTGTTGAGCTTCACCCAGCCCGGCTCGGTGGGCTGGAGACCGGGCGTGTAGGCGTGAAGCTTCGCGACGTGCGGCAGCGCCAGCGATGACGGGCTCACAGGCGAATGCGGACACTGCGGCCGTGCGCGTCGAGTTTTTCCATGGTGGCGAAGGCGGCAACGGTCGGCTCGGCTTTCTTCACGTGCTCCCGCTCGTAGTGCACGATGCTCGTGCGGCGGAGAAAATCTGCCACCCGCAGGCCACTGCTGAAACGCGACGCTCGCGCCGTCGGCAGCACATGGCTCGGTCCGGCCACGAAATCGCCGAGCGCCGTCGGGGTGTGATTGCCGATCATGATCGCACCAGCAGTCGTGATGGCCTCGGTCAGTTTTTTCGCGGCAGAGTCAGCGACGATGAGTTCGAGGTGTTCGGGCGCGACGAAGTTTGCAATCTCCGCGGCCTGTGCGAGCGATTTGACCTCGATAGCGAGAAAACCTTCGTTCAGCACGCGCTGCGTTTTTTCACTGCGGGATAGTAGCTGGAGCTGCGTCCGGATTTCCGAGGCCACGGCGTTGATGATGTCGACGGAAGTGGCGGCGAGGTAGATTTTCTCCCGGCCGGATCCGTGCTCGGCTTGCGCGAGTAAGTCGGCGGCTACGAACGTGGCCTTCGCCGTCTCGTCGGCGATGATCATCACTTCACTCGGACCAGGGAGCGAATCGACGCCGACAGTGCCGAAGACCTGACGCTTCGCTTCGCACACATAGGCATTGCCGGGGCCGAAAATCTTGTCGACCGACTGAATCGTCGTCGTGCCGTAGGCCATCGCGCCGATCGCCTGCACTCCGCCGATGCGGTAAACCTCCGTCACACCGACGAGGTGGAGCGCGGCGAGGACGCCGTCGGCAACCTTGCCATCGGCGTTGGACGGAGTGAAAACCGCAATCTCGGGACAACCGGCAATCTTGGCGAGGGTCGCCGTCATCAACACCGTTGAGACGAGCGGCACTTGGCCACCGGGCACATAGAGGCCAACGCGCCGGATGGGATCGAATTTTTCACCGACGATAGCGCCGTGCTTGTTTTTCGCGGTCCAATTTAGCGGCAGGGCGTGGCGGTGAAAATCGTCGATGCTCGCATGCGCCGCCACCAGCGCACGGTGTTCAGCAGCCGGGAGGCGCTTCGCCGCGGCGGCCAGATCGGCGGGCTTCACCGGGAAGTCTCGGCCTCGGAGTTTGGCGCTGTCGAACTTCGCGGCGTAATAGCTAATCGCCTCGTCACCGCGTTGCCGAACGTCGGCCAAAATCATGGCGACCGAGTCGGTAATTTCTTTGGGCGCTTGAGCCGTGCGACAGAACGCCGCGAGTTCGGTGGAAAAATCCTTGGAGACGTGATGAAGTATGCGCATGGACCGGTGGGCGACGCGCCGGGCACGCCGCGAATCCGAGTTACTTTACCGACAGCGCCGGCACGGCGAAGAGGCTCGCGGGCATCGCCTCGTTGATAGTGATTTTTTCGAAGTTGAGCGTGATCGTCTGAGTCTGTCCGGCACTGTTCTTGTTCTCCGTGACGATGGTCTTGGGGAAGCGCACGCCGCTCACGATAATTTCGCCCTGCTCTCGCTGAGTGCCACCGGACTCCGTCTCGGTGTAAACAAGCCGGCCTGTCGCTTGATCGAAGGAGCGAAAAAAAATGATGTTCGGCGCATAGATGAACGCGAGTTTCTGGCATGCGAGACCGTCCACGGTGGCGCTGCCTTGGTTCTCGACGCGCCCGCCGTGACGCTCGATACCGCGAAAGAAGCCGAGACTCTCCCAAGTGCCGGCGCGCAACCGCTTGATCTGGTCGGCGCCCAGGAGTTTGACCTGCCAGTTAGTGGGTTTGACGAGATCTTGAATGCGCTGCCAGGCATCATAGCCGTCGAGCGCAGTGACTTCGATGTTCTTGTCGGAGGTCGCTTGGATGCGTTGTTTTTCGGGCGCTTGAAAAAAGATCTCGACGGCCGCACGCGCGGGCTTCGTCGGATCGGCTGGGTCGGCGGTGACGAGCGTGCCGACGAAGTGGACGGACTGCACGGCGTTGAGGGCCGCCTCCGTTCCGAGGAAGGCGCGGGCTTTCGCGATGATTGCAGGCTCCGCGGCCGGGACAACCGTGACGAATGCCATGGCGGTGCCACTCGCGAAAAGAAGGCGCAGAGAAAGCCGTATCATAGGTTGTAAGGTTGAACTAAATTAGACCGCGAGAAAAGCCCCGGGATGCAGAGTAATTCCACGCGTTTACTCCCACTCGATCGTCGCCGGCGGCTTCGAGCTGATGTCAAAGACGACGCGGCCGACGCCGCGGACTTCGTTGGTGATGCGGCCGGAAATTTTTTGCAGCAGGTCGTGCGGGAGTTTCGCCCAGTCCGCCGTCATCGCATCAGTGCTCTCGACCACACGGAGCGCGATCACGTAGTCGTAGGTGCGCTCGTCGCCGAAGACGCCGACGGTTTTCACGGGGAGAAAAACACAGAACGATTGCCAGACTTTGTAATAAAAACCCGAGGCCATCATCTCCTCGTGGAGCACGGCGTCGGCGTTGCGGAGGATTTCGAGCTTCTCCGCAGTGATGTCGCCCATCACACGCACGCCGAGGCCGGGACCGGGGAACGGTTGGCGCCAGACCACTTCGCGCGGCAGCCCGAGCGCTTCGCCGACACGACGCACCTCGTCCTTGAACAACTCGCGGAGCGGTTCGACGAGCTTGAGTTTCATCCGCGCGGGCAGGCCGCCGACGTTGTGATGCGTCTTGATGAGCGAGGCAGGATTGCCCGCGATGGAAACGCTTTCGATGACGTCCGGATAGAGTGTCCCCTGTCCCAGAAATTCCGTGTGACCGATCGATTTCAAGGATTTCTCGAAAACGGCGACGAAGGTGGCGCCAATGATTTTCCGCTTCTGCTCGGGCTCGCTGACATCCTTGAGCCGGCGCAGGAAAAGCTTCGAGGCATCGACCACGCGAAGGTCGATGTGAAAATGCCGGCCGTAGAGTTTCTCGACATAGTCGCGTTCGCCCTTGCGGAGGAGGCCGTTGTCAACGAAGACACACGTGAGCTGTTTGCCGATGGCCTTGTGCAGGAGCGCCGCGGCCACCGACGAGTCAACGCCGCCCGACAAGCCGAGGATGACGCGGCCCTTTCCGACCTGCGCGCGGATCGCGGCGACAGTGTGGGCGATAAAGTCTTTCGTCGTCCAATCCTGCTGCGCGCCGCAAACGCCGAGGAGAAAATTACGAATCATGTCCACCCCGTGCTCGGTGTGAAACACCTCGGGATGAAATTGGATACCGTAGAAACCGCGCTTGGTGTCCTCGATCGCCGCGAAAGGCGAGTTGTCGGTCGTGCCGATGGCGCGGAAGCCGGGCGGAAGTTTCGTGAGCTTGTCGCCGTGGGAATTCCAGACGCGCAGCTTCCGCGGCAGGCCGGCAAACAGTTTCCCAGGTTTTTGGATGGCGAGGTGGCCGTGACCGTATTCGCGAGCCTTGCTGTGCGCGACGTGGCCGCCGAGGAAATGGCCCATGAGTTGCACGCCGTAACAGATCCCAAGCACCGGCACGCCGAGTGCAAAAATGGCGGCATCAGGATGCGGCGCAGTCTTCGCATAGACGCTCTGCGGTCCGCCGGAAAGAATGATGCCGACGACACCCTCCTCGCGCAGTTTCGCCGCGGGCGTCGAGTAATGGTAGATCTTCGAGAAAACTTGGCACTCGCGAATGCGGCGCGCGATGACCTGCGTGAGCTGTGAACCGAAATCGAGAACAGCGATGGTTTGTGGCATGAGAACGCGGAACGGTGACGGGAAAATGGGAGCGCGCAGCGTGCGGCTTTTGAAGGGGGCGTGTCAATTCCCGCCGCCGAGCGCGGCCCGCGCTCGGAGTTTGGCGTCGCACTCCTGTTTCATCTGCGAGTCATCCTGCACGAAGAACCGTGGCTCGATCGGCAATTCGGTGCGGACTGGCGGACCTACGCGGCTACAGTGCACCGCTGGCGGCCGCGGCTGTCGTTGCGATGATCTTCCGACCGCCTCTCGCGGGCGTAGCCAAGAGTATCGGCGCCCGGAAGAGTTGATCACTAAAATCGTAAGCGCGCGTTTTCGTGGCCACACTTCGGGCAGTGGGAGAGCGCAGTGCCGGCCGGAGCCACGTAGAGCGCATCGCAGCGGATGCAATGAAACGTTGTCTTGCGCCGATCCGCCTCGAAGCTCCGGTGATCACGGCGGTCATACCACAGCCACAATGCCACCACTGCTACGGCGATGATGACGCAGTAGAGGACGACGACAGTGGTGAGATCGAGCATAGCGATCGGGAGTTTGCCCGAGGATTGACCGAAAAAAAAGAAAAACGCGCCGAAGTTTTTTCGGCGCGTCGCAGTTTATCGGAGCGATGAAAAGCGATTAGCTCTTCGCCTCAGGCACGGTCGCCGGAGTCGCTTCCGCCGCGGGAGCCGCGTCGGCCTTGGGCGCCTTAGTCTTTTTGCCCTTCGTGGCTTTCTTACCCTTGGACTTCGTGTAGCCGGGATCATCCGCCTTCACGAACTCTATCAGGGCCATCTCGGCAGCGTCGCCACCGCGCTGCTGGCCGAGTTTGTAAATGCGCGTGTAACCACCGGTGCGATTCGTGAACTCCTTGTGAGTTTCGTTGAACAGCTTGGTGATCGCGGTTTCGTCGCGCACGTCGCTCAGGGCGAGGCGGCGGAGATGAATCGCATCCTTCTTTTCGGTCTTCCCTGCGGCTTTCTTGGCCTTGGTGATGACTTTTTCGATAAAGGGGCGAAGCGCTTTCGCCTTGGCGAGCGTGGTCTCGATCCGGCCGTGCGTGATGAGCGCGGTGGCCAGATTAGCCATCATCGCACGGCGATGCTCGACGGTGACGCCGAGGGAGGCGTGGTGTTTGTTGTGACGCATTGGATTTGTTTTTTAGGCGGCGCCCGATCGGCAATCCGGTCGCAGCGTGGAGCGACGACGGACGGCGCGAGCGCCAAGATTATTTTCGGTGTTTGATTCTCGATTTTCGATTTGGATTCCCGATTGCCGGAGCATTCGAAAATCCAGAATCGGGAATCGAAAATTTCCTCAGGCTTCCTTCTTCGTGTCGAGGAGGCGCTCGTCGAACTTCATGCCGAGTGACAGGCCGAGGGCTTCGAGCTTCTCCTTGATTTCGTTGAGGGACTTTTTGCCGAAGTTGCGATACTTGAGCATCTCCTGCTCGGTCTTCATCGCGAGCTCGCCGACAGTAGTGATGTTTGCGTTGTTCAAGCAATTCGCGGCACGGACGGAGAGCTCGATTTCGTTTACGGACATGTTGAGGAGCTTGCGGAGCTTGTTCTGCTCTTCGCTGACCTCGGACTGCTGGTTCTCGAACTCATACTCTTCCTGGCTGACGCGATCGAACACGTCGAGGTGGTGCTTGAGGATCGAGGCGGACTGCTTGAGCGCGTCGTCGGGTGTGACACGGCCGTCAGTCCAGATTTCGAGGATGAGCTTGTCGTAGTCGGTGATCTGGCCAACGCGAGTCGCCTCGACGGCGTATTTCACGAGGCGGACAGGAGAGAACAGCGAATCGATCGGGATAACGCCGATGGCCTGCTCTTCCTTTTTGTTGTCGACGCCGGGATAGTAACCGCGGCCGGTCTTGATCTCGATCTCGGCCTCGAAGGCTTTTTTATGGTCGAGCGTGCAAATCACCTGATCGGGGTTGACGATGGTGATGTTGGCATCGGCCTGAATGTCGGCGGCTGTAACGGCACCGCTCTTGTTGACCTTGATGAGGAGGTTGATGGCCTCGCGTTTGGTGGAGACAATCAGAACCTTTTTCAGGTTAAGGACAATGTCCGTGACATCCTCGACGACGCCGTCGATGGATTGGAATTCGTGGTTTACCCCATCGATCTTGATCGACGAGATGGCGGCGCCCTCAATGGAACTGAGGAGCACGCGGCGAAGCGAGTTGCCCACAGTGTGGCCATAGCCGGCCTCGAAGGGCTCGGCGATGAATTTGGCGTAGGTCGGCGTGGCGCCTTCCTCGACCTTGGTGAGCTTGCTGGGGAGTTCGAACTTTCCGAGGCGTTTTGGCATGGTGATGAACTCTGACGGTTAAGAAAAAATAGAAGGAGGGTTGAGGAGAGGTGAAATCAGAAGCGCGAGTAGAACTCGACGATGAGCTGTTCGTTGACGTCCTGCGTCATTTCCTCGCGCGTGGGGAGGCGGACGACGGTGGCTTTGAACGTCTCAGCGTTCATGGTGAGCCAGCCGGGGACGTTACGAATGCGGTTTTCCTCGAGGCAGCGCGTGGCGAGCTGGCGCGAGGCGGGGGTGTTCTTGACCTCGATCTCCTCGCCGGGTTGCACGTTGTAGCTGGCGATGTCGACCTTGTGGCCATTGACACGAATGTGTCCGTGATTGACGAACTGACGGGCCGCAGCGCGGCTTTTCGCAAGGCCGAGGAGATAGACAGTGCTGTCGAGACGTGTCTCCAAGAGTTGGAGAAAACGCTCGCCGGTGACGCCGCGCTCTTTCTTGGCGATCTCGAAAACGCGCCGGAACTGGCGCTCAAGCAGACCGTAGATGTAACGGAGCTTCTGCTTTTCGTTGAGGCCGACGGCGTATTCGGAGACCTTGCGGCGCATCTTGGCGCCGTGCACGCCGGGTGGAAACGGGCGGCGTTCAAACGCCTTGCCGGAGCCGAGGATGTGCTGGCCAAAGCGGCGGCTGATGCGGGTGGTGGGGCCGGTATAACGAGCCATGGTAAAGGGTGATTTTAAAAATTATGGTTGATAAACGCGAAACGCGATTAGACGCGACGGCGTTTCCGCGGACGGCAGCCGTTGTGCGGAATCGGCGTGACGTCGACGATCGAGGTGATTTCGAGGCCGATGGCCTGCAGCGCGCGGATGGCGGAGTCGCGGCCAAGGCCGGGACCGGAGACACGAATCTGAATATCCTTTAGACCGTGTGACATCGCGTTGCGGGCGGCGTCCTGTGCGACGACTTGCGCGGCGTAAGCGGTGGATTTGCGGGAGCCGCGGAAGTTGCACTTGCCAGCGCTCGACCACGCGATGACCGCGCCCTTGTGGTCGGTGATCGAAACGATCGTATTGTTGAAGGACGCGAGGACGTTGGCGTAACCGGAGGTGACGTTCTTCGATCCCTTGGCCTTGCGCACCTTGATCGTGCCGAGTTCTTCCTTGAGCAGATCTTCGGCGGTGGGTTGCTTGGCGACGCCACCGATCATTTCGACCGGCTTGTCCGATGGAGCGGCGGCTTTCGGCGCGCCGCCAACAGCGGCACCTTCAGCAGCGGCGGCGGCATCAGCCGCGGCCTTGAGGCCCTTCGCCTTCTTCTCGGCCGGGGTAGCAGCAGCAGCGTCGGGCGCGCCAGCGGCGACGGGCTTCGCGGGTTTCTCTTTCTTGGGAGCGGACTTTTCTTCGGACATGGAGATGTGGGATTAAGATTTCTCGGGCGCGGCGGCCTTGGTGACGCCAACGGTCTTGCGCGGGCCCTTGCGGGTGCGAGCGTTGGTGCTGGTGCGCTGGCCGCGGACCGGGAGACCGCGGCGGTGGCGGATGCCACGGTAGCAATTGATCGCCTGAAGGCGCTTGAGGTTAGCCGCGATGTCGCGGCGAAGGTCACCTTCGAGCACCCATTTGTGCTCAGTGATGAGGTGAAGAATCTTATTGAGCTGTTCTTCCGTGAGATCCTGCGCGCGCATGTCGGGGTTGAGTCCGGCTTCTTTCACGAGGAGATCGGCCCGGGTGGGACCGATGCCGTTGATGTAACGGAGGGAATACGCGACTTTCTTTTTCGCGGGGATTTCGACACCGAGGAGGCGTGGCATGTTGGTTTAGGTTGAGAGTTGTTAGTTGAGAGTTGAGAGAATCGGAAAATTTCAGGCGGAGGCTTGAGCGGACACGGGGCGCGGGATGGTGAGGATTTCGGGACCGCGTTCGGTGGTGAGGACGGTGTGTTCGAAGTGCGCGGAGGGCGATCCGTCCGCCGTCACAATCGTCCAGCCATCGGAGAGCGTCTTCGTCTTGTAGGCGCCGAGGTTGACCATCGGCTCGATCGCGAGGGTCATTCCGGCGCGGATTTTGTCGCCGGTGCCTTTGCGGCCGAAGTTCGGGATTTCGGGCGGCTCGTGCATCGCGACGCCGACCCCGTGGCCGACCATGTCGCGGACGACGCTGAAACCATTCGCTTCGACGAACTGCTGAACCGCCGCGGAGATGTCGCCAATGCGATTTCCCACGAGGGCCTGCTTCACACCGAGATCGAGGGCCTCGCGCGTGAGGCGGAGGAGTTTTTCGATGGCGGGCGAAACGGTGCCGACGGGAACGGTGAACGCATTGTCGCCGATGTAGCCGTCGTGCGAGACGACGATGTCGAGCGAAACGATGTCACCATCGCGGAGGACTCGCTTGAAGGACGGGATGCCATGCACCACTTCGTCGTTCACCGAGATGCAGGTGTGCGCCGGGTAGCGGCGCGAACCGTGCTGGTAGCCATAACAGGCGCTTCGGGCTCCGAGGCGGGCGATCCAATCGCGGCCGGCCTCTTCCAAGTCTTGCGTCGTGACGCCGGGCCGCACGAGGGGCTTGAGGTTTTCAAGCACCGTGGCGGCGATGGCGCACGCCTCGCGCATTTTGGCGATGCCGATTTTATCTTTAATCGGGATCGTCATGCGGCGAGTTCACTGGCCTCAACGAGGAGGCCGAGTGTGCGATAGTGGGAGACGACGGACTCGGAGGAGCCAGGGCCGGCGACAACTACAGCGCTGAGCGCTTCGTCGCGGGCATCGAGCCATTCGTCTAACACCAGAGCTTGGAGCAGCGTAGCCGGGAAGTCCGTGAGGACAAAACCCGCATCAGGTTTGCGCGCGAAGAACCAGCGGCGCATCAGCGCCAGCCGGTGGGCTTCCTCCGCCGCGGCCGAGGCCGGGCGGCGCGAAATCTCCGGCCCTTTCAAGGCGAACGGAGAGACGTGCTCAAGATTCAAAGAACGGACCCAGTTCATCAGGTTTTCAGAGTGAAAATCGGGTGAACCGAGGAGAAGGAACTTCGTTTTGGCCGGAGGGCCGAAACGCGTGAAAAGGTCGTTGATGGGGGTCATCGCGACCCGAGTAAAGAACTATTTAACCAGCAGCTTGTAAGCCCAGATGCTGGTGCCCAAAAGGAGCAATCCGAGCATCGGGAGGGCAATTTTCATCACGGCGTCAGTGCTCAATGCTTCGCCGGTCATGCCCTGCTGCGGGTTGGCGCTCCGCGCGCGGATCCGGCCCTTTTTCAAGAAACCGTCGTAGTGGCGCTGCAAGAGGAAAGTCTCAATCTGCCGCATCGTGTCGAGGATGACGCCGACAGTGATCAACATGCCAGTGCCACCGAAGAAGTAGGCGATGCGGGGTGGGACGTTGAGTTCGAAGAGGAGCACGTCAGGCATGACCGCAATAATCGTCAGGAAGAGCGCACCCGCCAAAGTCAGGCGCGTCATGATGAAGTCGAGAAACTGCGCGGTCGGCTCGCCGGGGCGAACACCAGGGACGTAACCACCGTATTTCTTCAGATCGTCGGCGATCTGGATCGGTTTGAACATGACGGACACCCAGAAATAGCTGAAGAACAGGATCAGCGAGGTGTAGAAGAAATAGTAGTAGAAGCTGCCACGGAGAAGGTCCTGTGAAATGTCAGTAAGGAACTTCAAGCGATACGTGACGCCGACCCACGAGAAAATCTGCTGGGGAAAGAGCAGGATCGCGCTCGCGAAGATGACGGGCATGACGCCGGAGTAGTTGACCTTGAGGGGGAGGAACGAACTCTGGCCACCCATGACTTTGTTGCCGACAACGCGCTTGGCGTATTGGACCGGAATTTTTCGCTGGCCCTGCACGACCGCGATGATGCCCATCGTAACAGTGATAAAGAGCGCGATCATGATCGCGGCCTGCGGCAGGCCAAGGCTCGGGCCGGTGCCGACTGGCTTGAAGAACAATCGGTAGGTCGCGGCGGCCGCGCCAGGGATGTCCTGCAAGATACCGATGGTGATGAGAAGTGAGACGCCGTTGCCGATACCTCGCTGCGTGATCTGTTCACCGAGCCACATCAGCAACATGGTGCCCGCCGTCATGAAGATAACAGAGGTGACGATGAAGCTCCATTTGTTCACGATCACGATCGGACCGTAGCGGGCCATGTCGTAGCCCGAAAAAAGCTGCTGGGGATTGTTGAGCGCGAGGAGGAGCAGCGTGCCCTGGATGAGGCAGATAAGCACCGTGGCGTAGCGGGTGTATTGCGTGAGCTTCTGGCGACCGACGTCACCTTCTTGCTGCAGGCGGCTGAGGCTCGGCACCACTGCCGTCATCAGCTGAAAAATGATCGACGAGCTGATGTAGGGCATGATGCCCAGCGCCGCAACGGCACCCTTGATGAGGGCGCCGCCGGTGAACATGTTGTAGAGGCCCATGAGCGCGCTGGCGCCACCCGACGACTGGTCGGCGAAGAAATCCTGCAGCGGTTTCGGATTGATGCCGGGCAGCGGAATGTGCGCGGCCACGCGCGCCACGAACAGCAGCGACAGCGTGTAGAAGATGCGCGAGCGAAGCTCGGGAATCTTCAGCGAATTGGTAAACGCAGAAAACATGGCGTGGGCTTTAGCCGACGATGGCCGAGCCGCCGGCCTTCTCGATCTTGGCCTTGGCGGATTCGGAGAATTTTGCGGCGGTAACCTTGAGCGCGCGGGCGAGTTCGCCGTCACCAAGAATCTTGACGGTCGTTTCACCGCCGCGGATGAGCCCAGCCGCGGCGAGCGCGGTAGCGTTGACCTCGGTTACACTGGCATCGAGCGCAGCGAGGTCGCCGACATTCAGGACGGCCAGCTCAGTGCGATGATTATAGTTGTTGAATCCGCGGTGCGGAAGCTTGCGATAAAGGGGCATCTGGCCGCCTTCGAAACCGGGGCGGATGCTGCTGCCGGAGCGCGCGGTCTGGCCCTTGCCACCGCGACCGGAGGTCTTGCCATGGCCGCCGCCTTCGCCGCAGCCGACGCGCTTCTTGCGGTGCACGGCACCTTTAACGTTCTTGAGTTCGTGAAGTTTCATGTGGTGTTCCTAGTGGGGGGCGCCGCGCAACACCGACCGGTGGCGCGCGACTCGGATTATTTTTCGGAAAGGCTAACTCAGGTGATCTTGCGGACGTTCGCGATATTCTCGGCGAGACGGAGTTGGAGCAGGCCGTTGAGCGTGGCATGCACGACTGCAATGTGATTCGAGGATCCCATTGACTTCGTGAGAATGTTCTTCACGCCCGCGGCTTCGAGGACCGCGCGCACGCCGCCACCAGCGATCAGGCCGGTGCCGGGAGACGCCGGCTTCAGCATCACGCGACCACCGTCGTATTGCCCCATCACGTCGTGAGGGATCGTGTCGCCCTTGAGCTTCACGGTGACGAGGTGCTTGTGCGCGTTGGCCGTGCCCTTCTTGATGGCGTCGGGCACTTCGTTGGCCTTGCCGTAGCCGATGCCGACGCGGCCCTTGCCGTCGCCGACCACAGCGAGCGCGGCAAAGGAAAAGCGGCGTCCGCCCTTCACGACTTTGGCGCAGCGGTTGATGAAGACGACCTTCTCGATCATCGACGGGCCGTCGCCTTCTTCTTTTTTGTCGCGGTTGTCGCGGCGCGGGCCGCGATTGCCGCCGGGGCCGCGATTGCCACCCTGGCCGCCACGATTGAACTGGCGGGGGGCGCGTTGCTCACGGTGCGGCGCAGCGGCGGCCTCGGGAGCGGCGGCCGGAGCAGCAGCTTCAGGAGCAGCGGGCGTGACGGTATCGGGAGCGGAAGTGGGTTCGGTGCTCATGCAGTTTTTAGAATTGGAGTCCACCTTCGCGGGCGGCGTCGGCGAATACTTTGACTTTACCGTGATACGGAGCGCCGCTGCGGTCGAACACGACCGAGGCGATGCCGGTGGCCTTGGCCTTGAGAGCAAAGGCAACGCCGAGCACTTTCGCGCTGGCGAGGTTGGCCTTGAGCTTTTGCTTGCGCAGTTCGGCATCGAGGCTGCTGAGGAAAACGAGCGTCGTGCCCGTGTCGTCGTTGATCGCCTGCGCATAAACGTGCTTCGAGGTGAAGCGAACGCAGAGACGCGGACGGACGGCGGTGCCGTTGACTTTCTTGCGGATTCTCCAGCGGCGTTTCTGGAGGAGGATAGCTTTGGAAGTGCTCATGGGATAGACCCTGAAAAGGTTGGTGAGGGTTAGGCGACGGTCTTGCCTTCTTTGCGGCGAACACGCTCGCCGACGATGCGGACGCCCTTGCCCTTGTAAGGCTCCGGCGGATAATATGCGCGGATTTCCGCGGTGACTTGACCGACGAGTTGCTTGTCCGCGCCCTCGATCTTCAGCTTCGTCTGATCGGTGACGGTGACTTTGATGCCCTCGGGGATGTCGTGAAGGATCGGGTGCGAGTAACCGAGCGCGAGGTCGAGCTTGCTGCCCTTGAGGTTGGCCTTGAAGCCGACGCCTTGGATTTCGAGCTCCTTGACGTAGCCTTCAGAGACGCCCTTCACCATGCCGGCGATCACCGAACGGACAGTGCCATACATCGCTTTCGCGAAGCGGCTCTGATCCTCCGTCGGCGAGACGACGACCTTCTTGTCGGCGACGGTGACTTTGACGACGGGTGCGAAAAGTTTGGAGACTTTGCCCTTGGGACCCTCGACGAGGACGGTGTCGCCGTTGACGGTGACTTTGACCTTGTCGGGGATGATAACGGGTTGTTTGCCGATGCGGCTCATTTTGAAAAGTGGCGGTGGCCAGTTACCAGACGTTGCAGATCAGTTCGCCGCCGGCCTTGTTGCGGCGGCAGTCAGCGTCCTTCATCAGGCCGCGGGAAGTGGAGACAATGCCGATGCCGAGTCCGTTGAGCACGCGCGGGATTTCGGTGTAGCGAAAGTAGAGGCGGCGGCCGGGCGAGGAAACGCGCGTGATGCCGGTGATGGCGGGGGCGCCGTCGACATACTTCATTTTCACGACGAGGGTCTTGTGGCCCGCGGCGTCGACGCTGTTGGTGTGGTCGCTGATGTAGCCTTCGACCTTGAGGATGACCGCAATGGCCTCCTTGAGGGTGGAGTGCGGAATCACGCAATCTTCGAGGCGCGCTTTGCCCGCATTGCGGAGGCGCGTGAGGAGGTCACTAATCGGATCGGTCATGGTGGATGTTGTTTTTTAGCGGTGGCCGTGGGTCATATCCGATGCGCTTGCAGCGCATATACCCCCGCGGCCGGAAAATATTACCAGGAGGATTTGGTGACGCCCGGAATCTTGCCGGAGAGGGCGAGTTCGCGGAACGTGATGCGGGACACGCCAAACTTGCCAATGTAGGCGCGCGGGCGACCGCTCAGCGAACAACGGTTGCGGATACGCGTGGCCGACGAATTGCGCGGCAGTTGCTGCAGCTTTTTCTGCGCAGCGAAGAACTGCTCGTCGGTGGTGGCGGGATTCTTAAGGGCAGCCTTGAGTTCGGCGCGGACGGCAGCGAACTTGGCGGTGAGACGCTTGCGCTTTTCATTGCGCTGGATGGCGGAGGTCTTGGGCATGGTCGGCGAAAAATTAGGCGGCGGTGGGTTTCTGCTGCGCGGGTTGAGGATCGATCCGGCGGAAGGGCATGCCGAGGAGCTTGAGCAACTCGCGCGCTTCGTCGTCGGTGTTGGCCGAGGTGACGATCGTGATATCGAGGCCCATCGTCTTCTTCACGTTTTCGAGGGTGATCTCAGGGAAAATCGAGAAGTCGGTGATGCCGAGGGTGTAGTTGCCCTGACCGTCGAGCTTCGACGGGACGCCGCGAAAGTCGCGGATGGTCGGGAGCGCCACTGAGAGGAGGCGGTAAAGGAATTCCCACATCGCAGGGCCGCGGAGAGTGACGCTGCAGCCGGTCGTCTGATTCGGCTTCAGCTTGAAGTTCGCGATCGCGCGCTTGGTCTTGTTGAGGATCGGCTTCTGGCCAGCGATGAGTCCCATGTCGCGCGCGATGTCGGCGATCTGGTTCTTGTCGGCTTCCGCGCCGATGCCGGTGTTCAGGTTGATCTTCACCAACTTCGGCACCTGGTGTTTAGTCATGTAGCCGCGGGTTTTCACCAGCTCGGGCACGATTTGCTCGATGTAGAGTTTCTTGAGGGATGGGACGTAGCTCATGTTCGGTGCAACCGGATTTCCGACCCGGAAGCGTTGAGTGGTTTAGATTAGGCGGTGGCGGCGGGTGCCGGCTTCTTGCGTTTGCTCGCGTCGAACACCGACTGGAGCATGAGATTGGAGATGTGGACCGAGCCTTCGCGCTCGGAGATAGTGCCCTGAGGATGCTCCTGAGATTTCTTCAGGTGGCGCTTCATCATCGCGACGCCCTCGATGCGGGCGCGCGACTTGGCGGGCAAAATTTCGAGCACTTTGCCGGACTTGCCCTTGTGGGAACCGGAGATGACAACGACGAGGTCGTTGCGTTTGATGTGAAATTTTTGCATGATCAGAGAACCTCCGGGGCGAGCGAGATGATCTTCATGAAGTTCTTCGCTCGTAGGTCGCGGGCGACGGGGCCGAAGATGCGGGTGCCTTTCGGGTTGTTCGTCGCGTCGATGATGACGATGGCGTTGCTGTCAAAGCGCAGGTAGCTGCCGTCGGGACGGCGGACCGGTTTCTTCGTGCGGACGACGACGGCCTTGCAGACCTCGCCCTTTTTCACGGTGGCTTCGGTGGAGCTTTGCTTGATGTGGACGGTGATGATGTCGCCAATGCCAGCGGTGTCGGTGATCTGTCCCATTTTGGAGATCATGGCGGCACGGCGGGCACCGGTGTTATCGGCGACTTCGAGAATGGAGCGCAGTTGAATCATGGCGGACCTCCGTAGGATGGTTGATGTTTAAGGGTGACTCAGGCCGTCGGCGCGGGCGCGGCGGCGGGAGCAGCGAGGGGCTTGGTGGTCTTGGTCGGCACGAGCGCGGCGACATCGGTCTCGGAGATCGCGACGGCATCGGTGGTGACGGCTTTCTGGACAATACCCACAACGCGCCAGCGCTTCAGGCGGCTGAGCGGACGGGTCTCCATGACCTCGACCTTGTCGCCGACCTTGGTCTCGTTCTTCTCGTCGTGGACATGAAGGACCGTCTGGCGGTTGACGACTTTTTGGTAAAGTGGGTGCGGCGTCTTGTAGGCAACAGTGACCTTGACGGACTTGTCGCCCGAGCGGCTCGCAACGAAACCGATCTGGGTCTTGCGCGCGCTGCGCTGGCCGGAAATGGCGGGAGAGGACATGGTGGGTGATTAATTGAACCGGACGCTCAGGCAGCGACGACGGCAACTTTGCTTTTCTTTTGGTTTTGGATCGTCTCGAGGCGGGCGATGTCCTTGCGGAGCGTGCGGATCTCGTGGGTCTTCTCGACCTGGCCGGTCTGCTTGCGCAGGCGCAGCTGGAGGAGGGATTCGCGGGACTCGCGAATCTTGGTTGTGATCTCGGCGGGCGAGAGATCGCGGATTTCTTTGGAAGTCATGACAGGACGTTTTGGAAAGTTATCAGTCGGCGAAGGTCTCGCGCTGGATGAAGCGGCAGTGGAAGGGGAGCTTCGCGTCGGCGAGGCGGAAGGCCTCCTTGGCGACGGTCAGCGGCACGCCGGCGAGTTCGAAGAGGACGGCGCCGGGTTTGATGACGGCGACGTAATATTCGACCGGACCCTTGCCCTGGCCCATGCGCACTTCGGCGGGCTTCTTCGTGATGGGCTTGTGCGGGAACACGCGGATCCAGAGTTTGCCCTTGCGCTTGAGGTGGCGCGAAATGGTGACGCGGGCCGCCTCGATTTGCTGGCCGGACATGGGTCCGCGGGTGAGCGACTGAAGGCCGAATTCGCCGAAGGCGAGGGTGTTGCCGCGCTTGGCGTTGCCAGCGCGCGAGCCTTTCATCGACTTGCGGTATTTGGTGCGGGCGGGTGAAATTGCTGCCATGGGAGTGTGCTCCTAGTTTTGGAAAATGCGCGCGGACGCGACTCAGTTGTTGTCGGCTTCTTTTTTGCAGATCCAGCACTTGATACCAATCTTGCCGTAGACGGTCAGCGCTTCCGCGAAGCCGTAGTCGATGTTCTCGCGGAGCGTGTGCAACGGCACGCGGCCCTTGCGCTGCCACTCACGGCGGGCGATGTCCGCGCCACCGAGGCGGCCGGAGCACTGGATACGGATGCCCTCGGCGCCGAGCGCCATGGCCATTTCCACGGCCTTCTTCATGGCGCGGCGGAATGCGATGCGGCGCTCGAGCTGGAGCGCGACGTTCTCGGCCACGAGTGCGGCCTCGATCTCAGGCTTCTTCACTTCCTGAATGTCGAGCAGGATCTCTTTGCCGGTGAGCTTCGAGAGCTCTTCTTTGATCTTCTCGATTTCCTGACCCTTGCGGCCGATGACGATGCCAGGGCGGGCGGTGTAAATCTTAACGCGGACGCGGTTTGACGCGCGCTCAATGAAAATGCGGGGCACGGACGCCTGCTTGAGCTTCTCCATCAGCTTCGTGCGGATGAGTTGATCTTCGGCGAGGAGCTTCGGAAAATCTTTCTTGCTGGCATACCAGCGGGACTGCCAGTTGCGGCGGACGGCGAGACGGAAGCCGATCGGGTTGGTTTTTTGGCCCATGGAAGTAAGTTAGTTGGATTGGCCGTCGGAGAGGACGATGCGGATGTGCGACATCTTCTTGCGGCGGGGCATCGCGGTGCCGCGGGCGCCGGCCTTAAAGCGCTTCAACACCGGGCCGCATTCGATGAGCGCGAGTTTCACGGTGAGGCTGTCGGCGGAGAGGTTGTTGTTGTTCTCCGCATTTGCGATCGCACTCTTGAGCGTTTTCGCGATCAACTTCGCCGACTTGCGCGGAATCAGCGCGAGGTAATCGACGGCTTCCACGGCCTTGCGGCCTTGGATGATGCGGGAGATGTCGCGCATTTTCTTGGGCGACATTCTCGCGTAGCGAGTGAGGGCTTGGACTTCCATGGTGGTGGTGAGGATTCCGAATTTTTCGGTTCGGCGATAGTGGCGGGACCGGAGTCGTGCCCTACCCTTTTGGTTGGTTCGTGATTTAGGTTTTGAGAATCTTGAGCGCGGCGACATCGCCGGCGTGGATGGACTCCTTAGGCGCGAGGCTCGTGATGAGCGCGGCGCAGCAGGTCGGGCGGACTTCGACGAGGAGAATCTCGGCGATATTCGTCGTGCCGCGCGTGACGCGGCAGACCATGCCCTGACGGAGACCGGCATCGAAGCCGTGACCGAGCAGAACGAGATCCGCGACGCGTGCCGGTTGCACCGCGACGACCTCGAGCGAGCCGGCCGTGGACGCAGCGCGCGCCGTGAACGGCGTGGCGGCGACGAGCGCGAGGAGGCTGGACTGGAGGATACGACGGAGCATCGGAGGAGCGGGGCGGGAGAGAACTTAGATTTCCTTGCGCGTCATGCCGCCGTGCGACTTGAATGTGCGCGTCGGGGCAAACTCGCCGAGTTTGTGGCCGACCATGTTCTCGGTGACGTAAACGGCGGTGAAGATCTTGCCGTTGTGGACGCTGAACGTGTGGCCGATGAAATCGGGCGTGATCGTCGAGCGGCGGGACCAGGTCTGGATGGGTTTCTTGGCGCCGGACTTGACCGCCTTCTCGATTTTTTCGAGCAGGTGGAAGTCAACGAAGAAGCCTTTTTTGATGGAACGTGCCATGGTGGTTCGAAAGAAAAGGGGGCCGGGTTACTTTTGGCCACGCGGCTTGCGGCCGTTGTGGTGGACGATGATCGAGGAGTTGGAGAGCTTCGAGCGGCGGCGGGTGACAAAACCCTTCGCGAGCTGGCCCCACGGCGAGACAAGATGCTGGCGACCGCCACCACCCTTGGACTTGCCCTGACCACCGCCGTTGGGGTGATCGACGGGATTGCGGGCCATACCGCGAGACTGCGGGCGAACGCCGAGCCAGCGGTTGCGGCCAGCTTTGCCGAGCGACTGTTGGTTATGATCGCCGTTGCCGACCTCACCGATGGTGGCGCGGCAGCGGGCGTGCACGCGGCGGAGTTCGCCGGACGGCATCTTGAGCGTGGCGGAATCGCCTTCGATGGCGACGAGTTCGAGGCTGGTGCCGGCACAGCGCGCAATCTGCGCACCACGACCCGGGATCAGCTCGACACAGTGAACGAGCGTCGAGGGCGGGATGATCGAGAGCGGGAAATTGTTGCCGACGTTGAAGTCGTTCGTCGTCGCCTTGTCGGACGCAAAGATCGTATCGCCGGCCTTCAGGCCTTTGGGCGCGATGATGTAGGTCTTCACGCCGTCACTGTAGGCGACGAGGGCGATATTGGCCGAGCGGTTCGGATCATACTCGATGGCCTGCACCCTGGCCGGCATGTCGAGGATCGAACGCTTGAAGTCGATGATGCGGTAGAGCTGCTTGTGACCGCCGCCGCGATGACGGGAGGTGACGCGGCCATAGACATTGCGGCCGCCACTCTTGTGCTTGTTGGTGGTGAGCTTGCGCTCGGGGCGCTCCTTCGAGAGGCCGGCCTCCATGTTGAGGGAGGTGAAGCGGCCGGAGGGCGTGAGCGGGCGGTAAGATTTAATTGGCATGGTGGAGTTTCTCCGTGGTGTCGGGCGCGATTAGACGAGCTCGATTTTGTCGCCGGCTTTGAGCGTCACGATCGCCTTCTTGTAGTCGGAACCGATGCTCGGGCGGCCTTGGCGGCTCTTTTTGTTTTTACCGCGGTAGATCTGGGTGTTCACGCGGCGGACGGTAACCTTGAAGGTCTGCTCGACGGCCTGGGCGATCTGGTGCTTGTTCGCGGATTTGAAAACCTCGAACGTATATTGGCCGAGCTCGGAGCTGAGCTTGCTGGCTTTTTCCGTGAGGCGAACGAGTTTGAGGACTTTGTCGGCTTGCATCAGTTTTTCCCTCCGTTGACGCGGGCGAGGATCGCATCGAGCGCCTTGGTGCTGACGATGATTTTCTTGTATTGCGCGAGATCGAGGGTGTTGAGCTTCGAGGCGTCCTGCAGGGAAACGCGCTCGATGTTGCGGGCGGCCCGGGCGTGCTCGGCGGTATGCGGTGCGTCGACGAGGAGGATTTTCCCCTTCGGTGCGATGCGGCCGACGATTACGTCCACGAGCTTCGTCTTCGGTTGCGGAACCGAGAACTGCTCGATGACGGCGATCTCGCCGGCGGAGGCGCGATCGAAGAGCGCGCGGCTGAACGCGAGCGACTTTACCTTGTCATTGATTTTCTTGGAGTAGTCGCGGGGCTTCGGGCCGAACACGACACCGCCGCCAGACCACAGTGGTGAACGAATGGAGCCGGCGCGGGCGCGACCAGTGCCTTTCTGGCGCCACGGCTTTTTGCCACCACCACGGACTTCGCCACGAGTCTTCGTCGAGTGCGTGCCTTGGCGGTTGTTGGCGTTGATGGCGACGATGACTTCCTTCACGGCTTGGAGGCCCTTGTCGCCTTCGAAGGTCGGAAGACCGGCGAATTCTTGTTCGCTGCTGGTCGTGCCGTCGGAGCTAAATACGGTGAGTTTCATGGCTGGGTGTCTCCGGATTATTTCTTCGCGGCCGGGGCGGCAGCGGGTTTCGCGGCCGGTTTCGCGGCGGGCTTGGCACCAGCGGCGGGCGCCGGAGCGGCGACGACCGGTAGTGCCCACTGGCCCTTGATAGCGGAGCGGACGACGACATCGTCACCATTGGCACCGGGAATCGCACCTTTAACGAGGATGAGATTCTTGTCGGCGATAATTTTCACGACGCGCAGATTCTGCACGGTGCGCGATTCGCTGCCCATGTGACCGGGCATGCGTTGGTTTTTCCACACACGACCGGGAGTCTGGCGCATGCCGACCGAGCCGATGCGGCGGTGGAACATCGAGCCGTGGGCGGCGGGGCCGCCGGCGACGCGGAAGCGGCGCACGACACCTTGGAAACCTTTGCCCTTAGTGATGCCGCTGACGTCAACGAGCATGCCTTCGGAGAAGGCGGCGACGGTGACGACATCGCCGACCTTGAGCGTCGAAGCCGCTTCGAGGCGTACTTCGCTGAGCACGCGGGGAGCGTAGTCGAGATTGGCTTTCTTCGCGTGAGCGAGTTCGGCCGCACTGGCGTTTTTAGATTTCTTAGTCGAAAAACCGATTTGCACGGCATGGTAGCCGTCGGTTTCGACAGTCTTAACCTGGACCACTGAACAGGGTCCGGCTTCGACCACGGTGACGGGGATCAGGACGTTTTGAGCGTCGTAGACCTGCGTCATTCCGATCTTCTTGCCGAGAAGGGATGAGATCATGGGCTAAGTGGTAGGTGGAGGTTTCCGTTTGAGACCTACATTAGATGAAACCTGGCGGTGCCGCGGGCGGCACACAGGCAACTGCTAACGATGGACTGAAAAGTTAAAGTTTAGACGTTGATGGTGATATCTACGCCGGACGGGAGGTTGAGTTTCTTGAGCTCGTCCACCGTTTGCGCGGTGGGCTCGATGATATCGATGAGACGCTTGTGCGTGCGCGTCTCGAATTGCTCCATGGACTTCTTGTCGACGTGCGGGGAGCGATTGACGGAAAGCTTCTCGATGCGCGTCGGCAACGGGATGGGGCCGGAGACGCGGGCGCCAGAGCGCTTGGCGGTCTCGACGATGTCCTGAGCTGACTGATCGATGACGCGATAGTCGAAGCCCTGGAGTTTGATGCGGATGCGCTGGCCTTTCATAATGAAAAAAGAACGAAGGTTTAAGTGCGGGCGGGACCCTTAGCATTGGTCTCGACGATCTTGGCAAGGAGGGAATTCGGCACCTGCTCAAAGTGCGATGGCGTGATACCGGCGCTGGCGCGACCCTTCGAAAGTGAGCGGATGTCGGTGACATAACCGAAGAGCAATTCGAGCGGAACGTGCGCGGTGATGATACACGCGCCAGCCTTGTTCTCCATGCCCTGAATCTGGCCACGGCGACGGTTGATGTCACCCATCAGGTCGCCCTGGTATTCTTCGGGCGTGGTGACTTCGACTGCCATAATCGGCTCGAGCAAAATCGGCGTCGCCTTCTTCATCGCATCCTTAAACGCGAAGATGCCGGCCATCTTGAACGCAAGTTCGGACGAATCGACTTCGTGGAACGAACCATCCGTGATCTTAATAATGACGTCGACCACGGGGAAGCCGGCGACGACGCCGTTGTTGGCGCCTTCGAGAATACCTTCGGTAGCGGGCTTGATAAATTCTTTCGGAATAGAACCACCCACGGTTTCGTTGATGACTTCAACGCCCGTGCCTTTAACTGCCGGCTCCATCTTGATGCAGACGTGACCGTATTGGCCCTTGCCGCCCGACTGACGGATGAATTTGCCCTCGCCATCAGCCTTGCTCTTGACGGTTTCGCGATAAGCAATCTGTGGCTTGCCGGCGGTGGCCTCGACCTTGAACTCGCGCTTCATCCGATCGCGAATGATGTCGAGGTGAAGTTCGCCCATGCCGGCGAGAATGGTTTGGCCGGTGTCCTGATCGGTCTTGACGCGCAGGGTCGGATCCTCGGCAACAAGGCGTTGGAGCGCCGTGCCCATCTTTTCCTGATCGGCCTTCGAGTTCGGCTCGATCGACATCGAGATGACGGGTTCCGGGAACGACGGCGGCTCGAGTCGGATGTCGAAATCTTCGTCACACAGCGTGTCGCCAGTAATGACGTCCTTTACGCCGACGACGGCGCAAATGTCGCCCGAATAAGCCAAATCGATTTCCTCGCGCTCGATCGCGCGCATGAGTACGAGACGCGAAACGCGTTCGGTGCGGCGGGTGCGCGGATTATAGAGCGACATGCCGCGCGGCAGCTTGCCGGTGTAGACGCGGAAGAATACCAGACGGCCGACAAACGGATCGTTCCAGAGTTTGAACGCGAGACCGCACATCTTGGCCTTGTCGTCGACGACAGCCTCGACGGTCTTGCCGTCGCTGTCGAGCCCCTGCATCGGCGGAACGTCGATCGGGCTTGGCAGGAAATTCACGACGCAGTCGAGGAGGCGCTGGACGCCCTTCTTCTTGAACGCCGAGCCGGGAATCACGCCGGTGAACTGCAGCGAGATCGTCGCCTTGCGCACACCGAGCAGCAACTCGGGCACGCTAATCTCTTCGCCGTTGAGATATTTTTCCGCGATGACGTCGTCGAAATCAGATACGGCTTCGATCAGCTTGTCGCGGTATTCCTTCGTCTGTGCGACCATGTTCTCCGGCACCGGAATGGTCGCCGGATTCATGCCGAGCAAATCGTTCGGATCTTCTTCGAACGTGTAGGCGACATTTTGGACGAGATCGATGAGGCCGGAGAAATTCTCTTCCTTGCCGATCGGCAGGAAGATCGGATGGGCGTTGGCCTTGAGCTTCTCGCGCATCTCGGAGACGGCGCGGAAGAAGTCGGCGCCGGTGCGATCCATCTTGTTGATGAAGGCGACGCGCGGAACTTTGTATTTGTTGGCCTGGCGCCAAACGGTCTCGGACTGGGGCTGCACGCCGGCGACCGCGCAAAACACGGCGACGGCGCCGTCGAGCACGCGGAGCGAGCGCTCCACCTCGGCGGTGAAGTCCACGTGGCCGGGAGTGTCGATGATATTGATGCGCTGCTTGATTCCCTTCCAAGGACCCCAAGATGCATTCCAAGCGCAGGAAATGGCGGCCGCAGTGATCGTTATGCCGCGTTCGCGCTCCTGCTCCATCCAGTCGGTCACCGTGGTGCCCTCGTGGACTTCGCCCATCTTATGGACGGCGCCGGAGTAGAAAAGAATGCGCTCGGTAGTCGTCGTCTTGCCGGCATCAATGTGTGCGGCGATGCCAATGTTGCGCGTCCACTCGAGCGGGAACGGACGATCCTTCGAGTTGACAGGCGAAATCTTCGCTTTGTCAGTGACGACAGTGATGGTAGGTGCGGCGGAAGCAGACATGGAAGGAACGGATAGACTGACCTTACCAACGCAAGTGGGCGAAGGCGCGATTCGCCTGCGCCATCTTGTGGGTGTCTTCCTTCTTCTTCACGACGCCACCCGTGTTGTTGTAGGCATCGATGATTTCCGCCGCGAGGGCGTCCTTCATCGTCACACCTTTGCGACCGTGGGCCGCATCAACGATCCAGCGCAACGCGAGCGACTCTTGGCGCTCGAATGAAATTTCCACCGGCACCTGATAGGTGGCACCACCGACGCGGCGGCTCTTCACCTCGAGGCGCGGACGCGCATTCTCGAGCGCACCGAGCAACAGATCAACTGGGTCGCCCTTTTCAAGCTTCTCGGAAACTTTTTCAAAGGCGCCGTAAACGATGCGCTGGGCAAGGTTCTTTTTGCCGCTCTTCATGATGACGTTGACGAGATGCGCCACGAGCGGGCTCTTGTAACGGGCATCGGGGACGGTCTGGCGTTTTTCTGCTCTGTGACGGCGTGACATGACGAAATGGTATTAGAGGAAAATGAGAAACGCGGATTACTTGGCAGCCTTCGGACGCTTGACGCCGTATTTGGAACGGGAGCGACGGCGCTTCTCGACGCCGGTGGCATCGAGCGTGCCGCGGACGATATGGTAGCGAACGCCGGGGAGATCCTTCACGCGCCCACCGCGCACGAGCACAATCGAGTGCTCCTGGAGATTGTGACCCTCGTCGGGGATGTAGGAGATGACTTCGTTGCCATTCGTGAGACGGACCTTCGCGACTTTACGGATGGCGGAGTTCGGCTTCTTCGGGGTGCGAGTCATGACTTGCACGCAAACACCACGGCGGAACGGGTTGCCGTCCAAAGCCGGAGACTTCGACTTGATGCGCACTTTGCGACGGCCTTTGCGCACGAGTTGGTTGATGGTCGGCATACGAGGAGAAAGTGAGTTACGGAGAGAAAATTAGAGAAAAGAGGTGAGACGCTACCCTGCGCCGAAAGCTGAGCAAGAACTTTTTGGCGAAAAGTAGAGATACTCGCGAAAACGCGGGATTTGGACCCGCGCCGCGAACTAAAAAGCGCACATCAGCCGAAGCTAATCGCGCGTGAAAGTGGGAGAAAAGAGGGTTGAACGTTACGCCGCGCGAATGGAACTCAAGCAGAATTCCGCATTCTTCGAAAATTTCTCAGGCTTTCGTGCAGTCAAAAAAAACGCCCGG
Organism: uncultured Opitutia bacterium; assembly: GCA_903840415.1. Classification (GTDB taxonomy): domain Bacteria; phylum Verrucomicrobiota; class Verrucomicrobiia; order Opitutales; family Opitutaceae; genus CAITWF01. The sequence goes on along the minus strand of CAIMFY010000096.1, from coordinate 4,748 downwards.
TCGAAAAGACCGGGCGTAAAACCACATGGAGCTAAGCTCTACAAGCAGTTTTGGCGGGAGGGACGGCAAAAATGATGACGCGCTTTATTCTGACAAGCTGAAGTTATTCACAAGTTACCCGCGTCAGTTGACCAAAAAGAAGCCGCGGATATTTAATCCGCGGCTTCGAAATCCTTAAGTGGCAACAAATCTACTCAGCTTGCAGTCGCCTCCGCAACTTTCGGCTCGTCCGGAATCTCGGCGCCGAAGGGCAGCGAGATCTTGAGTTGCTTGTATTTCGGCAGGCCCGTGCCCGCCGGAATCAAATGGCCCATGATGACATTTTCCTTGAAGCCCTTCAGAAGGTCGACCTTGCCCAGAGTCGAAGCGTCGGTAAGGACGCGCGTCGTTTCTTGGAAGCTCGCAGCTGAGATGAAGCTCTCGGTTTCTAGCGATGCTTTGGTGATGCCAAGCAGGATCGGTTCGGCCTCGGCGGGTTTGCCGCCAGCTTCTTCAATGCGCTTGTTTTCCGCGAGGAACGTGGCGCGATCGACTTGCTCGCCCCAGAAGTTTTCTGTGTCGCCCGGATCTGTGATGCGGACTTTGCGGAGCATCTGGCGGATGATGATCTCGATGTGCTTGTCGTTAATTGTCACGCCTTGGAGACGATAAACTTCCTGCACCTGCGAAATCAGGAAGTCGTAGAGGGCGGACGGCCCGAGGATTTCGAGGATCTCGTGCGGGTCGGCGGCGCCTTCGGTGAGGTGCTGGCCTTTGTGCACAACGTCGCCGGGCTGCACGATGATGTGCCGGCCGGTGGCGATTAGATGCTCTTCCTCCTGCTGGGTCTCCTCGTTTTTCACGACGAGCTTGCGCTTGCCGCGGACGGTGCCCTCGAAACCGACGATGCCGTCGATGCGGGACATTTCGGCGGCTTCCTTCGGACGGCGGGCTTCGAAGAGCTCGGCGACGCGGGGGAGACCGCCGGTGATGTCCTTGGTCTTGGACGCTTGGCGCGGGGTCTTCGCGAGCAACGCACCCGGTTGGATGATGTCGCCCTCGTTGACTGCAATCTGCGCGCCGACGGGAATCGAATAGGCCGCGAGCGGCTTGTTCTTCGCGTCGCGGACTTCAACCTGCGGATTGAGGTCTTCTTTATGCTCGATGACGATTGTCGCGATGCGGCCCGACGCGTCGTCGAGTTCGCGCTTCACGGTGACGCCAGGAATCATGTCCTTGAAGTGCAGCGTGCCACCCTTCTCCGAGAGAACCGGAATATTATAGGGATCCCATTGGGCGAGGACGGCATTCTTCTCGATCTTCTGGCCGTCGCCGACGTGAAGGAATGAACCGACTACGATGTTGTAGTTTTCGATTTCCTTTTCCTCAGCGTCGAGGATTTGGATGGTGCCGGTCTTGTTGAGCACGATGGCGGCGCCGTCGGCAGTTTCGACGAGACGGAGACCCTTGTATTTCACTGTGCCGCTGGCGCGGACGCGAATTTCAGGGGTCTTGAAGCCACCAGTCGCGACACCACCAATGTGGAACGTGCGCATGGTGAGTTGCGTGCCGGGCTCGCCGATCGACTGGGCGGCGATGATGCCGACGGAGTCGCCGATCTTCGCAACCTTGTTGGTCGCGGGATTGATGCCGTAGGACTTGGCGTCGATGCCACCCTTGGTGGCGGAGGTGAGCGGCGACATGACCTTTACGCGCTCGATGCCGAGCTCGTCGATTTTGGCGGCCGTTTCCTCGGTGATGATTTCGCCAGAGCCGACGAGAATCTCGGAAGGATTGATCGGATTGATGACATCGTCGCTGGAGAAGCGGCCGATGATGCGTTCCTTTAGGCCGACGATTTCGTCGTCACCCTCCATGATCGCTTTCTTCCACACGCCGTCGCGCGCGCCGCAGTCGTCTTCTGCGATGATGACGTCCATCGCCACGTCGCAGAGCTTGCGGGTGAGATAGCCGGCGTCAGCGGTCTTGAGCGCGGTGTCGGCGAGACCCTTGCGGGCGCCGTGGGTCGAGATGAAGTATTCGAGCACCGTCAGGCCCTCGCGGAAGGAGGACAGAATCGGTCGCTCGATGATTTCGCCGGACGGCTTGGCCATGAGGCCGCGGGTGCCGCACAGCTGGCGAACCTGCTGTTTGTTACCACGCGCGCCCGAATCCATCATGATGTAGACGGGATTCACCTCAGTCTTACCATCGTTGTTTTCGAGTTTGGCGAAAACTTCCTTGGCAATCTTGTCGGTGGCACCGGTCCAGATATCGACGACCTTGTTGTAGCGCTCGCCGTCGGTGATGATGCCCTTGTTAAACTGGGCTTCGACCTCGGTGATCTTTTTGCGGGAGTCGGCGACGATATCCTTCTTCGAGTCCGGAATGATCATGTCGTCGATACCGATCGAGATACCGGCCTGCATGGCGGTCTGGAAGCCGAGCTCCTTGAGCTTATCGAGCGTCTCAACCGTGATGTGGTTGCCGGAAATCTTGTAGGTGTTGAGAATGAGATCGCCGAGCTTGCTCTTCGGCACCGGGAAGTTGACGAAGCCGAGACCGGCCGGCCAAATCTGGTTGAAGATCACGCGACCCACGGTCGTGCGGACGATGCGGCGCTTGGTGTCGCCGAACACAGTCTCGCGACCGAAATCGGGATTCGGCACCTCGACCCAATCGTGCATTTTCAGCGCGCCGTCGGCCTTGGCGTAGAGCACTTCCTGCAGGCCGCTGAGCAGCGGCACGCGGACGCCCTTCGCCGGCTTGGTGCGCGGCTCGATGGTGAGATAATACGCGCCGAGGACGATGTCCTGCGACGGCGTGAGGATCGGCTTGCCGGACGACGGCGAGAAGATGTTCGACGTCGCCATCATGAGGAGTTTGCACTCCATGATCGCTTCGAGGGAGAGCGGCACGTGCACCGCCATCTGGTCACCGTCGAAGTCTGCGTTGTAGGCGGTGCAGACGAGCGGGTGAATGCGAATGGCTTCGCCCTCGATGAGGATCGGCTCGAAGGCCTGAATCGACAAACGGTGGAGCGTCGGTGCGCGGTTGAGGAGGACCGGGTGGCCCTTCGTAACTTCCTCGAGGATGTCCCACACTTCGGGCGACTTCTTCTCGATCATCTTGCGCGCACCGCGGACGGTGTGCACGAAGCCGAGTTCTTTGAGGCGGCGGATGATAAACGGCTCGAAAAGCACGAGCGCCATTTTCTTCGGCAGACCGCACTGGTTGAGCTTGAGCTCGGGACCGATGACGATGACCGAGCGTCCGGAGTAATCGACGCGCTTGCCGAGCAAGTTCTGGCGGAAACGACCCTGCTTGCCCTTGAGCATATCGCTCAAAGATTTCAGGGGACGATTGCCGGCGCCGGTGACGGGACGGCCGTGACGGCCGTTGTCGAAGAGCGCATCAACGGCTTCCTGCAGCATGCGCTTTTCGTTGTGAATGATCACATCGGGCGTCTTCAGCTGCATCAGGTTTTTCAACCGGTTGTTGCGGTTGATAACGCGGCGGTAGAGATCGTTGAGGTCGGAGGTCGCGAAGCGGCCACCCTCAAGCGGGACCAGCGGGCGCAAGTCTGGCGGGATCACGGGCAGCACTTCGAGCACCATCCACTCCGGACGGCTCTTCGAGTGAATAAAGCCCTGGATGACCTTGAGACGCTTCGAGAGCTTCTTTTTGATCTGCTTCGACTTCGTCGCGCGCATCTGCTCCTGCAACTCGGCGACGGTCGCTTCCATATCGGTCTTCGTGAGGGCATCACGGACCGCTTCGGCACCCATCTTGGCGACGAAGGAGTCGTCACCGTATTCGTCGAGTGCCTGGCGATATTCGGTGTCGGTGAGAAGCTGTTTCATCTCGAGCGGGGTCTTGCCCGGATCGACGACCATGTAGTTCTCGTAGTAGATGACGCGCTCGAGCGAGCGGGCGGTCATGTCGAGCAAGAGACCAAGCCGGCTCGGCATGCTCTTCAAAAACCAGATGTGCGAAACCGGCACCGCGAGCTCGATGTGGCCCATGCGCTCGCGACGGACGCGGGCGATCGTGACCTCGACGCCGCAGCGATCGCAGACGACGTCTTTATATTTGATGCGCTTATATTTTCCGCAGGCGCACTCGTAGTCGCGCACCGGGCCGAAAATCTTTTGGCAGAACAGACCACCCGGCTCGGGCTTGAAGGTGCGATAGTTGATCGTCTCGGGATTCTTCACCTCCCCTTTTGACCATTTGCGAATGATGTCGGGCGAAGCGACGGTGATGGACACGCAGTCGAACGCGGCTTCCTCGAGACCGAGGGTCTCGCGGGCTTCCGTGCGGTTGGAGGCGGCAGTGTCAGCAGGTTGAATCATTTTATTGTCTCCGTGTTTTTAAAAGTGAAAGCGATGTAACGAGCGGTTGCTTAGGAGCCGTAGCTCAGGGCATCGCGTTTCTGGAGCTTGATATCCAATCCGAGGGATTGGATTTCCTTGATGAGAACGTTGAACGACTCCGGCGTGCCGGCGACGAGCGTGTTGTCACCCTTGACGAGCGACTCGTAGATCTTGGTGCGGCCCTGCACGTCGTCGGACTTGACGGTGAGCAGTTCCTGCAACGTGTGCGCGGCGCCGTAAGCCTCGAGCGCCCAGACTTCCATTTCGCCGAAACGCTGGCCACCGTATTGGGCTTTGCCGCCCAACGGTTGCTGCGTAACGAGCGAGTAGGGACCGACCGCGCGGGCGTGAATCTTGTGCGACACGAGATGGTTCAGCTTCATCATGTAGATG
>CAIMFY010000095.1 GCA_903840415.1 uncultured Opitutia bacterium | reverse complement strand
GGCCCCAGAGCGCGTGCTGCACCCAGAAATTGGTGAGCACGAGCGGAAAATAATTCGCGGCAGCCGTGGTCCATATTTCTTTCAACCCAAGCGGCCCGATAATTGTCGGGTTGGCCGCAACGTGCAGATCGTCGTCCCAGATGAAGCCATGCGCTAACGTGCTGGCATAGACGGCAACCACGGCGACCAAAAGCAGCGCGCCGAGGGCGAGGTCACGGATAGCTGGGGGTGATGCGGCGGCAGGCGGTCTCATGCGGCGCAAGCTAGCGCACGGGCAAACCGCGATGAGGTCAACGCGCACCTCAGGAGAGAACGGCCGCCGTGGTGACCACCGCCACCACGGCGACCTGATCGCTACTCAGAAATTGCCCTTTACGCCAATGTTCCAGTTGGCGCCATATTGCTCAATCGAGCGCAGGTAGCGCTGTTTGCCCTCCTGCACACCCGGGGGCGAATCATACCATTCGTCCTTCACATTCGTGATGTTGCGCCCCTGCAGGAAAAGCGAGGCGTGGTTGGCTAGGCGCCAGTTGAACGTTAGGTCGTATTTTGTGATCGCGCCGAAGAACCGGCCGTAAGTGCTGCTCTCCGGTTTGTCGTCCGTCCAGACCACACCGAACGAGCCACTAAACCGCCTGTAGTTATAGCCCAGCCGCCCCGTGGCCCGGTAGGGGGCCATATCTGCCCGGCGGATGTTGGCATACGCGCGACTGGCGGTGCCACCGATGCTGATTCCCCGCAGGTATTCGCCCGGCAGGAAGCCCAGCGTTTGGTTGTAGTTCAGATCCAAGGTTCGCGACCTTTGCGTGGTGTCACTGTTGGCGGACGTGACGAAGGTATAGCCCGAGTAAGCCGGATCAACGACACCGAAATCGCTCGCAGAGTAATTCTGGGTGACAATCAGGTTCTCAGCTATGTCCTGCTGAACCTGGAGCGATAGCTGGCCTGGTGAACGGCCGCCGAAATAATAGGCCAGGCGAGCCTGAGTCACTTTGTGATACTCGGGCAAAAGGTTGGGATTGGGTGCCGCGACGGTGGAGTTGTTCTCATTGATCACCCACAACCCCGTGAGACTGTCGATCGGAGGCCGGCCGATTCCCTTGTTGTAGCCCGCCTGGAACTCGAAGTTCGGCAGGATCTGATACTTTGCCAGGACCGATGGAAAGTAGTTGTGGTATTGCGAGTGTCGGGTCACCCGCGGATTACTCATGAATTCGTACTGCATGCCCGGGATTGTCAGAGCGCGGCCGTTGTTGGTGCCGACCGCGTTCACGGTGTAGCCAGCGGCGATCACTTCATCGCGGGTCTTCGGATCGAACTCGGTCAGCGCGTTCTGGGTGCGCTCCATGCGGACACCGAACCGCAACTGCAGCTTGTTGGTGAGGCGCACATCGGCCTGGGAGTAGCCTGCGGTAACCGTCTGGCGGAAGTCCCGTGCGTTGGCGACAAAGGCCGTATACCAATTCTCCGGGGTGGCGGTCTGCACGAACCACTCCGGATGGGCTACGAAGAGATTCGCGACGCCATCGCGGTTCACGCGCGGCGGCATGCCCAGAACGCCGTTGATGTTGTAGACCGTCGCGGCGTTCATGGTGCCGGTGTTGAACGGAGTGGAGGAGGTATACTCCGGTCCGACATTGCCCCAGCTGTTGAACGTAGTGAGAATGGGTGTGCCGGTAGTCGGACTGATGGTCGTAGTGTTTCCATTCGGACCGGTATAGGTCCATGTTTCCCACGCGCCGTGGTCGTTGTTTTTCCGAGTCTCCTCGTCCCATTTGCCGCCGAATTTGATCACGGTGGGGAATTGTTTCAGGAACGGGAACACCCACCGCGCGTTGCCGGTGCCGGTCCATTTCTCCGTGGCCCACAAGCGATCGACGTTGTTTACGGTCGCACCGCCGGTGCTAGTGTTGGTATTGGTAAAGCTGTTGAGGTTATACCAGTCGGGGCCGGAGTTCTGGCGAATCGTCCATTCCCACGAATTCTGACTCGGGCGAGTCGCCGTCCAACTGCTGGCTACACCCCCTAGTTCCTGGGACGTGAAACCGCGTTCGAGCGCCTCGTAATTGTTCACGGAGCGCGAGTAGGCCATCATCCCATCGACCGTCCACGATCCATTTTTGTATTCGAATCGCGGCGCGACCTGCCGGGTGTAAACCAGCTTGTCGGCGGTCCCGGAGGTGTTGTTGAGTGTGGCCACGTTATTCACGCTGCCTGTCGCGGCCCGGGTCGCGATGACGGTGGTCATGCCGTCACCACCGATAGTGGAACGGCCGTTGTTCACGTTGGCATTGTTGTTGGCGGAGACGAATTCGAACTGGCGATTCGAGAACTGACCGTCGTAGTAACTGTAGATCATGTTCAGTGAGAACACGAGGTTGGGCGTCGCCTTAAAATCAGCCGTCAGCAGGAGCGAATCCTTGATGATGAACTTGGGCCCGTCCTTGAACAGGATATCATAGATGACCGAAGGCCGGGTGTCCGTGGCTGTCGGGCTCTTGTTGTAGGACAAGGTCTCGAGGTATTGCTCGGTGAAGGAAGCCGCATGGCTCGCGCTCAGCAGGATACCGAAGCGCTGGTCGAGGAACGACTCGGCGTAGGTGAGTTGCCCGTTGGGTTTCCACTTGTAATCCACACGATCACGCGGGCCGGGCGTCCGGCGGAGCGTCAACTGCATGTCGTTGAAATTCAGGCTGGCGTTGTAATCGATGGAGCGGCCCTTTCGGTCGAAAGCGCGCTTGGTCTTCATGTTGACGGTGCCGGCCGGCGAGTCCGCATCGTTCTCCGGACTAGCTGTGCGGTTGATCTCGATCGATTCGATGGCGGTGATGGAGAAGCCCTCGAAGCTCGTGGCCCGCGAGGCCGCGCCGCCGCCGCGGTTCTGGTCGGCGCTGGCCGTGCGCATGCCGTCGAAGGAGACCCCGACGTATTGGGGATCCATCCCGCCGAGGCGGGGACCACGCGCCTCGGATTCGACATATTGGAGGTCGACGCCCGGCAGGTATTTCAGAAACTCGCCGACATTGCCGTCAGTTACGTCGCCGAAGATGTCGGAAGAGACGGAGGTGGTGATGTTCATGTTGCGCCGCTGGGCCATGACCGCCTTTGAATTGCCCTCACGCTCGCTCTCGACCGAGAACGCCGCAAGTTGGACGACCTCGCCTTCCTTGCGCGTCGCCACTTCGGTGCTCGTGAGATTGATCTCGCGCACTGCAGGTTGGCCCGCCGTCACCGTGAAGGACTCTTTGACGGAATTGTAGCCTGAGTAATTAACCGTGATCGACGCCGAACCAGGCGCGACGTTATCAAACCGGAAAGTGCCGTCGCTCTCGGTGTAGGTCACTTGGTTAGTGCCGTCGAGGCGCACCTCGGCGTTGCTAACGTATTCTTTGGCGGCCGGGTTGTAGACGCGGCCTTGGATCGAACCAGTAACCGCGGGTTGGGCGTGCAGGGCGAGCGCGGCCAGCAGCCAGCCGAACATCGCCAATAAAATGACCGGCCAACGCCGGCAGGTCAGGTTCGTGGGATTCATCTAATAATGTATAACGAGGGGTTTGCTTAGGGTAACGGCAGCACCGAATATCGCCGCCGTTGGGGGTAAGTTAAGACTGCTACCATTCGCGAGAGGTCAATAACGAATGGGAGTTCGGGTCACCAGACTAGTCGACGCTCTGTCCGCCCGCTAGCCATATATTGGCCGGGCATGAGCAAATCTTGTCCTGGTTGTCTGAACTTCCGCGATCCCAGCGCCACGCTTGCGGATGGCGTTCAGTCAGCTGGCCGATGACCTGCTGCCTGAGATCTAGGTTTTTCAACTGTCCGTTGGCGACGCGCCGCCGCAGAACGCGCAAGTCGCCGATGCGCCCGCGCAGTCACCCCGCATCGCCCGCTGAAAACCGCAACCCGACCACGCGCGGTGTGGAATGAGGTTGCGACACATCCGCGCGACACATTCGGTTGCCGCGATGCTCCACTCCCCTGCGACCGATCCCGAACTGGTGTTCAGGTTGGTGCGCTTCCTAATCGTTGGGGGCGGTTCCGCTGCGGTTCAACTACTGACACTTCGCGAGCTGAAACCACGGATGAATGAGACCGTTGCGTTCTCTTTCTCGTGGGCGGTTTCGACATGCACACATTACTTGGCCAATCGCTTCTGGGCGCTGCCGAGTGGACGGCACGATGCGGTTCAGCAATTTGGAGAGTATCTCGTGACGATCGTCGCGAGCTACGCGGTCAACTTAGGCGGGTTCAAGCTGCTGCGCCGCCGCTTTGGACTGAGCGCAATGTGGTCAACTGCCTTGGCCATTCCGCCATCGACGGTCGTCGTGTTCGTTCTACTAAACTATCGGGTGTTCGTGAGGTAGGTGACGCCTCGATCTGCGGTCTGCCGGATTACACGTCAACTTCAGCCAGTTACTCAGCTCGCTCGGCCGACCGCGCTAGTTGCAGCGTTTACGGCTTCGTCGCAGCGCTAACGAACACGAGGTATTGGTTGGCGCGGACGGGAGCACCGTCGGTGTTGGAGCCGAAGGTGAGGCTTTCGTCGCGGGCGATCCGGCGCTGGAATAATTTCATCGGCTTGCCGTTGAACGTGAGGTGTTGGTCGGTCGCCTGAAATTGTTTCGTGAGCCAGCCGGGCAACGGTGCGCGTTCGTCGTGGGCGACCGACACGACGGTGCCCCCGGGCACGGCCAGCTCGATTAAATCGACGGCGCTGTAGCGCTGATCGTCGTCGGCCACTTGGAGCCAGTCGGCGCCTGCGAGCTCAGCCGGAAGATCGGTGAACGTGTAGTCGCGATCGATGTAGATGTTGCGGCCGTTCTGCGCGCCGACCTCGACGTGCACGATGTTGGCCTGCGGGCCGGTGTAGTTGAAGGTCTTGATGAACTCGCCGAGCGCGGCGGCGGTTTTCTCCTCGGCCTTCGCGGTGGAAGCAGCGGCGGTAAACTCGGCGTGGGCCGGTGCGGTCGCGGGCAACTTCACCGCCGGGGCCGCGGGCGCCACCGTCGAGTAGCCGCCTTCGGCGGCAAACGCGCGCGACTCGATCGTCAAGCTGGCGTCGCGCAGGCCGGCACTCGTCGCGTGCACCGTGATCTTGCCGGCGGTGCGCGTGGCGCGCACGGCGACGCGGTTCACGCCGGCCTCAAGATCGAGGAAGGCATTGTTGGTCGAGTTGATTTTTCCGCTGTTGTAGCCGCCTCGCCACACGGCGGGGCCGGTGGTCTCGAAGTCGACGCGCTGCTGCACGGTCGGACAACGGAGGCCATTCGCATCGACCGCTTCCACGTCGAACAGCGCGATGTCGTCGCCGTCGGCGCGGAATCCGCCGGGGGCGGTGATGGTGAAGAGTTTCAGCGCGACAGGTGTTCCCGCAGTGCGGAGTAGGTGCGTGGCGACGATGCGTCCGTCAACCGTGGCGACCGCCTTGATCTCGCCCGGCGCAAACGCGACGTCCTTAAACGTGATTAGATATTTGTCGGTGACGGTGCCGTGGCCGAGCGACTGACCGTTGACGAAGAGTTCAACGCCGGGGACGTTCGACACGACGTAGATGTTTTTCTTCGTGCCCACCGGATAGGTCCAGTGCCCGATGATGTGCGCCTGCGGATCGGTGCGCCACATTGCGGCACAGACGTAGTAGGCCTCTTTCGGCAGGCGCACGCCGTCGACCTCGCCGCCGGCGCGCGCGACTTCGGCGGGCACACGGCCACCGCTCGTCGAATCGGAAAAGATCCAGTTGGCGCCGCCGCTGTGCTGGGGCGCGCCGATTTTCTTCACGTATTGGTTCACCTGGTTGACGGCGTATTGCTCGGAGGTGAGCTGGTAGGTCATGCCCTTCGCCTCTGGGTATCCGAAGTTTGGTGGCGATGCATCGTCCCACACGCGGCGCGGCGATTCCTCGCGGTCATATTCGCCCTCAACGACCGGGAGCCGGGCGATCTCGCGGCCACCCTCGGTGCCGATGCCGACATCCATGAACTCCGCCGTGATCGCATCGGCCCGCCGGTGCGCATAGGCGCGGCCGCCGTGCGGATCGAACTGATCCATGAGGCCGCGCAACTCGGCGGCATGCTCGCGCGTGACCTTTTGGTTGCCGCCTTCCCAGATGAGAATCGAGGGGTGGTTGCGGAAATAAATCACCATGTCGCGAAACGCGATGGCGCGGAGTTTCCATGCGGCTTTCACAGTGTCGGATTCGCCGTCGGTGCCGGGCTGGAGCGCGATTATTCCGAGTCGATCACCCGCCGCGATGCTCGCGGGGCCGGTCGCGGCGTGGCCCCAGCGGACGAAGTTGCCGCCGGCTTCCTTCATGAGAATGAGTGTGTAGAAGTGCAGCCAATCCGGCTGCGCCGCGCCGAGGCCGGGCCACTCGTCGGTCGGCTTTTGGCCCCAGCCGTGGAGTTTCAGATGCGAGCCGTTAATGAAAAATCCGGCGGCCGCGTCCCAGCGGGCAGCGCGGATGCCGAAAGACACTTTGGTCGTGTCGATGAGCTCGCGACCCTTGCTCGCGTTTGTCATGATCAGGAAGAAGGCGATCTGATAGAGATGAGGGTAAGCGGGCTCCCACAATCGCGGCGACGAAACGGTGCTGCTCAACGTAAACGTGCGGCTCGAGCCGGGCGCGACGGTCTGGGTGTCCTTTACGGTCCCAACCAACTTACCATCGGCGTCAAAGATTTCGCCGCGCAACTCGACGTTGGCTTCGACATCCCGATCATTTTTGACGGGCACTTCGATGCCGACCTTCGCTGACGCCGGCGAAATGTCTGTCGCATAAACGTAAGGCCCGGCGGTTTGGAGAAACGAGTAGAGCGGCAGCGTGATGTGGAGCGGGTCGGTGACGATGAGCCGGACGTTGCGGTAGAGGCCGCCATGCGCGGGATGCCAGTGCGGGTTGTTCCACGGGATCTGATCAGCTTGGAGGTCGTCGAGATTTTCGGGGATCGTCTCGTTCACCTTTTTCGAGAGTTCGCCGAGATTGGGATTTGCGGACGAGGCAAGCGGCGCGGCGGTGGCGACGGTGCCGTTGCGCTTCGCGATTTCCGCCTCCGTCGCCGGATCGAGCGGATCCTTCATGAAGCGGTTGTCCACCATCACGGCGAGGAGGTTGGGCGCGCCGATTTTCAGGTGCGGCGTGAGATCGAAGCCGAAGGGCGTGAAGCCGGTCTTGGCGACGCCGAGTTTTTCGCCGTTGAGATAGACTTCTGCAACCTGCCGCGCGGCTTCGAATTCGATGAAGACTTTTTTCCCGCTCCACGCAGCCGGGGCGTCGAAGGTCTTCCGATACCAGGTGCGGCCGGACCACTGGATTTGCTCGCCGCGATGGCCGGGCGTGGACCAGTTGTCGAAGGTGTCGGTGTCGTTGTAGGTGTGCGGCGTCGAGACGAGTTCCCAAGCGTGGTCGTCGAAGGCGGGAGCCTGCGCGCCAGCAGGATCGGCCTTGAGGAACCGCCAGTCGGGATTGAAATTCAGCGTCAGCCGATCAGCGGCGAGCGCACTTAAGCTGGTGAGCGTGAGAAGGAAAAACGAGCGCATGCAGCGGGGTAGAATCATAGGCGAAAAATTGCACGCCGGGCGCGCCAGTGGCGAGCCCCGCGCCGCTTATGTCGATAAATCGACGCGGAGCAGACGAAGGGAGTTCAGAGCTTTCCGAGCACTTCCTTCACGCGCTTCCACGCGGCGTCGCGGGCCTTCTGATTCGCGGCAAAAGCATCGACCGCTTTTTGCTCAGCGCCAGCGGCGGGCGGCGGGGCTTCGCCGGCACGCATGAAACCGTGGCCGGCGCCGTCATAGACGTTCACTTCGTAGGATTTGCCGGCGGTTTTCATCAACTCGGCCGACTTCGCCGTGGTGGCGGTGACGCGCGCATCGTTGCCGCCATAAAATCCATAGACTGGGCACGCGATGCGTGCGAGTTCGGCGCTGTCGGTCGGGCCCGTGCCATAGAACACGAAGGCCGCTTTGACGTCTTTGCGATTCGTCGCGTAACGGAAACTCTGTCCTCCGCCGTAGCAAAAACCGGCGACGGCGAGCTGGCCGTTGCAGGCGTCGAGTTTCTTTACGTAGTCGGCGCACGCGTCGAGGTCGGCGGTGATTTGGTCGGCGGGGAGTGCGCGGATTTTCAAGCCGATTTGGTCGCTCGTGAGTTCGGCCGCGCCGCCACCCTTCGCACCCGCACCCCACAACAAGTCGGGCGCGATGGCGATATAGCCAGCCTCGGCGAGTTCATCGACGGCGTTGCGCGCCCAGTCGGAGAGACCGTAAATCTCGTGAATGACGAGGACGGCGGTAGCCTTGTTTTTTACCTCGGGGTAGCCGATGTAGCAGCCGACTTCGCGATCGCCGTGTTTCACCGTGATCCACTCGAGGTGGCGCGGGGATTTCTCGAGGCGCGCCTTGGCCCAGTCCTGGGCGGAGGCGATGGACACTGCGAGCGCAGTGAGGAGGAAGGACAGCACACGTTTCATGGTGAGGATGGGTTGGAGGTGGCGACACCCGGCCGGAGAGGCGAGCCTGGGTCGAACTCCGCACGACGCAAGATTTCGAGAATGCGGTTGCGCTTCGTCAGTTGATTGCGTGGATTTCCTGCCCGGCAAAAACGCCACCAACTCCCAACCTACAAGACATGAAACTCCGTTTCCTCACCTTCAGCCTCATCTCCGCCCTCGTCGCCCTGCCCATGCTGCGCGCCCAGGAAGATGGCCCCAAGAAAATGGGCCCCAAAGAACCGAAAACCGAACTCGGCGAACAAATGGAAAAAATGGGCGGCGCCTACAAAAAGCTCGGCAAGCAAATCACCGACGCCACCAAGAACGAAGACTCCCTTAAGCTGGTCGCGACCATCAAGACCGCCGCCACCGCCGCGCTGAAATTCGAGCCCATCAAGAAAAAAGATCTCCCCGCCGCCGATCAGGCGAAGTTCGTGGCCGACTATCAGGCCAAGCTGAAGGAGTTCATCGCGACGGTCGACAAGCTCGACGCCGCGCTCAAGGCAAACGACAACGCCACGGCGGCCAAGCTGGTCGATGAAATGAAGGCCCTGAGCAAAGAGGACCACAAGGCGTTCGAAAAGCAGAAGGAAAAGAAGAAGGCCTGAGCCCGCTTCCCACGTTTTTCACCGACGCCGCGGAATTTTCCGCGGCGTTTTGTTTTTAGAGTGCGGCGCGGGCCGCTTGGATTTTGGCTCGCCGTTCGGTCGGGCGCGCGCAGAGTGATGGCTTCGCAGCTTTGTTGGTTTCCCGGGCTTCCCGAGCCCACATCCCCCACGTCAACCAGAGGAATCGATCATGACCAAGTTCACATCCGTTGCCCTGCTCACCCTCACGCTCGCCGGCACGGCGGCGCTTTTCGCGCAAGCCCCCGCCGCTTCGGTGACGCCCGCGGCCCCGAAGGCCGCTTCCACCGGCGGCAAGAGCCCGCACGAAACCACAAGTCGAAAAATCGACGGCAATCGCGTCATCCTCGTTTACGGCCGCCCCTTTTCCAAGGATCCGAAGACCGGCGAGATTCGCAAAATTTGGGGCGGTCTCGTGCCCTACGGCAAAATCTGGCGCACTGGCTCCGACGAAGCCACGTTGCTCCTCACCCAACAGCCCCTCGCGATCGGCGCGCTGACGGTGCCGGCGGGCGCCTACACGTTGTTTACGCTGCCGGCGGCGGACGGCTCCGCGAAACTGATCATCAACAAGCAAATCGGCCAGTGGGGCATCGATCCCTACGACGAGAAACAGGAACTCGGCCGTGTGGATTTGGAGAAGATCGCGTCGTCGGAGCGGATCGATCAGTTCACGATGAGCGTGGACAAGGGGCCCATCACGGGCGGCCGGATTTCGATGATGTGGGAAAACATCGTCTATTCAGTGCCGTTCGCCGTAAAGAAACCCTGAGCGACCTCGACTCCCCGCCAGTGTCGTCCGGCCCGCGCCTCAGCGTCGGCCGGATTCTTTTTTCAACAGGTTGGCGCGACCTTGTTCGAGCCGGGCGCGTTCCTTCGCGGTAAGGCTGCCGATGCCTGAGCGCGCGATCTTGTCGAGCAGGGCGTCGATCTCGGACATTGAGCCACCGTCGCGGGAGGAGGATTCTGATAGCTTCGACGCCGGCAAATCAGGGAGCACGCGCAGCTTGGGCCGGCGTTGAGGCCAGCGCAGCCGCGGCAGGTTGAAAGCGCCTTGTTCCCCGCGGACGTAGAGGTGAGCGAAGCCGGAAGTGATCCAGAGGGACATCAATCCCGTCCAGTCGTGGTAGGCCAGCGCCATGAGCGTGAAGATGCCGATGAGCACCGCCGCGGCCCACTTCGCCAGAATATCAAACATCAGCACGGCGTTCGGATAGAGCGACGCAAACGCCACGAAGAGCGCAAACGCCCCGGTCTCTCCGGAGAGCGCGAGCGGACGCCACACCCCGAGGGCGGTGAACAGCAGTGGCGTTGCCAGATAGATGCCGCCATAGAGCAGCAGAAATTTTTTCTGGCCGAAAAATTTCTCCACCTCGCGCCCGAACCACACGAACATCAGCATATCGATCACGAATGGCAGCCCCGGTGGATTCACGAGGCCATAGGTGGCAACGCGCCAGATCTGGCCGCGCAGCACTTCGCTGCTGGAGAACGTCAGCCACGCCAGCAGATGCCCGGCGTTGAGCGCCAGCAGCAGCGAGGTCGCCAGCAACGAGCCGGTAAACACGAACACCAGGAAATGCGCGGCGTAGAGTGGGTAGCCGCGCAGCCACATGACGGGCCGGTGTTCTTCAGAGGTGCCGTAAATGTCCATGATCGATTGCGAGGAGCGAACGATGATCCCGTCGCGCGCGGGTCGCAAGCTGCGAGACGCCCGGCGCGCGGTCCCGCCGCCTCAAAGTTACTTTAGCTCGCGAATCTTGATGTTGCGATACCAGCACTCGTCCTGGTGGTAGGTCAACATGATCGGGCCAGTGAGTTTGTCGCCGAAGCCAGGCAGTTTAGAAAATTTGCTTTTGGCGACGCCGGCTTTCACCTCGGCACTGCCGGCTTCGTAGGCGAGGGCGAGTTTGCCGTTGAGCCAGTGCTCGACGTGGTTGCCCTTCACGACGACGCGCGAAAAATTCCACTCGCCGGCCTCGCGGTAGCCTTTGTCGGCGGCGGGTGGCAGCACGTAGTAGAACGAGGCCGTCTGCCGAATCGGACCGGCCTTGGCGTCGGGATGGCGCACATCGTCGAGCATCTGGTATTCGTGGCCGGGCGCACTCGGGCGATCCTCGGTGACGAAATATTTGATCCCATTGTTGCCGCCGACGGCGAGGCGCCACTCCCAGCTGAACTCGAAATCTGTGAACGTTTTTTCCGTGATGATCTCCACGCCCTTTACCTTCGGGACGGTTTTGAGCATGCCGTCCTTGATCTCCCAGCCCAACGCGGGCGGGCCTTTCTGCCGGTAGGCGCGCCAGCCGTTGAAGGTCTGGCCGTCGAACAGGAGTTGCCAGCCGGCGGATTTTTCCGCGGCGGTGAGTGCGTTGTCGGAGGCGCGCGCGGCCACGAGCGACGAGAGCAAGGCTAGGAGTGCGAGGAAGCGGCGAATTTTCATGGGGTCAGGGGATTGACGCACGGCGTTTCCCGATGGCAACGCAACACCGATAAATTTTCCGATAAACGTCGGAATGGTATGACCGGGGTGCGGCTTACGGTCGCGTCGGGTTTTGCACGCGTAATAGGTCGTGTTTGCCGCCGGCCGCTTTTAGGATCGTGCACTCAACTAAACGCGAACGCATGAAATTTTCATCCGACACCATCGCCCAAAACCAGAAAGACGCATTTTTGCTCCGAGCTCCGCTCTGGGAGGATTGCGCCCTCTGAACCGCTGGCGTTTTCATCGGTGACGGTGCACGCCAACGATTCCAAAATCTGACTCCCGATGCAGAAAACGAAAAAATCCGTGGCGAAACGCTTCAAGCTGTCCGCCCGCGGCAAGCTCATGCGGCGCACGCCGGGCTTCCGCCATCTCCTGAGCGCGAAGAGCACGAAGTCCAAGCGCCGCGCTTCGCGCGACAAACAAGTCGCGCCCGGTCACACGCCAGCGCTGTTACGCTGCCTTCCGTTCGGGCTCTGAGCGTCCGCTCGGAGAGTGTCCGTGCGTTTCACGCTGCGGCTGGTGCGAAGCAGGCACCCAGTGTTAAACCTACGGGCGGTTTCGCGGGACGCTTCCGAGCAAATACTCCGAAAGCCGTCCCGAACTGATCTGGCCTATCGCCGCATCGCCAGCTCTTCTGGTGTGGCCAGTTCGTAGCTGATCTTGCCTTCGATGATTTCGCGCAGGGCGGTGTCTTCGGGCAAAAGTTTTTCGAGCGACTCGACCAGCGGGCGGTTGCCGCGCTTGAGCTGCTTCACGCGGCGCGAGACCACGTTCACCAAAATGTTCGGATCATCGACGATCTTGAGGGCGGCGGCGAGGTAATCGTCTCTCATAGGTGGGCAGGGCTGAAGGTGGCGGCGAGGCGGAGCGTTTTCATTGAATTCTTGTCTGAAGGATCAGTGTAGAAATCACCCGACGCGAACACGACGCCTATCGCCGCGCCCGCCGCCAACGCGCTCGCCCGCCATCCGCTTAGAACGTTTTTTCGCCGTCTACTCCTTCGCCGGCACCGCACCCGACAGCACCGCCTGCAGCTGCGCGTAACGCGTCCGCGCCGCCTCATCCGCCACATACTCAGCGCCCGTGGCCAGCAACTCCGCGGCTTCCACGCGGCGTCCTCCGCAGGCTAGCGCCAGCGCGAGGCGATAGCTCACGGCGGGATTCATCGCGAAATACTTGGCACCGCTGGTGATCGTCTGGATGTCTTCTGCCGGCATGGCATCGCGCGATCGCACCCACGCATCCGCGAGCAATCCGAACGCTTCTGGCAGCGGCGGTGCCGCGTCGGCCGCCCGGCGGAGCGGTTCCACCACCGGGGCGAGCTCGGCGGCGGAAAAAATCCGGCCCGCCACCTGTCCGCGCATCAGCTCGGTAAAGCGGAGCCGTGCCACCTCATAGTAGGCACGCGGCCGGCCCACGTTGGCGGTGATCGCCGTCTCCAACAACGGCAGTCCCGCCGCCGGATCGCCGGCGTCGATTTCGCACAGCCCGAGCTCCGCCAGCAGTCGCGGATCGTGTTCGCCCCGCTCGTAAGGGCGCCGCAGCGTGCGGCGCGCCTGCACTGTGTAGCTGCCGACGAATTCCGGGTGCGAGCGTTGCACGTAGCCAATCTCCAGCCGCTCCCACGTCCCGCGCAGCTGCGCGATTTCAGCGGGCGTCGCCTCGCGAATCTCGCTGGGCGCGGACTTCAAGGGTGCACCGGGTTCGAGGTGCAGCGGTTCCTTGAGCGCGATTGGCAGATAGTCGTTCAATCGATCGCGCAGATCGGAAAAGCCGAAGCCGAAACTTTTCGCGAACATCTCCTCCGTCACGCGCTGCTCGCTGGAGCGTTGGGCAAACGCCCAGAACGCCTCGCGCACCTCATTGCGCGGGTCGAGCGCCCAGCGGACGAAGAGCCCGACCTGTGCCTGCAACGCCTGCACGCGGCGCGGGTGGTGATTGCCGTCGCCGCGCAAGGAATCGGGCGCAAACATTTCATTCGCCGGCAGCAGCGCGCGCGGTTGCGTCGGGTTGCGCGCGATGGCGCGACTCTCGTCCGCCGTCAGCCAGACGAACGGCCGCAGCGTCACGGCTTCCGCTCGCACATCGATCTGTGCGCGGACGCTCAGGATTCCCTCGATGAGCCACGGCGGCAGCATCGGTGTGCGCCGTTCCAGCAGGAGTCGGAGCTGGCTGGCGGAAACGACGAGCCCGATTTGCTTGGCGGCCGACTCGTCGATATAGGCAAACACCGCCGAGAGATCGCGATCGTCGAGCCGGAGGTTCGGCAGAAATTTCACCGGCGCGCCCCGGCCGGGCGCGGTCATTTTTTCCGACCCCAGCAATTCGCGCGCGACTTGGTCGCTCTCCTTCGGCGCGACATCCTGCCCGGACAGCAGCGTGATCGTCGGCAGGCTCGCCAGAAATTCATCCGGCACGATCGCGCGCAACTCACGCCGCAGTCGCTCGTGCGATTCGATGAAAGCCCGCGTGGTCCCCTTGGCGCAGCGCGACAGATATTCGTCGCCCTTCACGTTCGCATACAGCCACGTGACCGAGCCGCTCGTCGCCTCCACGATCATCGGCGGCAGTTCGACGATGGGGCCGGGCGGTTCGGCCGCGGTCGCGCTGCGAGCGCCACTCAGGACCAAACCGACGCCGAGCAAAATCCCCGCGCCCCTCATTTGATCTCCTTGGTCGGGCCGATTCTCACTTTGTAGTCGTAGAGGTTCAGGTTGAAGAACTCCTCCAACCGATCGTAAACGGCGGCGCGGGCGTCGGGCAGGTTGGCGGCAAAGTCGGCGTTGACCTCGATGTAATCCACTACGCCGCCCTGCCGCCGGACTTGATCACGCAGGCGAATCGTCGCGATGGCGGTGGCGTCGGTGCCACCCGCGTTGGCGAGCAGGAAGACCGGATTGGTCAGCGTCTCGGGCTTTTCGAGCACCGAAAGAGCGCGCAAATCCGCCGGGCCGCGTTGCAGGAAAGCGCGGTTCACTTCCTGCGAAAAATCAATCTCGGTGCCCATGTCGGTGGTGACTTCGGCCCGCAGCCAGAAAGCGAGATCGAGCGGCGCGTTGAACGCCACCGCACAGCGAAACGCCTCCGGGTGCAACTGCACGGCGCGCACCGCGAGATAGCCGCCGAAGCCCAGCCCCATCGTCGCGACGCGCTTGCGATCGATCGGATGGCGCGCCGCCACCCAATCCACGGCAGCGATTGCATCGTCCACCGGCACGCGATCGATGCCGGCGAGAATCGCCTCGCGGTGTTTGATCCCGAAACCGCCGACGCCGCGGTGATTGAGCCGGATCACGACAAATCCCATCGCCGCCAGCACCTGCGCCTCGCGATCGAATTCCGCGTGCGCCGACCCCGGAAATCCGTCGGCGAAACGAATCACCGCGGGTGGCGGTTTCAACCGCGACGCGCGCGGCAGGGTGACGTAGCCGGTCAGGTAGACGCCTTGCGCCGTGACAAACTCGAAAAACTCCGTCGCGTGCAAATCGGCCGCAGCGAGCCACGGTGCGCGCCGCAGAATTTCGAGCACGAGATTATCCGTTTTCTGCCAGACGAAATAGCGGCCCGGTTCCGTGCCGCCCGTCACGCGCATAAGGAAGGCCGTGGGCGCCTCGCTCCATTCGAGAATTTCGACGGTGCGCGCGGGAAATTTTTTTTCCAGCGCGCGCTGCGCCGCGGTCAATTCCGGATCGCGCCACTTGGCGACGGGCTTCGGTCCGGGGCTGCGCACACCCGCGAAGGTGTCGCGGAATTCGTCGAACACCAATTGCAGGCTCGGATAGTCCGGCTCCAGCGGCGCGAGATCGACGTGCGGCTCTTCGAGCGCGAGATCGGTGCGCTGCTTGGTTTTCAGGTTGAGCGCGTAAACGCCGAAGGTGTCGCGGCCGATGTTGGAGGCGACGTAGAGCACGTCGGGATCGACATCGAAGCCGAGGGGAAACGCGCGTTCGCCGAAATAATTGCGCGGCGTGATGGTGAAGTTCCCGGCGAGCGAACCGAGCCAGGCCGCGTCGAATTTCAATGGCGTAGCACCTTGAAGGATGAACGAACGATCAGGCGAATGCAGAGGGCGAACATAGCTGAGTCGCGACCTACCTTGCTGGTCATAGCCAACGGCTCCGATGAAAAATTCACTCTCAAGCGCGGTCTTCTTACCGGTGTGAATGTTTACTTTGAAGGCAGTAGTCGGCACGAGGGTGGGCGGGTCGGTTGGGAATTCGTAACCGATGGCTCGCACGAGTAGGTGATCACGGTCGCCGGCCGGAAAACCGATAATCTCACTGGCGCGCGTGTATTGATGGATTCCGTCGTCCGTGTCTGTGGGGACGGCTGAGACGGTCGCCACGTAGTCTGAGCCGTCGACCAATGTGTCCGGATTTTTTCCATCCGCATCCACGGCTAAAATCGGAGCAAAGTATTTTGGCCCGAAAAAACCGGGCGGCTGCTTGATCCGGAAACTTTCTTCCGCGGGCGCGAATACGAGGCGATTCGGCGTCGCCCAGCGCAGGAATCGGAGCTGCGCGCGTTGCTTTTCTTTCGAGAAGGCGAGGGCTTGGTCATCGGCCACGAGGAGCCGCAGTTTCGCATAGGGCGGTTCTAGGCTCATGATGATGACGTTGAGCTCGTTCTTCACGTGCTCGGTGTAGGCGACGTGGCGGCCGTCTGGAGCGAGCGTTACCTGCTCGGCGACGAAGGGCCGGAAGAGCGCGGCGATTTGATCGTGATTCGTCGCGCGCGCCGTCGCCGTCACGGCAATCACGGCGAAGTAAATCATCAAAGAGGCGAAGGGTCGTCGCACGGCGGAAAATGCTCCCGGGCTTGATACAAAGCGCAACCTCTCAGTCCCGCGGGCCCGGCAAGTGAGTCGTTGATTTTGGTGGGCCGCTGGGTTTGCATGGTTGTGTCAGGCCCACTCCGATCGTCACCCGGCAGTTACCGCCACCTCTCCATGAAAATGCGCCCCTCACGTTCACCCCAAGGTCTCATCACCCGTCGCGACTTCGTGCGCACGGCCGCTATCACCGCCGCAGTCGCGCCGCTCATCGTGCCGTCGCGGTTGTTCGGCGCCGATGCGCCGAGCAATCGCATTCGCGTCGGTCACATCGGCTGCGGCCGCATCGGGCAGTCGCACGACATGCCCGGCGTCGCGGGTTCCAAACTCGCCGATGTCGTCGCGGTGTGCGATCTCGACTCGCGCCGGGTGGCGAGTGGCAAGATGAACGTCGAGCGCCTCTTCGCCGCCTCCAAACTGCCCAAGCCGAAGATCGATACTTACGGCGACTATCGCGAGCTGCTCGCGCGAAAAGACATCGATGCCGTCGTCATCAGCCTGCCCGATCACCAGCACGCGGAGGTCGCGACGGCGGCGTTGCGCGCCGGGAAAGACATCTATCTCCAGAAGCCGTTCACGATGACGCATGAGGAAAGCGTGTTGCTGCGCGACTTGGTGGCGTCGACCGGGCGCATCCTCCAAGTCGGCAGCCAGCAGCGTTCCTGGGGCCCGCACGAGCAATTCCGCAAGGCCTGCGAGTTCGTCCGCAGCGGCCGCGTGGGCCGCCTGCACCACGTCGAAATTGGCCTGCCGATCGATCCGACGAAGCCCGACGATCCGGAGCAGCCGGTGCCGTCGACCCTCAACTACGACGCGTGGCTTGGATCGACGCCGAAGGTTTACTATACCGAGCAGCGCGTGCATCCGCAGGGGCTGGACAAGCAGGGCAACCCCGATGTCGATTCGCGGCCGGGCTGGCTGCGCAACGAATCCTACTGCCTCGGCATGATCACGGGCTGGGGCGCGCATCATTTCGACACCGCCCACTGGGGCATGGGCCTGGAACTCAGCGGCCCGAGCAAAATCGAGGGCCGCGGCGAGTTTCCCACGAACAAGATTTGGAACGTCCACGGCGCCTACCACATCGAGCTCACTTACCCGGGCGACGTGAAGATGACCGTATCCGACAAACTCCAGAACGGCATCAAGTTCATCGGCGACGACGGCTGGATTTTTGTGTGCCGCGATGGCGGCGCGACCGCGAGCGATCCGACAGGTTCCGGCGGCGCGTTGAAGTGGCTCGATGCGAGCAACCCGAAGCTCCTCGATCCCACGGGCGCGCTCGCCGTGCAGTTCCCGCACAGCACCTCGCACCACCAGAACTGGCTAGAGTGCGTGAAGTCGCGCGCGCAGCCGCTCGCGCCCGCGCCGATCGCTCACCGCTCCAACTCCGCGTGCATCGTCAGCTGGATCGCGATGAAGCTCGGCCGCCCGCTCACGTGGGACGTGAAGACCGAGCGCTTCGTGAACGACGCTGCGGCCAACGCCCTGCTCTCGCGCCCCGAGCGCGCGCCCTACGGCGCGATGCGTCACGCGAAGGCGTGAGGGCGACCTGCGGGTGAGATTATCCCGCGGTTCTTTCCGCGGCCGCGAGGGCGGTGGAAGGCAGGGCGCGTTCTCGCTCGCGCGTCGCTCATGGTGTTCGCACGCGAACGGCGCGACGGATCGGGACAATCGCCTTCGAACGATCTATTCAGCTCCGGGTCAATGGCAGCTCGACGCGTGGGTCCGAATCGGCATTCCCTCGAATTTCTCTGGGGAAGGAGTCGATATTCATGGATTTTGCCATCGCTCTCGGTGTTGGTGATCGACCAACGCGCAACCTCATCAAGCCCCTGCTAATATCGTTAGGCTATTTCGCCTTTGGACAATCGGGCAGGAGACTTGCGCCTCCTTCGTGGCCGTGGCTGCGATTACGCTTTTACTCGGCGGCGTCGGCAATTTCGACACGAACAAGAGTAACGAATCCATCTTGGACTTCGGCAAGAAACGGCTGTCCGGCGTTCGACAGCTTGCTCACAATGACCTACGCTCAGGATCCTTATCAGCCGGGCACCAACATAATCTTGAGGAAGGTTTGCGGCGAACTGAATGATTGCGCGAACCCAATCGCCGCCGAGGCTAATTAGGTTTCCACGTCGAGCCAGTCGCTGGCCGAAGGCGCCAGCAAACTGGCCGCGTCGCCGAAAGAAACGAGTTCCGAGCTGGAGGAAATCTCCAGCGTGACCAAGCGCACCGCCGCCATTGCCAACCTAGCTAAGGAACTACCCCCGCCGCCGCTGACGCGGGCGCAGTTGACATGGCGGAAATGAAGCGCGCGATGGATGCTATCCAAGCTCTTCAGCCGACATTTCCAAAATCATCGAGACGGATTAACGAGATTGGATTTCAAATCGACATTCTCCCGCTCTACGCTGCGTTCGGAGTTGCCTGTGCTGGCGAGGCTGGAATGGGTTTCACGTTTGTTGCCGAGGAGGTGCGCAACCTCGTTGAGGGTTGCGGCTAATCCGCAAGGAGACGACCGGCGAGATTGAGGACACGGTCATGAAGCTTGCGCACGGCGTCTAATTCTGCGGCACAGGCGTCCAGTCACTCGGAGAGATCGGCCGGAAAGGCCAAGCAGTTCGACACGCTCGTCTATGAAACCTCGATGGCCTCGACGGAGCAAACTCAGGTAATTGGACAACTGGACCTTGCTGTCTCGCAGAGGGACAGCGTTACCCAAGCCAATGCCGCGGGCGCTGATGAATCGGCTTCCTCTGCCGCGGTGCTTTCAGCCCAAGCGGGATTGTTCCAAGGTACGGTCGCGGCGTTGCTCACAACGGTCGGCGGTTCGATTAAACGCCTCGTCCAACTTCACGATCGGCAATCGCGATCCGCCTGTTACGCACAGAAGATCGAGAATAACATTATAAACTATATTAAAATTTTACCCATAAATGAGTTAAGTTGATTACGCTTAAAAGGTCTTGAATCATGTCCTGCGATTAGCGTGGATTCACCTCCCGTTATTTCGTGAGCTTCGAATTAAGTGATCGGATAATGAAATAAAGGAGGCTGAAGTCTGTGTTCTTACCATTTTCATATTTTTAATGAAAAATGATTGACGGGACCGAGCTTAAGGTTTTTGATCGTAATCTTTCCCTAATCGGAAGGCTCTTTGAAATTTACTTTGTGCGATTGATTGGGACCCCCAATCAAAATTCAAAAAATGGTCTGAGCTTCGGCTTAGACCGAGTATAGTAGTTCATGAATCACTAGGTTCTGAACTCTTTTCGGAGAGTTTGATCCTGGCTCAGAATGAACGCTGGCGGCGTGGTTAAGACATGCAAGTCGAACGGTTTTTATTGAAACGCAAGTGGATATAAAAGCAGTGGCGAACGGGTGCGTAACACGTGAACAATCTACCTTCAAATGGGGAATAGCTCGCCGAAAGGCGAATTAATACCGCATGTGGTTGCTTCTCGC
>CAIMFY010000094.1 GCA_903840415.1 uncultured Opitutia bacterium | reverse complement strand
GGTCAGCTTTTCACCGCGGGCGTAGAGTGCAGTAAAGAGCAGTCGTTCGAGGCGCGAGAACAACGCGGCGCATTGCTCCAACGCCGGATAATTATCCGACGTCGTCAGCTTTGCTTCCACGGTGATCGTCATAGTGTGCAACTGCACACGTTTAGGCGCAATGGCAAGATCTTCCGCCATCAAGTACGGCAAAGTTTCGCGTTAAATGCCCACAAAAGCCCATAAAATCGGCAGCTGCTGGCAACCCTTGTTTCGCCCCACCAGAGCGCAACGCGACCGTTAATTTTGCTCGGGGTGCTCCGGCTCGTCTGCGAGCAGCCGCCATTCGGCGCCCACGCGACCGAGCACCGTGCGCCAGAGCGCATCGTCCGCAGCCAGCGCCAGCAAATCCTCCGGCACATCCGAAATGATCCACGCGTTGTGTTTCATCTCATTTTCGAGCTGACCAGCCGACCAGCCGGAATAACCGAGAAACGCGCGCACCTGCGTCCCATCTTCGGTGAGCAATTGCGCCGCCTTGTCGGGCTCGATGCCAAAATGCAGCCGAAATCCGTCCGACCGCGCCTGCCACGCCGCCAATAACATTTGCTCCGGCTGCACCGGCCCGCCCTGAAACAGCGCAACACCCGCCAGCGGCCCCAGCGCGAACTCGCCATTGAGTTCACCAAGCCGCTTCCCCATCGGACGGTTGAGCACGACACCCATCGCTCCCTCGGCGCTGTGGGCCGACATCAGCACCACACTCCGCCGAAAATTCGCATCGCCCATCGCCGGATGCGACAGCAGGAGCGAACCGGCAAACGTTTCCTTCGAGTGGGTGCGGCGTTCACGCATGGCAGGAAAAACCGGGGAATTGTTCAAACCAAGGATCTCAGAGTTTCAAGATTTTCACGCCCGCTTCGCCCAGTAGGGGCGCCACGATGGGATCATTGTGATAATCGGCGCGATAACGCACCTCCGCGATTCCCGCTGCCGCGAGTATTTTTGCGCAGTTGATGCAGGGATAGTGCGTGACGTAGGCGACGCAGCCTTCGACCGAACTGCCGCGACGCGCCGCATCGGCAATCGCATTTTGCTCAGCGTGGACCGTGGCCTGCTCATGACCATCGCGCTGCCGCGAGACGTGCGGCGTGCCCGGCAAGTAGCCGTTGTAGCCCGCGGCCACGAGACGGTTTTTGCGCGCTCCGCCCGTCACGATCACGCAGCCGACGTGCAGCCTCTCGCAATTGGAGCGCGTGGACATCAGCACCGCCGTCGCCATGAAATACTCGTCCCACGACGGACGGTGGGGGAATTTCTTCGCGGCCAGCGCGATCAGATCGACGGGTGAAGCGGTTTTCGACATGGCAAATCTTCGTGCGACTCTGGACAGACGCGCGCCCGCGGGCAACCTTCGTCTCGCGTGATGACCCGCACCCTCACTCCCGAGTTGCTCGATGCGCTGCCACCGCAGCACCCCGACGCGCTCCACAGCCGCCGCGACCTGGGCTGGATCAATTGGGCCATGGGCAACCACCGCTGGTTCGCGCGCACACTGCCGCCGCTTGCCCGCGCCGGCGAACTCGCCCTCGAACTCGGCGCCGGCACCGGCGAACTCGCCGCGCGCCTCGCCAGACGCGGCGTCGCGGTTGACGGCCTCGATTTTTGTCCGCGGCCGGAAAATTTTCCTGTCGAGCGCACTTGGCTCGCCGGCGATCTGCGCACGTTCGCCGCCTACAACCGCTACGCCATGGTCTGCGGAAATCTCATCTTTCATCATTTCAGCGACGCCGAACTCGCCAAGATCGGCGCCGCGCTGCGCAGATCGCTGCGCTTGATTCTCGCGAGCGAACCCACCCGCAGCCTGCGTTCGCAACGCCTCATCGCCGTGCTTGGCCGCACGCTCGGCGCTAGCCACGTGACGCTCCACGACGCCCACGTCAGCATCGCTGCCGGTTTCGTGGGCGACGAACTGCCGTGCCTCCTTGGCCTCGCTGCGTCCGAGTGGGACATATCGTGCTCAACCACTTTCCTCGGCTCCTATCGGATGATCGCACGCCGCCGCACATGAAACCGATTTCCCCTCCCATCGAAATCATCGGCGGCGGCCTCGCCGGACTTTCGCTCGGGCTCGCCCTGCGACGCAGCGGCGTGGACGTGACGCTATTCGAGTCCGGCGATTATCCGCGCCACCGCGTCTGCGGCGAATTCATCACCGGCCTCGACTCCGCCACCCTTTCGCGTCTCGGGCTCGCGCCTTTTCTCACCGATGCGTTGCATCATCACGAGGTCGCGTGGTTTCTTGACGGCAGCGATCGCCCCGCCCGCTTTCAAACACTCCCCGCACCCGCGCTCGGCGTGAGCCGCCATGCGCTCGACGCGCGCCTCGCCGCCGCGTTTGTCGCCGCTGGCGGCGCCCTGCGCACGCACGCGCGCGCCACCGATCTTACACCGCGCGCCGGTCGCATCTTCGCGACCGGTCGCCGCCGCGGACGATCGCCGTGGCTCGGCTTGAAAATCCACGCGTCCGGACTCGTCCTCACGCGCGATCTTGAGTTGCACCTCGGGGAGCACGCCTACGTCGGGCTCGCCCGCATCGAGACCGGCGCGGTCAACGTCTGCGGCCTTTTTCGCCGCCGCGCACTCGGTGCGAAGGGCGCTGATCTTTTGCTCGGCTATCTTCAGGCCGCCGGGCTCGGTGCACTCGCCATGCGGCTCGCCGCCGTCGAACTCGACCCAGGGTCGTTCTGCGCCGTGGCCGCGGTATGCTTCGATCGCCGCGTGCCCGCGACCAACTGCGTGCGCCTCGGCGACGCGTGCGCGATGATTCCACCCTTCACCGGCAACGGCATGGCGATGGCGTTTCAGAGTGCTGCGCTCGCACTCGATCCGCTGCTAGCGTTTGCGCGGGGCATGCAAACATGGGCCATCACGGTCCGCACGATCAACGCCGCGCTCCGTCGACAGTTTCGGCTACGGCTTGCGACTGCGGATGCGTTGCACCCCTTCCTTTTTTCTCCCCCGCAACAGAAGCTGCTGCGCACGCTCAATCGCGCGCGCCTGCTTCCCCTCCGGCCGCTCTACGCGGCGCTGCACTGATGTATCTCCAAGCCCTCGCCACCGACGTTCCGCCCTCGTCCTTCACGCAGACCGAGTGCTGGGAAATCCTCCAGCGCTCGCCCGCCCGCGCCCGGCTCTCAAAACGCTCACGGCTCATCCTGCACAGCATCCTCACGCACGACCACGGCATCGCCACCCGGCATTTTGCGATGCCGGCAATCGAGCGCGTCTTCGATCGCACCCCGGACGAACTCAATGCCACCTTCCGCACCGAGGCGCCCGCGCTCGCGGGCCGCGCCCTCGCCGCCGCGCTCACGCAAGCCGGCATCCGCGCCATCGATCTTGACGCGCTGATCATCTGCACGTGCACCGGTTATCTTTGTCCGGGAATCACGAGCTACGTTGCCGAGCAACTCGGCTTGCGCACCGACGCGTTTCTCCAGGATCTCGTCGGGCTCGGCTGCGGCGCGGCGATCCCATCACTGCGCGTGGCGAGCCATGTCCTCGCCGCCCAACCCCAGGCGACCGTCGCGTGCGTTGCCGTCGAAGTGTGCTCCGCGGCCTTCTATCTCGACGACGATCCCGGCGTGCTCATCAGCGCGTGCCTCTTCAGCGACGGCGCCGCGGCGACGATCTGGCGCGTGACACCCGGTGCGACCGGTTTGCGCGCGTTTGATTTCAACACGCTCCACGTCCCGGCCGACCGCGACAAACTCCGTTTCGAGCAGCGCGACGGCAAACTTCGCAATCTCCTCGATCCCGCCGTGCCCACCCTCGCGGCCAGCGTAGTGGAAAAACTTTGGGCTGCGCGCGGCCCGCGGCCCGTGGCGCGCGTCGTCGCGCACACCGGCGGCCGCGACGTGCTCGCCGCGCTCGCGCCCGTCGTCGCACCTCACTCACTCGACGCCAGCGTGCGCGCGCTGCGGTCGCACGGTAACATGAGCAGCCCGTCGGTCTTGTTCGCGCTCGAAGAGACGTTGCAGGAAACGTCGCCGATCGAGGATGGCGATTTTTGGCTCGTGAGTTTCGGCGCAGGCTTTAGCGCACATAGCTGCAGGCTCGGCCTGTAGTTTATGCCCAAGCTCTCCGACCTCGTCACCTATTGTGATCGCCGCACGCGCCGCGCGGCGTTCAAGGACGCGCCCTGCGCCTTCAACGGCCTCCAACTCGCCAACGACGGCCGTGTCACCAAAATCGGCGCCGCGGTCGATGCGGGCGTCGTGCCGTTTCAGAGGGCGGTCGCCGCCGGTGTTGATTTTCTCATCGTGCATCACGGCATGTATTGGGACATGCCGCGCCCGCTCACTGGCCCGGCTTACCAACGCGTCGCGACGCTCGTGCACGGCAATTGCGCGCTCTATTCCAACCACTTGCCGCTCGATGGTCATCCCGAGATTGGCAACAACGTACTCCTCGCCCGCCAGCTCGGCCTGAAAAGCTCGCGCCCCTTCCTCGTCCGTGACGGCGAAGCCATCGGCTGCATCGCGAACTCGAAGATCACACGCACCGCCATCCGCAAAAAACTCGAGTCACTCTACCCGCGCGTCATCGCGATCGAGTATGGCGCCCCAGCGCCGGGCGCGGTCGCGTTTTGCAGCGGCAGCGGCTACAGTGCCATCCCGGAATTGCTTTCGTCGGGCGTCGATACGCTCGTCACCGGCGAACTCCGCGAGGATTGTTTCAACCGCGCGCAGGAGGAAAAACTCAACCTCTACCTCTGCGGCCACTACGCGACTGAAGTCCACGGCGTGAAGGCGCTCGCCGCCGAGTTGGCGAAAAAGTTTAGGTTGCCGTGGGAGTTTATCGCCACCGACAATCCCTTCTGAACTTGATGAAGAAGATCGCCATCCTCAACGGCCCCAACCTCGATCGACTCGGCAAACGCGAGCCGGAGATCTACGGGCGGGCTACGCTCGCCGACTTGGAAACGGCCCTCCGCGCGGAATTCGGCGCCGGAGCTCAACTGGAGTTTTTTCAATCGAACCATGAGGGCGCGCTCATCGACAAAATCGCGGCGCTTGCTGACGCCAAGTTCGACGGGCTCGTGATCAATGGCGGCGCCTTCACGCACACCAGCGTGGCGCTGCGCGATGCTTTGCTCGGCGCGCACCTACCGACCGTCGAGGTTCACATTTCCAACATCTACAAGCGCGAGGAATTTCGCCATGAGTCGCTGACGGCTCCGGCATGCGTCGCCGTGATCACCGGACTCGGTCTTGAGGGTTATCACGCGGCGGTGCGGTTCCTACTGAAAAGCTGAGCGGATGAGCGAAAATTACTGGCTGGTCTGCCACACCAAACCACGGTGCGAGAAAAAATTCGCTGCGCTCATGGCAGCGGAGAAATTTGAGCACTACCTCGCGCTCGTCGTGAGTGTCCGTCGCTACGCGCAGCAGACGAAAAAATTCACCAAGCCGCTTTTCCCCGGCTACGTTTTTGCGCAGGTGCCGATCGAGATGAAGGCCCGCATCTACCAGCAGGATTTGCTCGCCCGGGCGATCATCGTCGAGGACGTGCCGAAGTTTCTCCGCCAGCTCGCCGACGTGAAGGCCATCGTCGCCTCGGGCCACGAACTGACCGTGATGCCGCTCCTCACCAAAGGCCGTCGCGTCAAAATCATCGGCGGCCCGTTGCACGGTCTCGAAGGCTTCGTAGACGATCCCACGAATCCGCAGGGCATCGTGCTATCGGTCGATGTGCTCCGGCAGGGCCTCCACGTGAAAATGCCTGCGGAACATCTTCAAGTCCTACCCTGACCAATCTGCTGTGACTCATTCCGCCACTGTCGCGCCCGGGCGGCGCCATATCCTTCTCGCGTCGATCACCACAGTCTTGGTGACGGCTCTGACTGTTGCGCAATCGTCCGCCGCCCCGTCGGCGCCTGCCATGACGGCACCCGCCACGGAGTCCCTCTGGAATTTGCCCGATTTCATCGATCGTCTCCCTGATTTCCTCGCCGATCGGCTGCCCAGTCTCGAGCCCACCGGGGCCATGCGCGTATATGTGCGGCCTCACTTCGGCGACTTTGTCCACCGCGATTATGTGCGCATCCCCGTCGGCATTCGCGACAAGATCACCGACACGGTCGAGTGCACCGCGGAAGTGGAAAGCTATGTCACTCATGGTCTCAGCGGCTCGGCTGGCTACGGTTTTTCCAGCCTGAAACTCGGCGTAAAACGCGAACACCTCCTGCCCAATTTTGGCGACGGCGGCGTCAGTATCGGCCTCAACTATCAAACCCCGCTGAGCCGCCCACCGATCGATCTCACTGACGGTTACCGCCATCTTCAACCCTACATCGCGGCCACACATCCGCTCGTGCCCGCGTGGAAAGTGCTCGGCTATGCCGGCCTAGGTGCCGATCTTCTCGCCGGCACCCCGATCCCAGGACATTTCGGCCGCAATCAGCTTCACACCAACTCGCTCACCTTCGGCTCCGGGATCGCCCGCGAATGGCCGCGCATCCACGGTTCGCTCACCGCAACCGTCACGACCTCCAGCCTGATGGGCAACGAAAGTAAGCAAGTTTACGCGCTCCGGCCCGAAGTCGTTGTCCCGTGGAAATCCCGCACCAACTCAAAGAACCAGGTCCTCTTCACGCTCGGTGGCCGCGCCATTCACGGTCCCGATGGCAACGAACTTGGCGTGAGCGGCAGCGTGCGCATCGAGTTTAAACTCAACCGCGGCGCGCCGTAGCGCACCGCGCGCCCCTCACCGCAGCGACAACAGCCAGCCGGCGGCGTGCAACGTCGCGCAAGTAGCGAGTGCCGCCGCCAAATCGTCGATCACCACGCCCCAGCCGCCAGGCAGTGCCTGCAGCCGCGCAATCCCCAGCGGCTTCGCAATGTCGAAAAATCGAAACACCGCGAAACCCGCGACCAGCACCGCCCACGCCGGCAGCGAAGCGGACCAGTGCGTCCAGCCGAGAAAACACAACGGCATCGCCACCACCTCGTCCAAATTCACCTCGCCCGGATCGGTTTTACCGAGGCGCAACTCCGCCTCGCCGCAAATTGCGATCGCCGCGTAACTGCTCGCCAGCACGAGGGCCAGCGTGCAACCCAACCCGAGTTGCGGCCACCAAAACGCGCCCGCCACCCACAGACACCCCGCCGCCGATCCCCACGTGCCTGGTGCCGGCAGGTTCGCGCCGATCGGGCCCAGCCGCGCCAATGCCAGCACGAGCGGCGTCGGCCAGCGGTGAGTCCAAGTCGGTTGCGCCAACCGCATATCGATCAATTGAACAACACCCGGCCGTGCCGCCGGAAATACGAGATGCCGGACGTGATCGTCAGCACCGCCGACAAGGCGTAGAGCGACATCCCGAAAATCCGGACCGCGGTGACGACGCCGCGATCGTCCCCGCCAAATTTTTCCGGGTGATCGAGCGCCAGCATCCGCGCTCCCATCAACCACCCGATCGCGTTAAGTTGGACGAACGTCTTCACTTTGCCGCCGACATCAGCGACGACCACCTCGCCCTTCACCGCCACCGCCATCCGCAATCCCGAAATCGCGAACTCGCGGCACAGGATACACAGCAGCAGCACCATCGCCGTGATGTCGTGGCCCATGAAATTTTCGGGATTCGTCACCAGTGCAATCATCAGGCCGATCACCATCACCTTATCGATCACGCTGTCCATGAATCGACCGAAGGCCGAGACTTCCCCGCGCTCCCGCGCCAGCTTCCCATCGAGCCAGTCGGTCAGAGCCGCCACGATGAAAAGCCAGAAGGCCAACGTCGCTGCCCACGGCAAATCCACGAACATCAGCGCCACGATGATGAACATCAGCGGAATCCGCGAAATGGTGAGGATGTTCGGGAGATTCATCGGGCGAAAGACGTGAGAAGACACGTCTTGGTTGCGCGATGGCAAGCGCGGAGCGGCGCCGTGGCGGATATCGAGCCGCAAGCGATGCTAGAAAAACGCAGTCGCCACGCAGTGTGTTGTCGGTTTCGTTGCATCCCACCACGCCATGCGCCACTGCATCTATCCCGGCACCTTCGACCCGATTACCCACGGACACCTCGATGTGCTGGCCCGTGCCACCAAGCTCTTCGATCGCGTCACGGTAGCTATCGCTCTCGACACCACGAAGGATCCGCTCTTCTCCGCCGACGAACGCGTCGAGATGATCCAGCCGAATGTCGCCTGCTACAAAAACGTCCGTATCGTCACCTTCAGCGGCCTGCTGGTGGATTTTGCCCGCAAGCAGAAAGCCGCCGCCATCATCCGCGGACTGCGCGCCTTGTCCGACTTTGAGTTCGAGTTC
Source organism: uncultured Opitutia bacterium (assembly GCA_903840415.1). Taxonomy (GTDB): domain Bacteria; phylum Verrucomicrobiota; class Verrucomicrobiia; order Opitutales; family Opitutaceae; genus CAITWF01. Next base: position 190,152 of record CAIMFY010000094.1, on the reverse strand, counting down.
AACATGGCCCTGATGAACCGGCACCTCGACGAGGATCTCGAAACGATTTTCGTGATGCCCAACGAGCAGTTCAGCTACACCAGTTCTTCGCTCGTGAAACAGATCGCCAAACTCGGTGGTGACATGGCTCACTTCGTGCCTCCCAACGTCGCCTCGGAGCTGAAGAAGAAATTCGCGGTGTGAGCCCGTGCGCCGTCAGCGCACGCCGGCCGCCTTGAGCGTGGCGTCGTAGAATTTAACAGCGTCTGCCTTCAGTTTGGCCAGCTCGCTCGGCACCATATACATCATGTGGCCGCCCTCGTAAAACGTGAGGCTGATGTTGCCGCGAACCGCCGGATCGAGGCCCATCTGGCGCACGGTGTAGTCGGTCGCAAAGTAAGGCGTCGCGAGATCGAAGTGGCCGTTGGCGATCCAGACCTTGAGGCTCGTGTTGCGGCTCATCGCCTGGTGCAGCATCTCGGCGGTATTGAGATACTGGTTCTGGACGTTGTTGTAGCTCCACGGCTGCACTTCGCCGGTGAGCGCGTTGTAAGGCAGATCGCTTTCGTATTTCAGCTCGCGGCGGACGTAGTCGTTGAAACACGCGGTGTAGGCACCGTAAACCGCCTCGTAGCTCGGATCAAATTCCTGTCGGCCCGCGGAACCTGGAGCGTAGCGAATACCCGTCAACCGGTTGTCGTAGCGGCCCACCGATCGATCCTGATCCTCCAACAATTTGGTCGTGTAGGTGAAGATATCGATGCGGAGGTTGCGCTGGAGCACAAACGCCTCGGGCAACCCGATCAGCGCGGCCTCTTCCTTCGCGAGCGCGGCTTTCTCCGCGGCGCCGAGCGCGTCGCCCCGCATCAGCGCGGGCGCATATTTTTCCTGCACGAATTTCTCCGCAGCTTTGAGCACGGTCGGCAGATCGGCGCCAGCGTAGGCGGCACCGAGTCGCTTGTGATACCAGGCGCCGGCCGCGTAAGTCGGAAGAAAGAGCGTGTAAGGCAGATCGTTGCCGGGCGTGAACCGCGCCGTCTCAAAATTCATGATCGAGGAAAGCAGCGTCACGCCGTTCAGGTAGAGACCGTAGCGATCCTGAAGGTAGTCGCTCAGCGCGGAGGCCCGCGTGGTGCCGTAACTTTCGCCGATTAGGAATTTCGGCGAGGGCCAGCGTGAATTGCGCGTCGTGTAGAGCCTGATGAAATCGCCGACAGAAGCGACGTCTTCGTTGAAGCCGTGAAACTGGTGAGGATCTTCGCCGGTCGCGGCGCGGCTGTAGCCGGTCGACACCGGATCGACGAATACCAGATCGGTCTGATCGAGCCAGCAGAGATCGTTGTCGATCATCTTGTAGGGCGGCGGGAGCGACTCGCCTTTTTCCGTCATCGCAATTCGCTTCGGGCCGAGCGCACCCATGTGCAGCCAAATCGATGCGGAGCCGGGACCGCCGTTGAACGAATAGGTGACCGGCCGCTTCGTGAGATCGAGTTTGTCGTCATCGGTGCCGATTTTCGTGTAGCCGATGAAGAAGAGGTTGGCCTTCGTCTTCTCCGTCTTCGCGTCCTTCATCGCCATGTAGCCGGCCGTGGCTTTGTATTTGATCACTTGGCCGCCAAGGGTGATTTCATGAAAGGTGACAGATAGGACTGGCTCCTTTTCCTCTTTGGCGGGTGCGTCTTTTTTCGCGTCGGCGGCGGCCGCTGCCGCGCTGGCTTCAGGAGCGGCAGTATTCCCGCGCCCGCCGCGCCCCCGACCTTCCTGCGCAAGCGAAAACGTGACGGGAAGAACAAGGATCGTCACCAGAAGTGAAAACAGAGGACGAGGGGATTTCATGTTTGAAGGAGATGAACAGAAAGTGACGAACGAAATTTTCCGACGAGGCCGACATCAGGCAGAACTTTGTTTACTGCCATGAACGTGTTTAACCGCTGGTAGAAAACCAAGTCTGAAACCGTCAATCCCGTCGAACCTACAAACCTTGCGCCCGACCTTTCCGAGCTCTTTGCTCGCACTATGACCGTCCCGTCCATCCTGGTTGTCGATGACCAGCCCATCAACGTCCAGTTGCTCAAACGCAAACTGGAGCGCGAGGGCATCCGTGTCACCGCGGCCTACAGCGGTCTGGAAGCACTCGCGTGCATCAAAAAGGAACTGCCTGATCTCATTCTGCTGGATGTGATGATGCCGGACATGGATGGCATCGAGGTCTGCCAGCGACTGCAAGCCGACGAAACTACGCGCGGCATTCCGGTTATCTTCATCACGGCGCGCACCAACAAGGAAAGCAGACTTGAGGGCCTCGGTGTCGGTGCCGTCGACTACATTACCAAACCGATCGACCTCGACGAGACCCTCGCCCGCGTGCAAACGCAGCTCCGCTTCGTCTCCATCAACCGCCAGTTGGTCGATCTCACCCGCCGCCTGGAAGAGTCGCGCCGCGCCACGACCATCGGCGCCGTCACGCAGGGCATCGCCCACAATCTCAACAACCTCCTTGGCGTCGTCATCGGTTACTTGGATCTCGTCAAAGCCTACTACGACAAGCCCGAGCAGGTGAAAAAGAACGCGCAACACGTCGAGGATGCCGTCCAGCGCATTGTCACGATCATCAAGCAACTCAGCACGCTCGTCGTGAAGTCGCGCCCCCCACTAATCAAGGCCGGAGTGCAGGAGATTCTGGAGGGAGGAATTGCGCGTTTTCACACCGACTACCGGCTGACCGCCCCCGTGACGATCGACAATCCCCTCGACGAACTCATGATCGACACCAACTACGAAATCGCCGAAGAGGTGATCGCCAAAGTGTTGATCAACGCGTGGGAATCCTACGACAACAAGCCCACCGACCCGCGGCCCATTTCAATCCACACCGTGCTCCTCGAAAAACCTGACGAAGGAAAATTCGTTGAAATCCGCGTCACCGATCATGGTCGCGGCATCGATCCGGAAATCAGGGACAAGATGTTCGAGCCGTTCGTCAGCACGAAGAACACCGTCGGCGTAGGCATGGGTATGACGGTCGCGCGCCATGCCCTGCGCAATCTGGGTGGTGAAGTCACGATGACTGACACCGCCGGCGGCGGCGCGACTGCGATCCTGATGCACCCGCTCGAGAAACGGCAGAGGAAAATCAGCGATGCCTAAAATCGCTTTTCTCGGTGCCGGCAACATGGCCGCCGCGATGGTTGACGGGCTGCGCGCCAAGAATTTCGCGTCCACCGATCTCAGCTGCCATACGGCCTCCGGCAAATCCGCCGCCGGACTCGCCGCTCGCACCGGCATCACGCACGCACGATCGCTCGACGAACTCCTCGCCGATGCCGACATGCTCGTCATCGCCTTCAAACCCCAGCACCTCGCGTCCGCCGATCCCCAGCTCGCCGAGCTGACGGCGGACAAACTCGTCGTTTCTATCCTCGCGGGAAAGCGGCTTGCCACGCTTACGAAGTTGTTTCCGCGCGCCCGGGCCATTGTCCGGACGATGCCGAACACTCCCGGCTCGATCGGCGCCGGTATCACGGGATGGTGCGTGGCCCAACCGCTCGCGCCAAACGACCGGGCGCTCGTCGAGCAGCTGCTCGGCGCACTCGGTCGCACGGTGGAGGTTCCCGAAGCGCAGATGGACGCGCTCACGGCCGTCAGCAGCAGCGGCCCGGCCTATGTGTTCGAATTTGCGGCTGCGCTGCGCGACGCGGGAATCGCCGCCGGACTCGCACCCAGCACAGCCAACCTGCTCGCAGTCGAGACTCTGCTTGGCGCCTCGCGCCTCCTCGCGCACAAAAATATCGAAGCGGAAAAACTCCGCGACGCCGTCACTTCGCCCAACGGCACCACCTTCGCCGGCCTCCAACGGATGGGCGCGAGCGATTTTCGCGGTCTCATCCGCGAAACTGTGCTCGCCGCAAAGGCGCGCTCGGAAGAATTGTCGTGCGACTCATGAGCCCGCTGCACGGACGTATTCTTGTCACTGGTGGCGCAGGCTTTATCGGCAGCGCTCTTGTCTGGGCGCTCAACCGCCGCGGCCTCACAGATATTGTCGTTGCCGATTTCCTAAATCCCGACGCGCTCTGGCGCGACTCGGTGCCGCTCACGCACAACGCACCGGAAAAGGCACACAATCTCCGTCCGCTTAAGTTTTCCTCCTTCATTGAGGCCGATGTCTTGCGCGCCCGCCTGCTCACCGATCCGACTGCTTTCGGCCGATTCTCCGCGGTTTTTCATCTCGGCGCCAACTCGTCCACGACGGAGAAGAACGCCGCCTACCTGTGCGATATTAACTACGACTACACTCGCCAGCTCGCCGAATGGTCACTCGCGCAAGGCGCGCGGTTCATCTACGCCTCCTCCGCCGCCACCTACGGTGACGGCACCGCGGGAATGGACGACAAAGACGACAACCTCTCGCGACTTCATCCGCTCAATCTCTATGGTCAGTCGAAGCAGGACTTCGACGTGTTCGCACAGCGCGAAGGCTGGTTATCTCGCATCGTCGGTGTGAAATATTTCAACGTCTTTGGCCCAAACGAAGATCACAAAGGCGATATGCGTTCGCTCGTAAACAAAGCCTACCAGCAAATCCTGGCGACGGGTCGCGTGCAGCTTTTCAAGAGCCACAAGCCCGAGTTCAAGGACGGCGAGCAGATGCGCGACTTCCTCTACGTGAAGGACGCGATCGAGATGACGCTCCACTTCGCCGAGCATGCGCAGGGAAAGACCGTCGGCGGCCTCTACAACCTCGGCAGCGGCGAAGCCAACACCTGGCTCACGCTCACGCGCGCGATCTTTGGCGCGCTGGGCCGCGAGCCGGTGATCGACTTCATCGACATGCCCGAGGTGCTCCGCGGCAAATACCAATACTTCACGCGCGCCGACGTCTCGAAACTCCGCGCCACCGGCTACACGCGCCCGATGACTCCGCTCACCGAAGCGGTCCGCGACTACGTGCAGAACTACCTCGTCTCCTCCAAGAAACTCGGCACGTAAGCGACCGACCTATTTTCCGCCCGGTGTGAGACCGCGTTCGCTTGCTTTCGCAAAGACGAGCACCCGCTGAAATTCCGCGCTCTGGGCATCGGGGTGTGTGGCGAGTTTTTCGAGCGCCTGCGTGCGGTTGAGTCCGTCGCGGTAGAAGATCCGATAGATTTGTTTTACCCGGTCGAGTTGCGCCGTGGTGAAACCATTGCGCTCAAGGCCGACCTTGTTAAACGCGCGAACGACAGCAGGCGTGCCGTCGGCGATAAAGAACGGCGGGAGGTCCTGCACGAGCTTCGCCGTCGCGGAAAGCATCGCATAGGCGCCGAGCCGACAAAATTGGTGGATGCCGCCGTAGCCGCCGATTACGACGTGGTCCTCGACGACGACGTGGCCGGCGAGCACGGCGCCGTTGCTCATGACGATGTGATCGCCGAGCACGCAGTCATGCGCGATGTGGCAACTCGCGAGCAGCGTGTTGTCGGAACCGACGCGGGTGAATTCCCCGTCGTTCGTCGCACAATGCACGGTGACATATTCACGGAAGACGTTCCGATCGCCGACGATCAGGCCGGGTGAACCGCCCTTGTATTTCAAATCCTGCGTTTTGCCGCCGATGCACGCGTAGGGAAAAATTTCGCAGCCGCCGCCGAGCACGGTATTCCCCTCGACCGACGCATGGTGGTGCACCCGAGTGCCCACACCCAGCGTGACGCCACCACCGACATAGCCATACGCACCGATCTCAACGCCGCCACTGAGCTGCGCACCGGGTTCGACGATAGCGGTAGGATGAATTTTTTCGGCCATGCGCTTATTCGACATCAGCGGTGCTGACGATCATGAACATCAGTTCGGCCGATGAGACGGGTTGGCCGTTCACCGTGCACTCCGCTTCCGCCGTCGCGAGTTTGTTGCCGCGGGCTTTCAGCAGCTTCGCTGTGATCACTAATTGATCACCAGGACGGACAGGCTTCCGGAATTTCACTTTGTCGGCGCTCATGAAGAACGTCGTCTTGCCCTCGGTCGTCGTGCGCCGGAGCATGAGGATGCCCGCGACTTGCGCCATCGCCTCGAGTTGCAGCACGCCCGGCATCACCGGATTGCCCGGGAAATGTCCCTGAAAATACGGCTCGTTAATCGTCACGTTTTTCAACGCGACAATCTCTTCCTCGCCTTTGAACTCGAGGACACGGTCCACCATCAGAAACGGATAGCGGTGCGGCAGCGATTCGAGCACGCGGTGAATGTCGAGCGACGTTTCCGTGGCGAGGACCATCGGCCCCCCGGTGGTCGGGGCTTTTTTCTTTCCCCCACCCGACTTGCGCTCCTGCAATTTCGCGTAAAGCAACTTCGTGAGTTCGGCGTTGATCGCGTGGCCGGGGCGGGTCGCGACGATGTGCGCCTTGAGTGGCATGCCGAGCAGCACGATGTCGCCGATGATATCGAGAATTTTGTGGCGGACGAGTTCGTCCTTAAACCGCAGCGGTTCCTTGGAAATGATTTTGTCACCGCGCAGCACGATGGCGGAGTCGAGCGAGCCGCCGCGAATCTTGCCAAGCTTCAACAACTCCTCGATGTCCTCGTAAATCGTGAACGTCCGCGCCGCCGCGATCTGCGACTGGTAGACTTCCGGATCGATCGAAAGCGATAAATGCTGGGTGTGGATGCCGCGGTCGTCAGCCGAGGTGCACGAAATTTTGAGGTGATCGCAGGGCAGCGCAATGAGTGAGGAGTTGCCGCGAGTCACGGATACGGGCGCGTCGAGTTCGAAATATTCGCGTTCCTTGTCCTGCTCCACGGGTTCGCCCTGGAGAATCATGTTCACGAAGGGCCGAGCCGATCCGTCCATGATCGGCGGCTCGGAGGCGTCCATTTCGATGATGACATTGTCGACCCCGCAGCCGCTGAGTGCACTCAGCACGTGCTCGACGGTGTGGATCTTCACATGGCCTGACTGAATCGTCGTCGCCCGCACGAGATCGCCGACGAGATCGATGCGCGGACGCAGTTCCGGACTGCCGTGCACATCCGTGCGCTTGAACACGATGCCGTGGCCCGCGGGAGCGGGTTTCATGGTCAGGGTGACGGCGTCGCCCGTGTGCAGTGAGTTGCCCTTGATGGACACCTCGCGCGCCAGAGTGCGTTGTTTCATAGGTTTGGCCAAGTCTCGGAAAGGCCCACCGCGGAGCGCAAGCGCGGAGATGGGCCCGGCCTTGACACCGTTCGGCGCGATTCCTCACTCTCAACCCTTTCACGACTCAAAACCCTCGATCCGCAGACCACCGTCATGCCCGCAGCCAACGATATCCGCAAAGGCCAAGTCATTAAATTTAACGGCGAACCGCACCTCGTCATGGAGACGCAGCACCGCACGCCCGGAAATCTCCGCGCGTTTGTGCAAATCAAGATGCGCAATCTCCGCTACGGCAAAGCGCTCGACCAACGCTTCGCCTCGACCGACACGATCGAGGTGCTTCCAACCGACAAGCGCACCCTCGAGTTTAGCTACGCCGACCGCGACGCGTTCGCCTTCATCGATCCCGACACGTTTGATCAGATCGAGCTGAGCGCTCAACTCCTCGGCGAAACCAAGCACTATCTCACAGCCGGCGGAAAAGTGGACGTGCTGTTCGTGGACGACAAACCGCTCACGATCGAACTGCCCTCGACGGTCGCGCTCAAAGTCGTCGAAAGCTCCGACGGCATCAAGGGCGATACAGCGAGCAACGTGCAAAAGCCCGCCAAGCTCGAAACCGGTCTGGTCGTGCAAGTCCCGCTCTTCATCAAGGAAGGCGAGATCATCAAAATCAGCACGGCGGACGGCAGCTACCTCGGCCGCGTCTGAGCGCCGCATCGTTTCGCCAACTTCGCCCGCGGTTTTCGCCGCGGGCTTTTTGTTGCCAAACACCAACCAAACAGCACCTCAGCGCGCCACCGCGTGGGCGTCGATAAACGCACGGATAGTCGCGGGGTCGGGCTTGAGCCGGTGCCGCACCACCGGTTTCGCTTTCAACGCTTCGAGGCTCGGGTGCGTCGGTTCAAGGCCGATGGCGGCCCGGATCGTTTCCGGGAATTTTGCTGGACTCGCCGTCGATAGAACGACGTTCACGCGGTCGGGATTCAGTTCTTTGAAGCCGCACGCCGTGTGCGGATCGCAGACGTAACCGTGCTCGCGGTAGACGTGCGCCATGATGCCGGGAATCTCCGCATCGGTGCAGCGCGATGCGCTGAAGCTGCTGCGATCGAAGTTCGGAAAGGCGTAGGCGCCGGTGCGCTGAAACGTGGCCATCACCTCGCGCACCTTCGAGGCATCTCGGCCAACGGCGAAATAGATGAAGCGCTCGAAGTTCGATGCCACCTGGATATCCATCGACGGGGCTAGACTGGGCTGCACCGCGCCGACGCGATATTCGCCGGTCGCGAACATCCGGTAGAGAATGTCGTTCTGGTTCGTCGCGACCCGAAATCCTCGGATCTGCACGCCCATTTTCTGGAGCAGCCAGCCGGCGAGCACATTGCCGAAATTTCCCGTCGGCACGACGAACTCGACATTGCCGCGCTCGCCCGCCGGCAGTTTGAGCCAAGCGTAAAGATAGTAAACGCACTGCGCCAACACCCGCGCGAGATTGATCGAGTTGACCGCGGAGAGTCGGTGCTTGGTCCGAAAATCCTGATCGCCGAAAATTTCCTTCAACGAATGTTGCGCATCGTCGAACGTGCCGTCGATCGCGAGGGCGAAGACATTGTCCACACCGGTGCAAGTCATCTGCCGCTCCTGCAGCGGCGAGACCCGTCCATCGGGATAGAGTATGAAAATGGCGGTGCCCGGCCTGCCGAGCAACCCGTGAATCGCCGCCGCGCCGGTGTCCCCGGAGGTGGCACCGAGGACGTTGATCGTCTCGCGGCGCTCGCGACACTGGTGAGCGTATAGATTGCCGAGGAGTTGGAGTGCGAAATCCTTGAACGCGAGCGTCGGTCCGTGCCACAGCTCCAACACATAAAGATTTTTTCCGAGCGGCTTCAGCGGCGCGATGGCCGGATCCTCAAACTTGGTGTAACTGGCGTTGACGATCTCTCGGAGCGTCGCGGCCGGAATGTCCGTCGCGAAGACGCGCAGGAATTCAAAGCAAAGCTCGGCATAACTGAGTTTCTCAAAGCGCCCTAGGTCATGCGAGAAATCCGGCAGCGTTTCGGGCAGAAATAATCCGCCGTCCGGAGCCAGCCCAGTGGCCACCGCATCGGAAAATCCGAGCGATGGCGCCTGACCGCGGGTGCTGAGAAAGCGCATGGCAGCCGCGTTTGGCGACTCAGAGTTCTGACAGATTGAACGCCGCGTGTGCGACCCGCGCCGCTTCATCCGCCTTGTCCTTCGCGATCACGACGGAAATTTTGATCTCGGAGGTGCTGATAAGTTCGAGGTTGACGCTGGCTTTGGCGAGCGCGTCGAAGAGTGTCGCAGCCACGCCGCTATGCGTCCTCATGCCGACGCCGACGACGGAGAGCTTCGCAATCCCGTCGTCGATTTCGACCTCGCCACCAACGTCCTTGAGCACAGGCGCCAGTGCCTTCTGCGCTTTCGCGGTTTCGGTCTGCGGCACGGTGAAAGTTAGATTCGCGACGCCGCCGCGGCCGACATTCTGGACGATCATGTCGACGTTGATGTTCGCATCGGCGAGGGCGCGGAAAACTTTCGCGGCGGTGCCGGGCTTATCGGCGATGCTGCTCACGACGATTTTCGCTTGGTCTTTGTCGACGGCAACGCCGCGGACGACGACCTTCTCCATGTAGGCGACTTCTTGTTTCACGATGGTTCCTAGGTTGTGGTTAAAAGAGGAGCGGACTTCAAAGACGACGCCGTATTTCGCCGCAAACTCGACAGAGCGGGTCTGCATGACTTTCGAGCCGAGCGAGGCGAGTTCGAGCATCTCGTCGTAGCTAATTTCCTCGAGTTTCTTCGCATCCTTCACGACGCGAGGGTCGGCAGTGTAAACACCATCGACGTCCGTGTAGATCTCGCACTTGTCGGCGTGGATGGCCGCCGCGAGCGCGATGGCGGTGAGGTCGGAGCCACCGCGACCGAGCGTTGTGATCTGACCCGCTTCGTCGATGCCTTGAAACCCTGCGACTATTATCACGTTGCCCGCCTTCAGATCTTTTTCGAGGGGCTTGGCGTCGATCGTTTTGATTTTGGCCTTGGTGTGGACCTTGTCGGTGAAGATGCCGGCCTGCGCGCCGGTGTAGCTGACGGCGTTGACGCCGACGCCGTGGAGCGCCATCGCGGTCAGGGCGATCGTCTCCTGCTCGCCGATCGAGAGGAGCTGATCCATTTCGCGCTCGCTGGGATTTGGATTCACCGCCTTCGCGCGGGCGATGAGTTCGTTGGTCACACCGGCGCGAGCGGAGACAACGACAACCAGTTCATTGCCGGCGTCACGGATAGCTTTGATGCGGTTCGCGACGTTCTTGATGCGGTCGACGTCACCGACGGAGGTGCCGCCATATTTTTGGACGATTCTGGCCATGTCAGGGTTTTGAAAAACTCAGTCGTTGAAGTCGCCAATGCGCAGGAGGAGCGGTTCGTCGAGCGTGCTCGGCAGCGCGGCGAGTTGCTGGAGCGTCGTGCACATTGCCCGTTCGTTGCTTTCGTGGGTCGTGAGCACGAGCGAAGCGGCGTCCGCGTGCTCGGCGGGATTTTGAATCACGCTCGCGATGCTCACGCGATGTTTCGCCATGACCGACGCCACGCGCGCGAGCACGCCGGGCTGATCCTTGACGGTGAGGCGGAGATAGTAACGCGACCGGATGCTCTCCGCTGGCGCGAGCCGGCAGCGCTGGCTCTCGGGTGGCGTGGCCTCGCTTATGAGATGCGTGCCCTTGCAGTAGGTGAGGAGCGCGGCGCCGTCGGCGATGTCGCTAATGACGGCACTCGCGGTCGCATCCTGACCGGCGCCGCGGCCGCTGTAGAGGGTGGTGCCGACGACATCGCCCGTGACGGAGATCGCGTTGAACACGCCGCTGACGTTCGCGATGACATTGCCCGCCGGGAGGAGCGTCGGGTGCACGCGGACGCAAAGTTCGTTGCGCGCAAAGTCGCGGGTGATGACCGCGAGCAACTTGATGCCAAAGCCAAGCACCGAGGCGTTTTTGAAATCGTCGGGCGTCAGGCGCGAGATACCTTCGACAATCATCTGATCGGTCTTCACCCACACACCGTGCGCGAGCCAAGCGAGCACGCAGGCTTTGTGGGCAGTATCCCAGCCATCGACATCGAGCGATTCGTCAGCCTCCGCGTAACCGAGGCGCTTCGCTTCTGCGAGCACGCTGGCATAGGGCGCATCGCGCTCCTCCATCTGCGTGAGGATGTAATTGCACGTGCCGTTCAGAATGCCGTAGATGCGCGGAAAGCGGTTCGCGACCAGGCCCTCGCGGAGCGCTTTGATGATCGGAATGCCGCCGGCGACGCTCGCCTCAAAGAAAAAGTGACCGCCGTGTTTTTGCGCCGCGGCAAAAATCTCGGCGCCGTGCTCGCAGATAAGCGCCTTGTTCGCGGAGACGACGATCTTTCCCGCCCGCAACGCCGCGAGCGTGACTTTGCGCGCGAGCGTCGTGCCGCCCATCAACTCGCACACGATGTGGATCGACGGATCGGTGGCGACCGCGAGCGGGTCGGAGCAGAGTTTGGCAGCGGGAATTTTTACGGCGCGCGCTTTGCGCAGGTCGCGGACGGCGGCGCGGGATAAGTGGAGTTTCACGCCAAGGCGCGACTCGAGGTCGGCGCGATTGGCCGATAGGTGCTTCCAGACGCCCTGCCCCACCGTGCCGAATCCGCACAGTCCGATGTTGATGGTCGCAGGTGCGCTCATGCGGCGGGACGAGGAGATTTCTTCTGACCGATTCTGTTTTCCGTGCCGGCAAGCAGACGGGCGACGTTCGCCCGGTGGCGAACGACGACAAACGCCGCCACCGCGACCGACGCACCGATTAAGAACGGGGACCGGTGCAGGGCATACGCAGCGATCGGCAACGTCACGGCCGCAAGCATTGAGGCGAGTGAGATGTAGCGCGTGACCGCGGCGGTCGCGCCCCAGACGGCGAGAGCCATCAGAGCACCAAGCGGGAACAGCACGATAAAACCACCCGCGCCGGTAGCGACACCCTTGCCGCCCCGGAATTTCGTGAAGCACGAAAAGCTATGCCCGAGAATCGCCCCAATGAGCCCGACGATCGCGAAATAGCCGTATTCCTCGGAGCCAAACTGGTGGGAATGCGGACCGTGTGCGAGTCGCCAGCCCCACGGCGCAAACACCGCTGCAGCACCCTTCGCCACATCAAGTGCCAAGACGATATTGCCCGGTCCGTTACCAAGCACGCGGCGAACGTTGGTCGCCCCGGGATTCTTGCTGCCGACCTCGAAGATGTTCACGCCCTTCGCTCGCGCAACGAGGTAGCCGAAGGGCAGCGAGCCCAGCAGATACCCAAAAGCGGCGGCGATGAGAAGCGGGGTGAACACGGGGCGTGTTTACAACTGCACGAACTTCGCGAGCTTGATCGCGCGGTGGTCTTTGATGATTTTTCGCGCCGATTCGCTGGGCTCCGTGTCAACGCGCACCACCATGTAGGCAGTGCCACCGGGCGTGAGGCGGGAGAGCGACATATCGGCGATGTTGACCTGATCCTGACCGAGGATTGTGCCAATCTGGCCAACCATGCCGGGTTGATCGAGATTCTCGAGGACGAGGAGTTTTCCGTCGGCGACAACTTCAACCTCCCGGCCATTGATCTCGACGATCCGGGCTTGGTTGCCTTTGCCGATGAGAGTGCCCGTGGCGGAGTAGCTCGTGCCGTCGGCGGTGGTCGCATCGACTTTGATCAGATCCGTGTAGCCGGAGTCGTCAGTGGATTTCACAACCTCGACGCGAACTCCAAGACGCTCGAGCATCGAGGGCGCGTTGACGAAATTGACCGAGTCGCCACTGATGCGGCGCAAGAACCCACGCAGGATCGCACGCGTGACGGCGTTGACGTCGACGTCGACAATCTTGCCCCAGTAGGAAATGCGGAGAGAGGCGATCTGCGCGGGAGCGATTTGCTGGACGAGCGTGCCAAGCTTCGCGCCGAGATCGAGATAGGGCCCGAGCACTTTCAACGCGGCGGCGTCGATCGAGGGGACGTTGACGGCGTTGCGGATGACGCCGCCGTTGAGGACGTCGGCGATTTGCTCGGCAATTTCGATGCCGACGGATTCCTGCGCTTCGGCGGTCGAGGCGCCGAGATGCGGCGTGAGAGTGACGTTCGGGAGCAAGCGGAGTTCGCTATCCTTCGCGAGCGGCTCGTCTTCAAAGACATCGAAGCCAGCCGCGGCGACCTTGCCGCTCTTGAGCGCGGCGACGAGCGCCGTCTCCTTCACGATGCCGCCACGAGCGCAGTTGAAGATGCGGACGCCCTTCTTGCACTTCTCGAACGCCGCCTCGTCGATCATGTATTTCGTGTCGTCGGTTAGCGGCATGTGGACGGTGATATAGTCCGACTGCTTGAGGAGTTCGTCGAGCGTGACACCCTCGACCTGCATCGCCTTCGCACGGCTCGGCGCGAGATACGGATCGTAGGCGAGCACTCTCATGCCGAACGCCTGCGCCCGCTTCGCCACTTCGCCGCCGATGCGGCCGAGACCGACGATACCGAGCGTTTTGCGAAAAAGCTCGATACCCGAAAAGGTTTTCCGGTCCCATTGGCCGGCCTTCATCGAAGCCGCGGCCTGCGGCACGGGGCGCGCGCCGCAGAGGATGTGCGTGAAGGTCAGTTCGGCGGTCGCGATGGTGTTGCCCGCGGGTGTGTTCATTACGACGACTCCGTGCTCAGTGGCCGCCTCGACATCGACGTTGTCCACCCCCACGCCGGCGCGGCCGACGACCTTGAGCAGCGGCGCCGCGGCAAACACCGCCGCCGTGATCTTCGTCTCCGAGCGGACCGCGATCGCGTGCACGTCTTTCACCAAGTCCAGCATTTTTTCGGGCGAGGAGCCGTAGGCCTCCATAACCTCCAAGCCCGGCTGCGCACGCAGATAGGCGACTCCCTTGGGTGAGATCTTGTCGGCGACGAGGACTTTCATGATGGCAAAAGCCTTCAAGGGAAATCTTCGCGCTGGCCGCAAGCAAGGAAAAGCGTGCCGTATGACGGCGCCTTCGCACTGTGACGTGCGTCTTGACCCCTACACTTTCGGGCTTCTCGCCGCCGGGTTTTCATCGCAACCTTCCCCTCCGCCAATCCGTCCTGCCCGTTCAACACGAGGTATTTTCGTCCGTTGCCCACTTTTCCATGATATTCGTTTCGTCTTCGTCGCTGCACCGATCAATTCACTGGCTGGCGCCCGTCGCGGCACTAGCGCTGATGGCCAGCACCTCTGGTTGCGGCGACAAGTCCCCCGCGGCCGGAGGAGGCGGTCGCGGGGGGCGTGGCGGCGCTGGCGGCCCAGCCCCAGTGCTAGTCGGCACGGTGCACCGCAAAGTTGTCCCGATCCTGATCGACGCTATCGGCGCCGTTGAACCTATCCACTCAGCGATGATCCGCTCGCAAATCACCGGCTCGCTCATGAAGATCGACATTAAGGAAGGTCAGGACGTGAACCAAGGTGATCTCCTCTTCGAAATCGATCCCAGGCCGCTCCAAAACACGCTCGCTTCCGCCGAGGCCGACCGGGAAAAAATTCGTGTGCAGCTGGAAAACGCCCGCAACCAAGTTGTGCGTTATCGCAACCTCAGCAATGAGTCGATGGTCTCGAAGGAACAATTCCAGCAAATCCAGGACAACGAGCGCGCCCTATCCGCACAGGCACTCTCCAACGACTCGGCCGTCGCGAATGCCAAGCTTCAACTTGAATATTGTTCCATCCGCGCCCCGATTGCCGGCCGCACTGGCAATCTGAGTGTCCACGAGGGCGATCTCGTCCGCGCCAACGACATCGGCGCCATGGTCACAATTAACCAACTGAGCCCGATCTACGTCACCTTCGGCGTGCCCCAGCAATACCTAGCGATCCTCGCGCGCTACCACAGCGATACCATGCTGACGGTCAACGTCGTCCCCCCGGGCATCGACGCGACTCCGGAAAAAGGCGAACTCACCTTCATGGACAACACCGTCGATGCCTCTACCGGCACATTGAAGTTGAAAGCGACATTTGAAAATACGCAGCACCGCCTCTGGCCCGCCCAATTCACCACCGTTGCCGTCACGCTGGCCGCCCCTGAGGTCCTCGTGATCGCTAGCAGTGCCGTGCAAACTTCCCAGACCGGCCAGCACGTCTTCGTCGTCAAACCCGACAACACCGCGGAACTTCGCCCAGTCACCATCGAGCGAACACTCGACGCCGACGCCGTTGTCACCAAGGGCCTCGCTGAAGCCGAAGTCGTCGTCACGGACGGCCAACTCCGGGTGATTCCCGGCAAACCGGTCGAGGTCAAGCAGGCCGATGCACCCGCCACCGACCCCAAATCCGAACCCGGCCGTGGCAAGGGCAAAGGCAAGGCCAAGAAACAAGAATCATGAACATCCCCGAATTGTTCATTCGCCGTCCCGTCATGACTACGCTCGTGACGGCGGGCATCACAATTTTCGGCATCATGGCCTATCGCACACTCCCTGTGAGCGATCTGCCGAGCATCGACTTCCCCACGATCAACGTCAGCGCCAGTCTCCCCGGTGCGAGCCCGGAGACCATGGCCTCGTCCGTCGCCACGCCGCTGGAGCAGCAACTCTCCACCATCGCCGGCATCGATTCGATGACCTCGTCGAGTTCACTCGGCCGAACCCAAATCACGCTCCAGTTCAACCTCGACCGCTCGATCGACGGCGCCGCACAGGATGTGCAGGCCGCCATCGCCGCCGTCGCCCGCCGCCTCCCGCAGGACATGCCGAGCCCGCCCTCCTACAGCAAGTCCAACCCCGCCGACGATCCAGTGCTAATGCTCGCGCTCAGTTCGGAAACGCTGCCGCTCTCCGAGGTGGACGAGTATGCCGAGACCATGCTCGCTCAGCGCATTTCCACCGTCGACGGCGTCGCGCAGGTGCAAGTTTACGGTGCGCAAAAATACGCCGTGCGCGTGAAACTCGATCCGCGCGAGCTCGCCTCCCGCGGCATCGGCCTCGACGAAGTCCGCACTGCGCTCAACACCAACAACGTCAACCTCCCCGCCGGCACCATCGACGGGGCCAACAAATCTGTCACCCTTCAGGCCACCGGACAGTTGAACAGCGCCGACGGCTTCCGCCAAGTCATCGTCGCCTACCGCAACGGCGCGCCCGTCCGCCTCGGCGATCTCGGCGAAGTCGTGGATAGTGTGCAGAACGACAAATCCATCAGCTGGGTCGCGCACGACGGCAAACTCATCCGCGGCATCCAGCTCTTTGTGCAACGGCAGCCCGGCACCAACACCATTCAGGTGGCCGACGGGGTGAAGGAACTGCTCCCGTCCTTCCGCGCGCAACTCCCCGCGTCCATCAACCTCGAAATCCTGATCGACCGCACGCTCGCAATCCGGGATTCGGTGCGCGACGTCAAGACCACCCTGATCATGGCCATCTGCCTGGTCGTGCTCGTGATTTTTCTGTTCCTGCGCACGCTCTCGGCCACGCTGATTCCGAGCATCGCGATGCCCATCGCCGTCGTCGGCACGTTTGCCGTGATGTTTTTCTGCGGCTTCTCGATCGACAACCTCTCGCTGCTCGCCCTGACGCTCTCGGTCGGCTTCGTCGTGGACGATGCGATCGTCATGCTCGAGAATATCGTCCGACACATCGAGCACGGCGACCCAGTCATGATCGCGGCGCTCAAGGGCTCGCGCGAAATCGGTTTCACCATCATCTCGATGACGATCTCGCTCGTCGCCGTGTTCATCCCGGTGCTTTTCATGGGCGGCGTCATGGGCCGTTTGCTCCACGAGTTTGCCGTCACGATCAGCGCCGCCATTCTGGTGTCGGGTTTTGTTTCGCTCACGCTCACGCCGATGTTGTGCAGCCGCTTTCTCAAACCGATGCAGCACGGCGCGGAGCACGGTCGGTTTTATCGAACGATGGAGGGTATTTTCCAGGGCGCGCTCGGGTTTTACGAACGCACGCTCAAACTCTCGCTGCGTTTCCGTTTCACCACGCTCGTCGTCGCCCTCTCGATGATCGGCCTCACCACGTGGCTCCTCCTTGCCGTCCCCAAGGGCTTCATCCCGACCGAGGACAACGGCCGCGTCAGCATCTCGACGGAAGCCGCGCAGGACGTTTCCTACGAGGCGATGGTGCGCTACCAGCGACAGATCGGCGACATTCTGATCAAGAATCCCTACATCGGGATGTTTTCGCTGTCCGTCGGCGGTGGTTTCGGCAGCAGCAACAGCACCCGCATGTTTGTGAATCTCATCGATCGCCGGCTGCGGCCGTCAGCAGATCAAATCGTCGCGCAAATGCGCCGCGATCTCGCCGGCGTGCCCGGCGTGCGCGTGTTTCCGCAGGTGCCGCCCAGCATCCGCCTCGGTGGCCGCGGTTCTTCGTCCGTCTACCAATACACTCTCTACGGCGCCAGTCTCCCGGATCTCTATCGCGTCACGCCCATCGTCATGGACAAGATCAAGGAAATCCCCGGCATCGTGGACGTCACCTCCGATCTCCTCGCCACGAGCCCGCAGCTTATCGTAGACATCGACCGCGATAAAGCCTCGACGCTCGGCCTCAACGCCCAGCAGGTCGAAGACACACTCTACAACGCGTTCGGTTCGCGGCAGGTCTCGACGATCTACACGCCGACCAACCAATATTTCGTGATCCTGCAGTTGAAGGATGAGTTCCAGCGCGATGCGCGTTCGCTCTCGCTGCTCTACCTGCGTAACAAGGACGGCAAACTCATTCCACTCGAAGCCGTCACAAAAATGAAACCGACGGTCGGCCCACTCTCCGTCAGCCATCTTGGGCAAGTGCCCGCAACCACGATCACTTTCAACCTCGCGCCCGGCGTTTCGCTGAGCGACGTCACGAGCGGGATCGAAAAAATCGCCGCGGCGGAATTGCCCGCGACCGTGAGTGGCACTTTTCAAGGCACCGCTCAGGCGTTCACGAGCTCCCTGCAGGGTCTCGGCCTCATGCTCGTCATCGCAGTGCTGACCATTTACCTCGTTCTGGGGATTCTTTACGAGGATTTCATCCACCCCATCACGATCCTCTCCGGCCTGCCCGCGGCAACGTTCGGCGCGCTCGTGACGCTGCTGATTTTCGGGCAGGAGCTGAACATCTACGGCTACGTCGGCCTCATCATGCTCATCGGCATCGTGAAGAAAAATGCGATCATGATGATCGATTTCGCGCTCTCCGAACGCCGCGAACGCCACCGCCCGGCGGAAGAGGCGATTTATCAAGCCTGCGTCGTGCGCTTCCGACCCATCATGATGACCACGCTCGCGGCGCTCGCAGGCACGCTGCCCATCGCGCTCGGTTGGGGCGCCGGCGCCGAAGCGCGTCGCACGCTTGGCCTCGCCGTCGTCGGCGGTCTCATCGTCTCGCAGGCGCTGACGCTCTACATCACACCGGTGGTTTACCTCTACATGGAGCGGTTCACGCGTTTCCTCACGCCCAAGCCCGTCGCCGAGATCGAAGCGGAAATCGAAGCCGCCGCAGCCGCCTCTACAAGCGCAAAATAGCCGCGCCGCGTTCGCGGATTGCGCCAGGAAAATATCGCGTGTTGAGTCCGCGACCATGAGAAAAATCTTCCTGGCCCTGGCACTGACCGGCAGCGCGTGGGCCACGCCCGCACAGTGGACCAACGCCATCGACGCCTTCACGCAGGCCGATGCCCTCCACGCTCCCGCCCGCGACGCTGTGCTCTTCATCGGCAGTTCGTCGATTGTGAAGTGGCAGAGCCTCGTGCAGGATTTTCCCGGCCTCGCCACCATCAACCGTGGCTTCGGCGGCTCGGAACTCGCCGACAGCGTCTTCTACCTCGATCGCATCGCGATTCCCTACCACCCGCGTGTCGTCGTCCTCTACGCCGGCGAAAACGATCTCAACGCCGGCAAGTCGCCCGAGACCGTCGCGGCGGATTTTGCCGAGTTCTGCGCGAAGCTCCACGTCGCGCTGCCGACCACGCGCCTCGTTTACATCGGCATCAAACCCAGCCCCTCGCGCTGGAAGATCCACGAAAAAATGCAGCGCGCCAACGCTCTCATCGCCGCCCTCTGCGCGAAGGATAAACGTCGCACGTTTCTCGACGTGTGGCAGCCGATGCTCGATCCCCAAGGCCAGCCGCGCCCCGAACTCTTCGTCGCCGACATGCTCCACATGAAACCCGCCGGCTACGCGATCTGGACGCCCCTCCTCACCCCGCTCCTCCAGCAATGAACGAATCTCCCGCACAACGCCTCATCCGCCAAGTCGGGTTCATAGCCGAGTGCGACAAGTTGAAGGAAATTTTCCGCCAGACTCTCAATACCCAGAGCCGCCGCGCCGAAAACGACGCCGAACATTCCTGGCACCTCTGCCTCTGCGTCATCGTCCTCGCCGAACACGCCAACTGGCCCAACCTCGACGTGCTGCACGTGTTGAAAATGCTCATCGTCCACGACCTCGTCGAGATCGATGCCGGCGATACCTTCGCCTACGACACCGCCGCGATGGCGCACCAGCACGAGCGCGAAGCCATCGCCGCGGACCGCATCTTCGGCCTGTTGCCGGCGGATCAGGCGAATGAGTTCCGCGGGCTCTGGGATGAATTTGAGGAAAAGAAAACGCCTGAGTCGCGCTTCGCGACCGCCTGCGATCGCTTTCAGCCGATGTTGCTCAACTGCCGCGTGCAAGGCGGCGGCTGGAAGCGTCACGGCATCACGCATGACCGCGTCGTCGCCCGCAATTCCCAGATCGCCGACGGCTCCGCCGCGCTTTGGGTGCACGCGGAAAAGATGATTCAGGAACTCGCCGACGCCGGCCATCTCCCACCCGGTCCCACCGCAATCTGAGCCAGCGGTGTCGGACTGTCCGCGATTCCGAAGCGCACCGCACCCCCACTCGCCACGTCTGGCCCGGCAAGTTCCCTTCCTCCTCGCGAATGAATACCCCTGCTCGTTTGTTGCTCCTGCTTTCGGTCTTTGCCGTCGGTGCCACCGCGCAAACGCTGCCACGTGCCACCCCCACTGCCATTCCTAACGCCGGCTCGTCCGCTCCCCCCTCCGATTGGATCGATCCGGACACGGGCCACCGCGTCATCCGGCTTTCAACCGAGGCGGGCAGTTCCACCCTCTACTTCCACGACAATTCCTATTCGCCGCAGGGCGATAAATACTTGATGGGCACGCCGAGTGGCATAGCGATCGTCGACCTCGCGAAGCTCGGCACGGAGCCGCCGAAGGCCGAACTCGTCGTGCCCGGCGGCCGCGGCGGCTACATGGCGCGGCGAACCCGTGAAATCTATTTTGTGCGCGGCGGTGGTCCTGCTGGCGGTGGTGGCCGCGGTCGCGGCACGCGCGGTGGCGATGCCGAGCCGCCCTCTGCGCAGGCGCAACGCGACGGAAGCGCTCCCGCTTCCGCCACCCCACCCGCCGCCGACACTGGCGCGCGCGGTGGCCGCGGGGGCTTTGGCGGTGGTGAAGTTTTCGCCTATAATCTCGACACGAAAGAAACGCGCCAAGTCCCCCACGCCTCACGCACGTTGATCAGCTGCGACGAAACCTTCACCGCCTCGACGGTCACGCAGGAAGATCCTTCCGGCAAGACGCCGAAGCCGCCCGAACGCCCCATCGTGCCACAGCTCGGCCGGATGTTTCCCGGCAAAAAAATCGAAGACCTCACGCCTGATGAACGCTACGCCGCGCAAAAGGAAGACGGCCTCTCGCGGCGCGTGTTCAATCCGACTTCGCAGGCTTTCACGTTCACTAATCTCAAGACCGGCGAAGCCAAGACCGTCGGTTACCAATATGGCTGGCTGAACCACATGCAGTTTTCGCCGACCGACCCAAACCTCATGCTCTATTGCCACGAAGGCACCTGGCACGAAGTCGATCGCGTGTGGACCATCCGCACCGATGGCAGCGAGATGACGCTCCGCCACCAGCGCACGATGGACATGGAAATCGCCGGCCACGAATTCTGGAGCTACGATGGCCGCACCATCTGGTTCGATTTGCAGACACCGCGCAGCCAGGACTTCTGGATCGCGGGCATGAACCTCGATACCGGCAAGGAAACGCGTTACCACCTCCAGCGCGACTGGTGGTCCGTCCACTACAATGTCTCACGCGACAACCAGCTCTTCATGGGCGACGGCGGCGATCCCACGCAGGTGGCGTTCGCGAAGGACGGCCAATGGATCAATCTCTTCCGCGTGCAGCCCGACGGGAGCGTCGCCCGCGAAAAACTGGTCAACATGGCGAAGCACAACTACGTCACCGGCGCGCGCGGCGGCGTCGAGCCCAACGGCTCGATCACGCCCGACGGCAAGTGGGTGATCTTCACCGGCAACTTCGACGGCGCGCGCCACGTTTACGCCGTCGAAATCGCGAAAGCGAAATGACTCCCTGCGCAAAATGATCACCTCGCGTTGCCGGCTTGCACTGCTCGCACTTTCAGCCGCACGTCTGGTCGCCGTGGATGACCATCCCGTCGTCCCGCTCTGGCCCAATGGCGCGCCGGGTTTCGAGTCCCGTAAAGACGAGCCGGAGAAAGTGGTCAACGAGCGCGTCACCAACGTCAATTTTCCCACGCTGACGGTTTTTCTTCCACCGCGCGATCGAGCCACTGGCTGCGCCGCGGTCATTGCGCCGGGCCGCGGTCACGGCCACGTCACCATCGCACACGAAGGCTACGCCGTCGCGCAATGGCTCGCGGCGCACGGCATCGCGGGCTTCGCGCTCAAATACCGCCTTGCCCGCGATGAAGCTACCGGCGGCAAGTCGCCCTACACCGTCGAGGGTCACGCGCTCATCGATGTGCAGCGCGCGATTCGCCTGGTCCGTGCGCACGCCGCCGAATGGGGTATCGATCCGGCGCGCGTTGGCGTGATGGGATTCTCCGCCGGCGGCGAACTCGCCGTCCTCGCCGCCACGCGACCCGACGCGGGCAACCCCGACGCCAACGATCCCATCGATCGCCAGGGCTCACGAGCCGGTTTCGCGGCGCTGATGTATGCGGGCGGCCTCACGCGCGCCAATCTCGCACTATCCAAGGAAACGCCGCCGCTCTTCCTCGCGTGCGGCGGCGACGATCGGATTTCCGAGCCTTATCCGGCGTTCTACGCGGCGTGCCGCAAGGCCGGCGTCAGCGCGGAACTGCATATCTTCGCTGGTGTCGGCCACGGCTTTGGTATTCAGGAAAAGAATCCTGTCGGCGTCCGCGACTGGCCCGATCGGTTTCACGACTGGCTCGTGAGCAGGAAATTTATCAACGCAACCGCACCGTGATTTCATCCTTCAATTCTATGTGTCACCCAAAACTTGCCTTCACGCTCGTTGCCCTCGCGCTGACGACCTCCGGCTTCGCCGCCAACTCCCAGCCCGTCGTTCCGCTCTGGCCCAACGGCGCCCCCGGCTCCGAGGCCCGAAAAAACGAAGCCGAAAAAATCGTCGGCAACAGCGTCTCGAACATCCACTTTCCCACACTCACAGTTTATCTTCCTGCGAAGGACAAGGCCACGGGCACAGCGGTCATCGTTTGTCCCGGCGGCGGCCACCGCAACCTCGTCATGCAGAAAGAGGGCTACGACATCGCCCAATGGCTCGCCGACCACGGCATCGCCGGCTTCGTCTTGAAAAACCGACTCGCCCGCGACGACGCGACGCCCGCCGGCGCGCCGCAACCCTACACGATCGAACGCGACGCGCTCGCCGATGCGCAACGCGCCATCCGACTCGTGCGCAGCCGCGCTACCGAGTGGGGCGTCAACGCCGCCACCGTCGGCATCATTGGATTCTCCGCGGGCGGCGAAGTGACCGCGCTCGCCGCCATGCACCCCGACGCTGGGAATCCCAACGCCGCCGATCCGATCGATCGCCTCGATGCGCGGCCGGCGTTTCAGGGCCTGATTTATCCGGGCCAGTCGCAGAAGATCAGGCCGGAGAAAGGCGCGGCGCCCGCTTTTCTGTGCTGTGGCGCCGATGATCGCCCGGACATTTCCGAGGGCGTGCCGAAAGTTTACCTGCTCTTCAAACAAGCCGGCGTGCCCGTTGAGATGCACATTTACGCTGGCATCGGCCACGGCTTTGGTCTCCGCCCCGGTCCGTCGGTCGGCTGGCCGGATCGGTTTCGCGAATGGCTCGTGAATCAGAAATTCCTCGCCGCCAATCCCTGATCATGGCGAAAAGAAACCTGCTTCCGCTTTTCGCGATTGCGATGCTGACACTGCTGCGAGCCGCCGACTCGCTCACGCCGCGCGCCGTCCCGCCATTTCCTCAGAATCTTTCGCCGGGCGGTCCGGTTGTTCCGGCGAAGGATGCCGTCGAATCCCAGCATGTCGCGGCCCTGCCACTCTGGCCGAATGGCGCGCCCGACTCTGAGTCGCGCGCGGCCGAGCCCGAACAGATCAGCTGGCGCCAAGAGCCCGACATCGTTTTTCCGGTCATCTCCAACATCCACCGTCCGTCGCTCACACCGTTTTTGCCGGCGAAAGACACGGCGACCAGTTGCGCCGTCATCATCGCACCCGGTGGCGGCCACATGCAGCTCACGATCGATCGTGAGGGCTACGATCTCGCGCGTTGGCTCGCCGAACGTGGCATCGCGGCGTTCGTGTTGAAGAACCGGCTCGCCCACGACACCTCCACGCCGAAGGGTGCGCCGCAGCCCTACACGATTGAAACCCACGCGCAGGCCGATGCGCAGCGTGCAATCCGGCTCGTGCGCAGCCGCGCCGCCGAGTGGGGCGTGGAGCCAAACCGCATCGGCATCATGGGGTTTTCCGCGGGTGGCGAACTCGCCCTCCTCACCGCGGCCCACCACGACGCCGGCCAGCCCAACGCGGCCGATTCCGTAGAGCGCGTAAGTTCGCGGCCGGATTTCTTCGCGCCGATTTATCCCGGCGGCCTGCAACGCACCGACCTTACGTGGTCGAAGGAGTCGACGCCCCCGGCGTTTCTCGCGTGCGCCGCCGACGACCGCATGTCCGATCAGCTCACCGCGCTGTTCTCGACGTTGCGCAAAGCCGGCGTGAGCGCGGAACTTCACATCTACAACCGCGGCGGCCACGGTTTCGGCGTGCGCAATGACCGGCCCGACTTCGCCGTGTCGAGCTGGCACCTGCGCTTCTTCGATTGGCTCGGCGACCTTGGCCTGTTGAAACGATAACCACGTTCCCGCCATGTCGGACACCGCACTATCCGCAGGGATCATTACCGTAACGCACGCCCGAGCCGGAGATTCTATCGGCGGCTATTTCGTCCATTTCGCGCACCCATGAGATTCGCCCTCGCTTCCGCCTTTCTCATCACCACATCAGTTTTCGCCGCTGAGCCGACGAGCTGGAAATTTTCCTTCGGTTCCGAAACGGCACCGTCTAACTCTACAACGGTGTCCGCCGACACCACTTATTCCGCGGATCGCGGTTTCGGTTTCGAGCCCGGTGCCACCCTATCCTCCGCCGCGCATTCGGTCTCGAGCGACAAACCGTTTCTCTTCTCCGCCAAAGTGCCCGAAGGCAATTATCGAGTGAGCGTCACGCTCGGCGATGGTCCGCTCACGGCACCCGTGACCATCAAGGCCGAGTCGCGCCGGCTCGCCGTCGAGGCCACTACGGCGCCGCACGTCGAATTTATCGTCAACGTCCGCAACGCCAAAGTTCCGCCACCGCCCCTCAACGCCCCCGGCGGCGACCACGTCGTGCTGAACGATCGAGAACTCAAGGGCGGCCCGGGTGGCGCCCTCGTGCTCCACTGGGACGACAAACTCACGCTGGAGTTCGACGGTCCGCGCCCGTGCCTCAGTGCGCTGGAGATTTTGCGCGTCGAAAACCTTCCGACGATTTTTATCGCCGGCGACTCTACCGTCACCGATCAGCCGCGCGAGCCGGGGGCGAGTTGGGGGCAGATGCTGCCGCGATGGTTCACGCCTGAGCTCGCCGTGGCGAATCACGCCGAGTCCGGTGAAACGTTGAAGTCGTTCATCGCCGGGCTGCGGCTCGCGAAAATCCTCAGCCAGATGAAACGTGGGGACTACTTGCTCATGCAGTTTGGCCACAACGACGAGAAGCAGAGCTGGCCGCAGACCTACGTCGAGGCGCGCACGACCTATCAAGCCTATTTGCGCGTCTTCATCGCCGAGGCGCGTCTCCGCGGCGCGACTCCTGTGCTCATCTCGCCCGTGCAGCGCCGCCAGTTTGATGAGCAGGACAAAATCAGAAACTCGCACGGCGACTATCCCGCCGCGGTCCGCGAGCTCGCGCAGGAACAAGGTGTCGCATTCATCGACCTGTCCTCCGCCAGCGCCGTCCTTTACGAAGCGCTCGGCCCCGCGAAAGCACCTCTCGCGTTCAGTGGTTCTGGCGAGCGCCGCGATCCCACGCACCACGATAACTACGGCGCCTATGAAATCGCGAAGTGCGTCGTGGTGGGACTGCGCGCGAACCATCTCGATCTCGCGAAATTCATCTCGCCGGATTTCACCGGTTTTGATCCCGCGCATCCCGACCCGGTCGAGAGCTTCACGCTCGCCGCGAGCCCCGGCCGCACCAACCTCGTGCCACGCGGTAACTGATCTCACCTAATCTATGAATGCACGCCTGCTCCTCGCACTCGCTCTGACCCTGCTTTGCTCCGCGGTTGCCGAGCCGCTGAAGTTCTCCTTCGGTTCGCGCGTGGCCCCGGCTGGCGCGAGTGCCGTGGTCGCCGATGCTGTGTTTGCCAGCGGTCGCGCATTCGGCTTCGAACCCGGCGCGACTCTCACTGCCAACGCCGACGGCGTCACGAGCACCACGCCGTTTTATTTCACCGCCACCGTGCCGGCGGAGGGCAACTACCGCGTCACCATCATGTTTCCCGGCGGCACCGACGCCACCGTGAAGGCAGAGCTGCGCCGCCTGATGGTCGAGCACGTCACCGTGCCCGCGGGCCAGACCACGATCCGCACCTTCATCGTTAACACCCGCACGCCAAAAATCGCCGCAGTAGGCGATATCAAGGCCGGCGTGGTGAAACTCAAGGCGCCGCGCGAAAGTGTGCAGGAAGCTTGGGCGTGGGACGACGCGCTCACCCTTGAGTTCAACGGCATCCACCCCGCCGTCAGCGCGATCGCGATCGAGCCGGTGAACGTGCCGACCGTCTTCCTCATCGGCGATTCTACCGTGTGCGATCAATCGAAGGAGCCCTTCAACAGCTGGGGCCAGATGCTCCCGCGCTGGTTCAAGCCCGACCTCGCGATCGCGAACCACGCCGAATCTGGCGAGACCTACCGCGACTCTATCGGCCGCCGCCGCCTCGACAAAATGCTGAGCGTGATGAAGCCCGGCGATTGGATGCTGATGCAGTTCGGCCATAACGATCAGAAACAGATCGCCGCCGGCATCGGCGGGCCGTTCACCACTTACAAGGCCGAGATCAAGGTGCACGTCGACGCCGTCCGCGCCCACGGCGGCACTCCAATCATCGTGTCGCCGATGGAGCGGAGAAATTTCGATGAGCACGGAAAAATCAAACTTTCCCTCGCCGACTATGCCGAAGCCTCGCGGCAGGCGGCGAAGGAACTCGGCGTCGCTTTCATCGACCTGAATGCGATGAGCATTCCATTTTACGAGGCGCTGGAGGCGCACGGGCCGGAATTTTCGCGCCGCGCCTTCGCGGGACAGGACAACACCCATCACCAAAACTACGGCAGCTACGAGCTCTCGAAATGCATCGTGCAGTCCATTCGCGAGCTGAAACTCCCGCTGGCCAAATTTATCGTCGACGATTTCAACGACATCGATCCGGCGCATCCGGACGCCGTCGAGAAATTCGCGGTGCCCGCGAGCCCGAACTTCACCAACATCCGCCCCCTCGGCGACGAAGCCCCGGTCGTCCCTACCAAATGAAATCACTGCGCGCCTGCCTTCTCCTGTTCCTCTTCGCGTCTCTCGTGCGCGCCGCCGCACCTGCGACCGTTTATCTCTTCACTTACTTTACCAAAAACGGCGAAGACGGCCTGCACCTCGCGTGGAGCGCCAACGGCTACAAATGGGAAAAACTCAACGACGGCAAAAGCTACCTGGCGCCCACCGTCGGCCGTTCCAAACTCCTGCGCGATCCGTGCGTGGTGCGCGGGCCGGACGGCACGTTTCATCTGGTATGGACCGCCGGCTGGACCGAGAACGACATCGGCTACGCTTCAACCAAAGATTTCATCACTTGGTCACCGGAAAGGGAACTCCCGGTGATGGCGCACGAACCCACCGTCCGCAACTCCTGGGCTCCAGAAATCGACTACGACGAAAAACGCGGCGAGTTTCTCATCTTCTGGGCCTCAACGATACCGGGGAAATTTTCCGAGACTGCCGGCGCGTCGGAGGACAATTACAACCACCGGATCTATTCCACGACGACGAAGGACTTCGCCACGTTTGCTCCGACCGGTCTTTTCTACGACCCCGGTTTTAGTGTTATCGACGCGACGTTTCTCCACGCCGACGGCCGGCACTGGCTCATCGTGAAGGACGAGACACGCAACCCGCCGAAAAAATTTTTGCGTGTCGCCGCCGCCGCCGATCTGCACGGACCATTCGGCGAACTCGGCGCGCCGTTCACGCCTGCCGGCCTCTGGTCCGAGGGGCCGACCGCCATTAAAATCGGGGACGACTACCTCGTTTATTTCGAGGCCTACATGAAGAAGCACTACTGCGCGATGCGCTCGCGGGATTTGAAAACATGGGAAGACGTCACGGCCAAAATGACCTTTGTCGATGAAGGCACGCCCACCCGCATGAAGCACGGCACGATCATCGCCGTGCCAGCCGAGATCGTCGCTCGCCTGCGGGCGGCTCCGGTGTCACCGTGAGTTCGCGATGCCCGATTCCGATTCTGCTCCGACTCCGTCATCCGCACCGCGTTTCCTGCCGCTGCTCTTCGTGCTGTTTGTCGGCAGCGGGTGTGCCGCGCTGATTTACGAGGTCGTCTGGTTGCAAGTGCTCCAACTCGTCGTCGGATCGTCGGCCGTCTCGCTGGCGGTGCTCCTCGGCACGTTCATGGGGGGCATGTGCCTCGGCAGCCTCGCGCTGCCCCGCTTCGTCTCCGCTGCGCGGCATCCGTTGCGCATCTACGCCGCCCTCGAAATTGGGATCGCGCTCACCGCCCTCGTCGTGACGTTTGCGATGCCTGGCGTCGCCCGATTCTATACAGCGGTCGTCGGACACGGATTGCCAGGGATTTTTCTGCGCGGCGCGGCCGCCGCCATTTGCCTGCTGCCGCCCACGCTTCTCTTGGGTGCAACGCTGCCGGCACTCGCGCGCTCGGTTGAGGCGACGCCGCGCGGCGTCTCGTGGCTCGGATTTTTTTATGGAGGCAACACCGTCGGCGCCGTCGCCGGCTGCCTGTTGGCGGGATTCTATCTGCTCCGTGTGCACGACCTGCACTACGCCACGTGGTGCGCCGTAGCGCTC
Organism: uncultured Opitutia bacterium; assembly: GCA_903840415.1. Taxonomy (GTDB): domain Bacteria; phylum Verrucomicrobiota; class Verrucomicrobiia; order Opitutales; family Opitutaceae; genus CAITWF01. The sequence goes on along the minus strand of CAIMFY010000094.1, from coordinate 161,618 downwards.
AATCTGATCGTCGCCGCCGGAGCGCTCATCCTCTCAAGGTTTTCGCTGCATCACGCCGCGGCGCACGCATCCTCGTCAACCTCCGGGCAGCGCGAAACCGGCGCTGATCCCAAGACCCGCGTGGTGCTCGCCGCGATCGCGGTGTCCGGCCTGTGCGCTCTGAGCGCCGAGGTGATCTGGACGCGCCTGCTGGCGCTGATGCTCGGCGCGACGGTTTACACGTTCTCGATCATTCTCGCGGTGTTTCTCGCCGGCCTCGGACTCGGCAGCAGTTTCGGGGCGCTCCTCGCCCGCACCACCGCGCGTCCGCGTCTCGGCCTCGGCTGCTGCCAACTGCTCCAAGTCGCCGCCATCGCCTGGGCGGCGCACCTCATGGCTAGCTCGCTCCCGTTCTGGCCGATCAACGCCACCGCGGCCACCAGCCACTGGATCAAGTTTCAAATCGATCTCGTCCGCTGCGCCTGCGCGATCCTGCCACCGGCATTTTTGTGGGGGGCGAGTTTTCCACTGGCCCTCGCCGCCAGCACTTGTCGCGAAGATCCCGGTGCCACGGTCAGCCGAGTTTACGCCGCCAACACCCTCGGCGCAATCGTCGGCGCCGTGCTCACAAGCCTCGTGCTGCTCCCGTGGCTTGGGACAGTGGATACCGAGCGGGCATTGATTGCCGCCTCGGCCGTCGCGGGCGGCGTGCTTCTATGGCCGCGCAATTCTTCCGACTGGAGCGCAACGGGTGCAGCGGCGGCGCTGGCTGCCGTGCTGGGCGTCACGTTGCCCACCATCCCGTGGCAACTCGTCGCTTATGGCCGCCAGTTGCTAAGCGGCGACCAAACCGCCAAGGTGCTGTTCCTCGGCGAAGGCATCAACGCCACTGTCGCCGTCACCCAGGCCACCGACGGCGCCCGGTATTTTCATGTCAGCGGCAAGACCGAGGCCTCGAGTCTTTTTAAGGATATGCGGCTCCAGCGGATGCTCGGCCACCTGCCGGCGTTGGTCCACCCGCACCCGCGATCGGTGCTCGTCGTCGGTTGCGGCGCCGGTGTGACCGCGGGCTCGTTCATACCCCATCCGTCCATCGAGCGCATCGTGATCTGCGAGATCGAGCCGCTGATTCCGCGGCGCGTTGCACCGCAATTCATCGCCGAAAACTACGATGTGGTTCACGACCGCCGCGTCGAAATCGTCTATGATGACGCCCGACACTACCTCGCGACCATCGGGGAAAAATTCGACATCATCACCTCCGATCCGATTCATCCGTGGGTGAAGGGCGCGGCGGTGCTCTACTCACGCGAATATTTCGAACTCTGCCGCCAGCATCTCAACCCGGGCGGCTTCGTCACCCAGTGGGTGCCCTGCTACGAAAGCAGCCGCGCCGTCGTGCAGAGCGAGATCGCGACGTTTTTCGCCGCGTTTCCCGAAGGCACGATCTGGGGCAATGATGACGAGGGCTACGGCTACGACACCGTCGTGCTCGGCCAAGTCGTGCCGCTACACATTCAGGTCGACGCTTTGCAGGCCCGCCTCGAACGCCCAGACCATGCCGCGGTGACAAACTCGCTCGCCGATGTCAGCCTCGGCTCGGCCCACGCTCTCCTCGCTACTTACGCCGGCTGCGCCGCCGAGTTGCAACCATGGCTCGCCGGCGCGGAACTCAACACCGATCGCAGCCTCCATCTGCAATATCTCGCCGGACTGCAACTCGACTCCACCCGCGGTGCCGACGCTTACAACGATCTCGTCGGCCACCGCACGTTTCCTGAAAACATTTTCCTGGGTTCCTTCGAGACGTGCGCCAGACTGCGCCTCGCGCTGACGCCCCCGCGGATCAAGCCGTGAGTGCCATGCGCAGCTCGACCGCGATCTCGCTTGGCCCCGCCGGGCTCGCGATCACATCGGTGGAAGTTTTGCCATTCAGCCTCGCGGTCATCACTGCGACCTACATTCTGCGCATCGATCATCCGCATCCCGCGTCAGCGACGTGAGCATCGAATTTTACCCCTAGTCCGCCATGAAAAACCCCGTTCATCTCGTCCTGCAACTGCTGGCTATTTCCGCCGCCGGCGCGCTCTTCGCCGACGATACGCCGCGCGAACGCCTCTCGCTCAATGCCGGCTGGCGTTTCACGAAAGGCGATCCGGCCGGCCTGGGCGACTCGCTGGGCTACGCGAAAATCAAGGACTGGCTCCTGCCCTCCGCCGCCGATTTTCTCAATGCTGCCGCACCCAAACCCGCGCGCCCCGCCGGTAATCTCGGCGACGGGGTCAGCTACACTCAGTCAACTTTCGATGACACCGGTTGGCGCGCGCTGAATCTACCGCACGACTGGGGCATCGAGGGTCCGTTCGCGCAGGAATTGCCCGGAGAAACCGGCAAGCTGCCGTGGTTCGGTGTCGCTTGGTATCGGAAAAAATTTACCCTGCCTGCGACCGACGCCGGCCGTCGCCTCTACCTCGACATCGACGGCGCGATGTCCTACGCCAGCGTGTGGCTCAATGGCCAGTTCGTCGGCGGTTGGCCCTACGGCTACGCCTCGTGGCGCGTGGATCTCACGGCGTTTGCGAAGCCCGGCGCCGACAACGTCCTCGCAATCCGCCTCGACAACCCGCCCGACTCCTCGCGCTGGTATCCCGGCGGCGGCATCTACCGCAACGTCTGGCTCGTGAAGACCTCACCGGTGCACGTCGCACAATCGGGCACGTTCGTCACCACCCCGATCGTTTCCGCGGAAAAAGCGGTGGTCGATGTGAAGGTCACTCTGCAAAACGACACCGCGGCAAATGCGAACGTCCAACTTACCACCACCGCGTTCGCCCTCGACGCCGCCGGCAACAAGACCGGCGCGGCCGTCGCTTCGTCCGCGGCATCGCCCGCCGCCCGCATCACCGCCGGCAAGCAGGCGCTCTTCGCGCAGACCATCGAGCTTGCGCAACCGAAACTCTGGAGCATCAAAACTCCGCAGCGCTACGTCGCCGTCACCACAGTCACCCAGGACGGAAAAATCGTGGATGTTTACGAGACGCCCTTCGGTATCCGCACCATCGCGTTTACCGCCGACCGCGGCTTCCTAATCAACGGCGAGCGCGTCATGGTCCAAGGTGTGTGCGATCACGCCGATCTCGGCGCACTTGGCTCCGCGCTCAACGTCCGCGCCCTCGAGCGCCAGCTGGAGATTTTGCGCGACATGGGCTGCAACGCCATCCGCACGAGCCACAATCCCCCGGCGCCCGAACTGCTCGACCTCGCTGACCGGATGGGTTTCGTCGTGATGGACGAGGCGTTCGACTGCTGGGCGCGCGGCAAAAAGAAGAACGACTACCACCTCCTCTTCCCCGACTGGCACGAAGCCGACCTGCGCGCGCTCGTCCGCCGCGATCGCAACCACCCGAGCGTTGTCCTCTGGAGCATCGGCAACGAGATCAGTGAACAGGGCCAGCCCGAAGGCTGGAAACTCGCCGCCCATCTCGCCGCCATCGTGCGCGAGGAAGATCGCACTCGGTTTGTCACCGCGGCATTCAATAACACCGCCTCCGGCTACAATGGTTTCCAAACCGCCGTCGACGTGACCGGCTTCAATTACAAGCCGAACGAATATCCCATCTTCCGTCGCAGCGCGCCGCAACTCCCCACCTACAGCAGCGAGAGCGCTTCGTGCGTCAGCTCGCGCGGTGAATATTTTTTCCCCGTCAGCGATGACAAAGCCGGCGGCAAGGCCGATTTTCAAATGAGCAGCTACGATCTCTACGCACCGCGCTGGGCGTGGCCACCGGATGTCGAGTTCAAGGGCCTCGACGAGGCGCCGTTCGCTGCCGGCGAATTTGTCTGGACCGGTTTCGACTACCTCGGCGAGCCCACGCCCTACAACGGCGACACGACCAACCTCCTCAACTTCACCGATCCCGCCGAACAAGCGCGCGTCGCGAAGGAACTCGCCGAACTGAAAAAAATCACCGTGCCCTCGCGCAGTTCCTACTTCGGCATCATCGACCTCGCCGGGTTTCCGAAGGATCGCTACTACATCTACCAGGCGCGGTGGCGGCCCGATTTCCCGATGGCGCACATCCTGCCGCATTGGAACTGGCCCGACCGCATTGGCCAGGCCACGCCGGTCCACGTCTACACCTCGGGTGATGAGGCCGAACTTTTTCTCAACGGCCAGTCGCTCGGTCGCAAGAAACGCGCCGCACTCGAATACCGCCTCCGCTGGGACGATGTGAAGTATGCGCCCGGCGAACTCCGCGTTGTCGCCTACAAACATGGCGCGAAGTGGGCCGAAGACACCGTCCGCACTGCCGGCACCACCGCGAAGCTCACGCTCGCCACCGATCGTGCCGCGCTCCACGCCGAAGGCACCGACCTCGCCTTCGTCACCGTGCGCGTTGCCGACAACGACGGCACGCTCGTCCCGCGATCGAAGAACCGTGTCAAATTTGAAGTTACCGGCCCTGCCGATCTCATCGCGACCGACAACGGCGACGCGACGAGCTTCGAGTCATTCCAATCGTCCGAGCGCGCCGCGTTCAACGGTATGGCGCTCGCCATCGTCCGCACCCGGACCGGCCAAAGCGGCGCAATCACCGTGCGCGCTACGAGCGATGGCCTCGCGTCAGCGGCGGTCATGCTGACGGCTAAATAACCGCAATGATCGCGGCGCGCTCAAATTGGGTGGCCAAAGCGCCATTGGTTCGCCAGCATCGCGGAGATCCTAGCGAGCAATTTCCCAGCTTGACCCCATGAAAACGCGCAACCCGTTTGCCACATGCGTAGCATTGTTTGTCGCGCTCCTGGCCCCGCTTGATCTTCTCGCCCAGTTGACGACACCGAAAATTCCGATCCCGCGGCTGACCATAGTTCAACCGGTTGACAATGCCGTCTTGAGCCCGCCGTTTTCAGGCCCGGCCGGGGCATTTCCCATCGTGGTGAAGCCGTTTCAGACCATGTCGGCGGCGACGTTCCATGTCCTGCTCGACGGCCGCGAAATCACACCGGCATTTCACTGGGATGCGGCGCAATCCGCGATGATCGCGATGCTGAGCTGCGATGAACTCAGCGATGGCAAGCACACGCTCAAGGCCGACGGTATAGTCTCGGTGCAGGGAAACCCGCGGCCGGCCGCGCGCAATGTCACCTGTTATTTCACCATCGCGCGCGCGGCGATCACGCTCTCGCCGGCGACGGTCGACCTCGACTTCGGCCAGTCGGGCACGCTCGCGGTCGGCGAACAGCAGGACCTGCCGCAGGCCGCCGCGACCGTGTCCGTCTCGGCCCCGCCCAATCTTCGGTTCACGGGTTCGTCGCCCACGCCCGCGGTGAGCCTGACCCCGACCGGCCAGCCGCCGCAAGTCGTGCCGGTCACGCTCCCGGTTCAAGGCGTGCTCGCGGGCACGGGTCGCCTCACCGCCCAGGTGCGCCCGGCGTGCAACGGCCACGACGCCAGTGCCGATGTCATCGTTCGCCCCGTGATCACCGCGCCGACCGGCCTTGTGCCGATTCATCGCAAAGCCCAGTTGGCCGTCGCCGGTCTCGGCTTCGTGGCGGGCGCAACGACCATCGCACTGGAAAACAGCGCTCACGCCCGGACGATCATTGGCCGCACGCTCGATCCGACCAATGCGTTCGTGCTCTGCACCATTCCGCCCGATCAGACACCCGGCACCTACACGCTGCTAGCCACGGTGAATGGCGCGGACAGCCGCACGGGGCCGGCCGTGACGGTGTTGCCGCCGGATAGCGTGCAAGTCACTCCCGCGTCACTCACGCTCGATGTCGCGGGCGGCCCACAAGCCGCACAGCAGATCCAACTCTGGAATAAGAGCGACCAGCTCGTCGCCCTGAATGTGACGTCCTCCGATGCGTCGCGGGTGACCGCCAGCATCGGCCCGCTGTTTACACTCGACCCACAGCAAATTCTCAACGCCCAGCTCAACGGTGGCACCGTGATCGGCCCGGCGACGGTGATGTTCGGTTCCACCGACACCTCTGCGGACGTAGCGCCGATTCCACCTCTGCAAGTGATGGTCCGGCCCGTCATCACCGACGTCACGGCCGTCATCGGCCCGGAGGGAACGCAGGACAAAGGTTACGTTTATCATTTCACCATCACCGGGCTTGGTTTCATCCCCAAGTGCCTGGTCAGGATAACCCGCAACAATGTGGGCATTTACAATGGCGTCAGCTTGCTCAGCTCCACGCAGATCCAAGTCAATGTTGCCGGTGGATCCTACGCGGCCCCGAACAATCCCTTTGCCCAAGGCGCCACCTATTCGGTGGTCGTGACGCTGCACAGCAATCCGGGGATGCCCAACGATCATGAAGTGGTCAGTAGTGCGCCGGTCTCAAAGGTCTTATACCCGTAACCGCAACTCGGCGCGGCACTCATCGCTCGTTAGCTCAAGTCCCGGATCGATCCAAACTCCGGATCGAACAGGCGTCGGTAGGTCCGCACGATCATGCCGTCGGTGAGCCCGGCGAGCCAGTCGCAGATCTGCCGCGCCTTGCCCGCCTCGGTTTTCTCCGCGTCGATCAGTCGGCCGACTCGTGGCGGCAAAATATTGATCACCCGCGGACCCTTCACGACATAGTTGGCCCAGCAAGAATCCCACAGCGCGAACATCACCTTCCGCGCCTTGTGCTCCATCTGCTGGAGTTGGGGACTCTCGAAGATGATATCGTTTGCCATTTTCTTGAAAAACAACACCGCCCGCTCCGCCGCCGGAGACACGACGAGTTCAAAGCGATAGCGGTTCGTCTTTGATGCCATGAAGTTCGCCCGCACGCGCAGCCGGCAGCCCTTGATACAGGCGCCGATGCGCTGCGAGAAAACCTTTTCCAGGTTGTCACCGCGGATCGCGACGATGAGTTCGTCGAGCAACTGCTGGCGCGCCGTGTCAAGCGCCTCGCCCGCCGCCCATGCCTCGATCCGCTCAATCGTGAGGAATCCCGCTTTCACGCCATCGACAATGTCGTTGAGCGAATAAGCCGCATCGTCCGCCCAATCCATGATCTGGCACTCGACGCTCTTGAATACGTTCAGCTTTTCTTCCGCGTGCAACTCGTCCGGAATCCTGCCGCCGCCCAACACAAACGCTCGCACCTCCGCCTGCGGATCATAAAGGAAATGATTGCTCGGCGGCGTCGCGAACTCCCGAAAAAGTTTTTTGTATTTCAGCACACCGTCGAGCAGCGCGCGGGTCGGTGCCATGCCGTGCACTCCGGCTTCGGTCTGATACATAGTTTCCGTGAGCAGGTGCAGCGTCTGCGCATTGCCCTCGAAGCCGCCCCATGGCCGCATTAGTTCCTGCAACGTGCGTTCACCCGAATGTCCAAAAGGCGGATGCCCGAGATCATGCGCGAGGCACACCGCCTCAACCAGATCGCTGTCGATGAAGAAATCGTCGCCCAACGCCCCACCCTCCGAGCGTAAGAACAGGCAAATCGATCGGCCGATTTGTGCGACTTCCATCGAGTGCGTGAGCCGCGTGCGGTAGAAATCGTATTCGCCGGAGAGAAAAACCTGGGTCTTCGACTGGAGCTTCCGAAACGCGTGCGCATGGATAATCCGATCCCGGTCGATCTGAAACGCGTTGCGGTAATCAGTCTTGCGGGCGAGGCCGAGCGTCTCGCTGTCGAACGCCGTGTAGAAGCGGTTGTTCATCGGGATTTCGTTCTGACACGAAACCCTCGAAGCGCTCGATGCAAACCCTTATGCAGTCTCCGTTCTGCGGTGTGACACGCCTGCCTCTCGACACGGACCTTCGATTCCGTAGCGTTGGCGCATGAAGAAAATGCACGCCATCGCCAATCTCCGCGCCGGTCCAGGACTCGATCTCGTCGAAGTCCCCGTGCCGACGCCCGGCATCAACGATGTTCTGATCAAGGTGAAAAAGACCTCCATTTGCGGGACCGACGTTCACATTTATAATTGGGACGCCTGGGCCGAGAAAACCATCAAACCCCCGATGGTGATCGGCCACGAGTTCGTCGGAGTCATCGAGCAAGTGGGTGCCAATGTGCAAAGCCACAAGGTCGGCGACCTGGTCGATGGCGAAGGCCACATCGTGTGCGGTGTGTGCCGCAACTGCCTCGCGGGTCGACGCCACCTTTGCAAGGATACGCGCGGCGTCGGCGTGAATCGCGACGGCGCGTTTGCCGAATATCTCTGCATTCCCGCGACCAACGCCGTGCCCGTCGATGCCTCGATCCCGCTCGACGTCCTCTCCTGTTTCGATCCGCTCGGCAACGCCGTTCACACCACGCTCCAGTTCGATCTCATCGGCGAGGATGTGCTTATCACCGGCGCCGGCCCTATCGGCTGCATGGCGACCGCAATCGCCCGGCAGGTCGGCGCGCGCAACGTGGTGGTGACCGACGTCAACCCAACGCGGCTGGCTCTGGCCAAACGCATGGGCGCGACGCGCGTCGTCGATGTCTCCCGCGAGAAACTTCCTGACGTGCAGCATGAACTTGGGATGAAAGAGGGCTTCGACATCGGCCTCGAAATGTCCGGCAATCCTCGCGCGCTCAGCGATATGATCGACAACATGTGCCACGGCGCCCGCATTGCGCTGCTCGGCATTATGCCGGAAAAAGCGGCGATCGACTGGAACAAAGTTGTCTTCAATATGCTCACGATCCGCGGCATCTACGGCCGTGAGATGTATGAGACATGGTATAAAATGACCGCGCTCATCCAAGGCGGCCTCGATATTTCGCCGATCATCACTCATCGGTTCGCGTTCACGGAATTCCAACAAGGCTTCGATCTGATGCGCTCCGGCCAAAGCGGTAAAATCGTGCTCAATTGGGACTGACCATGAACACTTTCTACCGGGCATACCTTGATAAAACGCTCGGCGAAATCGAGGCCGCTGGCCTGTTCAAGCGCGAGCGCATCATCGCCACGCCGCAGCGCGCCCACATCGCCGTCGCCGACGGACGCGAGGTGTTGAACTTCTGCGCGAACAACTACCTCGGCCTCGCCGACCACCCCGCGCTCATTCGTGCGGCGCACGCTTCACTTGACCGTTGGGGCTACGGGCTTTCGTCAGTGCGCTTTATCTGCGGCACCCAGGAAATCCACAAGGAACTCGAAGCGAAACTCAGCACCTTTCTCGGCACCGAGGATACTATTCTCTATTCGTCGTGTTTCGACGCCAACGGCGGAGTGTTTGAGACGTTGCTCGGCGCCGAAGACGCGGTCATCAGCGACGAACTTAACCACGCCTCGATCATCGACGGCATCCGCCTCTGCAAAGCGCAACGCTATCGCTACAGAAATTCCGACATGTCTGACCTTGAGGCAAAGTTGCGCGAGGCCGATACCGCCAAAGTCCGTTTCAAACTCATCGTGACTGACGGCGTCTTCTCGATGGACGGTTTCATCGCGCCGCTCCGGGAAATCTGCGACCTAGCTGACAAATATGGCGCGCTCGTGATGATCGACGACAGTCATGCCGTTGGTTTCATGGGCAAGACTGGACGCGGCACGCACGAACACTGTGGCGTCACGAGCCGCATCGACATCATCAGCGGAACGCTCGGCAAAGCCCTAGGCGGCGCGAGCGGCGGTTACGTCAGCGGGCGCAAGGAAGTCATCGCGCTGCTCCGCCAGCGGTCGCGCCCCTATCTATTTTCCAACACGCTCGCCCCCGTCATTGTGGCTGCGTCGCTCGCCGCCCTCGATTTGCTGTCGCAATCGACAGAGTTGCGCGATCGGTTGGAGGACAGCACGAAGTTTTTTCGGGCCGGTCTCGCCGCTGCGGGCCTCACGCTCAAGCCCGGCACGCATCCCATCGTGCCCGTGATGCTCGGAGACGCCGCGCTGGCACAGAAAGTCGCCGCGCGCATGCTGGAGAAAGGGGTCTATGTGATCGGGTTTTTCTATCCGGTGGTGCCGCAGGGTGCCGCACGGATCCGCACCCAAGTGAGCGCCGGTCATTCGCGGGAGGATTTGCAGTTTGCAATCCGCGCGTTTGCCGAAGTGAAATCCGAACTCGGCCTCTAATCATGCCCTCGCCCATCACGCTTTCCGTTCGCCGGCGCCTCGAAAAAGCTGCGCGGGCCGCCGCCAAAGCATCCTACTCGCCCTACAGTAAGTTTCGCGTCGGCGCCGCCGTCCTTGCTAGTTCGGGCAAAATCTACACCGGCACGAACATCGAAAACGCGTCCTACGGCCTCGCGAATTGCGCGGAACGCTCCGCCATTTTCACCGCCGCCTCGCAGGGCGAACGCGCGATTCGCTGCGTCGTGGTGTTCACTCCGACGCCCGCGCCGACGATGCCCTGTGGCGCGTGCCGGCAGGTCATCAACGAATTCGGTCCGGACGCGAGCATCATCAGCATCTGCCATTCCGCCGAACGGGTTGAGACGACGCTGGATCGTTTGCTGCCCGCAGCCTTCGGGCCGAAAAATCTCAAGCCCTAGCCGCGCCGCCGCGAGCGCTCAGGCTCCCGCCAGAAAGTCCCGCACCGTCACCAGCAGATCGGCCCGCGGCACGTCGCGCTCGCTGCGCTCCGTGAGATCGCGCAGCTTGACGACACCCTTCGCGATCTCATCGCCGCCGTAGATCAAGGCCACCTTGGCGCCCGATTCTGCCGCAGCCTTGAACTGCTTGCCGAACCCCACTTCCTTCAGCGGGTAATCGACACGGTAACCCGCCGCGCGCAGCGCCTGAATGTCGCCAAACGCCGCGGCTCGCTCCTTTTCGCCGCCGATCACGCAGTAGACATCCGGAGCCTGCACAAACGTCGGCATCAGCCCGCGTTGTTCCAGCAGCAATCCCGTCGTCACATCACCGATTGCGAACCCGACCGCCGGCAGATCTGGGAGGCCGAGTTTCTTGACCAGATCGTTGTAGCGGCCGCCACCAGCCAGCGCCCGAAGATCGCCTTTGCGATCGAAGGCTTCGAAGACAAAACCCGTGTAATAAGCGAGCCCACGCACGACGCTCAAATCCACTTGGATAAATTCGCCAAGACTCATCGCGGTCAGCCCTGCGATCACTCTGCGCCAGTCGCCAAGCCTCGCCTCCAACTTGTCCTGACCGATTCGCCCGATCTCGGCGGCGAGCGCCTCAAGGCTGCGGATTTTCATGAAACCGAGGATCGCCGCCATTTTCTCCGGTGCGAGCGGCCCGTGCTTTTCGGCAAATGCCTCGAACGCGGCATCGCCGAGTTTCTCGACCTTGTCGATCGCACCGAGCAGCTCGCGCGCCTGGGTGTCATTGAAGCCAAGCGCTTCGAGATAAAAAAACCACAGATCGCGGTCGCTCAACCGCACGCAGAAATCGTCCTTCGTCAGGCCAAAACCGGCGAGACATTGAATTAGCAGCGCGATCAGTTCGATTTCCGCCTCGGGACCCGGCTCACCGAAAATATCGGCGTTGAACTGAAAAAACGCTCGCAAACGCCCCTTCTGCGCACGCTCGTAGCGGTAAAACTCCGCGATACTGAACCATTTGATCGGGCGTTTGAGCGCATTGGCCTTGGCGCCGACGAGTCGGCACACCGTGGGAGTCATCTCCGGCCGGAGCGCGACCTCCCGGCCGCCCTTGTCGGTGAAATTGAAAAGCTGCCCCTCGATCTCGTCGCCCGACTTAGTCTTGTAGAGTTCCAGCGGTTCAAGGACCGGAGCGTCGTATTCCGCAAAACCGTAGGTGCCGGCTGCCTGCCGCCAGCGCCGAAAGATATGGTTCCGGCGGGCGAGATCTTCGGGATAGAATTCGCGAAATCCGGGCAGAGTTTGAAACGTGGCCATCGAGGCGGAAACGTTGCAAAGCGCGTGGACTCAGGGCGACTCAAAAACGAATCCGCGTGCCGCCGCTGGCGGCACGCGCACTCAGCCCTTCTCCGCCGTCTTTTCTAATCCCCCGTCTGGAGCTTGGCCAAATCGATCTTTTTCAGCTGCTGCTTCAGAATCTTGCCGGACTTAAACTTCACTACGGCGCGCTGTGGAATGATGACTTCAGCCTCAGGCTTGTTCGGATTACGGCCGATCCGCTGCTTGCGCACCTGCACTTCGAGCACACCGAAGTTGCGCAACTCGACATTCCGTCCATTGGCGAGCGCACGCTGGATGATGTCCAACGTCTGCTGCACCGTGTCGACGATTTGTTTTTGCGGGAATCCCGTCTTGCGGTAGATTTCCAGCACGATTTCGCGTTTGGTCAGGTTGGACATAGGGAATCCTTTCGCTGATTCTTTCTTATAGCAGTGAAACTGAACTGCCTCCGAGTATTTACATGCGAGAAATTGCGTCAACCATTATGACGCCCCACGCAATAGACCTTTCCAACCGAACCACCCCACTCCAAACCCGACTGATGCCAGACCCTGTAGCTGTTAATTCCATGTTCGGCCGCATCGCGCGGCGCTACGATTTGGCCAACCGGCTTTTGAGCGGCGGGCTTGATGTCTGGTGGCGGCGGCGACTAGTCGCGGCGGTCCAGCGGGCCGCACCGGATGACGTGCTCGACCTCGCCACAGGCAGCGGCGATGTCGCGTTTGCGTTGAGCCGCGGTCTGCCGACAACCGTGCGCATCACCGGCATGGATTTTTGCCAGCCGATGCTCGATGAAGCGGAGATAAAAAAATCCGTCGACAGTCGCTATGCCAAACTCGCCTTCCGCCAAGGTGACGGACTAGCGCTGCCACTCACCAACGACAGCGTCGATGCCGTCACGATTTCTTTTGGGCTGCGCAACCTCGCGGACCGCGACCGTGGGCTGCGCGAGATGCACCGCGTGCTACGACCGGGGGGCCGGCTGTTCGTGTTGGAATTTTCGCAGCCGCACGCGTGGTTCCGACCCTTTTACTTCTTCTATCTGAAGCACGTTCTGCCTCGCATCGCCGGCCTCGTCACCGGCGACCGCGCCGCCTACAATTATCTCAACGACACCATCGCTGCTTTCCCAGGGCGCGCGGCCCTCGCGGAAGAAATTCGTGCCGCAGGATTTTCTTCCGTTGTCGCGACCGGAATGACCTTCGGCACTGTCGCGCTGCACGAAGCAGCCAAGGGAACCGTGTCTGGTCGGGCTCGACTCAGCTAAACGATTTGCCGCAACCGCACGTGCTCTGGGCGTTGGGATTCTTAATCTCGAAGCCCTTGCCGTGTAGCCCATCGTCAAAATCGATCGTGGAGCCATCGAGATAAGCAAGGCTCGTGGCATCGATCAGCAGCGGCACGCCTTCGCTGACGAGTTCGGAATCACCGTCTTTTTTTTCGTCGAACGACATTCCATATTGGAAGCCCGAACAGCCTCCACCCTCGACGAACACGCGAAGGCGCTTCGCCGGGGCATTAAGCCCGGCCTGCATCGAACGCACCTGCGTGGCTGCGCGTGGAGTCAAGGTGATCACAATCCGACCGTAGGACGAGGCGTGATCATGTCAAACGACGTGCAGCAAATTGCGCGCCGAATCTCATCTGTGCTCTTGCCAGCTGAGCATACCCGCCCTTTTCTGAATCACCGTGGCGGCAATTAAGCACATTTTCAACGAGCTGCACTATGAGATGGTGCGCAAGCTCGCCGAGGGCGGCATGGGGCTCGTTTACGAGGCCGTGCAACTCGGCGCCGGTAATTTCCGCAAGGTCGTCGCGGTGAAGCTGATTCGCGAGGAGTATTCGGCGATTGAGGAATTTCAGAACAATTTTATCGGCGAAGCGCGGCTTGTGGCCGATCTTATCCACACCAATATCGTCCAGACCTACCACCTCGGCCAGGTGGGCGGGCAGTATTTCATGGTGATGGAGTATGTGAAGGGTGTGAATCTCGAGCAGTTTATCGAGCAGCACCGCAAGCTGGAGAAGCAAATCCCGCTCGACCTCGCGGCGTTCATCATCTCGCGCATCGCTCGCGGCCTGACCTACGCGCACATGAAATGCGACCGCGACGGCCGCCATTTGAACATCGTCCACCGCGACATCGGCCCGAAGAATATTTTGGTCGCACTTGAGGGCGACGTGAAGCTCACCGACTTCGGCATCGCGAAGGCCCTCGACCTCATGTATAATGAAGAAGGCAACGTGATCGCGGGCAAAGATGAGTATCTCTCCCCCGAACAAGCCAACTACGCGATCACTGATGCCCGCGCCGACATCTTCCCGCTCGGTATTGTGCTCACTGAGTTGTTGCTCGGCAAAAATCTATTCCGGTCCTCGGACCGCGCACAGTCACGCCGCAACATCCTCACGATGCAGATTCCGCAATTCGTTACGCTGCGGCCCGACATCGAACCCAAACTTGAAGCCATCATCCAGCGCGCCCTCCAGCGCGATCGCGAAAAACGCTACCAATCCGCCTACGATATGATGACGGACTTGGAGATGTATCTCTACAGTGACCGCTACGGCCCCACCAACGAGAAGCTCTCCGTTTACATCAAGGAGCTTTTTGGAATCAAAGATCCGGTCGTCCCATCGCTTTCTTCGCGCCCTCCCATCTGAGATGAACCCGAAACAGATTCATCCAGCCCATGAGCGCGCAAGGCTTTAGCCAAGATCTCCGCCAGCGCCAGACCCAGTCGCTGGTCCTCGCGCCCCAACTCCGGCATTCGCTGAAGATTCTTCAGGTGGCCGCCTTGGATTTGCGCTCGGTCATTCAGGAGGAGTTGCAGAGCAACCCCACCCTTGAAGAAATGCCCATGGAGGGCGAGAGCCTCGACAAACCTGCCGAGCAAGACGCCACCGACCGCGACTCTGACAACAGCGGCGACAAATCTGAAGGCGACCACTCCGATGCCACGGCGCCCACTGACACGTCCGCCGTCAAGAAAAGTGATGAGATGGATTTCTCGCAGTCCAAGGAATTCGAAATCCTCGGCAAAATGGATGAAGACTGGCGCGACCACATGGCCAGCGCTGGAGGCGCGCAACCCTACACCTCTGATGATGCCGAACGCCGCCAGCATTTCTTCGACTCTCTCGTGAGCGAGACCTCGCTGCAAGAGCACCTCATGCAGCAGGCCGAGATGACCGAGCTCTCACCGCCCGCGCTCACCGCGATGAAACACCTCGTGGGCAGTCTCGACGACCGCGGTTTTCTCACGCAGCAACCCGCCGATGTCGCCCTGCAAACGGGCCTGCCGCTCGACGCCGTGCAGGAAGCGTTGAAGGTTCTGAAGGGCTTCGAACCCGCTGGCATCGGCGCAAAGGATCTCGCGGAGTGCCTGCTGCTCCAACTCGCCTCCAAAGGCCACGGCCACTCTCTCGCCATGCGAATGATCCGGGATCATTTCGAACTGCTTACGCGCCGGCGTATCCCTGAACTCGCCCGCAAACTCGGCGCCGACGCCGATGACGTGCAGTCCGCGATCGAGGAAATCGGCAAACTCGATCCAGCGCCGGGCCGGCGGTTCGCCGAGGATAACAACCGCGTCGTTATCGCCGATGTCACAGTTGAGAAGGACGGCGACGAGTGGAAAATCAACCTCAACAGCGATTACATCCCTCGCCTCCGCATCTCGTCCACCTACCGCGATCTCATCGCTAAGGGCACCCTCTCGAAGGAGGAGCGCGACTACCTCCGCGAGCGTATGCGCTCCGGCAAATTTCTCATCGATTCCATTGAGCAACGCCAGCGCACCATCGAGCGCATCACCCGCGAAATTATCAACGCCCAGAAAGAGTTTTTTGAAAATGGCGTCTCGCACCTCAAGCCTCTCACGATGACTCAAATCGCTGATGTCGTCGGCGTGCACGAAACGACCGTCAGCCGAGCCATCGCGAATAAATACATCAAAACACCGCACGGCGTGTTTGACGTGAAATATTTTTTCACCCCCGGCTACCAAGCCGACAGCGGCGCCTCTGTTTCCAACACGAGCGTAAAGGAAATGATCGCCGAACTCGTGTCGGTCGAAGACAAGGCCGCACCGCTGAGCGATCAGGAACTCGTCACGAAGCTTCAGGAAAAAGGCATCAAGATCGCCCGACGCACCGTCGCCAAATATCGCGAGGAACTCGGCATCCTCCCGAGCAACCTGCGGCGCGACTACAAGTAAGACTCTACGCCAGCGCGGCGCTAGGCTCGACTCCAAGCATCAAGCCGGGCCCATCACTGGCGCCCGTCTGCTCCGCCCACGCCGCGAAACCAATCATGCCGGCGTTGTCACCCGTATGCTGCGGCTGCGCGGCGAAAAACGAAACGCGCGCGCGTTTCGACTCGGATTCCAGCGCAGTGCGGAGCGTGCGGTTGTTTGCAACTCCACCGGAAACGCCAAGACTCTTAAATCCTCCCTGTTCCAATGCCACGCGGGTCTTGCGCTTGAGCGCGTCGACGACGGCTTGTTGGTAGCTCGCGCAGAGGTCGGGCATCTTGGCCCGCACTTCGTCAGGCGGCATTTTTTCGAGAAGGTAGCGCAGGCTGGTCTTGAGGCCAGAAAACGAAAAATCCAGTTCATCGCGCCGACCGATTCCACGCGGAAAATCGAATGCCTCTGTCCTCCCATCCGCTGCGAGTCTTTCGATCAAAGGACCGCCAGGGTAACCGAGCCCGAGAAGCTTCGCGCCTTTATCGAGCGCTTCGCCGGCGGCGTCGTCGCGCGTCGAAGAAAGCACCGCAATGTGACGCCCGCTATCGAGGGTGAAGAGCAGCGTGTTGCCACCGGAGACGATGAGACCGAGGTGCGGCAGCAGTTCATGCAACCGCGCATCGAAGTCTTGCGGCGCCTCCGCGTGTAGCGCGATGAACGACGACCAAGCATGGCCGCGCAGGTGGTTCACGCCAGCTAGCGGCACCCGCAGTGCGAGTGCGAGCGACTTCGCTGCCGCCACCCCGATCGCGAGGCAAGCTGCTAGTCCCGGGCCGTTGGTCACGGCGATCTGTGTGACTTTCTCAAAACCGACCTCGGTCTTCGCGCGTTCGAGCATTGGCGCGAAATTCCGCAGATGCTCGCGCGTCGCAAGATCCGGCACCACGCCGCCATGCTTGCCATGCAGCGCGATCTGGCTGTGCACCCATTCACCCACCAATCCGCGCTTCGGATCAAAGACGGCGACGGCGGTCTCGTCGCACGAACTTTCGAGCGCGAGTATCATTTCATGCTCACGCGCACCACGGAACGCTCTCCCAGCAATCGCACGCCCTTGAGCACATCGAGCGCCGCATCCAACTGCCGATCCTCGATCGGTTCGAAGCCGAAGCGATCCTTGAATTCCACGGGATTCGCGAGATCCGGGCGAGCGTGTTGGCGGCTGAGCTTGTCGTCCTCATCGGGCGTCATGATCACCTCAACCTGCGGTGCGATGCCTTTTTCGTGAATGCTCACGCCGCTCGGGGTGTAATAGCGCGCCGTGGTCAGACGCAATCCCTCACCGTTTTTCAGGGTAAAGACAGACTGCACCGAGCCTTTGCCGAACGAGCGCTCGCCAACGACGACCGCTCGCCCGGTGTCTTTGAGCGCGCCCGTCACTACCTCGGCAGCGCTCGCGCTGCCGGCATTGATGAGCACCGCGACAGGCAAATTCAGCGGCGCTCCATCGCGTTCCGCTCGCATGTCCTCCCGATCGCCCGGCTTGCGACCCTGCGTGTAAACGATCAATTCGCCTTTTTTGAAAAACGGCTCGGCCACATCCACGGCCGCATCGAGCAACCCACCTGGGTTGTTCCGCAGATCGAGCACGAGGCTCGTCATACCCTGCTCGATGAGCTGGTCGAGCGCTTTGCCAAATTGCTCGCCGGTGTGCTCGGAAAATTCCGTCAATTGCACGTAGCCAATGCCTTCGCCTAGCAGGCGCACGTCGCGCACGCTCGCGATTTTTATGACCTCGCGCACGAGCGTGAGGTTGAGATTCTTGTGGGTGACCGGTCGGTAGAGGCCGACGGCCACATGCGTCTTCGGTTTGCCACGGAGTTGGCTGACGACGCTATCGCCTACCGCGGTGCTTTCGACTGGCTTGCCGTCGATGCTGACGATGACATCGCCGCGCTGAATTCCCGCCCGCGCGCCGGGTGTATCCGCGATCGAAGCGATGACGATTGCGCGGCCGTTGCGCGACTCGACCTCAATTCCGATGCCGCCGAATTCCCCGGTCAGGTCCTCCTCAAACTCCTTGTTGTCCTTCGCCTCCAGAAACTCCGAGTGCGGATCCAGCGACTCGACCATGCCGTGCATCGCGTATTTCGCGAGTTGATCGTAGGCGGCGGATTTCTCGTCGACGTAGTTTTCATTCACCAACTGCATGACCTCTCGCACGTAGGCGGACGACTTCGACAGGTCACGCGGTGGAAACAAATTCCACGCCGCCGCGACGCGCCGTCCCGCAAAAACGAGCGCAACGCCGAGCACCATGCCCGCCGTCAAAGTGAGAATCCGTTTGAACATCCCCGCGAGTGTGGCCATCCGCATCGGTTTGTAAATGGGTTCGTCACTCCCAATCCCGACATCGACCGCTACACCTGAGTTTCGGGATATTTTTCGTTTTCATGCGGATGAAACTGGGGTGATGAGCTTCGCCCGGTTCATGGAACTCGCACTCTATGATCCGGCCGTCGGCTACTATCGTCGCGAAGGGCAACGCGTTGGCTATGCGCCGGGCACGGATTTTTTCACCGCGAGCACGAGCGGCCCTATTTTCGGTGAACTCATCGTCGCTGCTGCCGTGAACCTGTTGGGCGGTCGCGAGCCCGCCGATTACACGTTGGTCGAGATTGGGGCCGAGTCCGCCGGCGGTGTGCTGGCGGGCGTGGCGCACCCTTTCGCCGGAACGCGCACGATTCGGTTGGGCGAAACGCCAGCGCTCGCGGGACGGTGCGTGGTGTTTTCCAACGAGTTGTTCGACGCCCAGCCGTTTCGGCGCTTCGTTTTTCGCGACGATGCTTGGCGTGAACTCGGCGTCGGGCTCCGCGGCGAGGCGCTCGTCGAAATCGAATTCACACCTGCCGCACTCCCCGCCGACCTCCTACCGGCGGTCGCACGCGATGGCTACCGCATTGATGCACCGCTCGCTGCCGCTGCACTCGCCCAGCAGATTGCGGAACAATCCTGGTCGGGCCTTTTCCTCACATGCGATTACGGCAAATCGTGGCGTGAACTCACCGAGGCTGCACCCTTCGGCACCGCCCGGGCGTATTTTCGGCACACCCAGTCGAACGACCTACTGGCCCGCCCCGGCGCACAGGATCTTACCTGCCACGTTTGTTGGGACTGGCTGATCGATGCGTTGGCGCGCGAGGACTTCGCGGCCCCTACCGTCGAGTCTCAGGAAGCGTTCTTCATTCACTTCGCCGGCCCATTTATTGCCTCTACAATCGCCGCCACCGCCGCTGCCTTCCACCCGCGAAAACTCGCTTTACTCCAACTGCTCCATCCGGCTCATCTTGGACAAAAATTTCAGGTTCTCCATGCGTGGCGCGACTAATTCTCCTCGAAGAAAATTCCCCTTGCTTCGCCTCTTTCCGACCTTTTACTACTGACCCTTTAACCAACTCGAAACCATCATGGCCAGAATCTGTGCAATCACCGGTCGCCGTCCCGTCAAGGGCTCGATCATCAACCGCAAGGGTCAGTCTAAGAAGAGCGGGGGCATCGGCACGCACGTGACTAGCATCACGAAGCGCAAGTTCCGACCAAATCTTCAGCGGATCCGCGTCAAACTGCCCAACGGTGGCACCAAGCGCCTCTGGGTTTCGGTTAAGGCCATCAAGGCCGGTCTGGTGCAGAAGGCCTGATCCGTCAACCCGCGCCCTTTTTCAACCCGCGACTTTATCGTCGCGGGTTTTTCTTTGCCTACGCTCCGAAGCGAAAAGGCTTTTGCAATCGCTCCGCATCCCCCAAGTTTGGCCCAGCATGGCTTCCGACTCCGCACCGGTCAACGACGACGCGATCTCGCCCGCCATCGACCGGAAGGTCGAGGCCGAGATGACGCGCCTGCTCTACCGCTCAGCCGGGTTTGGCCTGTTTTCGAACATCGTGCTGGCCGTCATCCTCGTGGCCGGGGCATTCACCACCCAGCCGATCTCGCAACACGCGATCTGGCTCGGTGCCATTGTGCTGGTGACTCTGGCCCGCATCGGCCTCGAATTCGCGTTTGTGCGCGCCGCACCCGATGAATCCCAGTTGCCCGTCTGGCGGAGCGCGTTTCTCATCAGCGTGACCGTGGCCGGACTCATCTGGGGCAGCGCCGGATGGATCTATTTTCTGACACCGGCATTTTTGCCGCGCCTGTTGCTCGTGTTTATTCTCGTCGGACTGAATGCCGGCGCGGCACGCTCACTCGCATCCGTTCCGTCGTGTTACCTGCTCTACGTCATCTCGACGCTGTCACCGCTGTGCGCGAGGTTCCTCACGTTGCAAGAACCGGGCACTTGGACCCTTAGCCTCATCGCTGTCACCTACGCGCTCTTCCTGCTCAACACGGCGCGCCTCCACCACGACGATTTGCGGCGATTGTGGCGCCTGATTTTCGAAAACGAGGAACTGCTCGTCGTCACGAGCGAGGCCAAGGAACGGGCTGAGGCTGCGAGCAGTGCCAAGAGCGAATTCATGGCAACGATGAGCCATGAAATTCGCACGCCGATGAACGGCATCATGGGCATGCTTCAGGTGCTCCAACACTCGACCCTCAACCTCGATCAACGCGCCCAGATCGAGATCGCCGCCGGCTCCGCCGACACGCTCATGCGCTTGTTGAATGACATTCTCGATTTCTCGAAAATCGAGAGCGGCAAGCTCGAATTCGAATCGATCCCGTTTTCCCTGCCGCCGACGATTACTGAAGTCGCCGCGCTCCTGCGTGCCCGCGCCGCCGAAAAGCGCCTCGAACTTTCGCTCAGCCTGCCGCCAGACTTGCCCGACCACCTCGTCGGCGACGCCGTGCGCCTCAAGCAAGTGCTCCTCAACCTCACTGGCAACGCGATCAAGTTTACCGAGTCGGGTCGGGTCGAAATCGCCGTGGCTACGGTCCGGCGGGACGCTCAGGTTGCGACGCTCCGCTTCTCCGTCAGGGACAGTGGCATCGGCATGAGTGCGGCGACGCAGGCGAAACTCTTCCAGGTTTTCTCACAAGGCGACAGCTCGATGAATCGCCGCTTCGGCGGCTCCGGTCTGGGCCTCGCAATTTCGCAACGGCTCGTCAACCGCATGGGCGGCCACATCACGGTGCAAAGCCATCCGGGCGAAGGCTCTGTCTTCACGTTTGAGCTGACGCTGCCGCTGACCGAGGCTCCGATCCGTCCGTCGCAATCGCCGCTGCACGCCCGGCAACACCAACTCAAGGGCCGCGTGCTCGTCGTCGAGGACGACCGTGTGAACCAACGCGTTATTGAGCTGCTGCTCGAGAAAGTCGGTCTCGATTGCGTGATCGTCGGCGACGGCGCTTCGGCGGTTGAGGTCGCGACCCTCGAATCGTGGGACGCGGTGCTAATGGATTGCCAGATGCCCGGTATGGACGGATTCGAGGCCACCCGCCGCATCCGCGAAAAACTCGACGGCACTCCCCTCCCGATCATCGCGCTCACGGCGAACGCGATGGCCGGCGACCGCGAAGCGTGCCTTGCCGCGGGCATGGATGATTTTCTCGCCAAACCGGTGCGCAAAGACGAACTGCGCTCGTGCCTCGAAAAATGGTTGAAGCACGCGCCCGGTGAAACAAAGCCACCTTTGGGTTCCTCGGCACCATTCAACCCGGCCGTTGCCTGATTCCATGTGGGAGCGCCAGCACGCCGACGCTCGGCGACTTCACGCTCGCGGGTGCGCTTTGGCGTAGATTTCCTTGAGCCGAGCCACGCTCACATGCGTGTAGACCTGCGTCGTCGCGAGCTGCGCGTGGCCGAGCAATTCCTGCACGAGCCGCAGGTCGGCGCCGGCGTTAAGCAGGTGCGTGGCATAGCTGTGCCGCAGCTTGTGCGGCGTTAGATCGAGCGGCAGGCCGGCATCGACCAGATAACGCTTCAACATGACTTGGACCGCGCGCACCGGCATCCGGTGGCCGTTGGGATTCACAAGCACCGGACTCGTCGGCGCGATGCGCTGGGCAAACTCGTCGCGAAATTTCTTCAACACCGCGAGCGCCATGCTGCCGAGCGGACACAGCCGCTCCTTCCGACCCTTGCCGACCACCCGCGCGACGCCGCTCTCGAAATCAACGGCGCCATAGGTGAGATCGACGAGTTCGCTGACTCGCATCCCGCCACCGTAGAGCAATTCCATCGCGAGCCGATCGCGCCAAGCGACCGCGGGTGTGATCGTTTCGCTGGCGAGCAGCCGCAGCGGGCCGCCGAGCAGCAGCTTCATCTGCTCCTCGGTAAGAAATTTCGGGAGACGTTTCTCGAGTTTGGGCAGCGGCACGCCGGCCAGCGGGTTGTGGGTCAGTTTGCCGTGCCGCATCCAGAATTTGAAAAACGTCCGCAGCCCCGAGACATGGTTGTGCAGCGTGCGCCGATCGAAACGCCGCTGGGCCTCGATCACGAAATCACGCGCCTCACGCGGCCCGATGCCGCCGAAACCACGCGCCCACAATCCAGTGCCGCTCAGCCACCGATGGAGATCGTCGAACGCCTGTCGGTAATTGCGCAGCGTGTAACGCGAGTAGCGCCGTTCCTTCGCGAGGAAATCCTCAAAGGGCGCCCACCACTCGGCGACGACCGCAGCCGGGGGCGGTTCAGGCGGTGCCGGTTTGGATGCGTTGTTCGACATCGCGCATCACCTTCGTCGCATGCTGGCGCAACGCACCTTCGGGATCGAGGCCCTTCGCGCGGGCCGCCGCCGTCAGCTCAAACAGCATCTGCCCCAGCGTCGCCGCGTCGAGGTGACGTCCGAGCGCGGCCACCTGAGGCACATCCACGATGCCGTCCACCGGCAGCGACTTTTTCTCGATCTGTTTCCAGACGTTCTCGGCAAACATCAGCGCCGGCAAACGCGGCGGCAAATCCTTGAATACACCTTTGGCAACCGGTCCGTTTTTTTTCTCTGTCGACTTGATGACGTCCCACTGCGCCAAGACTTGGTCCGATGTCTGGAGTTTGTCGCCGCCAAAGACGTGGGGATGACGGCGCACCAGTTTCTCGTTAATTTCACGCGCCACGTCCCCGAAATTGAAATGCCCGCCCTCCTCGGCGATCCGGGCGTGAAACACGATTTGGATCAGCACATCGCCCAGTTCCTCGCGCATGTGCGGATAATCCGCGCGATCGATGGTGTCGATCAGTTCGCTCACCTCGTCGATCAGGCAACGCACGAGAGTCGTATGCGACTGCTCCTGGTCCCACGGGCAGCCGCCCGGTTCACGCAGCCGAGCCATGGTGATTTTCAAATCCTCAATCGCACTCATGCGGCCAAGTTGCCCACGGAACACCCGGAATACACGGAAAAAGTTGTTTTGAATTCTGTGTGTTCCGTGTGTTCCGTGGGCTCTTCATGGACAAGCTCACCGAAATCATGGCGTGGAAGCGACGCGAGATCGCGTCGCACGTTCGCGCCGTTTCGGAGCAGGATCTGACACAGCTCAATGCGTCGTTACCACCTCCGCCGCCGTTCGCTGCGGCCCTGCGCCGGACCGATGGAAAGCTCGCCGTGATTTCCGAGATCAAACGCCGGTCACCGTCGGCGGGCGATATCAAGGCCCGCGCTTCGTCGGTGGAGCAAGCGAAGCGCTATCAGGCGGCCGGAGCCGACGCGCTATCCGTGCTCACGGACGAAAAATATTTCGGTGGCACGCTGGACGACCTGCGCCAAGTGACCGGCTATTTCGCAGCGAGCCAGCCAGCACGACCGTGCCTTCGGAAAGATTTTTTCGTGCATCCGATTCAAGTGCTGGAGGCGCGGCAGGCCGGCGCGAGTGCGATTCTGATTATCGTGCGGGCGCTCACGGACGACGAAATCAAAACGCTCGCCACCGCCGCGATCGCTACCGGACTCGATGCGTTGTTCGAAATCCACACCGAAGCCGATCTCACCCGCGCCGTTGCCCATGGTGCGACGATCATCGGCGTCAACAATCGCGATCTCGCAATTTTCAAAACCGACCTGGGCTTGAGCGAGCGGCTGATTCCCCAATTTCCGCGCTCAATCGTGGCGGTGAGTGAAAGCGGTATCCACACCGCCGCCGATGCCGCGCGGGTTCGCGCCGCAGGTGCTCACGCCGTGCTCGTCGGCGAAGCGTTGATGAAGGCCACCGATCCGGCGGCACTCATCGCGGCATTTCGGGATGCCTGATTTTCCATGAAACAAACGCCCATCAGCCCCTTTGTCGCCGTCGGCGGTCTCCTGTATTTTGCGCGGATGCTGGACAAGATCCGCAAGCACGCGCGCGGTGAACTGCGCGAGGATTTCCACGAGATGCTGGGCAACGGTTTTGACGGCCGTTGCTGCCGCTTCCTACGCGTCTACTATACCGCGTTGAAGACGCGCACCCTCCAAGGTGGCACCAACGAGGAAATGCTGGCGTGGTGCCAGCAAAACGGCCGTGGCGTGACCGAGGAGGACATTGCGATCTGGAGCACGTTTGCACGGAAGCGCGGATGGCGCGACGATGCCAGCGAGGGTTTGGAGAAAAACAAAGCCACCAGTGGACTCGCCGATCGCAAGGATTTGGTGACCTATTTCGATTACTACGAAGTCGACGAAGGTCGTGCGCCGACCCCACGCTGACTGCCCGCACGACGATCAATCCTGTCATCACGACCATGTTCGAACACCGCAAACAAGCCTTGCTTCCTCGGCGTGAGTTCTTGCGCCGGTTCGCGCGCAGCCTAGCCGCGGGTGCCGCGCTGATCGGATTTTCACTCGGGATCGGCATGATCGGTTATCACCAATTGGCCGGTCTCGCGTGGATCGATGCATTTC
The DNA here is from genome assembly GCA_903840415.1 of uncultured Opitutia bacterium. Lineage (GTDB taxonomy): Bacteria > Verrucomicrobiota > Verrucomicrobiia > Opitutales > Opitutaceae > CAITWF01. The sequence continues at coordinate 136,842 of CAIMFY010000094.1, read as the reverse complement.
TCGATGCGGCCATGATTTTGGCGGGCATGGGGCCGCTCTCCCCGCTGCACGGCGACCCGGCGAAAATCTTCGCTGGTTGTTATGCGATCTATTGCGGCATCGCCTTGATCGCGACGACGGGCGTGATTCTGGCGCCGGTCATCCATCGGGCCTTGCACAAGTTTCACATCGAGGACGATTCGACGCGCTGATTCATGCCGCTTTCGCCTACCGCCACCCGAGAACTGCTCGCGTCGCTCGGCCACCAGCCGAAACGATTTCTCGGCCAGAATTTTCTCGTGGATGGCAACATCGTCCGCAAATCACTCGAACTCGCTCGCGTGGCCGCCGGCGACACCATCGTGGAAATCGGGCCCGGTCTGGGCACTTTGACCGCCGCCTTACTTGAGGCGGGCGCCACAGTCTGGGCGGTCGAGATGGATCGCACGCTCCACGCGCATCTGACTGAGAGCCTCCCGCCAGAGTTTCCCACGACGTTTCATCTGCTGGAAGGCGATGCCGTCGAGCATCCGCTCGCAAATCTGCCGGCCACGGGCGCCACCGGGGAGTTCAAAGTCGTCGCCAACCTCCCCTACGCCATCGCCACGCCGTGGCTCGACGCAGTGTTGAGCGGCCCGTTGCCAGCGCGACTCGTGCTTATGCTCCAGCAAGAGGCGGCCCAGCGCTACGCCGCCATGCCGGGCAGCAAATCCTTTGGTGCGATTTCTGTCTTTCTTCAAGCCGCCTACGACGTCGAACCGGGGCATAATGTGGCGGCGGCCTGTTTTTTTCCAAGGCCTGATGTGGAGTCGCGCCTGCTCAACCTTGTGCGTCGTCCGGTGCCCTTCGTGTTTTCACCGGCATTCAAGGCTTTGGTGCGGACGTGCTTTCAGCAGCGCCGCAAGCAAATCGGTGCGCTCCTGCGCGCCCGAGTGGCCGGCGACGGCGCAATCTGGCGGGAACTTCTTCGCGCCGACGGCCTCTCAGAACAGATCCGGCCAGAGGCCATTCCAACGGCGAGTTGGCAGCGCCTCGCCGCGGCCCTTGCACCCTTGGCTTGAAAGCTTGCCGCCGATCATTCTATTCCATTCCACCATGTCGCGCGTATTGCTCCTCCTCGCCCTCGCCTCCACCGCTCTCGTCGCCCGCGCTCAGGTAGCTCCGGCGCCGTCCCTCGTCGGTCGCATCGAGGGCAAGAGCTACGTTTCGCCGACCGGCGTCTTTCGCGTGACGATTCCCGTCCTGGCGGAACTCGGCGGTAGCATCACCGACACCGCCAACGTCGTCACCTTCCAGGATGAGTTCAACACGCACGTCAGCATCGCAGCGTTTCCGCAGGATGCGACGCAGCGCTGGGAAATGTCCACCCGCGGCCTGAAGGAGTATCTCGTTTATTTTTTCAGCAACTTCGTGCTGAATGATTTCAAGCAGGCCTTCGAGGGCACGCAGATCGAGAGCGCAAAGTTCAGCCCCAGCCAGCTCGACGGCGCGCTCATCACCAACATCCTCCTCCCGGGCGGCTCGATGTTTGCCGACAAGATTCCGAAGTTCGGCGATGGCCAGCTGCCCGTCGCGAAACGCGGCAATCTGCTCTTCGTGAAAAACGGCCACATCTTCGTCGTCAGCACCGAACTCGCCGAGCGCGTCATCGAGGGGAAAACCTACAAGAAGACAACGGCCGAGGAAGACGACCTCCTGCGCCAGCGGCTCAATGACATCGTTGATAAGATCCAGTTCGCCAAGCCACCCGCGGCCACTCCGTCCACTCCGCCGCCGGCGTCGGTCGCGCCCAACAAATAAGCTCTAGCGCGATAATTCCGCGCATGACGCTCCGCGACGCGACCGAAGCCGACCTGCCGGCCATCGTCGAAATTTACAACGCGACCGTGCCCGGCCGCCTCGTCACGGCTGACACCGAACCGGTGAGTGTCGCGAGCCGGCTCCCGTGGTTTCACGCTCACAATCCACATACGCGACCGCTCTGGGTTTTGGCCGACTCAGCCGCCAACGGAGTGGTGTGCGCCTGGCTCAGCTTCAATTCCTTCTACGGCCGTCCTGCTTACAGTCACACTGCCGAGATCAGTATCTATGTCGCGGAATCCCACCGCCGGAGCGGCCTCGGCCGCCGATTGCTGCTCGACGCCATCGCCCGCGCTCCGGCGTGTGATGTGCACACGCTGCTGGGTTTCATTTTTGGCCACAACGAACCCAGCCTGCGTCTCTTCGAGTCGCATGGCTTCGCGCGCTGGGCCCACCTACCGCGCGTCGCCGAGCTCGACGGCGTCGATCGCGATTTGATCATCGTCGGACGCCGGGTTGACGCCGGATAAGGCCTCGCGTTGGTCTCGCCCGGCGCTTCGCCGATCTTACATGCCCGTGGCGTGGCCGAACATCATGGCCTCGTCGTTAATCACGGCTTTGCCGCTTTTCGCGAGCGTCAGCATCTCAGCTCCCGCAAGCAACACTGGGCCGTAGCCATGGGCCGCGAGCGGGCTGACCGGACGATGATAGTAAAATGCCGGATCGAAACCCATGCCGGTGCCGACGCAGACATTCTCCACCTGGCCGGTTTCGTTCACCTGCGTCGTGACCGCGTGCCACGCCAAAATCGCCATCGGCGCATGCGCGAGCGGATCGAGCCAGCCGCGGTTGACGCCGCGAGCGATGCAGTAGGCATAGAGGGCGGTCGCCGAGGTTTCCAAGTAGGAATCAGGCCGGTCGAGCAACTGGTGCCAGCGCCCGTCTTTGCCTTGGAGCTCCGCGAGCGCACGAATCTGCCGGCGATAAATATCCAGGATCGCGTGACGGCCCGGATGACTTTCGGGCAACACATCCAGCAATTCGGTCATCGCCAGCAGAGCCCACCCATTGGCGCGTGCCCAGCGAAATTCCGGATGCACCGCCATGCCCTGCACCCAACCATGCATCCAGAGCCCTTTTTCGCGATTGAACATCCGAGCCGCGAACTGGGTAATTTGTTTCACGGCGTCGTCGTAATATTCCTGCTGGCCAGTGAGCTTTCCCATCTGCGCTAGCGCCGGCACGCTCATGTAGAGATCGTCGAGCCAGAGAGAATCCGGCAACGGCCGGCTCCGCGATAACGTGCCATCGGCCAGCCGCGGCTGCTTAACGTGAACCCAGGTCATGTAATTGTCGATCAGCGGGCGCAGATCGCCACCAACTCCAGCGTGGTTCGCTTTAAGCATCGCAAAACACATCGAGCCCGAATCATCGAGCGTGCGCGGATTCAGCATTGAACGCAACGGGTTCATCCCACCGCGTCCGCCGGCACTCTGGCCAGCGCCCGCCTGAGTCTGCGCGAGGAAATACTCCGCCTTCTCCGCGAGAAACTTCAACCGTTGATCGACATAGTCGCGGAAGCGCCCATCGCTGGTGGATTCGGCCGCGAGCAACATCCCGGCATACGTCACGCCCCATTCGTAGCCGACGAGGTTGAAGGCGCCACGCTCAATCATCGCGTTCGGATTCGGTTTCGTTAAGTCGGTGATCTCTGCGCCGGTGGTGCGATCGACGAGGCGCGTCGGCGTGTTGGCGGCGAGATAGCCATGCACGCGCACCAGCACCTTAGCGATGTCGTCGGGCACCGGCACGCCATACGGCACCGGGTAGGTCGCCCGTGGTCGCGACGCATTGAACTGCGGATTAATCATCCCAGTGGCAGGCGGGGTCGTCTGCGCCAGCAACGGCCCGCCGAGTGACATCAGGATCGCTAGCGTTGGAGTCTTCATGGTGATCAGATTATTGTTTCGTGGTGGGCGCCGCGCCGGACGATGACGGCGCCCCACTCCGTCCGCCCCGTCCGCCAAAACTTTCCACGGGCGGTGCCGGCGGCAATTCGTTCGGCAAGGCATCGCCGCACAACTCGAGAATCTCAATCAGCGTGAGGCTCGTCTGGGCCGCTTCGTTGGTGGAAACACCCGGCGCCTCATGCACGGGATTGAGCGATTCCGGACCGCTCACGAGCCGCTGATTGGCACTCCGTGCGAGACTCAGTGCGGCGATCGCCTTCCGTGCAAACGCCGGATTCTTCGTCTTGGCATAAGCGTAGGCCGCGAGGCGCGGGCCGCCCTGCGCCGTCTCGACGTAGCTCGCGTCAGCACCTTCGTTGCCCGTCGCGCGATCCTGATCGAGCACGTCGGCGGGCGCAGCGCCGAGCCGGCAATATTGCAGCCACGCCTTCGCCCAATCCTCGCGACCGAGCAACGGGATCAATTCAAACATCACCTGAGCGCCGCCCTGAATCGTCGAGAGATTATAGTTTACCGCCACCTGCTTGCCCTCGAGGGGATCGGGAATCGGGATAAGTTTCCCCGTCGCCGGATCGTAGCCGATGGTCATGCTGCCACCACCCCGAAGCGGTCCAATTTTTCCGCCGCCGATGTCCGGATTCAGACCGTTGCGCACACCGGAGCGAATCCAATACGGCATCGCGAGGATCGAATCCACGCCGAGATTGATGCGATCGCGCCACTTCGTGTCGCCCGTGCGTTCCCATTCGGTCATCCAGTTCCCCGCCAGCGCAAACCAGTCCGGCCCGATCCGGATGCGGCCGGGCACCTTCGGATCCTGCGGGAGCACCGGCTGCGCGAGCCGCATCGGATCGTGCTTCATCGCGGCGAGATCGGAGGTGAGTTGCTCGCGCATGATGTCGCCGGTGCGTTCGTCGGTCGTCAGGTAATAATACGGCCGCCAGTGCGCCGCCTGACTGACACGCGCCTCCTTCGCGCCGTCACCCCACTTCACCACGTTGTGCCGCGAACCGAGCCCGGCCATCGGACCGAGATGATAGACGTTCGTCTCGCTCGTGTTGCGGGTGTGCGCTTCCGCGAGCCGAAACACGTCGCCGCGCCCCGTGCGCAGAAAACTTTCCCAGAGCCAGAGCGGCGCCCCCAACTCGGTGTTGTCCCACGCGTGCCCGCCGTAGTCGTAATACCAGACGTGGCCCGCGTTGTTGTAGCTGTGAATGAAATCGCCGAACTGCCAGAAGCCATACCAGTGGCGCTCGTCCACTTGCTGCTGATAAAACGAGAGGACCGATTCCAGTTTGTCCTCCACCGCCGCCTTCAACAGTGTCGACCGATCGACGACACTCCACACGCCGAACACGCCCGTCGCATGCAAATATTCCGGCGAGGGCACGAGCAGCGGATTGGTCTGCGTAGCCCGCGCCATCGCGACCATCACCTCCTTGCCCGGAAGATCGCCGCGGGGATAAATCGTCAGCTCGCTGGTGCGGGCTACTCCGTAGGCCGTGCTCATGCCGGACTGCACATCTTCGTAAGTGGCGTTGAGGCCATGCGCCTTGGTGTCGTAGTGCCGCATGTCCATCGCCGGGCCGTCGGGCGACCACAGCCACGCGGTCAGTTGCGCTGTCGTTTTGTCTGCGTCGCGCACCTCGAGCCCGGTCGGATAGGATTGCCAGAAATTTTTCAACCCGACGCCAAGTCCGCCGCTGACGTCACCGACAAACGCAAGCCCCGACGCGCGCCGGCCGGCATCGGAGAAAATCCAGGTACTTTTCGGATTCGTGCGCTTCGAGATTGTGAAACCTTCCGGCGTCGGCTGCGACAGTTTGAAATCGCTCCAAATCGCGTAGTTGTCTCCCGCGGTGCCTTCGCCGTAGTAGCGCCCACCGCTGATGGCCTGCCCAGCGGCCTGCGTCGCGTTGCCCGGTCCCGCCTGGATCGGTTCGGCCCAGAGGCCGCCGTCCGCGCCAGAAAACCGCACATGGCGGTTCTGGATTTGCTCGCGCATCGGCACGGCAAACGTGAGACCGAGGCCGCGGATGAAATCCTTCTCCTGATCACCGTCGAAAACGATCGTGTGCACCACGCGGATCGCTTCCTCGCCGGCGTAGAAATACAGTCGCACGATGAACGGCAACCACTCGCGCGGTACGCGTTCCGCCTTGTGCGTGCCCTCGATTTTCAACACTGCGCGCACCGGGCCCGACTGCTCGACCGTTACCTTCGTGACGTTGCTCAAAGATTGATCGCGGCGCGGCCCATCGCCGATGCCTTCATCCGGCCCGTTTTGATCGATGCACACGAGCCGGCCCTGCCGGGCGACTTCGCGCCCACCAATCGTGAGCGACTCGATCAGGTTCGGACCCGAAAGCCCGACGCGGCAGACCAACTTCCCCGTATCGACCTCGATTGTGGTGGCATTTTTTTGCACGCTTACTTTCGCGCCATCTCTTGACGTGGCGCTGCCCGCCCGAATTTGAAACGGCCCCGCCGCACCCGCGCCGACGACTGTCGCTATGCCGGTCCATTTCAACGAGCCGTCGGGCCAGTAAGCGAGCGGCCACGTCTGCACGGGCAGCGCTTTTCCAACGGCTCCGGCGAGCACCACAATTTGATCTTTTTGTAGGCTGCCTCGCGCCCACGGCACGCCGAAGCTTACTCCGGTGCCGACGCCGGGAGCGCCGTCGAGCCAGCGGACAGAAACATCCGCCGCCGAAGCGGCAAACCACACGCTGACCGAGAGCGCACCGATGATAAATGAACGAGGAACCAGGGGTTTCATAAAAGGGAGCTGAGGGGCGAAGGATCGTCGCCGGAAGATTCGCGACGCTGGCACGGAAAGACGTGGCATGAAAGCGAGCGTTGCGAAGCGCGTCCGCTGACAGTCAAAAGCCGGCAGCCGTAAATTCAGCTCCGCGCAACTCGAATCATCGCCTCGACACTGCGATCGACGTCGACCTCGGTCGTGGCCCACGACGACACACTGATGCGCATCGCCGTGCGCCCCTGCCACACCGTGATGCCGGCCCAGCACGTGCCCTCCGCTTGGATCGCCACGATCGCGCGCTGAGTTTTCCAGGCGTCACCAAACGCGACGAGCACCTGGTTGAGCACGACGTCATTCAAGATCTCAAAACCGGCGGCGGATAATTTCTCGGCGAAGCGCCGCGCCTGCGCACAATTCCGCTCCACCAAGTCCGCCACCCCGGCGCGGCCAAGCGAGCGGAGCGCCGCCCACACCTCCACGCCGCGGGCACGACGCGAAAGTTCGGGCACGAAGTCGGACGGATTGCGAAAGCTGCTCTCCGTCGGCAGGTATTCCGCCGTAATCGCCATGGCGGCTTGCAACGCGTGCGAATCTCGGACGAACGCGAGTCCGCAATCGTAGGGCACGTTGAGCCACTTGTGCGCGTCGGTCGCCCACGAGTCGGCCTGATCGATCCCTGCGGCGTAACTGGCGCGCGACGGCGCCGCCGCCGCCCACAGCCCAAACGCCCCGTCGACGTGCACCCACGCACCCGCCGCGTGCGCTCGCCGGCAAATCTCCCCGGCCGGATCGAACGCGCCGGTGTTCACGTTGCCCGCCTGCAGGCACACGATCGTCGGGCCGGAAATGGCGGGAAGGTTTTCAGCAAGCATTCTTCCCTGCCCGTCCACCGGCACTTTCACGACGCGCGAGCGGCCGAGGCCAAGGATGCCGAGCGATTTCGTAACGGAGGGATGAGCCTCCGCCCCGACGATCACGGTGATCGGCGGCGCACCGAAAAGGCCGTCGGCCTCGACGTGCCAGCCGGCGCGTTGCAGCACCGCGTGCCTCGCCGCGGCGAGCGCGCAAAGATTGGCGACGGTGGCACCTGTCACAAACGCCCCGGCACACTCAGGCGGCAGTCGCAGCACATCCAGCAGCCACCGCAATGCGATTTGTTCGATGAACGCCGTGCCCGGCGTCGCTCGATAGAGCGCACTGTTTTGATCCCATGCACCGGCGAGCCAGTTTGCACCCAGCGCGACCGGTAGTGAACCGCCGACCACGAAGCCAAAGAAACGCGGCCCAGCCATCGCCATCGACGCCGGCGAACCCACCTCGTCGAGCAGCCGCAGCGTCGCCGCCGGATCGGACGATCCTTCGGGAAACGGTTCATCGAAGGCGCGGAGTGCGGCGATCGCGTTCGGCGCGGGAGCGACGGAGCGCGTCGGCAAAGTTTCGAGATAACGAATCGCGCGCGCCGAAGCGTCAGAGAGCAGCTCTTTCATGCTTCCAATGTGACGTTTCTCGCGTCGCACCGCAACGCCGCACGGGCTGTGCCGCCGATCTCGTTCACGCGGTGCGCGCGGCCCCACGCTACCGTTTGGCGAAATCCACCAAGCCCGCGCCGAGCGGCAAAAGCCCGGGCAGCTCGACCGGCAAGTGACCGGTGGGTTTGGCGTCGCCGCGCAGCACGGCGGCGAGTGCCGGCAACGTGCTCGGCGGATTCGAACCATATGTCGCCACCAAAGTCGGCGCCGCCCTGGCCCCACGCTCACCAGCCAGCGCGAGCAAATCATATGGCTCCCGCAACGCGACGAGCACCACAGGCGATCCGGCGGCGATGACCTTCTGGGCCAGCTCGGTCTGACGCCGGCTGGCGTTGGCACCGGCAAGCGTGACGATCACGGTCGCACCCGGATGAGCACGCACCGCTGCGAGCGCCGCGGTGATGTCACGCTCAGCAGGATTGTCGCCGACGCGCACTTCGATGCCGCCGATTAATTCGGCGAGCTTCGCCGCCGCCGGCACCGCAATCACGACGGGCTTCGCCCCTTTCGCGAGCGGCAGGACCGCCGCCGGATCGCGCAACAACGAGATCGATTCCGCGGCCAGTTTGGCCGCCAGATTTCGATGTGCGGGCGACGCACAAATCTCGGCCGCCTTCGTCGGATCGGCGGGTGCGGATTGTAACAAACCATAACGCTCCTTGGCCAGCAGCACGCGACGCACGGCTTGATCGAGACGCGCAATCGGAATGATGCCGGTGTGGACATCGGCGACGATTTGGTCGATGGCGGCTTGGTGGAGTTTGTAGCCGCTGTTGAAGAGCAGCAGGTCGGCGCCCGCCTGAAGCGCTCGGGCCGCGGCGCGCGGCACGGGAAACCCGCTGCGGCCGAGCGCACCCATTTCCAGCGAGTCGGTGACGACGAGGCCGTCGAAGTGAAGTTGATCGCGAAGCAGGCCAGTCAGGACCTTGGCCGACAGCGTGCCGGGCAGCCCCGTCGTGTCGTCAATCGTCGGAAACGAGACGTGCGCCGACATGATGCCGGCCACGCCTGCCGCGATCGCCGCTTTGAACGGCACGAACTCCACGGCGTCGAGCCGCGCCCGCGGATGATTCACGATTGGCAGTTCCAAGTGCGAGTCGGTGCCGGTGTCGCCGTGGCCGGGAAAATGTTTCCCGAATGCGAGGACTCCGCCGCGCTGCAAACCATCGATGAACGCTGTGCCGAGCAGTGCCACCCGCGCCGGATCGGAGCTGAAAGAGCGGACACCGATCACCGGATTCGCGGGGTTGTTGTTCACGTCGAGGTCGGGGGAGAAGTCGGTATTGATGCCAACCGCGCGCATCTCCGCCGCCATCGCCTGTGCAGCGAGGCGGACATTTTCCGCCGCCACCGCGGCGTCCTGCGCCGTAGCGCTGAGCGCCATCGCGCCAGGAAATTCAGTGAAGCCTTTGTTCGCTGTCAGCCGCGCAACGCGTCCGCCCTCCTGATCGATCGCGATGAGCAAACCGAGTCCGCTCGCTTTGACGGCGCTGGCCTGAAATTCGTTCGTGAGGTTGGCGACTTGGGACGGCGACTCGACGTTGCGCGCAAAAAAAATCACTCCACCGACCTGACGCTTCTCCACCATCTCGCGCAGCCCGGCATCGTAAGTCACGCCGTCGAAACCGATGACCATAAGTTGACCGATTTTTTGCTCCAACGTCATGCGGGCGAGACGCGCCTCGATCATCGGGACACTCGCAGGGGAATTCGCCGCAGTCGGTGCCGGCGGCGGTGGCGGCGCCGCGCATGAAGCCAATAATGTCAGACCGACTAACCCGGAGAACGTCCATCGCAAAGAGGGGAAACTCATGCCGCATTGTCTCACTGCGTTTGCGCGCTGCACGCAACCAAGTTTGCACGATGCCTGAAATTTGAACCAGGCGAATGGCGGTTTTCAGTGGTCCGGGTGTCAACCGGGATGAAGGCCGCCCATGAAACCTCCCTCCTCCAAATCCATTGCGACCGAGCCGCCGATGAGATGGCCATCGCGTCTCGCGCACGAGGCGATCTGCGCGGTGGTCACCGGAATATTCTGCGGATTCGAGGCGCTGATCTTTCTTACAGAGTGGCGCGCCAAGAAATCTTCGCAACGACAGGATTCAGCGCCGGTCTCGACGGATCGCCATCAGTCAGTCAATAAAACGCGAGATCCCCACTCGCTCGTAAAATAGTCCGCGCGGCTCCTGCAGTGCGGATCAACCGGCGAGTTTTCGCTGGGCGGAGAACACCGGCCGCAGCGCCAGACTCATTTTATCCTGCACCGATTGCAGCTCGCGGTAGCGCGCCACGTTGGCCTTTTGGGGCGCGCACCGGCTCGCCTCGTTCACCGCGACAGTGCCGGTCGTGAAATCGGAAATCTGCACTTTGCGCCCAGCGCGGAGCGCAACACACCACGCCGCCTGCAAAGCACCGCCGAGGGCCGCGCCTTCGTCCTCGGCCATCGCCACAACCGGCACACCGAAGATGTCGGCCATGAGCTGGCGCCACACGGCGGATTTCGCACCACCGCCGGTCACGCGGATTTCCGTCGCCTTTACGCCGAGTGTCGCGAGGCGCCGCAACCCGTAGTTCATACCCATCGTCACACCTTCCATCGCGGCCCGCGCGAAATGGGGGGAATCGAAAGTGCGATTATTAAGTCCGAGGAAAACACCAGAACCATCCGGCACGTTGGGGGTGCGTTCACCGGCAAAATACGGCAGCAGCACCAGACCGTCCGCGCCCGCCGGCATGCTGGCAACCGCGGCCTCCAGCGCCGCGTGATCCTGACCGAACAGCGCGCGGATTTGCTCGGTGACGGTCGTCACATTCATCGTGCAGAGCAGCGGCAACCATCCGCTCGTCGAAGAACAAAACGCCGCAATTTCCCCCTGCGGATCGATTACCGGTTTCCGTGCAAACGCGTAGATCGTGCCGCTCGTGCCGAAGCTCGCCGTCACGACGCCCGGCGCGACGTTGCCCGTGCCGATAGCACCCATCATGTTGTCGCCGCCGCCGGCGCTGACGACGACGTCGCGGGAAAATCCGAATTTCTCGGCGAGTTCCGCTCGCAGCGTGCCCGCCGCCTCGTGCGATTGCGAAATCGCCGGAAGCCAATCCGCGAGTTGGGGGTCGATCGAGTTGACGGCGTCGCGCGACCAGCGACGCCGGCGCACGTCCATCAACGCCGTGCCCGAGGCGTCGCCACACTCCATGAAGTAATTTCCCGTGAGATGTAAATTCAGGTAGTCGTGCGGCAGCAACACGTGCCGCAACCGCCGGTAGTTCGCCGGTTCGTGCCGCTTCAGCCAGAGAATCTTCGGCGCCGTGAACCCCGGCAGGATCAGGTTGCCAGTCTTACGAATCGCCGCCTTCGGGCCTCCGAGCTTTCTCGTGATGATCGCACACTCGACGGTCGTGCTCGTGTCGCACCAGAGTTTCGCCGGCCGGATCACCGCGCCGTGCGCATCGAGCGGCACGAAGCCGTGCTGCTGCCCCGACACGCCGATGCCGCGCACCCGCAACCGATCGGTCTTCGCGGCGACTTCGGCCAGCACTGTATCGAGCGCCGCCGTCCAATCCGCCGGATGCTGCTCCATATGGCCGACCGGCAAGCCAGGGATAAGTGCGTGCGGCGCGCGCGCTTCGGCGACGACTTTGCGCGCATCGAGATCGAGGACGATCGCCTTGACGCTCTGGGTGCCGGAATCGATGCCGATGAAAAGGGACATGGCGAAAATACTGCGGGTTTGGAGATGACGCGGCCAGTTCACCCGGTCGGACCGTCCACTTCAAAATCAAACGGGAAGAATTGATTCGCACATTAGACCCCCAATAGTGGCCGGCGATGAAGCTACCCCGCGTATTGATTCTGCTCTCTGCAATCCTCCCCCTCGCCGGACTCGCCGCCGAACCCGCGACTATCGAGATTTGGCCCGAAGGCGTGCCCGGCCTGCGCGCCGACGCCACGCCGGAGAAAATCGAGGGCGCGCGCGCCTCCAATGTCCACCATCCCTACTTCGCCGTCTTCCCCGCTCCCGCCGACAAGGCCGTCGGCACAGCGGTGATCATTTGCCCGGGCGGCGGCTACGTCCGCCTCTCGATCGAAAACGAAGGCTCGCTCATCGCGGCGCGGCTCAACGCCCTTGGCGTCACCGCCTTCGTGCTCCACTACCGCATGGTGGAATACGGCCACCCCGCGCCGTTGCGCGATGTGCTCCGCGCCATTCGGCTCGTGCGGTCGCGCGCCACTGAATTCGGTGTGAAACCGGAACGCATCGGCGTGCTCGGCGCCTCGGCCGGCGGCCATCTCGCGGCGAGCGCCTCCACGCTCTTCAACGATCCCGACGGCAAGACCGGCGCCGCGCTCGACGCCGTCAGCGGCCGGCCCGATTTCGCCGTGCTCCTATACCCCGTCATCACGATGAAAGATCCGCTGGTCCACGCCGGTTCGCGCAAAGCCCTGCTCGGCGCGACGCCCACACCCGAGGCGCTTGACCACATGTCGCTGGAACTGCACGTCACCAAGGAAACGTCCCCGACGTTTCTGGTCGCCACCGAGGAGGACAAGACTGTGCCGGTTGAAAACTCCCTCATGTTTTTCCAAGCGCTGCGGAAGGCCGGCGTCGACGCCGAACTCCACGTCTGGCCGAAAGGTCCGCACGGCTTCGGCATGAGGCCGGATCTGCCCGGACCATCGACCTGGACCAATCGCCTTGAAGAATGGCTGCGCAACGGCGGTTGGTTGACCGCAGCGAAGTCCTAACCGCTCCGGCTAGCGTTTCGCGGCAGGCGTATATTCCATACCCTCGATCATCCCGAGAAGTTGCTGGTAGGGCGCGCTGCTGAAACCGTCCGCCGAAATCGTGACCTCGATCAGCACGTCCGCAGCGAGATGAATCATGCCAGCGCTGATGGTTTTGAAGTTCCCTTTCTCCGGCGGCTTGCCGACGAGATCGGGGTCGGTGAAATTGCAGAAGTAGCCATAGCCCGTTTGCAGCGAAAATTCCTTCGCGATGGCCTTCCCCTCGACGGACTGGCCCGCGATCGCCGTCCCGCTCACCTCGACGCGCAGGCTCAGCCGTTTCTTAGTATCCAGCCGATCCTGATCGGGAAACGTGATCGTGAGCGCGCAAGAAGCGTTGGCATCGCCCTTCGGAGCGATGGTCACCATCTGCCGGTCACCGAAATCGGCGACGTCGAATTTCCACGTGTCGTCGAGGTAGAGCGCGATGCGGCCGTGCGCACCCAAGTCGATTTTCTGCGATTGCGCGCAGAGACTAGCGGCGGCGAGGAGGAAGAACGGAAGGAATTTCTTCATAGGAAAAAAGGGGAGCTGGCGGACGTTGCTCGTTCAAGGCGGCGACCGCAAGTCGGTCCGCAGGCCGCGCCTATTTCGGCAACGGTTCGCCACCCAACTCGGTCCACGCTTTCTGCACGTGCGCCGTGAGATTGGGCGGCGCGTAGATCGCCGCCCGCGGGTCTTGTTTGATCGCCGCCGCGATGTCGGGCAACGCCGCCTTCACTTGGGCCGGCGTCTTGTGCGCGTCCATGAGCGCCTTCACTTCCCGCCGCAAGGCGATGAGATACACCTGCTGGTTGACGATGATTTCCGGGCCACCCATCGGACCATGACCGGGGCAGACTTTCTCCGCGCCGAGCTGCTTCACGAGTTCGAGCGTCTTGATCCATTCGCCGAGATCACCGTCGTTCACGTTGTTGCGCGGACCGTTCACGCAGGCATCACCGGTGAAAAGAATTTTTTCCTTCGGCAGCCAGGCATACGCGTCGCCCTTGGTGTGGCCGGCACCGAGCCAGAGCAACTCCACGCGATGACGACCGTCGTCCACAAACAGATCGCGCGGGAACAGCAGCACGGGCGGCTTGAGTTTGGTGGCGGCAACATCAGGCCGAGTCTTGGCGGAGGTTTCCCAGCGACCTGGTTCGCCGCCAAACGCGCCGGTCTCGACTGACTTCAACTCGGCGAGCGCGGCGGTGCTCGAGACAATCGTAGCCCCGGCGTCGGCCCAGAGTTGGTTGCCATAGGCGTGGTCGGCGTGATGGTGCGTGTTGAAGACGAAACGCACGGGCTTCTCCGTCGTCGCAGCGATCTGCGGCATGACGATTTTTGCGCCAGAAGGATAGTTCGCATCGATCACGAGCACGAAGTCGTCGAAGACTATCCAGCCGTTGTTACTGTGGCCGCGGCGCGGATCACCTTCGTGGAAATAAACGCCGGGCGCGACGGTTTGGACGGTGTTGATTTGCGCGAAGCCGGGGCGCGCCAGCAGCACAAACGCCAACAGAACGAACGATGTGGGTCTGGGGAGGTTCATGGTAAAGCAGCGTGGGTCGCTACGGCAGCCAATCAGGGCAATGCCACGCGCACGAGGCCAGACATGATCGCGACCGGTCTCGCTTCGATTTTCAACGTCCCGGACGTGAGGCCGGCGCTCGTCGCGGTAACGGTGATGATGCCGGCCGTCAGCGTGGAGCGGACGGCGACGCGGTTGATGCCGCACTCGGTGTCGAGGTAGAGATTGTTCGTCGTGTTGAGTTTCGCGGCGTTGAAACCGCCACGCCAGACCACTGGACCCGTGACGGCAAAATCCACGCGCGTCTCGTCCGTCGGGCAGCGGCGGCCCTGCGCATCGATCACCTCGAAGTCGATCAGCGCGACGTCGCTCCCGTCGGCTTGCAAGCCCGCCGGCCCGGTGTGGAGCGTGAGCTTGATCGCCTTCGGTTCACCCGCGGTTTGGATTTCCTGTTGCGCGACCATCTTGCCGCCCTTGGTCGCCACCGCCTTGATCGTGCCGGGCGCGAACACCACCTCTGGAAAAGCGTAAACACAACCCGTGTCCGTGCCCGACTCCAGCTCGGCCGAGCCCATGGTTCTGCCACCGAAGGTATCGACAAATTTGTGCGGCTTGTTCGCCGAGCCGAGGGATTTCCCGTTCACGAACAGTTCCACCTGGTCGCAGTGCGACGCCGCTAGGTAGACGGTTTTCTTCGTGTTGGCGGGATAATTCCAGTGTCCGATGATGTGCAGGTCGGGCTGCTCGTTTTGCATCACGCGCGAAACGTAGAAGAGCGATTTCGGCAGCCGCACGCCGTCCACCTTGCCGCTCACGCGCAGCACATAGCTGCCCTGTTGCCGGCCGTCGGCATCCTCATCCGTAAAATAGATCGAGCAGTAGGCCGACCATTTCGAGTGCCCAGGATCGGGGTTGTCGATGCGGTTGCGCACATAGCTCGCGTAGCGCGTCGCCCCGGCGAGCGCGAACGTCTCCGAGTTCCAGTGGTAGGTATCCACGGGCCGGCCACCCATCGAGCCGCTCTTGGGTTTAAAGCCGAAGTGCGGTGGGGAGAATTCGTCCCAGACATCGCGGCCGGCTTCGTCGCGAAAATCCTCCGTCTCAATCAGCGGCGCCTTGTCGCGACGAGCGATGCTGTAGCCGCGGAAAATGTCGTCGCCCGCGATTTTGTCGGTTTGCAGCGCCTGCCCGATCATCACGCCGAAATACTCTGACATCGGCGTGAGCGCCTTGTTTTCGTTCGCAAGATCGTTGTCGCGGGTGCCCATCACGCGGCCGCCGTGCGGGTCGAGTTCCTTACGCAGCGCTACCATCTGCTCCATTTGCTCCGGCGTCACAATGGTGTTGCCCGCCTCCCAAAAAAACGTGCTCGGGCTGTTGCGGTAGAAAATCATCGTCGCGCGCATGACTTCGGCGCGCTGCTCCCACTGGCGGCCCGTGACGAGGCGTTCCTTGTCGCCCGCCGGGCAGACTTGCACGATGCCGAGGCGATCGCATGCGGCGGAATCGGCGCGCTGCGGCGCGACGTGCATCCAGCGCAGGTAATTGCCGTTGCTCTCGCGCAGGAGTTGGAGCGTGAACTCGTGCATCCAGTCCGGATACGCACCGCCGAGCCCGGCCCAGTCGTTCGCCGAGCGCTGCGCGTAACCGGTGAGCCAGACGAAGCGACCGTTCAACCACACGCCACCCGCGCCCGCGCCGCCCTTGAACTCCGTCTGACGAAATCCGGTCGTCGTCTCGCACACGTCCACGACTCTGCCGTTCACGCTGAGGATCGAAAAAACGCGATAGAGATACGGATCGTTCACATCCCAAAAACGGGCGTCCTTTAGCGGGCCGGACGCAGTGAAAATTTCTGCCTGGCCGGCCACTAGGTCGGAGGTGTTGCCATCGAGTTTCGCGCGCACGACACCATCACGGTCCACAACCACCGCGGACAACGTGATGGAGGCGTAGTCGCCGGTTTCGTTGGCTACCTCGGCCTCCACCTTCACGTCCACGGTCTTCTTCTTCAAATCGATCGCCTCGGGATAAATGTAGATGCCGGTGGTTTTGAGATTTTCGTAGAGGGGCAGCGTCTGATAAATTTTGCCCGCAACGATCAGAGTGGCGTCGCGGTTGAGCCCGCCGAAATTCGGATTGAAGTCCTTCGCGTTCCATTGAAACGGCGTGCCCGAGGACTCCTCCTTGTAGTTCGGGCTGTTGTCCACTTTCACGGCGAGAATGTTTTCCTGATCGCCAAACTTCGCGGCCTTCGTGAGGTCGAGGCCGACGGCGGTCACGCCGTTTTCATATTTCCCGATCGGTTGTCCGTTCAGGAAAAAACGCCCGGCCTGGCGCATCCCATCGAATTGAAGGAAAACTTTCTGGCCGGCGGCGCTCGCGGGGAGCTTGAAGTGCTTCCGATACCAGCCGACGCCGAATTTTTCCGTCTGGTCGCCGCCGCTGTGGCTGATGTAGGCGCGGTAAGAGTCGGTCTCGTTCCACGTGTGCGGGAGACTGACGCTCGCCCAGGTGGCGTCGTCGAATGCCGGCTGATCGGCGCCGGCCGCATCGCCGAAGGCGAACTTCCAGCCTGGGTTGAAATTGAACATGGCGCGCGGCGACGCCGGCGGCGAGTAACGCGGTTCCGCGGCAAGCACGTTACCGCACCAAGCGAGGAGACCAGCCGACAAAAGAATGCTGAGGTGACGCATCCCCTCATCGGACCAAGCACCGCAATGAAAGCAAAATGATTTGTCGCTAAAACAGCGGACCGTCCGGTTTTGCGGAGGAGCCCGACCATTCAAACTGGTTTGCCGCCACGTTTTTCCCGCCAAATCAAGTGGCGCCGCGCTGCCCTGGGTTTGGCTTTTGACACCATCGTTCGCTCGCCGCGATAATGAGCTTTTCCGTGACGAGATCCCCGCCTCTAACCCTTGTCGCCATGCTCGCCGTGACCTGCCTGCCGGCCGCCACACGCTGTCTGGCCGACTCCAAGGTCGTAGTGGTAGCCACTGCTGATCCCGAATATACTCGCCAGAAATTCAGTGGTGAAAAGCCAAAGCGAGAGACCTACGTGGTGATGCAGGGTCATTACTTCGATGGCTTGTCGGTGGACAAATCCATCGAGCGAATGTCGTTTCGCCACATCGCCGAAATTTTTGCGCCCGAGCTCGGTCGCCGCGAATATCTTCCCGCCAAGAACCCAAAGGAGGCGGATCTTCTCATCGTGGTCCATTGGGGCACGACGTCGCCGCAAACCTCGATGCTGGAGTTGACGGCCCGCACGTCGCCCACGCTCGACACCTCAGTCGTCGACGGCATCCGACAAGCGAAAATCGAACAGGCCGCCGCGACGCACGATGTCGCTGCGGGTCTGATGGCGGAACGGGCCGACGAAGGCGGCCAAGCGCGCGCGTTTGACGCCCTCTCGCAGCTCACCGACCAAATCTCCATCGAACAGACCGCCGCAAATGCCGCCCAGTTGCTCGGCTACACCCGCGCGCTTCGCCAGTTTAGCCAGGGCCTCGGCACCACGGCGGACGAATATACGCTGCGACACGACCTCCGCGAGGAGCGCTATTTTATCGTGCTCAAGGCGTATGATCTCCACCAGCCGACACCACTTGGGGAAAACCGGAGGGCAGTCTGGACGCTGCACCTCAACATGGGCTCACCCGGCAACAACTTTTCCGGCGCGCTCGAGAAAATGAGTATAACCGCCGTGAACTTCGTTGGGCGCACGACCGACCAAGTCGAAACCGTCACGCCCCCACCTCGCGAAGGGAAAGTCGAGATCGGTCCGCTCACTATCATCGGCGAAGCGAAGTGACACTGGCTACGGTCGCACGATTGATCGCGCCGCGCCCTCGCTCCTCGCAGCAGCGATTGCGGCGGTTACCGCAAGAATTGCGGCGCAAAAGCCTTTGACCGGCTGGATTCGACGTCTTTGATGGCACGCTCCAAACCTCCCTCGTTTTACCACCATGTCCGCGAATCCCATCATCATCTACACCAAGACCGACGAAGCGCCCGCGCTCGCCACCTATTCGCTCCTGCCGATCATCCAGGCGTTCACGAAACACTCGGGCATTTCGGTCGAATCCCGCGACATCTCCGTCGCCGCGCGCATCCTCGCCAATTTCTCCGATCTGTTGCCGACCAGCCAGCGAGTGCCCGACACACTTGGTGAACTCGGTGCTCTCACGCTCAAGCCTGAGGCCAACATCATCAAACTCCCCAATGTCTCCGCCTCAATCCCGCAGTTGAAGGCCGCTATCGCCGAACTTCAGGCCAAGGGCTACGCGCTCCCCGATTTCCCCGAGGTCGCCACCACCGACGCCGAGAAAGATGCGAAGGCTCGCTACTCAAAGGTCCTCGGTTCCGCGGTGAATCCAGTCCTCCGCGAGGGCAACTCTGACCGCCGCGCCCCGAAGGCCGTCAAGGAATACGCCAAGAAGCACCCGCACTCCATGGGCGCGTGGTCGCCGACCTCGAAGACCTCCGTTGCCACGATGGGCCACGATGATTTCTTCTCGAACGAGAAATCCGTCACCGTCCCCGCCGCGACCACTGTTCGCATCGAATTCGTGCCAGCTCCCGCGCCCGCCGGCGCCTCGCCCGAAGCCGTTGCGAAAGCCGCGCAGACGATCGTCCTCAAGGAAAAGACTCCGCTGAAGGCCGGCGAAATCTTCGACGCCACCTTCATGAGCAAGAAGGCCCTCGGCGCCTTCTACGCGCAGCAAATCATGAAGGCCAAGAAGGACGGCGTCCTCTTCTCGCTCCACCTCAAGGCCACGATGATGAAGGTCTCCGACCCAATCATGTTCGGCCTCTGCGTCCGCGTGTTTTTCAAGGATCTCTTCACGAAACACGCTGCCGCCCTCGCCTCGCTCGGCGTCGATCTCAATAACGGCTTCGGCGATCTTCTCGGCAAACTCGACAAACTCCCCGCCGACCAGAAAGCCGCGATCGAGGCCGACATCGCCACCGTCTTCGCCGCGCGACCCGCCGTTGCGATGGTCAACTCTGACAAGGGCATCACGAATCTCCATGTCCCCAGCGACGTCATCGTCGACGCCTCCATGCCCGCGATGATCCGCACCTCCGGCCAGATGTGGAACGCCGCCGGCAAGGCGCAGGACACCCTTTGCGTCATCCCCGACAGCTGCTACGCCGGCGTCTATGCGACCGTAATCGACTTCTGCAAAAAGCACGGGGCCTTCGATCCGAAGACCATGGGCACGGTCCCCAACGTCGGCCTCATGGCGCAGGCCGCCGAGGAATACGGCTCGCACAACAAAACCTTCCAGGCTCCCGGCAACGGCACTATCCGCGTCGTCGACGACACCGGCAAAGTCCTCCTCGAGCACGCCGTCGAAGCCGGCGACATCTGGCGCGCGTGCCAGGCGAAAGACGCCCCGATTCAGGACTGGGTGAAACTCGCCGTGAAGCGCGCGCGCCTCTCCAACACCCCCGCCATCTTCTGGCTCGACGAGAAGCGCGCCCACGACTCCCAAATCATCGCCAAGGTGAAAACTTACCTCGCGCAGCACGACACCGCCGGCCTCGACATCAAGATTCTCCCGCCCGCCGCCGCGTGTCTCGCCACCCTCGACCGCCTCAAGGCCGGGCAGGACACCATCGGTGTCACCGGCAACGTCCTCCGCGATTACCTCACCGACCTCTTCCCAATTCTCGAAGTCGGCACCAGCGCGAAGATGCTCTCGATCGTCCCGCTCATGGCCGGCGGCGGCCTTTTTGAAACCGGCGCCGGCGGCTCCGCGCCGAAACACGTGCAGCAATTCACCGAGGAAAACTTTCTCCGCTGGGACAGCCTCGGCGAATTCTTCGCGCTCGCCGCGAGCTTCGAGCACCTCGGAATCACTCAAAACCACGCGAAGGCCAAAGTCCTCGCCGAGACGTTGGATGAAGCCAATGGCAAGTTCCTGGAGAACGACAAGAGCCCCGCCCGCAAAGTCGGCGCCGGCATCGACAACCGCGGCAGCCATTTCTACCTCTGTCTCTACTGGGCCCAGGCCCTGGCGAAACAGACTACTGACGCTCAACTCTCAACTCTCTTTACCCCCATCGCGGAAAAACTTACCGCCGCCGAAAAGCAAATCGTCGCCGAAATGATCGCCGTCCAAGGCAAGCCCGCCGACATCGGCGGCTATTACCAGCCCGACGATGCGAAGGCTTCCGCCGCGCTGCGCCCCAGCAAAACACTGAACGACATTCTCGCGACGCTTTAAAAGCGCTTCCGATGATCCGCCCGACTGGTCGGAGCATTCCACTTCTGGTTGCACTCCTCATGGGTTCGACCGCTCAGGCGGCGTCGAACCGGGAAGTCTACGACGACTTCGAGGGAAGCACGCTGAGCAAAGTATGGGATACGGAACGGTTCGCACCCGGTTCCGTCGAACTTCAATCCATCGTGACCCGCGTGGGACGGGGCGCCGCCAAGGTAACTGTTCACCAAGGCGACAAGTATGAGGGAATCGATCCTCTCCAAAGCAAGGAAACGGAGCGAGCCGAGTTGATGGAACGCAAGGATCTCGTGGCGCGCGAAGAAGACGGTTTCGCCTATGCCTTCAGTCTGTTTCTGCCCAAAGACTTTCAAGTGGTGCCCACCCGGCTCGTGCTCGCCCAGTGGAAACAATACGACGTCAAGCGCACCGCACTGGTGGACAACCCGGTCGTCGCGTTGCGCTACGTTGGTGGCGAATTGTCGGTCACGCTGCAGACCAGTCGCAAGCAACAGACCCTCTTTCGCACAAACGAGGAGATTCGCGGCCGCTGGCTGGATTTCGTTTTTCACCTCAAATACGTGCGTTCGGACGGAGGTTTGGTGCGAGTCTGGCTGAACGGAAAACAAGTTTGCGACTTTCACGGCACTACCGCCTACACGGAAGAATTCGGCTACCCGAAGAACGGATGGTTTTACTTTAAGATGGGCCTGTACCGGGATCGGATGGCTGAGCCGATGAACGCGTTTTTCGATGAATATCGGAAACGTCCCCTGACCGAAGAAGAGTCGAAGTAGCACAAGCTCTCGCCGTGCAAACGAAGGCAGCCGAACTCGAAGCCAACGAGGCTACCATCGTGAAGGAAATGCTCGCCGTGCGGGGCAAGCATCGTGGCGCCCGGTGCGTCGTCATCGGGCCAATCGTTCCACTCTTCTCTCCGCGTTCTCCGCGTCTCAGCGTGAGACTTCGTCTACGTAAAGTGAACTACGGCGCGCGTTTCGGGAACACGACATGCGTCGCGTGCGGCGAAGACACGTGCTCGGTGCGCTGATAGCCGAGCTTGGGCAGGTCGAGTCCGGCGAACAGGTTTTTTCCCGATCCGAGGAAAACCGGCGAGATGGCCGGATGCAGTTCGTCGATCAACCCTCCCGGAAAAACGGACTTTAGGTCACGCCGGTTTCCAGAAATGTCAGGGTCGCGGTGTCGGCGTCGAGTTCGGCCAGGGTGCCAAACGGGATCGTGAAGTGGTCGCGGACGTGGCCGAAGGAAAGACCGTAGACCACAGGGACGCCGAGCTTCGCGAAATGACTTTTCAAAATCTCGATCGCGGGCGGGGACGGACTGGTGGGCTTCGAGACGCACTTGCTGAAGACGCCCAGGGCCACGCCGGCCACGCTGCTGAAGTCCAAGGCCTGTTGAAGCTGCGTGAGCATCCGCTCAATCTTCTGCGGCGTCTCCTCGACCTCCTCGAGGAAGAGGATGGCGCCATTCACGTTGCTCAGACCCCACGGCGTACCGATGAGGCCGGTGAGCACGGTCAGGTTTCCGCCCACGAGGCGCCCGCGGGCCCGGCCCGGCGCGATGACCTCCGATTTAAATCCTGGATCGGTTTGCTGCCGGTTGAAGGGCGAAACCTCGATGGCCCGAGGAACGGCGGTGCCCGTCAGCACCTCGAGCACGTGCTGCCGGGTGTAGTCGGAGAAAGTGGAGATGCCCACCGGGCCGTGAAAGGTAACCAGGCCGCAGCGTTCATGGATGGCGACGTGCAACGCGGTAATGTCCGAGAATCCAATCAGGGCCTTGGGATTTCGCTGGATCAGCTCGAAATCGACGTTCGGCAGCAGCCGTTGCACGCCGATGCCGCCGCGCACGCACCAGATGGCGTCGATTTCCGGATCGCTGAAGGCCCCATGCAAATCGGCCAGCCGTTCGGCTTCGGTGCCGGAATACAGTTCGCCGTTGCCGCGCGCAAAGGGCGCGATCTTCGTGCGAAAACCGAGTCCCTCGATGGCGGCGACGGCATGGTCAAAGGTGTTGGGCTTCACGCCGCTGGCGGGCGCGATGATCCCGACGGTGGCTCCGCTCGCGAGCCGCGTCGGTTTGATTAGCGGCCCGGCGCTCGAGGTATGGGTAGAAATCCCGGCACAACCGGCCGACGCGAGGACCGAAAGGGCGGCGGTGCGCTGGAGAAACGTGCGTCGAGACAAGGCGTCGTTCGCGGTAATCGGGGGCATTGCCGGAGATTGCGGACGGCCCCACGCAGCGTCAAATCCCGGCCACTTTCCGGTGTGGTTCGCTCGAGCAAGCCCCGAAGGGATCACGTTTGCTCAACTGACCGGCGCTCGTGGCGAATATGCGTGGGTCGCACCAACTCCGCAGAATTCTCTCCGCGCCACAGCGTGAGACTTCTTCTTCGCCGCGTGAACTACGACGCGCGTTTCGTGAACACGACATGCGTCGCGCTGGCCGAGGGCACGTGCTCGGTGCGCTGGTAGCCGAGCTTGGGCAGATCGAGTCCGGCGAACAGATTCTCTCCCTGGCCGAGCAAAACCGGCGAGATGGCCAGATGCAGCTCGTCGATCAACCCCGCCTGCAGGTATTGGCGCAGCGTCGCGACCCCACCGCCGACTCGAATGTCTTTCCCTTGGGCGGCTTCGCGGGCGCGGTTCAGCGCCGCGTGGATGCCATCGATCACAAAGTGAAACGTGGTGCCGCCCGCCATCACGAGCGGGGCGCGTGGATGGTGCGTGAGGACAAACACCGGCGCGTGGTAGGGAGGATTGTCGCCCCACCAACCTTTCCATTGATCGTCCGGCCACTCGCCACGGATCGGGCCAAACATGTTGCGGCCGAGAATCCACGCCCCGAGGCCGGCCATTCCGCGCGCCGCGAAATCATCGTCGAAGCCCGTCGTGCCGCCCGTGCCTCCGCCATGCTGGGTTTGAAACGTGCGCGTGGGGAAAACCCATTCGTGCAGCGCCATGCCGCCCACACCCATCGGATTCGAGAGTTCCTGCTGCTGGCCGGCGCCGTAACCATCGAGGGAAATGGAGAAGCAATTGACGCGAAGTTTGGATCGTGAGGATTGGGTGCTCATGGGATTGGAAATAGAGCGATCGGATAATCACGACCGCTGACAATCCTTAAACGAACGGACGCGCGCGATGCAGACTTGCGGGCAGCCGGAGAGGGCAGGTCTTGAATCTTGACAGCAATCGGCCGGGTCGGGCGCGCACAAATCTTTCGTCAACCGTCGAGACTTGCCCCTCTCCGGTTCCTCCGTGGCCATGACGCTTGACACTGCGTGACGTCGGATTGTCCCTCTGCTAACCCATCCACCATGGCTCGCACCTCCATTTGGTTTCACTTCGCCGCCGGCAAAGCCGAGGAAGCTTTCCGCTTCTACAAGTCGGTGTTCAACACTGAATTCATCGGTCCCATCAAGCGCTTCGGCGACCTTCCGACCGGTCCCGGCCAGCCGCCCTTGCCGCCCGACCAAGCCAAGATGGTCATGAACATCTCACTCCCGACCCTCGGCGGCATGGTGATCATGGGCAACGACGCCCCCCACATCGATGGGCCCGCTGATCCTCGGCAACAATGTCACCATCTACCTCGAGCCCGACAGCCGGGCCGAGACTGATCGTTTGTTCGCTGCCCTGAAAGTGGGTGGCAAGGTCGAGTATGAGCTGACCGAAATGCCGTTTGGCGGCTATTGGGGCAGCCTCATCGATCGGTACGGAAACGAGTGGATGTTTAGCTGCACGGCAAAGTAATCTCGTTCTCTCCGCGCTTTTGGCCCGCGGTGATTCAGATTGATCAGCCCCGGAAGCTTGCCCGCCATGCCACCGTCATCATCCGATCTTCCGCTGGGCGTGGGCCGCCGACTCCTCGTCGTCGCCGGATTTGCAGTGGCTATGGCGTGGGTCGAGTCGGCGGCGGTGCTCTATCTGCGGACCCTCGTTAATCGCTTGGAGCCCTATCAGCCCAACCCGCTGCCGATCGCCGGCACCCTCGGGGGCACGGAATGGGTGCGCGAGGCGGCTACGCTGGTGATGTTGCTCACGGTCGGCTGGCTCGCCGGACGCACCGGGCGATCGCGCTTCGGCTACTTCGTCGCTGCGTTCGGGGTCTGGGACATTTTTTATTATGTGTTTCTGATTCCGCTGACCGGCTGGCCGCATTCCCTGCTCGATTGGGACATCCTGTTTCTACTGCCGCTGCCG
Source organism: uncultured Opitutia bacterium (assembly GCA_903840415.1). Lineage (GTDB taxonomy): Bacteria > Verrucomicrobiota > Verrucomicrobiia > Opitutales > Opitutaceae > CAITWF01. Next base: position 112,048 of record CAIMFY010000094.1, on the reverse strand, counting down.
TGGTGGGGACCGGTGCTCGCGGCGGTGATGATCGCGGGATTGATGATCGTCGGCGGAGGCGTACTGGCTTGCCACGACGAGCGGGGCGGGCCGCCTCTGTGGCCGTCGACGGGTTCGCTCTGGCTCAGCGGCATCGGCGTCGCTCTCGCGCTTTATGTCTTCATGGCGGATGCGATTCACGCGGTGCGCCACGGCGAATCGATTCAGGCGATCCTGCCGGTCGCGTTCAACTGGCCGCTGTTTCTCGTGGCCTGGGCCTTGATGGCGTTACCGGCCGTCGCGCTAGTGCGGCAGTTTTTCGCCCGACGCTAGGCGAACCGTGGCTCACGCGCACGCGCAGAGAACGCGGAGGCAGAAATTTTCTGTCTGGCTCCGCGGTTCCGAGTGAAAACTTGGGGTCAACTCGCCACCGCCACGGGAAAGATGCGGTGGCGTTGCGCGAGAACGGGCGTTGGAGTGGCGGGGCGGTCCGACGGGAGCCGGCGGACATGGCGGCGATCACCGCGGGGCGCGTTGGCGGTGGCGCAGCTGATTTGAAAATCCTGCATGCGCTGGAACACGTCGAGCAGTTGCGCGGGTTGAGTGTAGGCGTCGAGCCCAGAGCGATCGAGCGCGACCAGCAATTCGTGGGTGGCCTCGAGTGTCGAGAGACAGCCCGGTTCCGGCTGACGTTTGATGCGGTAGCGGCTCGGCGCGGCGTGGGAAAACATGATGCGCGGCAGCCGTTGCAGGCTGGGGCTCAGGCGCAACATCGGCCGGACCTTGCGCCACGTCGCATCGAGCAGGAAGACGACGAGTCGACGCGTCTCGAGTTGAGCGCGGACGGTGGAGAGTTGGGGATCTTGCTTTTGCACCGTCGACAGATCGACTGCCTCACGGCTCGGATAAAGGAGCACAGGATAATTTTTTGGATCATTGATCAAGACCTGCACGCCCTTATGCTCGTCGAAACCGATGCCAAGGTGCAGTTCGCTTTCGCGCAGGCAGAGGTGCGTGAGCCGGCCGGTGTTCGCCTTCACTCGCTTGTGTTCATACGGGTGCATGAGGAATACGAACTTGGTGCGCGTGGGCATAGGCGTAATAGAACCGCACCAACAATGCTGGGCCGGCCAGTAACAGCGGTAACACATCACGCGACTCATGCGCCGGCACACTTGCACCTCACGCGACACGTGACCAGAGGCAAAATGCGGAGGCCGGTGGTCGGAAGGTCGTATGAAACTCTCAGCGATTTCAAACCCACTTCAGACTCTCGCTGATAAGCGGCAGCGTGCGGATGCGTTTGCCGGACGCGGCGAAGATGGCGTTGCAGACGGCGGGCGCGGCCGGTGGCAGGCCGGGCTCGCCCAAGCCGGTGGGCGCAGCGAGGGATTTCACGAAATGAACTTCTACCACCGGCGGCGATTGGTTCATGCGCAGCATCGGATAGTCGTTGAAGTTCGTCTGCGCGGCGGCGCCGCGCTTGATCGTGATCTTCTGGAACCACGCTGCGCTGATGCCATCAAGCATAGCACCCTGCACCTGGCTCTCCGCCGAGCTGAGGTTGATGATCAATCCGGCATCGACGGCGGCGGTGAGTTTCTGAATCGCGAGTTCGCCGGCCGGACTTACTTTCACCTCGGCCACGATGGCGACGTAGGCGTTATTAGTGTGCGTGATGGCGAAGCCCTGCCCTTCGCCGCGCGGCCGGGCTTGGCCCCAGCCGGCTTTTTCCGCGGCGAGTTTCAGCACGGCCGTCATCTTGGCGGCGTCGAATCCACCACCACCGCGTCCGCCGCGTCCGCGGCCTCCACCGTCGGGAGCAACGGCCGCCGGCATCGAGGCGAGCAAATCGAGGGTGAACGCGAGCGGGTCGCGACCGGCGGCGTGGGCGAGTTCGTCCACGAACGACTGGGTCGCCCAGATGTTGCCATTGTCACCGGGAGCGCGCCAATAACCGGTGGGAATGCCAGCGGGAAGCTTGCCGGATTTCACCTGCGAGCCCGGAACGGCGTTGAACGGAAAGCCGCCGCCAGTCATGTCGCCGGGACCGCCTTGCATCTTCACAAACGAATCGTGCAGCGCGACCACCTTGCCAGCCTCGTCGAGGCCCGCGTGAAAATGGTGCCAGCCGTTGGAGCGGTAGTTGTCGTGCGCGAAATCCTGCTCGCGCGTCCACGTTAGCTTGACTGGCGTGCCCTCCAATTTTTTAGCGATGGCCGCGACTTCGAGGGAGAATTCGTTGCTGCCGCGGCGCCCGAAGCCGCCACCCAGGCGCGTGACGTGAACGATGACGTTGGGGGCAATGATGCCGAGGCCGTTGGTAACCAGGTTGTGGCCGCTGCCCGGAATCTGGGTCGGCGTCCACATTTCCATGACGCCATTTTTGAATAGCGCGGTGCAATTCTGCGGCTCCAGCGTGGCGTGGGCGAGAAACGGATAATGGTAGATCGCCTCGACCGCCTTCACGCCGGGGGCGAGCGCCGCCGGCGGCGCGGCCTTCGCGAGGACATCCGCCTGCTTCGCCATTTCGTCGCTGTCCTGACTGACGGCCGCGCCTTCGTCCCACTGGACGCGCAGCGCCTTGGTCGCGATGAACGCATTCCACGTCGAGTCGGCCACAACAGCTACGCCGGACGGCAAACCCTTGATGCCTTCGAGCGCAAATGCATCACGCACGCCGGGCTTCGCCTTGATCTCGTCGAGATTCGCGCTGACGAAATCTCCGCCGAACACAGGGCACTTCGTGTAGGTGGCGTAAACCATGCCGGGCAGTTTTTGATCGATGCCGAAGAGCGGTTGCCCGGTGACGATTTTCGCGTTGTCTACGCCGGGCACACGCGTGCCGATGAGTTCGAAATTTTTCGGATCTTTCAGCGTGACGTTGGCCGGAGGTGGGAGCGCCGCGGCCTTCGCCGCGAATTCGCCATAGGTCGCGCGGCGAGTGGTCGCACGATGAAGGACCGCGCCGTTTTCAGTCATGCATTCGGCCGCGGGCACGCCCCACGTCTGGGCGGCGGCCTCCACCAACAGCGCCCGCGCCATGGCACCCGCCTGCCGGAGCGGAACAAAATTGGTCGGCGTGGACATACTGCCGACCGCCATTTGCCGACCATAGGCCGGATTCAAATCGCCTTGAGTGATGGAAACCTGATCCCACGGGACATCGAGTTCCTCAGCGACGATCATGGGGAGCGCGGTCTTGGCGCCCTGACCCATCTCGGAGTTTGGCGCGATCAGCGACACCGCTCCGTTCGGCGCGATGCTGATGAACGCGTTCGGGACAAAGTTCGTCGCACCAACGGGTGCGGTTTCGGCGAGCGCCGGGGAATCTCCGAAACGCAGGTAAGTGCCGACCAGAAGTCCGCCACCGGCGAGCGCGCTAACCTTGATGAAAGCGCGGCGGTCCATGGGTAAACGAAAGGAATGCGGCGATGCTTTCATGGCGGAAAAGTGGGAAGAGCCGAAGGGATAATTCCGAAAGCAGTCACCGGGCGCAATCTGCGCACCAAAATTTCCGTGGCAAACACGATTTGTCGGGCCGGCAACGTGCCGCACGGGGATAGAAAAGCGCGCCCGAATGCAATGGGTGATACTTTTGACTTCCCGCGCTGAGCGAGGTGCGCATTGTTCGCCCGATGAAAAGGCCGACCCCGCCCCTGTTTCTGTTCATTGTGTTGTCATTGCTCGGCCTAACGGTCGCTCGAGCGGCGGCTCCGGAAATCACCGAAGCCATGGTGCAGGAACGTCTCGGTAAAGGACAGGAATTCGCCGCGGGTGGCTACGGACCGCAAGCCATGAAAGAATTCCGCTGGTGCTACGACGAAGGCATGGTCGCGGTTCCCCGGCTAAAAAATTTACGGACGACGATTCTGGTCGGCATGATCAAACGCCTCTCGAAGAGCTACGGTCCCGCCGAGGAAGCTATGATCAAATGGCGAGCCGATGCAGAGAAGCGCCTGCTCGCCGGCGGCGACGATTCCGCCGCGGTGGAGTTCAGCGCGTGGTGCGATGCGCTGGGTGAAGAGAGCCGCCTGATCAAGACGTTCGACAAATTGCCCGCGGGCGATCCGCGGCGGCGCGGTTTCGGTTTGCCGGGATTTACTGCGCTCCTCGGTAAACGGCGTTACGCAGACGCCGCCAGCACGATGTCATTTGAAGCGATGGCGCGCACCGCCGACGCTCAAATCGCGCGTGTGCCGAAAAATGCCGAAGAAGACGACCCGACTCATGATTTGGCCGTCACTCAATTGCTGGACTTCATCGAGGTGTTGACCGGCGCGAAGGACACCGCGCACGCCACTGAAATGGTCACAAAACTAAAAGAGTTCGACGCGAGCGGAACGACGCAGCGCGATATCGAGAAACGATTGAAGCGGGCGAGCTGATTCGCGTATTGCTGTGCATGCCATCGCACCCGACTGCGGAACGGCGGCTATCATCCATACCGATTTCATGAAAACATCCCTTCGCTCCCGATCGCGCCGCGCTCACCTCCTGAAAGCCCGATGAAGTTCCCCCACTTGGTTGTCGGCGCGATCGGCGGAGTGACGATGACTGCGGCGCTGGCGACGTTCGTGGTGAAGCGCGCGGCGAGGCCCGAGGTGCCGCTGTGGGCCTACGGTTTTGTCACGCCGGCCAAGCCGGGTGAGAAAGCGGTCATGCCAGCGGGTCCGAGCCGATCCTTGCGCAAGAATGAAGATGTGGGCGAACAGATGCGGAAGCGGAAAATCGAGGGCAGCACGGGCGCATTTTCGCTGCTGGAGATTCGCAATGGTAACGACGTCGTGGACTGGTTTCCCGGCGATCATCCAGCGCTCACACCGCTCATGCGACACGGCCCGGCCAGCTTGGGCGCGAACGGCTACGGCTGCGCGTTTTGCCACATGCCGAACGGCAAAGGGCGCCCGGAAAATGCGCCCGTCTCGGGCCTGCCGGTGCCATATTTCATCCGGCAGATGCAGGACATGCGAAACGGCCTGCGCAGTTCGGTTGAGCCCCGCAAGGCCAACACGCTCCTCATGATTGCGCTCGCGAAGGCGATGACCGACGAAGAAATCAAGACGGCAGCGGAATATTTCGGCGCGATGCCGTGGACGCCGTGGATTCGCGTCGTCGAGACCGACCGGGTGCCGCGCACCCGCATCGTGAGCAATATGTTTCTCCCCATAGAAACGGAGCGCACCGAACTCCTCGCTGGCCGCATTATTGAAGTGCCCGAGGATGTCGACGCGACCGAGCTGCTGCGCCACCCGCACTCGGGCTTCATCGCGTTCGTCCCCTTCGGCAGCGTGCGGAGAGGTGAAATCTTGGTCACGACCGGCGGCGCGACCGTCCGCAACGGAGAACCTGTACCCGGAAAAACCGTCGCGTGCGGCACCTGTCACGGCCCGGATTTGAAAGGTCTGGCCGAGGTTCCGGGCATCGCCGGACGGTCGCCGAGCTACCTAGTGCGCCAACTCTACGACATGCAGCAAGGCACGCGCAAAAGTCCGCTCTCCCTTACGATGTTACCGATCGTCACCCCTCTGACCGGCGACGACCTTGTCGCCATCGCCGCCTACGTCGCTTCGCTCGCTCCGCCAAAATAGCGGCACAAACCTGCGCCGAAGACCGCCGGCCGTTTTCAAACTTAAACCGTTTCCCTTTGCGCTCGTCGCCTCGCCACCAAGAGTAACGCGGCCATGGCGTCCCCCAAAACCAAGAAGCCCATCGGTGTGCTCAATGCCAATCTGAGGGCCTTCGAGCCCGGAGCGAAGCTTCGCGCGTTTGCGCCGGGACAAGTCGTCTTTTCTGCCGGTGAGCCCGGCGACGGTTTCTATATCGTCGTCTCCGGCCGGGTGCAGATTTCAGCCGCGATCGGACCGAAGGAATCGCGTGTGCTCGCGACTATCGGCCCCGGCGATTTCTTTGGCGAGATGGCGGTGGTTGATGACGCTCTGCGCTCCGCGACCGCGACGGCGGAAATTTATACCAAGACCCTGTTTGTCACTCGGCGCCGGTTGCTGAGTCTGTTGGAACGTCGGCCCGAAATGGCCCTGAGCATCATCCGCGAGTTCAGTGCGCGGATGCGCAACCTGAACCAAAAATACGTCGAGGAAATTATGCAGGCCGAGCGCCTCGCTGTCATCGGCCGTTTCGCGACCACCATCGTGCACGACTTCAAGGCGCCACTGGCCGTGATTGGGCTCGCGACCGATCTGGCGTGCAGTCCGGGCAGCCGGTTGTCGCAACGCCGCGAATTGCGCACCATGGTTTCGCGGCAGACGGAGCGGATGAAAACGATGCTGCAAGAGCTGATCGATTACACCCGGTCAGACGATCAGCAGCCGAAATTGAGGCGGCTGAAATTTGCTTCCTACCTAAATTCCTTCGCGCAGGAAGCAACCGATGAACTCGCCCACCGGGGCGTGAAACTCGTGCTGGAAACTCCGCCGCCCAGCGTGCCGGTGCGAATCGAACCCCAGCGTCTTTCACGCCTGCTGCACAATCTTTTGGGCAATGCCGCGGACGAAATGAAAGACGGAGGGCAAATCACGTTGCGCTTCAAAAAAGTCGCCGGCGAACTTCACGTCGAGGTCCAGGACACCGGTCAGGGCATCCCCCCGGAGATCGCCGATTCGCTCTTCAAACCGTTTGCGACGTTTGGCAAACCGCACGGCACCGGCCTCGGCCTCACCATTTGTCGCCGCATCGCCGAAGATCACGGCGGCCGGATCTGGGCGACGAGTGTGCCGGGCCAAGGCGCGACGTTTTCATTTACCTTGCCGCTCGCCCGCTAGGTTTCATCGATCGAAATTTTCAACATGCCTCTCCCGACCAAAGACGAAGCCCGCCAACTCCTCGAATCACACGTCGCCGACGACTACCAGCGCTATCATGCCCGGATGGTCGCGACCGCGCTGGAGGGCTACGCTTTGCTTTTTCAGGCCGACTCGCATCTCTGGTTCATCACCGGCCTGTTGCACGACATCGATTTCGAGCAACACCCCGAAACCCATCCGCGCGACTCGCTGCGCTGGTTCGCCGAGTGGAATTATCCCGAGGACCTCATTCACGCCGTCGAAGCCCACGCCTACGGCTACAACGGCTGCACGACTCTCCCGCGCACGAAACTCGCCGCCGCGCTCCTCGCCACCGACGAACTCTGCGGCATCTTTTACGCCTATCGGAAAATGAACCCGGTGCGCTTCGGCGAGATGAAGGTCAGTTCGATCAAAAAGAAGATCAAGGATACCGCCTTCGCCGCCAAAGTGGACCGCGCCACGATCGTCAAAGGCTGCGAACACCTCGGCGTCACCGTCGACGATCATGTCGCCAACGTGATCAAGTTTCTCGCAGCCTTCGACTAGCCGCCGTTCGCAAACCAAACTTTTTCGGCCGTCAGCCCGCAGATCCAGCGCCGGTCGTCCGCGTTGAGAAACGCGATTCGCGCGCGCGCCAGATCGATCGCCTCGGCGTAGGTGCAGTATTTTTCCACCAACGGCCAATCCGTCCCCGCCATCAGCCGCTGCGGACCGAACGCGTCGTAGATCCGCCGGATCTGCTTCTGTGCGTCCAAGTAGGGAAACGCCTGCGCCGACAGCGACCACGCATGGGAAATTTTCACATGCACCCGCGGGAAGCGCCGCAGCGCCAGCAATTTTTCCAGCTCCGCCGGCTGGTTGAGCGGACAATCCGCCATGTGATCGATCACCACCGTCAACTCCGGAAACCGATCCACCCACCACATCACATCCGGCATTCGCCCGATCGGCGCGAGGATGGTCATCGGCACCTGGAGGTCGCGGCACCGCCGCCACAGCGGCTCCATCAGCGGACCGCGAATCCAATCGCCCGACGCATCGGCCGCGGGACTGAGCCGCACACCCCGAAAGCCATCGTTCTCTGTCAACCGCGAGAGGTGATCAGGTGCGTCCGGATCTTGCGGATTCACTCGTGCCACGCCGCGGAAAAACTGGGGATACCGCTTCAGGACGTCCGCCGCATACCGATTGTCCCAACGATAATGGATGACCTGAATGATGACCGTCCGGCTCACGCCGTTCGCCTTCATCAGGGCCAGCAACTGTTCCGCAGTCGCCTCCCGATCCGGGGGACTTTTCGTTTCGGGCGCCCACTGGAAACGCGGATCGTGGGTCCACACATGGACGTGAGAATCAATCGTCGGCGCAGCCGATTCCGCCGCCTTGGCCACCAATCCCGCCAACGGGAGCAGCGCCGCATTTTTCAAAAAAGTGCGGCGGCTCCAACCTGGATTCATGGCGGTGTCGTTCATCGCGATGAAAGTGACCGCCGAGTTTATCGGCAACCGGGTCAGACCGGCGCCAGACCAAGCCAACTGCGTAGCACCCGGGCATCGGCACGAAACGCCTCGACGATCGCGGCGCGTTGCGCGAACGGCACGGGCGCGAGCTTGCCCGCAGTTCCCATGAAATGCTCGATGTGGATGCAGATCGGCAGCGGCCCGCCGTGCGCCGCGATCACCTGATCGACGATCGCCTTTTTCACGCGACCCTCACCGAGCGGCACTTCGATCTGCTGTTCGCCTTCAAACTTAAAGCTCTTCACGCACAGGGCCACGGTGCGCGGAGCCAGCACTTCCACGGCATTGGGCCACGACATGGTTTGCTCCACCATCACGTGCTGCACATCGAAGGCCACGCCGAAATCCTTCGGGTCGATGTCGCCGAGGATGAGATCGAGATCCCAGGCGGCGCTGCCCGCCATCTGACGGCCCGCGTGGATTTGGTAAACCGCCTGAATGCCGATCTCCTTGTTCGCGGCGGCAAACTCCTTTGCCATACTGTGGAAATTCGCGATCTGCGCCTTGAGCGGCGAGCCCGGTCTGTATTGGAAACCGCGGTGCCGGTATTGCGGCACGCCTAGTTGCTTCGCGGTGCGGAGCGCTTTCTCCCAGTGCGGCTCGTCGGGGCGGACGGTGTCCATCGCCACCCACAGGATGCGGCGGTTTTTTTTCGCGAGGGCGGCGGCCATCACCGGGAGTTCGTCGGGCGCTTTCTCCGGTGAAATGTGTCCCTGTTTGCGCAACGTGAGTTCGAGGTCGAGGCCGATTTCGTCGAGCGTCTGCGCCATCTCATCGGGCGTGTATTTCAGCGGGCCGCCGTTGCCGCCGTCGAAAAACCATTTTTCCAAGATGCCAATGTCATAGTGCTTGGCCACGGCGGGCTTCATGGTGGTCGCAGCCGGAGCGTCGGCGGCGCGCAGCGCACTGGGCGCGAGCCCGGCGGCGGCGGCGATCAGACCGGCGCGCGCGATAAAATCCCGACGACTAAGAAATCCAGATGATGGCGTTGATGTATTCATGGGGTGAGAAACCGTGGCGCACCCGACTCCGATCATCAAGGCCGGATGCTCTGCTGCGGCGGTAGCGCGGTTTTCGATTGCAGAAAGTGAAGGTGGACTCGTTGTCCCCTCCCCGCTAATCCGGCTCCGATGCCCAACGCTTCATCTAACGCCCGCCAGGTTCTCGTGCGGGAGATTCCCATAGAACTCTGTCAGTTCATGAAATTCGGCGGGTTGGCCGACAGCGGCGGCGCAGCCAAGCAGTTGATCAGCGAGGGCCGCGTGCGGCTCAACGGCACAGTCGAGACCCAGAAACGCAAAAAGCTCGCCGCCGGCGATCGGGTGACGCTCGGCGATCAAACGCTCCTCGTGCAACTGGGCTGACGCGCCCCGCTCTTCGCTCATGTCGTTTACATCTCTCGGCCTGTCCGTGCCACTGTTGCGAGCTGTGGCCGAACGCGACTATGCCGCGCCCACGCCCATCCAGACCGGCGCGATTCCCGCCATCTTGCGCGGGGGCGATGTCTGGGCTTCGGCGCAAACAGGCTCTGGCAAGACCGCGGCATTTGCGCTGCCTATGCTCGAATTGCTGAGTGCGCGCAGCCGTCCTCACGGTAGAATCGTCCGCGCGCTGATCTTGGTGCCGACGCGTGAACTTGCCGCGCAAATCGGCGAAGCCATCCGGCGCTACGCCCGTTATTTTCCCGCACCGCCCAAAACCTTGGTCGTGTATGGCGGCGTCTCGATCAATCCGCAAATGATGGCGCTCGGCGGCGGCGCCGACATCCTCATCGCCACGCCCGGCCGGCTGCTCGATTTGCTCGACCACAACGCCCTGTCGCTCTCCGCCATGTCTATCCTCGTGCTCGATGAAGCCGATCGGTTGCTCGATCTCGGGTTCAGTGCCGAACTCAACCGGATCGTCGCGCTCCTGCCGGCGCGCCGGCAGAGCCTGCTGTTCTCGGCGACGTTTCCCGCGAGCGTGCAGGCGCTCGCCACCGCTCTGCTGCGCGATCCGATCCGGGTGGAGGTGGCGGCGGCGCCTGCGACCGCTCCGGACATACAACAACGCGTCATCGAGGTCGATGCGCCGCGCCGCACGCAACTCCTCCGTCATCTCGTGCAGGAGAACGCGTGGCCGAGAGTGCTGGTGTTTGTAGCCACAAAATACGCCACCGAGCACGTCGCGGAAAAACTCCGCAAGGCCGGTCTCACCGCCGCCGCGCTGCATGGCGAGCTCAGCCAGGGCGCGCGCACCGCGGCCCTCGCGGACTTCAAAGCCGGCAAAGTGCAGGTGCTGCTCGCCACGGATCTCGCCGCGCGCGGGATCGACATCGCCCGGCTCCCGGTTGTGGTAAACTACGATTTGCCGCGCTCGGCCGTGGATTACACGCATCGCATCGGCCGCACAGCTCGCGCCGGCGAGACGGGCGTGGCGATCAGTTTCGTCAGTGCCGAAACGCACGCGCATTTCCGTTTGATCGAAAAACGCCATCGCCTCGAACTCCCGCGCGAGCAAATCGCTGGATTTGAGCCTGTCGTCACGGACGCGCCGGCTCTTTCCACCGGTGGCGTGAAGGGCCGGCGCAAGAGCAAGAAAGACAAACTTCGCGAGGCGGCCGCCAGCATGAACAAGCCCGACAATCCGAGTCTCGAATCGCGGCGGTTTCGGCCCTGGCGCTGAGTGGCGAGGAAGCTCGCGTGGGAGACCGCGCCCGGCTAGCGTCGGCGCTACCGCATGAAAATCCAATCTGCCGAATTCGAGCTAAGCGCACCCGATCTGGAGGCGTGCCCCGCGTGGGCGTTGCCGGAGTTCGCGTTCATCGGTCGGTCCAATGTCGGCAAGTCGTCTCTGATCAACCTGCTCACCGGACGCCGGGAACTAGCGAAAGTTTCCGACCTGCCTGGCAAGACCCGATTGATCAATTTTTATGTGATCAACGGCCGCTGGAGCCTCGTCGATTTGCCGGGCTATGGCTACGCGCACGTTCGCAAGACGGAGCGCACGGCGTTCAACGCCGCGGTCACGGAGTTTCTCGAGGAGCGGCGCAATCTCGCGCGTGTGTTCGTCCTCATCGATTCGCGGCTGCCGCCGCAGGCGATCGACCTCGAGTTTGTGCAGTGGCTCGGATGCTGTCGCGCACCGTATGCGCTGATTTTCACGAAGGCCGACAAGCAATCCGTCACGCGTTCGCTGGCCAACATTGACTTGTTCAAGGCGAAGATCGCCGAGTGGCGGAGCGAGCTGCCGGAAGTTTTCCTCAGCTCGGCCAAAAACAAAGACGGCCGCATGGAAATTCTCGGCAGCATCGAGACCGTGCTGGGAGCCAAGAATCGCGCGAGCGGATGAGGGCAGCGACCCCGGAGCCCACCGGAAACATTAGGGCTTGCCCACCGCAGTTGGCGCCGGGCAGTTTGACCGTTTCACTTTTCACGATGACCAAACTCGGCTGCCCCGCTTGCACCCTTGATGATATCCTCAGCCACCCCGACAAATGGGAGTGCGCCACGTGCGGCCATGAATGGCCGAAGGAAACCGCCCCCGAAGCCGCGCGGATCGTGAAGGACGCGCATGGCAACGTGCTGGCCGACGGCGACACGGTCGCTTTGATCAAGGATTTGAAACTGCGCGGTGGCTCGGGAGTGTTGAAAGGTGGCACCAAGGCGAAGAATATCCGACTGGTGGACGGCGATCACGAGATTGACTGCAAGATCGAGGGCGTCGGGATGGCGCTCAAAGCCTGTTTCGTGAAAAAGGCCTGAGCGCGCGAAACTCGCGGCGCGCCCAGCGGCCCGACCTTACTTTTTGGCGACCGCGAGCAGCATCCGCCGGATTGTCTCGATGCCTTTGTTCATCACATCGAGATTAAAGCTCTCGTTCGGCGCGTGCAGATTATCCTCCGGCAGGAAGAGCCCCATCATAACCGAATCGAGCCCCGTCACCCGCTTGATCTCGGCGATGATCGGCACGCTGCCGCCTTCGCGCAAATACAGCGGCGGCCGTCCCCACACTTCCGTCACGGCCTGATCGGTGGCGCGAAACGCCCGCGCCAGCACCGGCGACTGATCGGGCGGTGTGTTGGAGCGACCCGGTGGCACGACGATATACGGCTCGCCCTTGTGCTGATCGACGAACTCGATCTTCACGTCCTTCGGGGCGCGGGCGCGGATTGCGTCCATGACGAGCTGTTTGATTTTGTCCGGCGACTGATTCGGCACGAGGCGGCAGGAAATCTTCGCGAACGCCTTGCTCGGAATCACGGTCTTCGTGCCCTCGCCTTGGTAGCCGCCGCCGATGCCGTTGAACTCCAGCGTCGGCTGAAAACGCAGGGCCTCGAACGGAGTGAATCCCGGTGTCGTGTAGAACGCCTCGATGCCAAGAAATTTTTTATATTCCTCCTCGTTCGCACCGAGTTTCTTCAACTCGTCGCGTTCCCAAGGCTGCACATCCAGCACGTCGTCGTAGAAGCCCGGCACGTTCACGCGCCCGTCCGGATTGTGCAGCGTCGCGATGATTTCGGCGAGCGCCTGGATCGGATTGCGCAGCACGCCTCCGTGTAGACCCGAATGCAAGTCGCCTTTCGCTCCCGTCACCTGCACGTCGAGGAGCGCGAGACCGCGCAACCCCGCGGTGATCACAACTTGGTTTTCGTTGGGCAGGGCCGTGTCGCAGAGAAACACGAAATCAGCCTCCTTCAACCTCGGCGCATAGCGTTCCAGAAATTTCGGAAAACTCGGGCTGCCCATCTCCTCCTCACCCTCGATAAGGAAAGTGATCCGCAACGGTAGTTTCGGATTTTCCTCCAGGAGTCGGCCCACCGCCGTGATAATGGTCATCAACGGCCCCTTGTTGTCTGCCGCACCACGACCGCAGATGCGGTTGCCAACGATCGTCGGTTCAAACGCGGGTGTCTTCCACAGGTTCAACGGATCAGCCGGCTGGACGTCGTAGTGACCGTAAATAAGGACGTGCGGCCATGACTGATCGCTACCGTAGCTGGCGAGGATCAGCGGGTGCATTTCGGTCTTCGCCACCTCAACGTTGAACCCGAGCGAACCGAGCAGGCCGGAGACAAATTCCTGCGCACCTTTCATACCGGCGCTAAACTTGGGGTCAGTCGAGACGCTCGGCTGACGAATGAACTCTTTTAGTTTTTCAACGGGGTCAAACATCCAAAGAGAGTGGCGCGAAACTCCGCCCCGCGCCAACCAGATTAATGTTTAAAATGGCGACTCGCCGTGAAGACCATCGCCATTCCACGAGCATCCGCGGCCGCGATCACCTCGGCATCGCGCACCGAACCACCGGGTTGGATCGCCGCCACAGCGCCGGCGTTGGCCGCGGCGATCAGTCCGTCGGCAAAGGGAAACAAGGCCTCGCTGGCTACGACGGAGCCGTGCAGATCGAGTTTGGCCTCTCCGGCTTTCCACACCGCAATGCGCGAACTGTCGACACGCGCCATCTGGCCCGCTCCGATGCCGAGCGTCTGTTCGCCGCGGCAGTAAACGATGGAGTTCGACTTCACGTGCTTGCCGACTTTCCAGCCGAACATCATCGCCGCCCACTCGTCGGCCGTCGGCTGGCGCTTCGTCACCACCTTGAATTCGCTCACATTCCCAAGAGTCCGATCGCGATCCTGCACGAGCACGCCGCCGATGACGGAGCGAATCTCCAGCAAGGCGTCGGCGCCGATGCCGCCCTTGGCGATCATTAGGCGCAGGTTTTTCTTTTTGCCGAAAATCGCCAGCGCCTCGTCGCTGAACCGCGGCGCGATGATCACCTCGGTAAAGATCTCCGCGATCGTCTTGGCGAGTTCACCGCCGAGCGTCTGGTTGACGACGATGATGCCGCCAAACGGCGCCTGCTTGTCCGTCGCATAGGCTTTTTCCCATGCGGCCTCGAGCGAGTCTGCACTCGCGACGCCGCAGGGATTCGTGTGCTTCAGAATCGCCAGCGTCGGGCGCTCGAACTCGCCGATGAGATAAGTCGCCGAGGTAATGTCCAGAATGTTGTTGTAGGAAAGTTCCTTGCCTTGGAGCTGGGAGAAGTGCTCGTGAAACGTGCCGTAAAGCGCGGCTTTTTGGTGCGGGTTTTCGCCGTAGCGGAGCGACTGCGCTTTTTTCCACGAGAGCGAAAGCGTCGCCGGAAAGCCGCTGAGCGCCTCGAGATCCGGCGCTGTCGCCTGCGCCTCAAGATATTTGGCGATGGCGGAGTCGTATCTCGCGGTGCGCTCGAAAACTTTCAGCGCGAGCTTGCGGCGCAGTTCGCCGAGTTGCGCTTCGTCCGCGAACGCCGCCAGCACCGCGTCGTAGTCCGCCGGATCGCAGACGACCGTCACATCTTTGTGATTCTTCGCGGCGCTGCGCAGCATCGACGGCCCGCCGATGTCGATGTTTTCGATCGCTTCCTCGAAGTGCACGTTGGGTTTCGCGACGGTGGCCTCGAACGGGTAGAGGTTCACCACCACCAAATCGATCAGCTCGATGGCGTTCGCCTTCGCCTGCGCGAGGTGGTCGGGCTTGTCGCGTCGGCAAAGCAGGCCGCCATGGATTTTCGGATGCAATGTCTTTACCCGGCCTTCCATGATTTCGGGGAAGCCGGTATGCTGGCTCACCTCGGTCACCGGCAGTCCGCGGTCGGCGAGCAATTTCGCCGTGCCGCCGGTGGAAAGCAGCTGGTAGCCGTGCGCATTTACGAGCGCAGTGGCAAATTCCACGAGACCGCGTTTGTCGGAAACAGAAAGGAGGGCGAGTTTGGCCATACGGCGCGAGTTTGTGTTTTGCGTTGCGCCGTGCAGCAAGCGGAAAGCCGCTTGCTGTCCCGGAAATCCGGCGTCTGTTTCGGCCTGTGCCCAGTCTCTCCCGTGAATTGCCCGGTCTCACCGCGCGCCTTGACAAACTCTGCCATCACCATGGCGGGGCCAGCTTGCCGCCGGACAAACCTCACGCCTTCGTCTACCACATCACGATCAACAATCGCTCCGACCGCACCATCACCTTGCTCGGCCGCAAATGGGTCGTCCTTCACGCCGACGGCACGCGCCTCGTCATCGAAGGTGACAAGATCGTCGGCGAGACGCCGCGCCTGACCCCGGGCGAACAATTCTCCTACAACAGCTACCACGTCACGGGCGTCGACGCGGTGGCACAGGGCAGCTTTCACGGCGTCGATGAGCTCGGGCGCAAGATTCACGTGATCCTCCCGCCGTTCGAGCTCGCCATTCCGCGAACGGGGCCGGGCGACATGTGACCATTCGCGCCGCTGACACGTTGCCGTAACTTCGTTCTCGTTCTCACCCCTATTATCGTTCTCTTTGTGCGGACATGAAGCTCACTGATTTGAACCGCGATGGCGGCATCGGCGCCAATTCGTTGTTCCTCCAGCTCGGCGAGTTGAACATCCTGATCGATTGCGGCCTGCACCCGAAAAAAGTCGGCCGCGCCGCGACACCCGACCTCAAGCCTCTCCGCGGCGTCACGCTCGATCTCATCATCATCACGCACTGCCACCTCGATCACATCGGCAGCCTGCCTGTGGTCATGCGCGAGCACCCAAACACGCCCGTCATCATGACGACGTCGAGCCGCATGCTCATCGAGCGGATGCTCCACAACTCCGCCAACGTCATGCTTCGCCAGAAGGAGGATGAAAACATCCCCGACTATCCGCTCTTCACCCACGAGGAAATCGATCGCTGCGCGAAGCGCATCACGGGCCTCAATTTCGGCCAGGTGAAACATTTCCGCAGCGCGAAGGACGATCTCGAGATCGTCCTGCGGCCGGCCGGCCATGTCGCCGGCGCCGCCGGCGTCGAACTCCACCACAAGCATCGCGCGATCTTCATCACCGGCGACGTCCTCTTCGAAAACCAACGCACACTCCCCGGCGCGAAATTTCCCTCCGGCCACTTCGACACCCTCATCACCGAGACCACCCGCGGCGTGACCGAACGCATCCCCGGCAAGGAGCGCGCCAACGAATTCGCCCGGCTCATCACCTCCATCAACGACACCATTCAGCGCGGCGGCTCGTTTCTGATTCCGGTGTTCGCGCTCGGTCGCATGCAGGAAGTGCTCTCCGTGATCCACGACGCCCGCAAATTCGGCCGCCTCGTCGAGTGCCCCATCTTCGCCTCCGGCCTCGGCATGGATCTCGCCGACTACTTCGACGAAATCTGCCGGAAGACGCAGCACATCCAATTCAACCGCGGCATCATCAAGGAACTCAAAATCAAGCCGACGCCCCGCAAAATGATCGCCGGCGAAGATCCTCAGCAAAACGCGCTCTACATCATCAGCTCCGGCATGATGGTCGCGAAGACGCCGAGTTACACCCTTGCCTCCGGACTACTCGGAAACGCCCGCAACACGATCGGTTTCGTCGGTTACTGCGATCCTGAAACGCCCGGTGGCCAACTCCTCGCCGCGAAGCCCGGGGAACAATTTCTCTTTGAGGCCGCCAACGTGCGCGTAAAAATCAAGGCGCGAATCGAACGCTTCGAACTCAGCGGCCACGCCGACCGCGAAGAACTGCTGGAGTTTGCCGTGCAAACCGGCGCCCGCAGCATCGTCCTGACCCACGGCGATCCGGACGCACGCGCATGGTTCGCCGCACAACTCGCCCTCCAGGCGCCGAAGTCCAAGGTCCTCGATCCGGTGCCGCTCAAGACCTACCAGGTCTAGAGTCGCATCAACTGCCGCAACTGCGCGCACATCGCCGGACTGCCGGCGACGTAGATGATGCGCTTCATCTTGAGATCGAAAATTTTCATCGGCAGTTGTTCGCCGTTGAGAAAGTGGACCTCGCCGCCGACCGCGCGCACCAGCGGAATCGCCGCCGCCAAATCCCAAATCTTCACGTTGTAGTCGACGCACCCGTCGAGAATACCCGCCGCCACATAGGCGAGATGAAGCGTCGCGCTGCCGAGCCCGCGAATCTTGAACTGCGACAGCACGCCGCTCGCCAGTGGCAGTAGCGACTTGTCGAACGGGCTGTGGAAACCGACGAGTGTTTCCTTCGTGAACGGCGCCGTGCTCACCCGCACCTCGCGCTCGCCGTCGCGCACCCCGAAGCCCGGGCCGCCACGCATGAGCGTCCGCCGGCTCAAATCATACACCACGCCGTAAACCGGCTCGCCCCGCACGCACAGCGCCAGCGCGATCGCACAGTGCGGAATGCCGAGCGCGAAGTTGTTCGTCCCATCGATCGGATCGAGCACCCAGGAAAATTCGGCCGTCACCGGAATCGGCGCCTCGGTCTCTGCCAGCTCCTCACTGAAAAACTGATCCGCCGGAAACTGAGCGCGCAACTCGCCGAAAATATTTTCCGAGATCGCCACATCGACTGCGGTCACGCGCGTGCCGTCGCTCTTCCAACGGCTCTCGGCGCGGCCAAATTCGCGGTGCAGCAATTCGGTCTGCGCCGTAACGGCGCGCTGAGCGGCTGCGATGCGGGCGAGAAATTCAGGCGAAGGCATGAGGCAATCACGAAACAGACGAATCCCACGAAAACCAAATCCATTTCGTGTCTTTGGCGTGTTTCGTGGTTTCTCCGCTCACTCGTAATCGTAGAGCTGCGGATCGCGCCGTGGCGGCAACTTGCGCGCCTTGAATCGGTGCCGCGGCTCCTTCGGATCGGGCGCTTCGGCGGGTGGACCGCCCATTCCCATTTCATCGCCATACGGATCCGGCTCGCCGGGTGCGTCGCCGCCGAGTTGATCTTCGAGTGAATCGGGATCGGCGCCTTCCTCCAGTTTGCGCACGACTTCCTCCATCTCGCCGTCGATTTTTTCGCCCGTGAGTTCGGACATCCGGCGCATCATCTTGGCCATCGCCCGCGGATCGTTTTCGTCGACGCTGGAGAACTCCTTCTCCATCGCACCCATCGCGGCCTCCATCCGGGCATCTTCCGCGGTGTCGCCCGGCGTCGTGGATGGTTTCGCTTCGGCCGCGTCGTCTTTTTTCCCACCCTTGGTCACAGCGAAGGCGGAAACCAGTTTCTTCATGCGAAATTTCGCGTTGCCGGGACAGCGCGGCGTGCTTCGTCCCTGCGCCAACGTCTTCGCGAAAAACTGGTAGATGGTGTGATTGTCTTGGCAGTAGTATTCGTAGATAGGCATTGGCAGGATGCGAATTAGGAAGCGCCGCGGCGTTTGGCAAGCTGATGCCCGTGCTGCACCACGGCCGAGCCGCGGCTCGCATTCAACCGATCCAGCACGTCCGCCAGTCGTCGGCGCTTCTCGTCGGACTGCGCAAACATCTCCAGTTGCGCCGGCTCGTCGTCGACGCCGGAAAATTTCACACTGACGAGACGCAATGGCCGGCGCTGCTGCCACGCCGCCCGGAGCAGCGGCGCGACCAGGGCGTAAAACGGCGCCTCAAGATCGGTGGCGTTCTCGAGACTGCGGCCGTGTGCCTCCTGCACAAAATCCGGATAACGCACCTTCACGGTCATCGTCCGGACGCGTTTCTTATCCGCGCGAATCTTCGCGAGCAGTTCGTCAACCATTCGCTTGGCGATGCGTTCGATTTCGGAAAAATCTCCGATGTCCGCGCTGAACGTCTCCTGCTGCGAATAGCTTTTTGCATCGTCGTGCTCCGTCTCGACGAGCCGCTCGTCCACACCGCGGGCCGTCGCGAGCATGTCGCGCCACCCGTCACCAAAAATCGCTTTTAGCTCGGTGTCGTTGCGGGAAGTGATGTCGCGCACGAGTTTCAGACCGTGTTTCGCCGCGAGCGCAGCCTCGGTCTTCGCACCGATGCCGGGGAGCTTGCCCAGCGGAAGCGGTGCGAGGAATTCCTCCTCGGTGCCCGGTGTCACGACGACGAAGCCGCGCGGCTTCCGCAGCTTCGAGGCGATTTGCGCGACGAGTTTGTTGGCCGCGAGACCGAACGAAACCGGAATCTGCAACTCGTCGCCGAGGCGCTGCTGCAACTGGCGCACATGGGTCTCGATCTCCACCTCCGTCGTGAATCCACACGGGCCCAGATCGAGGTAACCCTCGTCGATGGAATTGCGTTGGACGATCGGTGTGAGCGTCTCGCAGAGATCGAACATCTGGCGCGACACCTTGGAATAGAGCCCGCTCGTATGCGGGAGCATGATCAAACTGGGGCAGACTTGCAGCGCGCGCGCAGTCGGCATCGGGGTGTAAATGCCGCACGCCCTCGCCTCGTAGCTCGCCGAAGAGATGATGCCACGCTCGCGCCCACCGACAGCGCATTTCGTGCCGCGCAGCTCCGGCTTCAGCGCGAGTTCGCACGACACGAAGAACGCATCGGCGTCGAGATGAACGACCGTCGGCAAAGCCGGGGTCGGGACGATGGTGGGCAACTGTCGCGGCACGAGGCCGGCATTGCCGCACAAAGGCGGCCCGGCGCAAAAGGAAAAACCGTTCAAAAATTTTCTGCTGGCCATGCGACTCGGCGAACGGTTGCCTGCCGCTGCTTCGGATCGTTCTGCTTTCTTACCCCTTTACCCCTCGGTTGGTCTCATGATTCTCATCGGAATTTTCACGATCATTGTGCTGCTCATGTGCTGGCTCTGTCACACCAGCAACTGCAAGCACTGAACTGCACTTCGGCGTTGCCCACCGGCGACCGCCCCGCACTCTCACTTCATGGGACGTCAATGGCTCCACGCAAAACGCGCGATCGTTAACCTGAAAAAAGGTCAGGTCGTCGGCAAACTGGTTAAGGAAATCACCGTCGCCGCCAAGCTCGGCGGCCCCGATTCGGAGGGCAATGCGCGGCTCTTTGCGGTGCTCGAAAAGGCCCGGAAGGCAGGCGTCACCCGCGATGCCATCGAGCGCGCCATCGCCAAGGGCGCCGGTATCGGCGGCGACAAGACGGCAATGGAGCAAGTCTGGTTCGAAGGCTACGCGCCGCACAAAGTGCCGGTGATGGTAGAGGTTTACACCGACAACCAGCAGCGAACCGCACCCGAGATTCGCCTGCTCTTCCGCCGCGGCGTGCTGGGGCAATTGCACAGCAACAAATTCCTTTTTGATCACGTCGGGCTCGTCGAAGCGCACCATGCGGACACGAAGATTGACTGCGAGGCTGCCGCGATCGAAGCCGGCGCCAACGACTTTGAGCCTCTGACTCACGCGCAGAATGACGATATTCCGGAAAATCACGTTGGCGTCCGCTTCATCACGGAGCGCACCGCCGTGCACGCCGTGACCACTTGGCTGAAACACAACGGCTGGGCCGTCGTCACTTCGGAAATCGGCTATCTCGCCAAGACATATCCGGAGTTGGACGAGGCCACGCGCGCCGACGTCGGCGAGTTCCTGCAAGAACTCGAAGATCACGAAGACGTGCAGCGCGTCTGGGCCGCGGTGAAGTGAGGACCAGCGACTGGTAGCCGCTTGCGCCAGTCTCACCGTGGACCGCTGGTGCGATCGGTCCACTAGTCCCTGTTGCGGTGCCTTTCGCGTCACCCATCGGTCTGACGAAACGAATCACCGCGCGCTACGTCCTGCACCCCAATCTCGCTCCGATCGCGTGGCTCACGCGCCTGCCGGATTACGTTCATCCTCCTACCATCCATGAAAAAAACGCTTCAGAGTGCGATCTTCTTCCTCGGCGTGGCGGCCGGGACCGCCACCGGTTTCGCGCAAAGAACTGATCCCAAACCGGTCGCGACACCGTTGCCCGAGTATCCCGAAGCGCTGACCGACAGCGGCCTCAGTGGCGCCGTCGAGGTCGATATCACGGTGAAGGCGGATGGCTCGGTCGGGAACCCGGAGCTAGCGATGGCCACCCATCGCGCGTTTGGCCGAGCGGCGATGCTCGCGGTGGCAGGCTGGAAATTCGAGCCAGGCACCGTGGACGGCATGTCGGCGGATCGGCGTGTCAGCGTCCCGTTTCATTTTGTCGCGCCGCTCGATCAACAGCTGAACGCGAGCATGAAGCGAAAAGTCTTCGTCGCTCTGACTGAACCGGTGCTCAGTCAAAAGGATTTTGGTGGGAAGCTGAAGGTGAAGAAAAATGCCCGCCCCATTTATCCGCGGGCCTTAATCGGCTCCAACATAGAGGAAAAAGTGCAGGTAAAATTTGTCGTCACACCCGACGGCGCCACCATCAACCCGACCGTCGTCGATGTGAAGCACAAGGACCTCGAACTGCCGGCGATGCAGGCGGTGGCGCAGATGACCTATGATCCACCGAAGAAGGATGGCAAAGGAGTCTATGTTGAAACTACCACCACTCTCGAGTTTGCCAGCGAACGCGGTGAAGAGAGCGGCTTCGGCGGCGGGCGCGGCGGCCGTGGAGGCGGTGGCGGCGGCGGGCGTGGTGGTGGTGGTGGTGGCGGCGGATTTGGAGGGCAACCCAACGGCGAGTAGCTGTCTCCTCCGCTACGAACGATTCCAAGGAAAACGCACGGTCGGCTGATTCGCGTAGCGGTGCATGGTGAGCGTCAGCTTCGCGCCTGCTCCCGGCGCGAGCCGCACCGTGAGCGTGTTGGCGCCGATGGTCGTCGATTTTCCGTCGAGCTCGACGGTCGCGATCTGGTGTTCGCCGTAGGCGCCGCCTTGCACGATGACCTCGCGCGTTGCGGTGGTGCTGAGATTCACGAGCGTGACGACGGTGTGCGCGTCGCCCAGTTCGGAGACGAGCGCGCCCACATCCTCCGGCACTCCGGCGCGCTGGCGCACCGGATCGAAGTAACGCAACCTCGCATTCAGCAATTCGCCCGCGCGTCCCGGCGGAAACGCACCCCACATCAACTGCTCAAGCGCATTTACGGTGGCGGGATTGAAATCCATCATATTGTCGGCGAGCCGGAGTTCCGGCGGCTTCGTGTCCGCGCGAAATCCCGCCACCTTCCGCGCCATGCTTTCCAGATCCCGCCGCAGCGCGGATTCCACATAGCTGGGATTTTTTCCCTCTAAGAATTCGATCCACGCATTGCTGCCGACTCGCGCCCGGTCGTCGGCCCGCTGCGACCAATACCACACTTCGAGCGCGCCGACATTCCACGGCTCGCGCTGCCAGCCATACCAGCCGTCGGCGCCGTGCATCGTGGGATATTCCTTGTGGCCATCGGCCGCTGTGCGCACGTGGGAGTTGACGGCGTCCATCATCGTCCTCCAGGCGTCGACATATTTTTGATCGCCGGTAACGAGCAGCACGTTGCTGAAACCGACCGTGGCGCGCGGGATGCGGTTGCGGTTCTCCCGCCGGCCGCTGACGGGATTCATCGGACTGAAGCCCCAGCCGTAGGCGTTGCCCCACCATTTGCCCTCGGAACCACCGACCGTGCCGTCGAGCGCGACATAGCTGGGAATGACGCCGCCGTTCGCCTTCATGCGTGCGAGCCACGCCTCCATGTAGTCGACGATCCAGTTTTTGTATTTCGGATTGTTCGCGAGCAAATAGGCATCGGTCGGCAGCGTGGTCGCGACGAGATTGAGAAAATGATCGCCGACGACATCGGTGTATTCCTCATAGTGTTTGAGAAATTGTTCGAAGGTGCTCTCGCCGTGGCCGGCGACGAACTTCCCCACCTCAAACGGATCGCCGACCCATTCGAGCGCGGTCGCTTTGCGCAACATCGGCCCCTTGCTGCCGTTCTGCATTGAGCGGATGAGCTTCAACTTCGGGTCGTAGTTCGGCGCCGTGGAATCTTCTGCCATATAGAGACCGGCCCACCGCCGGGCCCGCTCCTCATAAATCGGCAACTCGGGCACCGAGAGCCCCATCTGGTTAAATGTCCGCAATCCTTCGCCGAGATGCATCCAGTCGGCCTGGGCGTTGAACTCCTTGAAATAAATCCCGTCGCGCCCGGCCGGCACGTCGACCGTCTTCGCCTCCGAGTATTGCCGAATCATGCCATTCCACGTTTTTAGGAAAACCGGCATGATCGCATCGCTGGCGCCGAGTGCGTGCAGTTGCGGCCAGTCGGCGAAGTTTTCAAACGCATCGTCGGCGCCATCGTTGGCGCCCCAGCGGACGAAGCACTGCAAGTAACCGCGGTCGTCATAGTATTTTTTTTCGAACTCGAGGCAGGCGGGCACGCTTTCGGCTAGGATGCGTCGTTCAAGTTTCGCCCAATCGGGTGCGGGCATTGGCGTTTTGACTTCAATGATCGGCCGCTCGCTCACTGCAGCCAGCACGGGCGAAACGAGGAGACCAAAAAAAACAGGGGCGAGGTGCAAACACGGTTTCATGATGGGGAACACTCCTTTTCGCCGTTCGTCGCCCGAAAGACGAGACTTCAGGCGATTGACGGTCAGAAGCGTGCGCGCTCGATCGCGCTCGTGCCGATCGGTTTCGTCTGCGCCAACCCCGCGTTGCCCATGCCTTCTCATTCCCGTCTGTTGTGCGCCATCGTTCTGAGCGTCGTATTCGCATCTCCCTCCTTTGGGCAAACTTCGGCCGCGCCCGTCGGCGCACCGCAACCACCCGGCCCCAGCAAACTCGCCGACATCCGCCTGCGCGATTCGTGCATTCTCCCCGACGCTGCGACCAAGACTTACTTCCTCGTCAGCGCCGGCCGGCGCGGCCCCAACGGCCGCGCCACCGTCGTCCAATACACCAGCAAGGATCTCGAAACGTGGGACGGCCCGCGCGTGATTTTTGAAGTCCCCGAAAACTGGTGGTCGAACCGCGGCATCTGGGCGCCGGAGATCCACGCCTACCGCGGAAAATATTATCTCTTCCTTACCTTCGACTCCGACCACGAATTTCCCGAGCAGTGGCGCAACTGGCTCCCGCGAGTGAAACGCGGCTCGCAAGTCCTCTGGAGCGACTCGATCACTGGCCCGTTTCTGCCTTTCGAAAATCGCTCCACTCTGCCGACTGACATGATGACGCTCGACGGCACGCTCTGGGTTGAGGACGGCGTGCCCTCCATGGTATTCTGCCACGAATGGGTGCAGATCAAGGACGGCACCGTCGAAATGGTGAAACTCAAGCACGACCTCTCCGCCACCGACGGCGAACCTGTGCGGCTCTTCCACGGCAGCGACGCCGCCTGGAGCAAAAAGTCCGATCAATACGGCTGCCACGTCACCGATGGTCCGTATCTTTACCGCAGCAAAACCGATCAACTGCTCATGGTGTGGACGAGCGGTGGCGCGGGCGGCTACACGACTGGAGTGGCGCGTTCGACATCCGGCAAACTCGCCGGCCCGTGGGAGCAACAAGCCGAGCCGATCTATGTCGGTGGCGGCCACGCGATGCTCTTCCACCGCTTCGACGGCCAACTCATGATCACACTGCACGCACCGAACAATTCGCTGCTCACCCGCCAGCGCATCTTCGAAGTCGATGACCTTGGTGAGACGCTGCGCGTGAAACAACGCTAGCCTGCCCAGCCGGAATGCCGAGTGACTCAACGCGACCCTGTCAGGCAACCGGTTTTTCGATTACGAACATCGGATATTGCCCATAGCGTCCGGCCAACCGTGGGAAGCGATTCTCCAGCCATTTTACGATCGTGAGAGTCAACCGGCCGAAACCGCGGTCGCCGAAAAACCGTGTCTGGAACATCATGCTCTCGGCGCTCCAGACCTTGAGTCTTGCCGGGTGCCGCGCAGCGATGTCACGCGCAAACCAGTCGTGGTTTTGCGGCGAAAAATAAAGCGGCGGGACCGTGGAATCGGCAGGTTTGCCCGACGTGACGGAGCCGCCTTTCGTTCGGAGCGCGTGCCGGATGCGACCCAACTCGCGCCGCAGCCCGAAGGCGAAGTTCATTGCGGCCGAGTTCGCCCAAACGTAAACGACCACCGCGCGTCCACCCGGTTTCGTCACCCGCACGACTTCGTCCATCGCTGCTGTCTGCTCGGTGCGGGGCACGTGATAAATGGTGTGTAGCGAAATGACATCATCGATCACGCCCGAGGCGAGCGGCAGGTTCGTGATGTCGCCAAGTAGGTAGAGCCCTGCCTCGCCGAGTTTCGCGCGCGCCTCGCGCAGGGCGCGGACCGAGAAGTCCACGCAAATGCGCACCTGGTAGTGCCGCGAAAAATTCAGATACTCGGCGTGCGGAATCGCGCCCGACGCCACATCGAGCAAATATTTGCCACCCCGCAGCTCACGTCCAATACGCTCGTTGCAATAACGCTGATAGTCGCGCGCAAACGAGCGCGTGCCGGTAAACTGCGCGGTGTCGTTGAACAGTCCGTCACCGGCTTTCACCCAGCCATACTCGTCGTAGAATGATTGGACCACACGCTTCTCCTCCGCCGTTGCGGACGACTTTCGCCGTAGCCGCATCGACGATCGCAAGGTCGGCCAGCAAACAGACGATAGCATTGTCGACGCGGTAGAGGCGGGAGCGATCACACGTTCCAATTGCGGCGACGAGCGGATTGGGCACGGCAGTTCCGTCGCGATGTGACTTCGCGTGCGACGCAAGCGCCCGGTTCGCCGCCGCCACTTCTTCATCCGTCAGAATCGATAGTTCCGAATGAGTAAGTGGGCAGCGCAAAATTCGGAGGCATTGCGCCAATGTCGCCGAATTCATCGCCCCGACCTTAGTGCGCACATCTACTCTGTCGAGGACAACGGCGAGGACATGCGATTGCACGCCTACTCCCCGACATGCCTGGATCAAAAAATCTGATCAATACGGCTGCCACGTCACCAATGGCACCTATCGTTTACCGCAGCAAAACCGATCAACTCCTCATGGTGTGGACGGGCAGCGGTGCCGGCGGCTACACGACTGGTGTGGCGCGTTCGACATCCGGTAATCTCGCCGGTCCGTGGGAGCAACAATCCGAGCCGATCTATGTTGGTGGCGGCCACGCGATGCTCGTCCACCGTTTCGACGGCCAACCCATGATTACTCTGCACGCGCCGAACAATTCACCGCTCACCCGCCAGCGCATCTTCGAAGTCGAAGACCTTGGCGAGACGTTGCGGGTAAAAAATAGATAGACGACCCTTCCGCCATTGAAGGCGTCAGGGGTTCACCTGCACCGCGTTTGGCGGTACAAGTCGAAGAAGAGCAACAAGAAATGCGCAGGCGTGCGACTTGCTCCAGCGCGGCAATCGTCTAAAATGTGAAGTAAGCCGAAATCGGCTCGAACCCTCGCAAGGTCGCAACGTTTCACGACGTGAACATTCTCCCCCAACATCTCGATTTCTCCAGCCGCACCGGGAACGGAGCCTACCGCCGCGTTGGCACCCCCATGGCCTTCGTTTTTGGGCCGGCCGCCCTTGTTGGCGTCATCGTCGGCGCGGCCTATTGGCTCGTCGAGACGGGGCTGCATACCTTCGTATTTCACTCGGGAAATTTCGCGCACGAGTTCGCCCACGGTGGCGCCAACGAAATGTGGATGCGCAGCTGTATCGCGCTGCTGTTCGTGCTGCTCGGCGGCGTGGTCCAATGGCATCTCTCGCGGTCCTTGGACTTGACACTGAGTGCACGGCGGTTGGCGAGTGCCGTGGAGCAGGCCGGCGAGGCCGTGCTCATCACGGATGTGGCCGGTCGCATCGAATTCGCCAACCCTGCGTTCACCCGGTTCACCGGCTACACGCTTGACGAAGTGCGCGGCAAAAGTCCCTCAGTGCTCAAGAGCGGCGCGCAAAACCAAAACCATTACCGCGCCGTGTGGGCCACGATCACCTCGGGTCGCGTATGGTCGGGCAGCATCGTCGACCGGCGCAAAGATGGCACCTTTTATCCCGCGTTGCTGACCATCGCGCCCGTCACCAACGAACGCGGCGTCATCACGCACTTCGTTGGCGTGCAGCACGACTTGACTCGACAGATTGAACTTGAGGAACGCATCCGCCAAGCGGAGCGGCTGGAGACGCTCGGCACGTTCGCCGGCGGAATCGCGCACGATTTCAACAACACGCTCACGCTTCTGACCATACAGTTGGAGCTGACGTCGCGGCGCACCAGCTCGCAAACGGACGCGGTGCATGCGGATCTCGCCAAACTGCAACACTTGGTTCACGGCGCCGCCAGCTCCGTGCGCGAGCTGAACGACTATGCTCGGCGCGGCATTGCCACTTCAGAACGCGTGCCACTCGAGGTGCGCCAATGGCTTGAAATTGTGTTTCCTGTGACGCGCCCCATAATTCCCGAGGGTGTGCAGGTGACCTTGATTCTCCCGACCCGGGAACTCTGGGTCGCAGCCAACGATGCCGTTCTCCAGCAAGTCATCATCAACTTGTTTCAGAACGCGCGCGACGCCGTCGCCGGTCGGCCCGATGGCGTGATTACCCTGAGCTGCGAATGGGTGCCCGATGGGCGCGCACTCAATCCCGCCGCGACCCAGCTCGCCGGCGTTCCCTGCGCCTGCCTCCGCGTGCGCGATAACGGGCCCGGCATTGATCCGGCGTTGCTTGATCGGATTTTCGAACCGTTTTTCACGACCAAGGGTTCGCGGGGCACTGGTCTCGGTCTGGCGATGGCCCGCGACGCCGTGCGCCGCCACGACGGCGCAATCCAAGCCATCAGCAGCCCCGGCGCCGGCGCCACCATTGAGTTGCTGCTGCCGACGACCTCGCCGGTGAAAAACTCTGGCGTGGCAAAAAACTCAAATGCGTTGTTCCGCCACTGAACTCCACCGCTTCAGCGCCGCGCCGGTGAGCGAGCGCTCGCACGCTTCGATTTCGTTGCGCGGGCCGGCGTAGATTAAATCGCCGCCGTCGCGGCCGCCGCCGGGGCCTAGGTCGATCAGCCAGTCGGCGAGATTGATCACGTCGAGGTTGTGCTCGATCACGATCACGGTGTTGCCTTGGTCGCGCAGTTTGAAGAGCAGGTCCATCAGCTTCTGGATGTCGGTCCAGTGCAGGCCGGTGGTCGGTTCGTCGAGGATGTAGAGCGTCGAGCCCTGCTGGCGTTTGCTGAGCTCAAGCGAAAGTTTGAGGCGCTGCGCTTCGCCGCCGGATAGCGTCGTCGACGACTGGCCGAGCGTGAGGTAGCCGAGGCCGACGGCGTCGAGCGTGGCGAGTTTATCGATCACGCGCGGCAGGTTGCGAAACAGCGCGATCGCTTCGCGCACCGTCATATCCAGCACATCGGCGATCGATTTGCCGTGGAAAAGAATCTCGAGCGTCTCGCGATTGAAGCGCCGACCCCCGCAGCTTGGGCACGGCGCATAAGCGTCGGCCATGAACTGCATGTCGAGCTTGATGGCGCCGTCGCCCTGGCAGCGTTCGCAGCGGCCGCCGCGGACGTTGAACGAAAACCGGCTCGCCTTGTAGCCGCGCACCTTCGCGAGTGGCACCGACGCGTAGAGATCGCGCAGCAGTGTGAGCAGATCGACGTAGGTCGCCGGATTCGAGCGTGGACTGCGACCGATCGGTTGCTGGTCAACCTCGACGAGCTTCTCGAAGAAATCGAGATTCTCGATGTGGCGGTGTTTGCCGGGAATGGTTTTGGCGCCGTTGAGTTTGCGCGCGGCGGCGGCGGCGAGCACATCGTTGACGAGCGTGCTTTTGCCGGAGCCGCTGACGCCGGTGACGCACGTCAGCAGACCGATGGGAAATTTCGCTTCGATACCGCGCAGGTTGTTCGCCCGAGCCTCGCGGACAGTAAGCCAGGCGCCGTCGGGCGCTTTCTGTTTCGCGTCGCGGACAACCGAAAGTTTTCGCGCCAGGTAACCGCCAGTGCGTGACAACTTCGGTGGCAACTTCGCGCAGTCGACTGGCGTGCCTTGAAACAAAAGCTGTCCGCCCTCGACGCCAGCTTCGGGGCCGAGCTCGATGAGTTCGTCGGCGAGGCGCAGCGTGTCCTCATCGTGCTCGACGACAATGACGGTGTTGCCGCGGTCGCGGAGCGCGACGAGCGTATCAAGGAGCTTTTGGTTGTCGTGCGGATGCAATCCGATGCTCGGTTCGTCGAGCACGTAGATGACGCCGACGAGTCCCATGCCGAGCTGCGTCGCGAGCCGCACGCGTTGCGCTTCGCCGCCAGAGAGCGTGGCGTAATCGCGGTCGAGCGTCAGGTAGCCGAGCCCGGTCTCGAGCAGAAAATGCAGCCGCTGCTCAATGCCGGCGACGACATCGTTGGCGGCCTCGTTCGACGCGTGCGCAGCAACCAGTTCGCCCGCGACGCCGTGCGCCGCACCGATGTCGAGCGCCATAAACTCGGGAAATGTTTTCCCGCTCACGCGCACCGCACCACTGCGGGCGTTGAGGCGCGAGCCGTGGCACTCCGGGCAATCGCCAGCCACCATGTAGGTCGTGAGCCGCGCGCGAAACCCCTCGCTGTCGGTGTGCCGCCAGCTCTGCTCGAGATCCGCGACCACACCCGGAAACGGCTGCGCCTTCGCCTCGCGCATGCGGCGCAGCTTGAAGGCGAACTCGCGCTCCCCCGCCCCGAACAGAATCGCATGACGCGTCTCCTCTGGGAGTTTCTTCCATGGCACGTCGGCGTCGAACGGCAATTGCTCGGCTAACTGCTTCAGGAGCGCGTTGTGCTTGATGATGAGATTTTTTCCGCCGATGCGCCACGGTTTGAGCGCACCCTCGCGCACGCTCTTCTCCGGATCGGCCACGATGAGTTCAGAGGCGAAGCGCAGTTTGCGGCCGAGGCCGTCGCACGTTGGGCACGCGCCCTCCCGGTGCGAAAACGAAAAATGCCTTGCACTCAGTTTTTCGAACACGTCGCCGCACACCTCGCAGGCGAGCGACTGCGACAGCGGCAGCTCGCGCCACGGCGCCTCCGCGTTTCTCTGGGCGAGCACGACAGCGCGATCCTTGCCCTCGCGGAAGGCCAACTCGAGCGAGTCGGCCAGACGTGAGCGCTGGTCTGCCACTGCGACCAGCCGATCCAAGACCAGCTCGACGTTGATTTCTTTCGAGCCGGCGCCGGACGGGAGCAGCTTGGGCTCGTCGAGATTCTTGATCTCGCCGTCGAGCCGCACGCGCTGGAAGCCCCGCTGGCGCAGGCGCGGCAGTTCCTCGCGCAGCACGCTCGGCTTCGCGCGCATGAACGGCGCGAGCAGCATCACGCGCTCGCCGGCGCACTCGGTGAGCACGCGCTGCACATTGTCGTCGAGCGAGCGCTGGACGACGCGGCCGCCGTCCTTCGGGCAGCGCTGCTCGCCGACCAGCGCCCAGAGGAGCTGCGCGTAGTCGGCGATCTCGGTCGCGGTCGCGATGGTGCTGCGCGGGCCGCCCTGCCCGGTGCGCTGCTCAATGGCCAACACCGGCGAAAGGCCGTGGATGAAATCGACGTCGGGTCGTTTCAACTGGTCGAGCACCTGCCGCGCCTGCGCCGAGAGGCTCTCCATGTATTTGCGGTAGCCCTCCGCATAAATCGTGTCGAAGGCCAGCGACGATTTACCCGAGCCGCTCGGCCCGGTGATCACGATCAGCTTTCCACGCGGCAACCGCAACTCGAGGTTCTTCAAGTTGTGCTCGCGTGCGCCCTTGATGTGGATGTGAGTGGCGGCCTGCATGAGTCGAACGTGCAACCTTGCGCAAATCCCGCGCGGGTCAAAGCCCGATGCGCAGATTTTGTCGCCGAATTCTCGAGATATTCGCACTTGCACCGCGCACCGCAGCCCCATTTTGTCGCCGCAACACAAACCCCGTGTTGTTGGTTCGACCTCGCTCCAAACCATGAATCAGGCCTCCGTTCGGAGGTTTTTTCGACGTTTAATACCCATGAATGATCATCCGTCTCCCACTGTCGCCGCCCGCTTTGGCCGCGCGACCTTCATTGCCGCTCTCGGTGTGCTGCTGGCGGCCGTGCCGTCGCGCGCGTTTCAATTCACCTTCGGCGAGCTCACAGGCAGCTTCGACTCCACGTTATCGGTGGGTGGACTCTACCGCCTGAACAATCCCTCGCCCGGCAACTACGGCATCGCAAATACCTTTAATGGCACCCCTGGCTTGAGCAATTCCGTCAATTCCGACGACGGCAACCTGAACTACGCTCAAGGCTGGGTGTCCCAAATCTTCAAGGGTTCCCATGATCTCGAGCTTAAATACGGCGACTTTGGCGCGCTGGTCCGCGGCTATTGGTTTACCGATCCCCAGGCGGGTGAAACTCTCCGCACGCCTCTGTCCCAAGCGGCGAAGGACCGCGTCGTGCGCGGCGGCGAATTGCTCGACGCGTATGTTCGCGGGAAATTTAGCCTCGGCGCGGACATGCCGTTCGACCTCCGCATCGGCCGCCAGGTGCTGAGCCTCGGCGAGAGCACGTTCATCCCGAACGGTATCAACGTCGTTAATGCCGTCGATCTATCGAAACTCCGCACGCCCGGCTCCGAGTTGAAGGAAGCGCTTCTGCCGGTGAACATGGTCAAGGCCTCCATCGGCCTCACGAAGAATCTCACGATCGAGCCGTTCTGGCTGCTGGAATTCCGCCGCAACGAGCTTGAACCGGCGGGCACGTATTTCTCGACGAACGATTTCGCTACTCGTGGAGGCAGCCAAGTTTTTCTCGGCTTCGGCACGCTCCCTGACAACGGCACGCTCGGCGGCATCCCACGCGGTCCGGACCGCGTGGGTTCCAACCTCAATCAATACGGCATCGCCGCCCACCTCGTCGCGCCGTCAATGCATGACACCGAATTTGGTTTCTACTTCGCTCGCTACAATAGCCGCTCGCCGGTCATCAGCGCCCGCACGCCTACCGGACCGATCGACACAGCGTTCGTGCAGGCGACGGCGGGCAGTCTGGCCACGACCAACCTCGCGCCAGCACTCATCGCGAACGGCGTGCCCGCCGCTTCGGTGCCGACAGCAATCAGCACACTCCTCGGCGTCGCCTTCGGCGCGGTGCCAGCCAGCGCGCTGACACCACTGGGCCTCACGCCATTCCTGCCCAGCGCTCAGTCGATCGTCGCCGGCGCGAGCAAGATTGGCCTGCTCACCGCCGCCGCCACCGGCCGGTATTTCACGGAATATCCCGAGGGCATCAATATGTTAGGAGCAAGCTTCAACACCGCGATCGGCAACACTGGTATCTCCTGGCAAGGCGAAGTCGGCTATAAGCACGGCGTCCCGCTCCAAATCGACGACGTGGAGTTGCTGTTCGCCACACTTTCTTCGCTCACCAACACTTTCGCGCCACCCAATAACCAACTCGGCAGCTACCTCGGCCAATATAACACCGAAATCTCGGGCTACCGCCGGCATGATGTCTGGTCCGCGCAAACTACGCTCACAAAAGTCTTCGGCCCGATGCTCGGCGCGCAGCAGTTCACGTTACTCGGCGAAGTTGGCGGACTCTGGGTCAACCTGCCTTCCAAGAGCACACTGCGCTACGACGGCACCGGCACGAACACTGGTGGTAACGCCGCTGCGATGGTCGCCACAGGCTTCCCCACCGTTCCCGCGACCAGCTTCGAGGGCTTCGCCGACAAGTTTTCGTGTGGCTACCAACTCCTCGGCCGACTCGACTACAATAACATCATCCCGAATGTGAACATGTCGCCGACGATCGCGTTCACTCACGATGTCCACGGCAACAGCCCACTCCCACTCGGCAACTTCATCAAGGATCGGCGCAGCGTGAACGCCTCGGTCGAATTCACCTTCCGCAACGCCTGGTCTTACGAGTTGCGCTACGTGAATTTCTTCGGCGCCGGCCACTTTAACCCTCTCTACGATCGCGACTACGTTTCCACGACCGTGAAATATTCCTTCTAAGCCAACGAGCCACCCCGACTATCTACCTCGACCTTTTCCCTCATGAAAAACTTCCTTCGGCTTTTTGCACTCACCCTCGTGGTCTCGCTGGCGCCCGGTCGCGCGGCCGTCAGCGCCGCCGACGCCGCCCGCCTCGGCAAGGATCTGACTCCACTCGGTGGCGAGATGGCCGGCAACGCCGACAACTCCATCCCTGCGTGGACCGGCGGCATCACGACCCCGCCCGCCGGCTACAAAGTCGGCGACCACCATCCAGACCCATTCGCGAGCGATCAGCCGCTTTACACTGTGTCTCAGAGCAACGCGGAACAATACTCCGCGAAGCTCGCCGCCGGCACGCTCGCGTTGCTTAAGGCTTATCCCGACTACAAACTGGTCGTCTACCCCACGCATCGCAGCGCCGCCAATCCGCAGCGTGTCTACGATGCCACGAAGGCCAATGCCACGAGCGCCAATCTCGTCTCCAACGGTAACGGCATCTCCGGCGCGATCGTCGGTGCGCCATTTCCGATTCCCCAAAATGGACTCGAAGTGCTGTGGAATTTCCTGACTCGCTATCGCGGCATAGCTGCCGACCGCCACATCGGTCAGGCGGCCGTCGAACGCGGCGGCGGTTACCAACTCGTGCAGTTCGAGGACGAGTTTCTCTTCAACTATACCCGCCCCGACATCACCGCCAAAGAACTGGATGACAGCAACACGCTCATCTTCTTCAAGCAGTCGGTGGTCGCCCCGGCCCGCCTCGCCGGCACGATTCTCCTCGCGCAGGAAACCATGGATCAGGTCAAGGAACCGCGCCGCGCCTGGGTTTACAACGCCGGTCGCCGCCGCGTCACCCGAGCGCCCAATGTCGCCTACGACAATCCCGGCACGGCGGCCGACGGTCAGCGCACGAGCGACCAATTCGACATGTTTAACGGTGCGCCCGATCGCTACGACTGGAAGCTCGTCGGCAAGAAGGAACTGCTTGTCCCCTACAACTCCTACACGCTCCACAGCGACAAGACCAAGGTCGCCGACATCCTGAAGCCGCTCCACATCAATCAGGATCTCGCCCGCTATGAACTGCACCGCGTCTGGGTGGTCGATGCCACCCTGAAGCCCGGCACCGATCACGTTTACTCGCGCCGCACTTTCTACATCGACGAGGACAGCTGGCAGATCCTGATCGCCGATCAATACGACAAGCGCGGCCAGATGAACGTCGTCTCCGAAGCACACTGCATCAATTATTACGATGCCTTGAGCTTCTGGAGCACCCTCGAGGTCCACATGCACCTCGACAACGGTCGCTACCTCGCCATCGGCCTCGATAACGATAAACCGATGTATAATTTTAATCTCAAGCGGACGCCCGCCGACTTCACGCCTGATTCGCTTCGCCGCGAAGGCGTGCGGTGATCGGATTCTGCAGTTACGGCGGTTCATGATCGCCGAAACAATGGTCTCTCATTCGAACCTACCGGCGGCGGTCTCGGACCGCCGCCGCGGCAAAAGCGCAATCGTGACGGTTGCGCTTTTGCTTTTCGCCCTCGTCAGTCCCGCCGCTGAACTCGCCCCGCGAATGCTGCTGCTCGATGTCGCGGTCGTCGGCACCGAGTTTGTCGCCGTCGGCGAGCGCGGCACGATCCTGCGTTCCGCGGACGCTGGACGCTCGTGGCAAAGTGCCACGAACCTGACCACCGCCACCCTCACCGCCGTCAATTTTGCCCCCGACGCGCTCCACGGCTGGGCCGTCGGCCACGACGCCCTCCTCCTCGCGACCACTGACGGCGGCCACAGCTGGCAAAAACAATGGCAGGGAGAAAATCTCTCCGACTCCTTCCTCGACGTGCTCGCGCTCAACGCGCAACACGTGATTGCTGTCGGAGCCTACGGCCTATTTCTGTCCACTACCGACACGGGCAAGACGTGGACCCGTCGCAAAATCTCCGACGACGATTTCCATTTCAACCACCTCACCCGTGGCCCCACCGGCACTCTCTACCTCGCCGGCGAGCACGGCACGCTGCTCCGCTCGGCCGACGACGGAGTAACGTGGAAGCGCATCGCCGCGCCCTACGACGGCTCGTTCTACGGCATCCTGCCTCTCGACAAACGCACCCTCCTCGCCCACGGCTTACGCGGCCGCCTCTTCCGTTCAGTCGACGACGGCGCGACTTGGTCACCGATCGCCACTCCCCAGCCGGTGCTCCTCGCCACCGCCCTGCAGCTTCAGAGCAACCTGATCGTCGTCGCCGGCCAGGCGCGCGGCTGCTTGGTGAGTCGCGACTACGGTCACACGTTTGCTTCGTGGTTAACGCCGCTCACCACGGCTGTCGCGAAACTCATCGAATTACCCGATGGTGCCATCCTCGCCGTCGGCGAAGCTGGCGTCACGCTCTTGCCCAAACCCTGAGCGCGCCTTTCCGCCGTCCCACGTCGATCTCCCCCTGATGCTCGAAAAATTCACCGCCTGGATGTTTCGCTGGCGCACTCCGCTGGTCTGCGGATTCGCTGTGCTCACTGCGGTGATGCTGGTCTTTGCCCTGCGACTCCACGTCGATGCCAGCTTCAATAAGTCGCTGCCGACCGATCACGATTACATCCGCACGTTCACGAAATATCAGAGCGAGTTTGGCGGCGCGAACCGCGTGCTGGTCGCACTCACGACCGAGTCGGGCGATATTTTTACCGAACCGTTTTTTCGCGAACTGAAATCTGTCACGGAAGAAGTCACCTTCCTCCCCGCCGTCGATCGCCCCCAGGTGCAGTCGCTGTTCACGCCCAACGTCCGCTACATCGAAGTCGTCGAAGATGGCTTTGCCGGCGGCAACGTCATCCCCGCCGACTTCACCCCGACGCCCGCTAACTTCGCGAAGGTCCGCGAAAACATTCTCAAGTCCGGCAAGCTCGGCCAACTCGTCGCCAACGATTTCACCGGCGCCATCGTCAGCGCCCAGCTCCTCGAAATCGACCCGAGCACCGGCGATAAAATCGACTACACCCGCGTCGCCGCCGGACTGGAGGCCATCCGCCACCGCGTCGAACACACCACTGGGGGAAAAATCTCCGTTCACATCATCGGCTTCGCAAAAGTCATCGGCGACATCAGCGACGGCGCCCGCAATGTCCTAGTTTTGTTTGCCATTTCCATCGTCGTCACGGCGCTGCTGGTGTGGAACTACGCGGGACGTTGGAAACTCGCCCTCGCGCCGGTCCTCTGTTCGCTCGTCGCCGTCATCTGGCAACTCGGCGGCCTCACCGCCCTCGGCTACGGCATCGATCCGTTTTCGATTCTCGTGCCGTTTCTCGTTTTCGCGATCGGCGTGAGCCACGGCGTGCAGAAAATCTGCACGTTCCGCAATGAGATGTTCAAGGGCGTCGACGGCCCCACGGCGGCGCGTGCCGCGTTCATGCAGCTGATCGCGCCCGGCATCGTCGCGCTGCTGACCGACACCGTGGGCTTCATCACGATGCTCGTGATCAAAATCGAGGTCATTCGCGAACTCGCGATTATTGCCAGCCTCGGCGTCAGCGTGATCGTCATCACGAACTTTTTCCTGCTGCCGATCCTGCTCTCATATCTCCGCCTGCCCGCCAGCTATCGCGAGTGGGTCGCGAGCCGCCGCGCTATCACCAACTCCTTCTGGGATCGGCTAGCCCGCGAAATGCGGCCCGGCCCCTCGATGGCCATCATGCTCGTCTGTTTCGCCGCCGGGGCCTGGGCGTTCTGGAAGGGCGAACAGGTCCGCATCGGCGACACGCAGGCCGGCGTGCCCGAACTGCGGCAGAGTTCGCGCTACAATTCCGACACCCGCGTCATCACTTCCAAGTTTAGCATCGGCGTGGACATTCTCTCCGTGCTCGTCGAGACCGTGCCCAACGGCTGTGTCGACTATGACGTCGTCGCGCTCATGGATCAGTTCGAAGGCGCCATTCGCACGGTGCCTGGAGTGCAGTCCGTGATTTCCGTTCCCGCGACGGCGAAGATCGTCAACGCCGGCTATAGCGAAGGCTCGCTCAAATGGCGCATTCTCCCGCGCAACCAACAAGCGCTCGCGCAAGCCGTCTCCCCGATTGAGACGTCTACCGGCCTGCTCAACCGCGACGGCAGCGTGATGCCGATCATGATCTTTCTCACCGATCACAAGGCTGAGACGCTGCGCGCTGTGACGGATGCCACCAAGACTTTCGCCGCCGCGCATCCGTCGCCCAAGGCAAAGTTTCTCCTAGCTAGCGGCAACGCCGGCGTGATGGCTGCGACCAACGAAGTTGTGCAGGCGGCGCAGACGCCCATCGTGCTATGGGTGTTCGGCGCCGTGATCGCGTTATGCCTAATTACGTTTCGCTCGATCCGCGCGACGCTCTGCATCGTCGTCCCGCTGGCGATCGTCAGCTGGCTCGCCTATGCGCTCATGGTTTACCTCGGCATTGGTCTGAAAACCTCGACGCTGCCCGTCGTCGCGCTAGGCGTCGGCATCGGCGTCGACTACGGCATCTATCTTTTCGCTCGCCTCAACACCGCACTGAAAACCGGCGAATACTTCGAGGATGCGATGGCGATCGCGCTCAAGGACACCGGTGCGGCCGTCGTCTTCACCGGCCTCACGCTCGCGATCGGCGTGAGCACTTGGATTTTCTCCAGTCTCAAGTTTCAAGCCGACATGGGCCTGCTGCTCACGTTCATGTTCTTGGTGAACATGCTCGGCGCGATCATTTTGCTTCCCGCGATGGCGCGATGGTTCTGGCGGCATCACACCGGGCGCACGCAGGCACCGTTCGCCATGAAAGCGGGCCGCTGAGCTTTTGCTTGGCGTCCGCCGCGGTCTGATCGACTGTCGCGCATGTCGTCGGAGTCACCGCATCCGTTTTTGAGTTCTGGCCAGCGCCGGGTGATCGCTTCAGCCCTGACGTTGCTGGCGTTCCTCGGGACGGCCGGGCTGCTGATCGGCGCGATCGTGGCGCTCAGCTGGCTGGTTGGATATTTTTCCGGTGTGTTATGGCCGCTCGCTATGGCCGGCGTTCTCGCGCTCATCCTGCGACCGGTGATCGAGATTCTTGAGCGGCGCCTTCGACTCCGCCGGTTGATGGCGGTCGTCCTGCTCTACGGCGTTTTCCTGCTGGTCGTCGCGGCCCTGCTGGTGCTCGCGGTGCCGCCGCTAGCCAGCCAGTTCATTGATTTCCTCGGCTATGCGCCGACCCTGTGGGACAACGCGAGCCAGTATTTCAATGCACACTTCCCCCAATGGATGGCACTCGCTCAGCGCCAAGTCGGCGAGCCTGCGTCGCGCCAGTTGGTCGAAACGATCGCCACCGAGGGCAAGGCGCTGATCACCCACGCCCTGCCGTCGCTGCGGGCGGCGGGCGGCGGCGTGCTCGGTGTGCTCGCCTTCGTCACCCACCTCGCGATCGTGCCGGTTTACCTTTTTTTCTTTCTGCTCGCCCGAGGCGAGCCGACGGAGAACCTCCCGGCGCACCTGCCCTTCCTTTCACCGGGCGTGCGTGCAGACGTGATCTTTCTCGTCCGCGAATTCGTCGCGATCATCAAATCGTTTTTCCGCGGTCAGATCCTCATCGGGCTCATCATGGGCGGGCTGCTCGGTGCCGGATTCACACTGGTCGGGCTCAGGTTTGGCTTCGCGCTCGGCCTTTTTCTCGGCGTGCTCAACATCGTTCCTTATCTCGGCACGATTCTCGGGCTGGCAGTGGCCCTGCCGCTCGCGTTTTTCCAACCCGGAGGAGGCTGGGCGATGCTCGGTCTCGTGCTGGTTGTGAAAGTGATCGTGCAGGCCATTGAAGGCTGGGTGCTGACGCCGAAAATCATGGGTGATCGCACTGGGTTGCATCCCGTCGCGATCATTGTGGCGATTTTCTTTTGGGCCACGGCGTTGGGCGGTGTGCTCGGGATGCTGCTGGCGATTCCGCTGACGGCGTTTTTCGTGACGGCGTGGCGGCTCGCGCGGAAGAAATATTTCGCCCGACCCCATGCCTGAGACGACGCCACCCGAGGAATGCGCCATTTGCGGAGCGACCATTCCGCACAGGGCCCGCGCTTGTCCCGAGTGTGGTGCCGACGAGCGCACCGGCTGGCGCGAGCCGAGCGTCTATGACGATCTCGATTTGCCCGAGCACGCCTTCGATGACGAGACCCGGTCGGCCCGCCCGCCGCCGCCCAAAGTCAACGGGCTCGCGTGGTATTGGTGGATGGCGGCGGTTTGCCTCGTGCTCCTCGTGCTCAGCGCCTTCGTCCTCCACTGATGTCCGCCGCCTGGGATGTGCGCTACCGCAAGGGCGTCCACCTTCCGCAAATCGGCTGGTGGCTCGATGCGCAGATGAGGACGCCGCGCGCGTTCGTCTCGCACGCCCATTCCGATCACCTAGCGCGGCATCCAGAAATCTTATGCACACCGGCGACGGCGCGCTTTATTCACGCGCGGATGCCGGGCCGCCGGACAATCACCGCCGTGCCTTTCGGCCGGCCGCACGCGCTTGAGTTTGGTGTCACCGCCACGCTGCACCCGGCCGGCCACATCCTCGGGTCCGCGCAAATCCTCCTGGAGTCGGCCGAGCACGGTTCACTGCTCTACACGGGCGACTTCAAACTCCGCCCCGGACTCGCCGCCGATACCTGCGCCACGCCACGCGCCGACGTGCTTATCATGGAAACAACCTTCGGGCTCCCACGCTACGCGTTTCCACCGGACACAGATGTCATCGCGCTATTGATCGCGTTCTGCCAGCAAGCCGTCGCCGACGGCGCGACCCCGGCGCTGATGTGCTACAGCCTCGGCAAGAGTCAGGAAGTGCTTCGGGCCCTCGCCGCCGCGAATCTCCCGATCATGCTGCACGCGGAAACGCTCCGGCTCACGCGCGTCTACGCACAGTTGGGAGTCGTATTTCCGCCTTACCGCGAGTTCGACGCCCGCGAGGTCGCCGGTCATGTCGTGATTTGCCCGCCGCACGGCCGCGGGCTGCTCAGTCGGGTGCCCGCCGTCCGCACTGCCGCGATCACTGGCTGGGCGCTCGACCCCGGCGCGATTTACCGGCTGCGCTGCGACGCCGCGTTCCCGCTCTCCGATCACGCCGACTTCCCCGATTTGATGCGCTTCGTCGAACTCGTGCAGCCAAAGCGCGTGCTGACCCTGCACGGTTTCGCCCGGGAATTTGCCGCCACGCTCCGCGCTCGCGGCATCGACGCGCTCGCGCTCGGCCAGACGAACCAACTCGAGTTTTCCTTGCCGACGTGAGAATCGCGACGCACCTTTCGCGACCTTTGCGGTCCGCTGACCGCATCGCCACATGCGTCTCCTAACCACTCTCATGCTCCTCGCCACTGCTGCCGGACACGCCGCCGAGCCTGCGCTTCGCCATGGTGAGACGCTGACCTACAAGGTCGGCTGGGGCATTTTCCCGCACGCCGGGGAGATTATGATCTCGGCGAAAAACACCGACGCCACCGATGGCGCGCCACGTTTACGGGTGACGACGACAACGGAAACCACGGGGTTTGCCCGGGCACTTTTCACTTTCGAAGCCCGGGCCGAGGCGATGCTCGATCCCAAAACTGGCCGCCTTCTCTCCAACACCGAAACGAGCAAGGCGCCAAACAAGGAAACGAAGCACTCCGTCGCCTTCGACTACACCAATTCCACCGCCGCCTACGTCGATGCCATCAGTTCCGATCAGAATGCCACCCTCATCGTCCCCTCCGGTGAACCACTCGATCTCATTATGAGCCTCGTGCAGACTCGCACGTGGAATCTCAAACCCGGCGAGCAGCGCGACGCTCTGGTGCTTTTCGAGAACGAATTCTACGAGCTGACCATCCACGCGGATCGATACGAAGAAGTGCGCACACCGCTCGGCACGTTCCAAACACTCGTCCTCGTTCCGCGCATGGAAAAGACACCGCCGAAGGGTATGTTCAAACGCGGCTCCGCCGTCAGCGTCTGGATTTCTCAGGACGAGCGGAAACTCCCAGTGAAGTTTCAGGTGGAGTTCAAATTTGGCGCGGGCGTCGCCACCCTTACGCACTACCAGCCGCCCTCGACTCTGGACGCTACCCCGGCCAAGCCCACGGTCGTCGAAGCGGCGCCGAATGCGAAAAATCCTCGTTCTTAGGGGCGGCGCGCTCGGCGATTTTATCGTCACGCTGCCCGCCCTCGCCGCGCTGCGCCGCACATGGCCGTCGGCCCGGATCGAACTCGCCGGCAACGCCACCGCCGCCGCCATCGCCCACGATTCGGGTTTGATCGACGCCGTGCACTCGCAACAAGAGGCGCGCTGGAGCGCACTCTTCGGCCCGGCTCCGCTGCCCGAGGAACTTGCCGCTTGGCTCGGATCGTTCGACCTCGTGCTGAACTTCTGGCCGGACGACGACGGCGCGCTGCTTCGACAATTTCCGCTACGACCCGGGCAGAAATTTCTGTCGGCACCAGCCCACCCAACGATCGCACCAGCCGCCGCGCACTACTGCGCCGCGCTGACCGATGTCGGCATCGAATCGCGTGATTTCTTTTATCCGCTCGTCACACCACACAACCGAGGACGAGTTGATGATTCTAGGGCGCCGATCGCGATCCACCCCGGTAGCGGATCGCTGAAAAAAAACTGGCCGCTCGAACGCTGGGCGATCCTTTGTGAATGGTTGGAGCGCGAACACGGCGCCGAGTTGCTCATGGTCACAGGCGAAGCCGAGTCCGCTGCCGCACGGCGGCTCGCACCAGGCGCCTTCACCGCGCACGATCTCCCGCTCGGCGAACTAATGGCCCGGCTCGCGCCCTGCCAGCTCTTCGTCGGCCACGACTCCGGCATCAGCCACCTGGCGGCGGCCTGCGGCGTACCTTGCGTGCTCCTGTTTGGTCCGACCGATCCCGCCGTGTGGGCGCCGCCGACTCCGGCCGTGTGCATCGTTCGGCGCAGCGAGAAACTCGATTCGATTTCCGTGGACGATCTTCAACGTGATCTGGCGCGCTTGCTCGCGCCTCCAAAATAAACCGCCACGGCTTCTGCGCCCACTTCGAACCGGCGAAGCTCACGCCGATGCGAGGCGTCGCCCGGATCGATCGCCGCGGCACGCACCCGCCGCGATCTTCGAGCCACAGGCCGCTCGCGCGAATCGTCGCCGGTCGGGCGTTCAGCTCGCGATCGATCGCGAGCGCCTTGGTCACGCGGCCCGGGCCGCTCACGCCCTCGACGCCGCGAATCAGCACCGCCGCCGGCCAGTTGCGCGGGCCGACCACGAGATTGAGCAGCTCATGCACGCCATAGCAGAGATAAATATACCACACCCCGCCCGGCGCATACATCGCCGCCGTGCGCGGCGTGCGGCCGGCGCGCGCATGGCAGGCGAGATCGCGCTCTCCGTCGTAGGCCTCGACTTCGGTAATGAGCCGCGCGTCGATTCGACCGTCGGCACGGCGCCGCACGAGGTGCTTGCCCAGCAGCCAGCGCGCGAGCGCAACCGTTTTCTTCGCGCGCAGTTCTTTGGCTTTAATAATCCGGCGCATCCCCTTTCATTCCGCTCCACCGCCTCTTGAACGCAATCCTCGCGCGCGAATCCGCCCCACCTCCCGCCCAGCGCAAAGCCGATCTGCAGCGCAGTCTCGCGTTGTGCGTGCAGGACGGACTTTTCGCGATGCCGATCGTGACGATGGGGCTGCCGGTTAACGTGTTTCTCACCGCGCTCATCACGAAGGCGTGGGTGCTGCCCAAGACGTCGATCGGGTTGCTCACGGCCATGCCGTTTCTGGCCAACTTTCTCCAGATTTTCTTCGCGCCGTTTCTCTCGCGCTGGCGGCCGCCGAAGACGGTCACCGTGCTCACCGCTGGGCTGAACATGCTCTGCTGGGCCGCGCTCGCGGTGTTGCTGAGTTTCATCCCGCGCGATCGGCCGGACCTCGCCGCCGTCTGGCTTATCACTTGGTTTTTTATCTCGAGCGCGTTCGGCGCCTTCGCCGCCGTGAGTTGGAACGCGTGGGTGCAGGAGTGGATTCCCGCCCGGCTCCGCGGAAAATATTTCGGACGCCGCAACCGGCTCCTGCAAATCTCCACCCTGACATTTCTGCTCGTAACCGGTTGGGTGCTTGCGCGCTGGGACTATGCCATCGGGGCGTTCCAAACGATCATCGCCGGCACCGTCTTCCTGCGGATTTTTTCGCTCTACTGGCAGTGGACGAGCCCGACGCGCGCCCACCGCCCGGACACCGCAGCCGTGCTCGCGCTGCCCGCGCAGATCGCTGTGCTGCGCCAGTCCACGTCGTTGCTGTGGTTCATCGCGTTTGGGGCGGTGTGGTCGTTCGCGGCGAATTGCTTCGGGCCGTTCTACCAGGTTTTCCTTTTTGAACAGCTCCACCTGTCGGCGTGGGACGTCGGCCTGCTCTCAACGGTGTCGGCGCTGGGCGGCGCCCTCGCCCTGCCTGCTTGGGGCCGGCTCCTCGATCGCTTCGGCAACCGTCCCGTCATGGCCGTGTCGCTGTTCGTGTGGCAGGGCGTCAACCTCCTGTGGTGCCTCCTTACGCCTCACAGCAGCACGATGGTTTACATCATCTGGGCGCTCGGCGGCATGACCAGCATGGGCGCCATCGCCAGCTCGGGCTTCGTGCTGGGCCAGTTCACGATCCTACTGCGCCTGATTCCGATCGAAGCCAAGAGCCTCGCAATCGGACTCAACCTCGCGGTCACCTCGCTCGCCGCCGCGATCGCCCCCGTGCTCGGC
Organism: uncultured Opitutia bacterium; assembly: GCA_903840415.1. Classification (GTDB taxonomy): domain Bacteria; phylum Verrucomicrobiota; class Verrucomicrobiia; order Opitutales; family Opitutaceae; genus CAITWF01. The sequence continues at coordinate 68,487 of CAIMFY010000094.1, read as the reverse complement.
GGCGCCGTGCTCAACTCGGCACTTGGCCGCTGGACCGATCCGCTCGCGGTCTATCACATCTGCTTCCTCGTGCAGCCCGCGATCGCCGTCGCCGGATGCGTGCTGCTGTTCAAGGTGCACGAACCATCAGCCAGTTCGCTCACCATGGTGTTCGGCGCGATGCGCAATATCCGGACGCTGAGCGGCGTGCTCGGGCTCGACTTCCTCGTGAACTACGTCTTCTACCGGTCCAACAAACGATGAGCATCCCACCTCACATCTTCACGCTCACGGGCAATCTGCTCATGGAGCACACGCTTGAATTTGAAACCTGGATGCCCGGCCGGACGCAGCGCGCCGCTGGCGAAACGTTTCAGGTCGGTGGTAAAGGCATCAACGTCTCGAAAATGCTCAACCGCCTAGGCGCGACCAACACCGCGCTGTGCTTCGCCGGCGGTGGCTCCGGCGCAGCCTGCGAGGCTTGGCTGCGCGCGAAAACATTTTCATTTCAGACTTTTTCCACGAGCGCTGCGACCCGCCGCGGCACCGTCGTCCGCGATGCTTCGGGTGCGCACAGGGAGACAACTTTTCTCGGCCCCGACGTCGCGCCCGACGCCACTGCGCTTCGCGCGTGCGTCGCATATCTCGAAGCCCAGCCGACCGGCTCAGTGCTCGCCGTCTGCGGCAGTCTGCCCGGCTGGGAATCGCCCGATTTCGATCCGCTGCGCGATTTGCTTTATCGCTGGCCCGAGCGCGGCTCGCTGATCGTCGATACTTACGGCCCGCCGCTGGCGTGGTTGGTCGATCGCGCCGCAGCGCTCGTCCGCATCAATCGCCGCGAACTCGAGTCGTTGTGCACGCCGGCAGAGTGCAAACTTTCCAGCGGCGAGATCCTCCTCGCGCTGCGCGATCGCGGTCGCGCGCTCCGCTGGGCAGTGACGGATGGCCGCGGGCCCGTCTGGTTCCTCGCCGACCACAGCGACCCCGAGACGATCGCCAGTCCAGTTGTCCGTGAGGTTTCGGCCACCGGCTCAGGTGACGTGATGCTAGCCTGCACTCTGCATGCTCGGTTTCACCGCGGCTTGAGCTGGCGCGATGCCGTCGCGTGGTCACTCCCGTACGCGGCCGCCAACGCCGCACATCCCGGCGTCGCCGAATTCCCCGATCCGGTGTCGAGTTGAACGGGACGCAACCAAGATTTCCCTTGCGTTCGCCACCGCAAAACCGCTTATTCCGCGGTTTTATTTATGAAAGCCACTATCAAAACCCAAGGCCAGCAGTTCACTGTGACCGAGGGCGACATCCTTATCGTCAACCGCTATCCCGGCACCGAAAAGGGCTCCACCGTAGAGATTAAGGACGTCCTCGCCGCGGGCGAAGGCGCCGATTACAAGGTGGGACGTCCGACGCTGGCTGGCGCGATCGTTTCTGCTAAAGTGTTGGAGAACAAGCGCGGCGACAAGGTCATCGTTTTCAAGAAAAAGAAGCGCAAGGGCATGGAGCGCAAACGCGGCCACCGCCAGGAACTTTCGGTCATCAAGATCGAGTCCATCAAAGCTTAAACCCACTTAAAGGAACCACCCACCATGGCGCATAAAAAAGGTCAGGGCACATCAATGAATGGCCGCGATAGCCATTCACAACGTCTCGGCGTGAAAGTTTTCGGCGGTGAGACCGTCACCGCCGGCTCCATCATCATCCGCCAGCGCGGCACGAAACTCCATCCCGGCAAGAACGTCGGTGTCGGCCGCGATTGGACGCTCTTTGCGCTCAAGGACGGCACCGTCAAATACGACAAGGCCCACCGCAAGGTCGCCATCGTCACTGCCTGATTTGCGAAGATTTGGCTTTCAAACGCAGCCCAAACCGGGCTGCGTTTTTTTGTGCCTGTTTCCGATCGCCTTTCGCAACTCCTCCGCCAACGCGCGCTCGTGCAGGAACAACTCGTCTGGCTCGACCGCGAAATCGCGGATGCGTCCGTGGGGGCCGCTTCTCCAGCCGCAATTCCGGTCGCACGCACTGTGATGCCGGTCGCACCGCAGGCCGCCGCCATCCCGGCACCGAGCCATGTGTCGACACAGGCAGCTGCGTTACTGCAACAACCACTCGCCCCCGCCGTGCCCACCGCGACCAACGAGGTCCTGCCCGCCGCCGACGAAATTCTAGAGCAATACCGCGTCGCACCCGACGCGATGAAGACTGATGTCCGGAAGGGTTGTCTGATTTATTTTTTCGGTGCGCTCGCCCTGCTCGCGCTCGGTGTGGTCGTCCTCTACTACGCGCTGCATCACGGCGAATAGGCCGCGACTTCGAGGCGGCGGGCCGAAGTAGAGCCATTCCCCGTCCGGCCTTATTTCCTTGCCGCAGGTAGCGTGATAAAAAATTCCGTCCCCGCGCCGATCGCGCTCTCCACGCGCACTTCCCCGCCGTGCGCCTGAATGACATTCTTCACAATCGCGAGTCCGAGACCAGTTCCGCCCTGTTCACGCGAACGCGCTTTATCAACCCGGTAAAATCGCTCGAAGATCCGCGCCGTCGCTTCGGGCGGAATACCGGGCCCGTCGTCGCGCACGCTCAACTCGACACGATCGTCCGCGAGCTTCCGCCCGCGCACCGACACCCGACCGTTCGTTGCGCCATATTTGATCGCGTTGTCGATCAAGTTGGCCAGCACCTGTCGCAGCCGGTTCGGATCGGCTTGGGCGACCAGCCCGGCGGGCACTTCGTGGACAATCGTGACGCCGCGCGTCGCCGCCTTCATAACAAAATCATCGAATGCATCCCGCACCGCTTCGCCGAGGACCACCGGCTCGAGCCGCAGATCAACGCGCCCCGAATCGAGCTGCGCAAGCAGCAGCAAATCGTCGATGAGCAGCGTGAGCCGGTTCGCGTTCTTGTCGATAATTTCAAGGAATCGCGTCAACGCAGTCGCGTCGTTCTTGCCGCCGTCGATGAGCGTCTCCGCCGCGCTCTTGATGAGCGAGAGCGGCGTGCGCAGTTCGTGGCTGACATTGGCGACGAAGTCCTGCCGCAGCCCCTCGAGCTCGCGCAACCGAGTCACATCGTGAAACACCAAGACCGCACCCGCCGGCGCCTGCTCCGCGTCGCGCAACGCGACCGCGCTGATTTGCAGCACCCGCAACGTCGGGCTCTCCAGCCGCACCTCGTGCTCGAGCACGCCCTCGCCCGCGTTGACGCGGTTCGCCAGCGCGGCGACCTCATGATGGCGGATGACCTCCAGCAGCGTGCCGCCCACCATCATCCGCGAGAACGCAAACATCCGCTCCGCCGCGCGGTTCGCCAGTGTGATCCGCCCGCGCGCGTCGATCACAATCAAGCCCTCGATCATGCTGTCGAGCATCGCCGCCATGCGCGCCGTGACCGCGTGCTGCGCCTCGGCGTGGGCGTGGTTGAGCTCGTCGATCGCGCGCTCGCGCCGGGCCTGCACCGCGAGCCGGCAGGCACGCTGCCACCAAGCTGCGTAGCCCACAAGGGCGAGCAGGACGAGAAGCAGAAAATTGAGCGCGGTCATGGGTCAACCGCGAGCATTGTCACGGCGAGTCGGCGGTAAAGCGGTAACCCACGCCGCGAATCGTCTCCAGGAAGCGCGCGGCCCCGCCGATTTTCTCCCGGAGCCGCCGCATGTGCGTGTCCACCGTGCGGCTGTCGATCGGATTTTCGTAGCCCCAGACGTCCTGCAACAGCCGCTCGCGCGTCTGCACCCGCCCACGGCGGCGCGCAAGAATTTCGAGCAGCTTGAACTCGGTCGCCGTCAACGTGACTGACTCCCCGGCGACGAGCACGCGGTGGCGCGGCACATCAATTTCGAGTTCGCCGAAGTGGATTTGGGCGACGGGCTCGTCCGCCGCCTTCGCGCGGGCGAGCAGCTTCTTGATCCGCAGGACGAGTTCGCGCGGGCTGAACGGTTTCGTCACGTAGTCGTCCGCTCCGAGTTCCAGTCCGAGCACCCGATCCATTTCCGCCGCGCGGGCGGTCAGCATGATGACGGGAATCATAGCGGTTGCCGGGTCCCGGCGCAGAATCTTGCAGACCTCCAGGCCGTCGATTTCTGGCAGCATGAGGTCCAGCACGATCAGCGCGGGGCGCTCGTCGCGCGCTGCCGTGATGGCCCGCGCGCCGTCCTTGGCAAAGATCGGCGTGTAGCCGGCCTCCTTCAGTTTGAACCCGAGCACTTCGAGCGCGTCGGGTTCGTCGTCAACGACCAGGATTTTCGGTTTCATTCGCCTTGGAGTTCGTATGTCGGATGTCTTTGGCTTCGTAGAGATAGACCACGTCCTCCGCGATGTTCGTCGCGTGATCGGCGATGCGCTCCAAGCTCTTGGAAATCACCATGAGGTGAAGGCAACGGGTGATGGTGGTTGGCCGCTCGACCATGTAACTCGAAAGCTCCCGGTGGAGTTGGCGGTTCAAGTCGTCCACATCCTGATCCCGCGGCACAACCGCGCGGGCCTTTTCCGGCTCGCGGTTGATGAACGCGGTGATTCCGTCGCGCAACATTTCAAGCGACATCGTCGCCATCCGTGGAAGATCAATGTAGGGTTTGAGCTGCGGCTCGGTGCCAAGGTCGATTGCCCGCCGTGCAATCGTGACCGCCTCGTCTCCCACCCGCTCGAGGTTCTGGGAAATTTTCATCGCCACGGTGATCAGCCGGAGATCAGTGGCGAGCGGCGCCTTGGTGAGGAGGTGCAGCGCCGTATCGTCGATCTCAATCTCGAATTGATCGAGGATGGCGTCGTCGCGCTGCACCTCGCGGGCGAGGTCGTCGTTGCGTTCAACTAGCGCCCGCATGGCGCGGGTCACGGCCGACTCGGCGTGACTGGACATCGCGATCAGGCTCTCCTTGAGCCGCGTCATTTCTTCGTCGTAGTGCGTCATGGCAGAAAGCTCAGCCGAAACGGCCGGAAACGTAAGCCTCAGTCTGGGGGTTGGCGGGGTTGGTGAAAATGTTCCGAGTGTCGGCGTATTCGATAAGCCGTCCCATATAGAAGAACGCCGTCTTGTCCGAACAGCGCGCCGCCTGCTGCATGTTGTGCGTGACGATGACGATGGTGTAGTTCTCACGCAGAGTCTGAATCAGCTCTTCGACTTTCGCCGTCGCAACAGGATCGAGAGCGGAACACGGCTCGTCCATCAGGATGACTTCCGGCTCGACCGCGATCGCACGGGCGATGCAGAGCCGCTGCTGCTGACCGCCAGAGAGGCCGAGACCGCTGGTGTCGAGGCGATCCTTCACCTCGTCCCAAAGCGCAGCGCCGCGGAGGGATTTTTCGACGACGGCGTCGAGATCAGACTTGTCCGAGCGCCCCTGAAGGCGGAGGCCGTAGGTGATGTTCTCGTAGATCGATTTCGGAAACGGATTCGACTTCTGGAAGACCATGCCGACGCGCTTGCGCAATTCGATCACGTCAACATCAGGTTGATAAATTTCCACGCCGCGAATCCTGATGGTGCCACGGGAAACCCGGGCGCCTTCGATCAGGTCGTTCATCCGGTTCAGACAGCGGAGGAGCGTCGATTTGCCACATCCGGACGGGCCGATGAAGGCGGTGACCTTCCTGTCGTCGATCTTCAAGTTGATGTCGGCGAGCGCTTGGGTGGCACCGTAGAAAAAATCCACCTGTTCGATGTCGATCAGCGTGGTGGCGGCGGGTAAATTCAGTGCGGCGGGCGAAGCCACGGCAGACGCGCCGACGGCCGGGGGCCGCACGGTGGGTTTGCCCGCCGCCGGGGCAGTCGAGGGCGCGGAAGGTCGGGTGTCCATGAGGATGGGAACGCTGGTTACCATTGGTAGCGGCTGCGCAGTTTGTTGCGGAGCAAAATCGAAGTGGCGGCAATCAGCGCGACCACCAGCAGAAAGACGAAGGCGGTGCCGTATTGCACGCGTTCGGTATACTCGTTCTGCGGAATTTTCGAGCTGACGACGTAGATGTGGTAGGGCAGCGCCATCACGCCTTGGAAAAAGAAATCGCTGACCTTGGCGACATCCCATGGCAGCTTATCGCGCACGACATAGGCAGCCGTAAACATGATTGGCGCGGTCTCGCCGGCCACGCGGGCGATGCCAAGAATCGATGAAGTGAGAATTCCGGGCAGCGCATACGGCAGGACGTTTTTCCGAATCGTCTGCCACTTCGTCGCGCCGAGTGCGAGTGATCCGGCCCGGAAGCCCATCGGCACAGCCTTGAGCGACTCCTCACTCGCGGTGATGACCACCGGCAGCACCATGAATGCGAGCGTGAACCAGCCCGCCGCCAGCGAGACGTTCCAGCCAAAAAATTGGACGCCGAACACTTTGAACCCAATCACAAACATGCCGAACCCGAACAGGCCGAAAACAATCGAGGGCACGCCCGCCAGATTGAGGATTGCGAGCCGCACGAAACGGATGAAGGCGCCGTCGCGAGCATATTCGTTGAGGTAAATCGCCGCACACACGCCGAGCGTCAGCGCGATCGCCATCGAGCCAACAACGAGTAGGAAAGTGCCAACGATACAGGGAAAAATTCCACCGGCGGAGTAGACGTAGCTCTCCGCCTTGACCCGGGCCGCCGCCGGGTGCGCGGCAATAAACGCGCGGTGCTCACGGTCGCCTTGCGCATAGCCTTTCCCCTCAAACGTGAAGACATAGAGCGTCTCCGGCGCATCGGTGAAAAAGGTTGTGTTGATAAACGGGGCCTCCGGCTTCACCAGCGCCCGCGTGCCTTTGAAAACGATCGTTGCGAACACCGACAACCCGCAGCCGAGCACCAGGTAGGTCGCGGCGCGAAACAGCCAGAAAGTGGCGTGCTCCCAGCGCCGTGCGGCGTTGGGTTGGCTCTGAAAAATGTGCCCTCCCGCGGCAATGTTCATGGGTCAACCGATGGAAATCCGGTAGCGCCGCACGATGCCCTGCGCGACATAGTTGATGAGCAAGGAGAGCAAAAAGAGCAGCAGGCCCACGACGAACAGCGCGCGATAATGAATGCCGCCGCGCACGACCTCGCCCATTTCCTGCGCGATGATGCCGGTCATCGTGTGCACCGGTTGGGTAATCACGGCGAGTCCGGCGGAAAAGTCCGGAATGGCGATCCGGTTGCCCGCGCAGAGGAGCACTACCATCGTCTCGCCGATCACGCGGCCGAGGCCCAGCAGGACGGCGGAAACGATGCCCGACAGCGACGCCGGCACGATGATCTTCACGATCGTCTGGAGCCGCGAGGCGCCGAGCGCAAAAGAGGCTTCCTTGAATGCGCGCGGAACGTTGTTGAGCGCGTCCTCTGCGAGCGTGAAGATCGTCGGCACCGCCAGCAGCGCGAGCAGGCAACCCGCAGTCAGGATGTTAAGGCGTTCGCTGTAGGGAAACCCCGGCACCCACGAAAGCCACGACTGTTGAGACAGTAGGCGGAGCGCCTGACCGAGCACCGCGATTCCGAAAAACCCGAGCACGACCGAGGGAATCGCCGAGATAAATTCGATGCACGGCTTGATGAACTTCTGCTCGGCGGCGGTGGCGATCTGGTTCACGTAGATCGCCGCCCCAACGCCGAACGGCACCGCGATCACCAGGGCGACGAGCGATACCATCAGCGATCCAACGAATAGCGGTACCACCCCATACCAATCCTGCCAGAAACTTGCTGTCAGCCACTCGTGCCCGAACACAAATGCCGTGAACGCCTGCGATACCGGAACGGACTTAAGGTAGTCCCACGTCTCCAAATTTTTTTCGACGGCAGGAAAGCCCGCGACGTAGATCTGAACCAGATCCTTGAACCGATCGAAACGGACCGCCAGTTCGGGTGTCGGAGGCGGCGGGGCCGTGTCGAGCACGCCCTTTAGTTTCTGCTCCAGTTCACGATTCACCGCTCGGTAGGTCGGCAGAGTGGCCAGCAGCGGTTTCAACTCGTTGGTGAAATTGACTTCGTCGATTTTCACTGCCGCCGCGTCGGCCGTCTTCCCCTCCGCGGTCAACTGCCGCCGCTCCTCCCGTTTATCGCCGGCTACAATGAACTTCGTTTTGATCTCGGTCGCCTGCTCTGTCAGATCGGAGACCATCGCCCGCAGCGGATCGATCGCGGTCCCAAAGCGATCGGCGAAGTCATCGAAAGCGGCGAGTGCGGCATTCGCGTCGGCAAGGGAGAGTTTTTTTTCCTGCAAGAAAAAACTGAGCTGACGCAGCCGCAGGTCTGAGAGGTAGCGCGTCAGTGCGGTGTGATCGTCGGTCTGGGTGCGAATGAAATCGACATATTCGAGTCCGGCCTGGCGGTAGATGCGGAGATTCTGGCGATTCTGACCGAAGAAGCCGAAGCCTTCGCGAAAAAGAAAAATCGTGATGAGCGCGAGCACGATGACCGAGACGAACGCATTGCCGCCAAAGAACACCTTGATCGCGTCGTCCAGCGTGAGCCCGAGGAGTCGCAGCCGTTTTTTCGAGACGGCGAAAGCGGGAGGCTCTCGGGTGGCAGTAGACTCGCTCATTGGGTCACTAGCAACACGCCCGCCCGATGAACAACCGTCAAGCTGGCCGCTGTTACAATCAAGTGACGTGCCGGCCCGCGGCGCGATTGGCAAGATTTGCGTTGAGTCCCGGTGCGGGTTCATTCGCATGGCTGACACTACTCGCGATCCAGGGGAGTCCCAGGGCGCCCGTCTTCGCATGAATTTTTTTTGCGCGATTCTCGTCTGCCGACACACGCTCCGACGCCTCTCGCTGGTCGTGCCGATTGTCCTGTTGACGGTCGCCGGCCGAGCGCAAGACAACGGAAATCTCATGCCGGTGCAGCGTTCGAGGGGAATGGGTGGCGAGGGAAACTTCTCGATGCGTCCCGTGGTGATTTGTTTTCCGCCCATGCCGCCGCCGCTTGACCGACCGATCACTCACGTGGTGTCATCATTGCCACCGCGGTTCACGCCGCCAGCCGATCTTGCGGCGGACATTAACGAACCGTTTTACGCGCCGCTCAGCACGTGGCTGCTGGAAAGGGCGCTCAGTGACAAAATGCGCGATCGGATCAATGCCTTGCACACGGCCAAGGCCAACGCCCTCAGCGAACTTCACGCCGCGCTCGAGCAAACCCGCGACGTCGATCAGGCCGCCCGCCAGCGCGCGCTGGTGGCCCTCGCTCAGCAGCAGAAGTTCCAGTTGGTCACGCTCGAACGCGAGGCCGAGCAAATCCGCGACGACCTCGCCATCGGCAATTACGACTGGCGCGCCCTGCGCGAATGGTCGCTCGGTGAGAACAACCGCCGCGGCGATTCGCCGATGGAAATCGCCGCGACGCTGCGCGCCTACGCCTACTACCAGAGCGGCATTTCCGATGCCCAACGCCGCCTGCTCCGGGAGATTTCGCTCGAACTTGCCGTGGCGGGTGAAGATACCGCCGCAGCCGAAGCCGCCCAACCCTTCCTGTTTTTCTCACCCGAACCCGCGCGCGTCCTGCTGCCCGACGATCTCCCCGCCGATCTCGCGGCCAGAGTCGCCGCCTATCAGACGAAAAAATCCGCTGTAAAAAAGGAACTCTACGACACGGTTTACCAGCAGGACAACGCCGCCGTTTTTTTCCTGCGCAACAATGCCCTGAAGTCCCTCGCGGTAAAACAGGCTCGTGCCCTCGCGGAACTAGAGACACTCGCCGAAGATATCCGCCGCGGTCTGGCGGCCTTGCCCTCGGCAACCCACCCGGTGTCTGAGCACTCCCCGCTGCCTCCCGTGCTCGCCGAGCGCTTCAACGCGGTGGTTCGGCAAGGCGCCACGCTGCAAAAGGAGACCATCGCCAGCATCGATGCGGTTCGCGCCGCTGCTCGGAATGAGCCGATTCAGCTCAACTATTCGTTCGATTCGTCCGGCCTGAAATACGAAGTGTTTGCTCGGCCCAACCGGGCGACTTCTGCGGGGGACGCCAACGCCCAGGTGCAGCGGATCACGCCGCGCGTGCAAGCCATCGAGGCAAGAATGAGCGAGATCGCCGACTATTTTGGGCGCCGTTACGCCGAGCTCCTCAACGAAGCCAACGCGATCCGTGCCGACGCCGCCGCGGCGCTCGGCAACGTCAACTCCCGGGCGATCGAGGCCGCCCTCACTGAGGCCCATCGCATCGCGACGCTCAAAGATTCGGAGGCAGCCTATCGAGACTACCGACTCGCCGTGTTTGAGCCGGGTTTGTCGCCCGAGCAACGCCGACTCCTTTTCGGCGGCGCCATCGTCGAACTCAACCTGCCATTGCCGCGCGGAGAATATCAACCGGCTCGGCGGGCGGCCGGTTGGTGAAAGCCGAGGCCGGTCAAAAAAAACGCGCCGGAAATTCCGGCGCGTCGAGAACCATCGACTGAATCGATTAGGACTTCGGCGGGCTGACGAAGCCGACTTCGCGGACAATCTTCTGACCCTCGTCGCTGAGCGTGAACTCGAGGAATTTCGCCGCTTCACCAGTCGCATCACCGTTCGTGTAGTAGAACGTCGGACGGGCATAAGGATAGGTGTGGTTGAGCACGGATTCCGGTGTCGGCGTCTTGCCGTCCACGGCGACGACTTTCACCCCGGCGTCGTTGATGTAGGCGAGCCCGACGTAGCCGATGCCGGTTGGATTTTTCGCCACTTCCGCAGCGATCTGTTCGTTGCCGGCCATTTTCTGGGAGGAACCGGCGTAGTCGCGATTCTTCATCGCGAGTGCCTTGAAGTCCGAGTAAGTGCCCGACGAAGTGTTGCGGGTGTAGATTGAAATCTTGCCGGGGTTGCCGCCGACGGCGGACCAGTCGGTGATGTCACCGGCAAAGATTTGCTCCACCTGGCGCGCCGTAAGTTTGGTCAGCGGGTTCGCGGCGCTGACGATGATGCCGATGCCATCGTGGGCGACGATGGTCGGCTTGAGGGTGACACCCTTGGCGGTGCCAGCCGACATTTCAGTGGGCTTCGCGCGGCGCGAACTCATGCCGATCTGCGCGGTGCCGTCGATGATGGCGGTGATGCCGGTGGTCGAACCCTCGGCAGCGATCTCGAAGGAGACGCCCGGGTTCTTCGCCTTGTAGGCTTCGGCAAGTTGCGGGACGAGTTTGGCGCCGAGCGTGTCGGAGCCCTTGATGACGAGTTTTTGCGCGTGGAGCGAAGTGACGGCGAGAGCCGCGATCGCGAGTAACGTGAGTTTTTTCATGGTGAGTTGGAAATCTTTAGTTGGAGGTAAGGAGCGATCAGAAATTAACTTGCATCTGGCTGCGCACGCCTTCGCTTGAAGCTTTGGCGGCTCCGCCCGTGACGGTGTCCTTCGATTGGCCAGCAATATAGCCGAGCTGCAATTTGGCGTCGTTGCCGCGGAAGAAATAGGTGCCACCAACGAACCATTCGGACATTTTATTCATCGTGCCGCCGCCGGGGGCCGAACGAATGCCGTCGCTCAAATTCACGCCCCGGTTATCGGAATTTACGAAGGTGTAGCGCACCGCATATTCGATGTTGCCGATCGTGTAGGCCGGCTGGATCGAGTAAGCGCTGCTCTTGGAATTTTGCGTCGCGGAGACACCGTGGTCGTTTGAGCTGCCGAAGTATTCGAGCTGTAGGTCGAAGGGACCTTTGACGATGTCGGCGAAGGCGTTGTAAACGGTCAGATTGTCGCCGACGCCGAGAGTCTTGCCACCTTGATCGGGCAGGAAACCGATCGAACTGCTCAGGGTGTAGGTACCGGCTTCTTCACCCGTGCCGATTTTGCCCACGTAACCGAGATTACCCCACTCTGAAAGGGAGTTGTTGGTATTATTGCCGGAGAAGGCGACGCCAGCCGCCGTGCCCAGCGAGGATTCGTCGCGCTCAGGGTTGGTGACGGCGACATTGTAGAACACGCCGTTGTCAAACTTGCCGCCGGCAAACGCACCGATGCGGTAGCTGCCCGCGCCCAAGCGGCGTCCGTTATTGGCCTCGACAAAATAACGCGTGCCCGGGGAACGCTCGATCGCCTTCAGGCTGCCACTGGACGTATACCATTCTTCCAAACCGAACGGCACCTTGCGGAAGCCGACGTCGACGGCCAGCGCGTCGTCCTTTCTCCACGTGATGAACGCCTGATCGAACGTCAGGCCTGCGAAATCATAATTCAACGTGCTCGACCAGCCGTTGCCGAGATTGGCTTTGGCCCCGAGGTAAATCCGTCGCAGGAAAAAGTGCTCCGTCGAAACGGGATTAACCGGGGTGCCGTTGATCTGGGTGCTGAGGCCGGCATATTGGACCTGCATACGACCGGTGATAGAAAGGCCAACCGTGCTCTTGCCGCCCGAGATCGTCGAGACGACGGCAGCGGCGGAGTCGCGGGATAGATCGGCGCGCAGTTCTTCGGCCTCCTGATCGTTTACGAGTCCTTTTTTGACGAGGAGATTGATGAGTGGGCCGCTGTCCTGCGCGAAGCCGGAGCTGGCAAACAAAGCGCTGCCGAGCAGCGCTATCGATAATGATTTCAGTTTAAGCATGTGGTGGGTGATCAAGTGTTGGATTGCTGGATCACCTCCAAAGTGACGGACCAATGTTACGAACGCGTGGCGGATGCGTGACAAAGCTGCAAAACCCCGCATCGCAGCTCCCGCGGAGATCGGGCCGGCCCCGTGCGGCTTGACCACCGCTCCGACAAGCCAAAACTGCAGGTCCCCTAATGTTCGCCTCCTTGTCTCTGCGTCGCTTGCGCTGCCGTACGGCGCAACTTGCGCTCGCCCTCGTCGGCCTGATGACAATCGCCGCTCAGGCGCCCGCCCAAGAATTTCCTCAAGACGATCCCAAACTCGCGTTCTTCCCGCCGCCGACACCGCGGTTTGGTTCGCAGGCTCTGAACAATAGCTCGAGCGTCATTATCAATGGCGTCCGTAGGTTCGTCGCGCCGGAGGAACTGGCCGTCCATGTCGGGGAATTTTTTTATCCGGCGCTAGGCACGCGCCTGTCCAGAAAGACTCTGAGCCAGGAACTCGCCGCCCGGTTGAAAAGCTACATCGACGCACGATTGGCGTTGCTCGACGAGCTCAAGGCCCGGCTCGAGGCGCTGAAAAATGCCGATGCTGCCTCGCGCGAACGAGAGTTGCGCACGTTTGCACCGATGCAGGCCGCCGCGCTCGCGGCACTCGAACGCGACGCCGAGCGAATCCGCGACGAACTCGTTCGGGGCGGCCTGTTGAAATCCAGCGCCGACTGGAACGACGAACGCGACTGGCATCTCGGTGACAAAAATCTTTCCGCCGTAGTCCAGCCGCGGGCCGAGGCCCGGGTCGTGCGCGCCACCGCCTACTACCAGCCCGGCCTCACAGTCGAACAACGCGGCCTCGTGCGCGAACTCGCGCTGCAATTAGAGGAGCAAACTCGCGCCGGGCCACGGCGTCCGGCCATAACCGATCCGACTTGGGTGTTTTTCTCACCCGCCACCGCGCGCTGGCACCTGCCGCCGGGTCTTTCGCCGGCATTAAAGGATCTTTTCGGCAGATTTTATCACGATCGCGAAGTGTTGAAGCGCGAAATGCGCGAGACGATCAACGCCCAGGATTCCGCCAGCGAAGGCGCGCGCACCCGGGCGTTTGCAGATCTCGCGGCCAGCCAGGCGCCGCGCATCCTCACGCTCGAACGCCTCGCCGACGAAATCCGTCAACAGCTCGCGACCCTGCCGCCCGCGCCGCCGCCGCGGCTGACGCACCTGCCACCCGCGCTGGTCCAGCTCAACACCGTGGTCAAGGATGAGCAGCGGTATCTCACCGCGGGCCTGACCGAGCGCATGATTAAATCGATCATCACTTCGAACCGGTTGCAACTATCCGGCGGGCCCGATGAAATCCGGCAAAGTATGCAGGAACATGCCGCCAAGATCGACGAGGCCCGAAAACTGGCGGAAACCGACTACCGACAGGAAAACGTCGCACGTTACGCCGCCCTCGAACAGCATCGCGCCGAACTGCTGAGGGGGCTCGATGAATTTGCCGCGACGCAAATCGAACCAGACACGGGTAAACACCCGGACTCCGCCCAACTGCTTCGCAACCTCGACGCCTCGAACAACGCGTTCGACGCCCTCGGGCGCGACGAAGTTATCTACAAGGACTACCGGATCGCGATGCTGGAGCCGGGATTGTCGGCGGCGCAGCGGCGCCTGCTGTTCAACGCCGCGCTTGCCGGTCTGGCGCAGGCGCTTCCTCCCGGCGAGCGGATGCCCCAGGAGACATTCAGATAAGTTGCCCGCTCAGCCAGCCGGCTTCTTCCGTTTCTCCACGAGTGCGAGCAATAGATCGGTCTTGGACAGGCTCCCGCGGAGCCCGCCATCGCGATCGACCACCGGCAGCCTTTCGGCCACGATACCGAGAAATTTCCCCAACGCCTCTGCCAGCGGTTGCTCCGGTGCCACGCGCGGGAAGTCATCGTGCAGGATGTCGCGCGCGATCACGAGATCCGCGAGTTCGGGTTCGCCGAGGTAGGGTTTGATGTCGTGCATCGAGACCACGCCGAGAAAGCGGTTGGCGTCATCGACGACATAGAGGTTGTTCACCCGCACTTTGAGAAACGTCCCTGCAATTTCCGCGAAGCGCGCCGTTTCGCGGACCACCGGCGGCTTCGGTCGCATGAGATCGGCGACGCGGGATTCGGCAAACGGCGCCGCCGACTCGGCGCTCTGTGTTTTCCGCTGGAGCGAGTCGCTGTAGAGTGAAGCGCCCACGATGCCCTTCGCGGTGTAATAGGCCACGACGCTGCACAGCATCAGCGGCAGGATGATATCGTAGCTCAGTGTCATCTCGAACAACATGATCACTGCCATCACCGGCGCATGGCTCGCCGCGGACAGAAACGCCCCCATGCCAACCAGCGCGAAAGCCCGTGGGTCCTGCGCTGCTTCCGGCCAGACCGCGTGCACGGCCATGCCGAACAGGTAACCGGTGCTCGCGCCCATGAACAACGACGGCGTAAAAACGCCGCCCGGCGCGCCGGAGCCGAACGACGCCATCGTCGCGAGCCATTTGCACGCGAAGATGCCGAGCAAAACTTTCCAGAGCAGCGCCCCGTTCAAGATGCGCACGACGACCGAGTAGCCGTTGCCCGCGACATCGGGCACGTTGATGGCAATCACACCGACGGCGAGCCCACCGAGCGCGAGGCGCGCCACGAGCGGCAGACGCAGCGATACGAAAAACTCTTCCGCCTTTTTCAACGACTGCAAAAACCACGGCGCCAGCGTGCCGGAGATGAGTCCCAGCACGACATACGGCCCCATCTCCCACGGCGAGTTGAGCTGAAACGCCGGCACGCGATACAGCACGTGTGCCGCGGTGAGCACGCGGATCGTGAGTGTCGCCACGACCGCCGACACCGCCAGCGGCCCGAGGCTTTCCATCGCGATCGAGCCGAGGATAATTTCCGCGACGAAAAACGATCCGGCGATGGGGGCATTGTAGGCTGAGGCGATGCCCGCCGCGGCCCCGCACGCGACGATGAGCCGCAGTTGTGGCGGCGTGAATTTCTGCCAGCGACCGACAAACGAAGCCATCATCGCGGCGAGTTGCACCATCGGACCCTCGCGTCCGATCGAGCCGCCCGATCCGATGGAAAACAGCGCCGCCGTGCTCTTCACCAAACTCGCGCGAATCGGCACCTGACCGTTACCGATCACGATGGCTTCCATATAGTCGGTGGAACTCTGGCTGCGCGCGAGGCGCTGGCCGTAGAGCAACACCAGCCCGGCGCAAGCGCCGCCCAGCGTCGGCACCAGCAGGCAACCCCACCACGGCATTTGCCGCATGGAATCGACCACATCGACGTTCGTCCGGCCGAAAAATCCATGCACGCCTTCCGCCAGTGCCGAGAACATCATTGATGCCAACGCGCCTAGAAACCCGGCAAATCCCGCCCAGAGCAACGTAACCTGCCACTCCGTCGGCTGAAGTTTTTCCTGCACCCACAGCCGCCAGCGCAGCAGCCGCAGCACGCGCTTCATCAGCAGCGCCGCCGGATCGATCACCGTCCTCATCGCAGCGCGACGCGCGCCAGTCGCGCACGCCAGTCCGCTATTAAGCCGTCCGGCTGGACGATGAGATCGATCGGTGATTTCACGGGTCGCCAACTTAAGCAGCTCGCGGCGCATCACAAGGCCACGTTTGCCCGCGCGACGGCGCCACTCTTGCACCCGGCGAAGTTTTTCCCACGATGAGATCATGAGCGCCAAATTCCGACCGGCCGCCGCCTCGCCGTCCCTGATTCCGCCTGCCGCGACCGGGGAGGCGAACACTGCTTCGTCTGAGCCCTTCCACCGTCGTCATCCGAAAATCGCCAACGCGGTATTTGCGGCGGTGTGCGTCTATGTCGCCATGATCTGTCTGCTCGCACTCGATCAGGTGTTTCACTGGGGCATCTTCGGCCCGAAGATTCCGTTGGGGCCGTAACCGGCCGACCCGCTTCGCGCTTAATCGAGGGTGTAAGATTCCTGCACTTCCTCGGATTCGGTCGTCGTGGTGAGCGCGACCAAGCTCCGGAGTGACGTGAAGTGCTGGCTCAAATCAAAGTCGCCGCCGAGCCCGCCGATCAGCTTGTCGAACAAATCTTTTTTCGAGGCTTGGAGCGCCTGGATGCGTTCCTCGATCGTGCCCGCAGTCACCATACGGTAAACAAACACGGTGCTCTTCTGGCCGATGCGATGCACCCGATCGACGGCCTGCGCCTCGACGGCAGGATTCCACCACGGGTCGAGCAGGAAAACGTAATCCGCCGCGTGCAGCGTGATACCAGTGCCGGCTGCTTTCAGCGAGACGAGCATCACGGCCGCGCCGGCCGCCGTCTGGAAACCCTGCACCGGCTTCTGGCGATCGAGCGTCATGCCGGTGAGTTCGAAGCGCGGCAGCTCGGGAAACTTTTCCGTCAGCGCCGTGCGCACGCGATCGAGCAGCATCACAAACTGCGAGAAGATGACGACCTTGTGGCCGCTGCCGACGATTTCGGTGAGTTTCTCGACGAGCAGGTTGATCTTGCCGGAATCAGTGAGCGGCGCGTGGAGCCACGGCAGCATATCAGGATCGCAGCACGTCTGGCGGAGGCGCGTGAGAAGCGCGAGGAAGCCGAAGCTCTTCTCGCGCATCGCGGCGCCGACGTCGTCGCCGAGCCGATCGAGACCCTCGGTGCAGATACGTGCGTATTCCGTGCGCTGCACGTCGGTGAGCGGGCAAATCAGGTCCATCTCGACCTTCTGTGGAAGCTCGGTCGCGACTTCGTTTTTCGTGCGGCGCAGGATAAACGGCGCCAGTTGCGCACGCAGCCGGGTGAGCGTGCCGTCGCGGTCGGCGTTGAGCGCGGCCTCAAACGTCGTGCGCGAGCCGAGCAGACCCGGTAGGAGGAAGCGGAAGATGCTCCAGAGATCGAGTTGGCGGTTTTCGAGCGGCGTGCCGGTGAGGACGATACGGTGCTGCGCCCGGACGGCGAAGCAGGTTTGCGTGATTTTCGCGTCGGGATTCTTGATGAACTGGCCCTCGTCCAGAATCGCGTAGCCGAACTCGACGCCACCGAGCAGCGCGCGGTGTTTGCGCAGCTGCGTGTAGCTGGCGAGCCAGATGATGGCGTCGGTGCGCTGCGTAAAATCGTGGCCGGTCTTCAGCACGTCCACGAGCAGCACCGGAAAATATTTCGCGATCTCCTCACGCCAGACGGGGACGACGCTCGCCGGGCACACGATGAGCGTGGGTTTATCCGTCACGCGTCGCGCGGCGAGCAGCGCGAGCACCTGCATCGTTTTGCCAAGGCCCATCTCGTCGGCCAGCAGTCCGTGGCAGCCGACTTCGCCGAGGTGATGCAACCACTCGACACCGCGGCGCTGGTAGGGTCGCAAGAGCTCCGGCAACTCCGGCGGCGCGGGCGGCGGTGAGAGCACACTCTGCCGCCAAGCCTCGATTTCGGGCGAGAGCGTCAGTTTCAGGCGTGCATCGCTGAAGAGGGAAAAAATCAAATAGGGCGAGAGCGCGTTGGCGTCGGCACCCTGAGTTTCCTCAACGTTTTTCTGCCAGGCATGGAACGTCGCCCATTTGTCTTCCGGCAGCGTGACGATGCCGATGTTCGGAAGAATCACCGGCTGGCCACCGCGCTTCAGCAGCGATTTCACCTCGCCGTCGGTCAGCATGCGTTCGCCGGCGCGGAAGATCCACCGGAGGTTCAACGCCGCCACGTCCGATCCACCCGCACCCGATGTCAGCTTGGTCGCACCACGCTCCGCGACCGCCTCAATTTCGATCGTGCGCGTGCCCTTGAGGAGATTCTCCGCTTTGTCATCGAGCTCGACCGCGAAGAGCCGGCGCCACGCCGGCAGCACGGTTTTCAGGAATTTTGGGATCTCGATGAGCGATTCCATCAGGTAAACTCCCGTCTCTTGATCGTAGTGGAAGTGGGCCTTGCGCGCATAGGCGGCAAGGCCGATGAGCTTGGCCCGCTCGCTCGAGGAGACGTGACCGTTGCCGTCAGCGTGCACATCGGGCCCGAGCGCGGGAATCCGGTTTTTCCGGTTCAACGCCAGCCACTCGGCCTGAAATGCGAGGCCGGCGGTGCGTGTTTTAAAAACCAACACCAGCGGGCGCGACGGCGCAGACGTGGCGGCTAGACTATGGCCGTTACCGTTTCCATTACCGGGGTGCGTGCCGTTACCATTCGACGCCGCTGCGGGCCGGGCGAATCCGTTCCCATGGTTGAAACCGTTGTGGTGACCCACACCCGGGCCCGTCGGATGCGCGGCGTCACTCGCTCGCGGCGCATCGCCCGGCAACGGCGAGATTTCGTCCGCAACGAGTTCCTCGATCTCGTGCAAGCCCGCAACCGCCAGTGCTCGCGAAATCTCCGTATCGGTGGACGACGAGCGCACGGTCAGGCCCTCGGCCGTCCATTCGATGACGGCATATTCATCCTTTTTGTCGATCCGGCGGTGCACGATGGCGTCGCCATCCGTAAGCTCCAACTCGCGCACTTGTCCGTCGCGGTAAATCTGCCGGCCCTGCTCTAACTGTGTGTCCGTGAAGGCCCCCGCCCAATCGTTTTCGAGTTTGCCGAACCAGAACTCGAGGGAATTTGGAGTGTAGACGCGCTTGGGGCCGTGAGACTGCATTCGCGTAAAAGCGGCGAACGTAGAAATCGGCCCGCGCGGTGCAATCCCGAAGTTTGCCAATTTTTTCCGGCGAACCTGACCGGGTGTCGGCCGCGGTGGACTATGCCGGCCGCGAATGACGTCACCGCTTGCCCAATTCCTCGCGGATGACGCCGAGCGTCCGCCCGACTGCGCCCGCGTTGTCGCGGTGCCATTGGGCGGCAGCGGTGGCCAGCGCCTCACGGCGGGTGCCATCGCGCAACAAATCCTGCACTTCCCGGGCCAGCGCCCCATCATCCAGCACCTGCCGGGCCGCACCCCGCATAACCAGATCGCTCGCAATGATCCTGAAATTTCCCATGCCGGCGCCAAACACGATGGGTTTCTCCAACGCCGCCGCCTCCACCGGAGTCTGCCCCTCGGTGTAAGGCGGCAGGCTCTTGCCGACAAACACTAGGTCCGCCAGTTGCGTGAGTTTGCGGAGTTCGCCCGTCGTGTCGCCCACGAGCACGTCCACCTCTCCGGGAGCCGGACCGCGCGAACGCAGGTGATAATTCAATCCCGCTTTTTTCAGCGCCCGCTCGATTTCAACCCGCCGTTCCGCGTGCCGCGGCACGATCATTAGCGCGCACCGCACTCCCCTCTCGCGCGTCATGCGCAACGCGGCTATCAGCGGCTCCGTTTCGGCGGGCCATGTCGAGGAACCAAGCAGTACGAGTCCGGGAGGCAGGCCGAGATCGCGGCGAAGTTTCCCTACCTCATCTGCAGCGAGCCGCGGGATCGTGACGTCGAGTTTGATGTTGCCTGTAGTGAAAATTTTGGCCGGCGCCACGCCAAGTTCGCGGAAACGCGCCTCGTCCGGCGCCGAGCACGGCAGCATCCGGGTGACACGGTCGAGCATCAGGCGCGCCGCCGGTGCAAACCATTTCATCCGCCGAAAACTGCGATCCGAGATGCGGGCGTTGATCGAGATAACCGGCACGCCGCGCCGCGCCGCCTGCCAGATGTGCTCCGGCCAGCGTTCGCCCTCGGTGAGCACCACCAAATCCGGGGCCACCGCCCGCCACGTCCGGGCCGAAAACCACCACCAATCGATCGGGAAATAACCGATACCCAGGGTGAGCCCGAGATAGCGATCGTTGGCGATGCGAAAGCCGGTGCTGGTCGTCGTCGTCAGGTAAACCTCAGTGCCATCGCGGTGCAGCGCCTCGAGGATCGGTGCGATGGCGAGCATCTCGCCCACGCTGACGGCCTGCAACCACACGCGGCGCACACCGGTGTGCTTCGCTGGCAGTGGCGGATGACCGCCGAAGCGCTGGCTAAATCCACCGCGGTAACCACCTCGCCGCCGCATCCGCAACAGGTAAGCCGGAGCCAGGAAAAGCAGGACAGGAAGAAAAAGAAGTCGATAGATCCAGAGCATGCAGCGACGGGAACCGGACGCACCAGCTCACCACCGTGCTAGCGTGAAGCCGAGCCTTTTTGTGCTTTTGCCACACCGGAAGATCCCTCAGCGTGCGGCAATCATGAGGAAATCTCCCCAGCCGGCGTGGTTCGCCTTGACAATGATATTCGCGGTCGCCGTGCGCGCCGCGATCCCGTTTCCGCAGGAGGCGAGTGATCTGAAACCTGATCCGGCGCTGCGCTTCGGCGCGCTGCCCAACGGCCTGCGCTACGTCATCCGCGCCAACGCCGAACCGAAGGGCCGCGCATCGCTGCGCCTGCTTGTCGAGGCGGGCTCGCTCAATGAAACGGCGGACCAGCGCGGTCTCGCGCATTATCTTGAGCACATGGCGTTCAACGGCTCGGCCCATTTTCCGCCCGGCACGGTCGTCGAACTGCTCCAGCGCATGGGCATGGGCTTCGGCGCCGACACCAACGCCTCCACCGGTTTCAACCGCACGCTCTATCTCCTCGAACTGCCCGACACCAAGGAGACCACGCTCGACGAGGGCTTGCGCCTCTTCGCCGACGACGCCACCAGCCTCTTGCTCCGCCCCGAGGACGTCAACAAGGAGCGCGGCATCATCCTCAGTGAAAAACGCGCCAGAGATTCCGTGGGCTACCGCACGTTCGTGGCCAGCAACCAGTTTCTCCTCGACGGCACACTTTTTCCGCAACGCATCCCGATCGGTGAAACTGCGATCATCGAAGGGGCGCAGCGCAGCCAGTTCGCCAATTTCTACAATACGTGGTATCGCCCCGAACTCATGTCGGTGATCGTCGTCGGCGACATCGATCCAGCGGCGGTGGAAAAGCAAATCGTCGCCACGTTTACGCCGCTCACCGCGCACGGCACCGCCCAGCCGGCGCCCGATCTCGGGCAACTTCCCAACCGCGACGGCGTGCGCGTTTTTCACCATTACGAATCCGAGGCGCCCGCCGCGACCGTCACCCTCTCCACCATCACGCCCTACCACCGCGAGCCCGACACCGCCGCCTACCGGCTCAAATACCTGGCCCGCGATGTGGCCCACGAGATGATTTCGCGCCGGCTCTCCATCCTCGCGAAAAAAGAAAACGCGCCGTTTGCCTCTGGCGGCGCGGGCGCCGGCGAGGAATATAATTTCTACCGCGAGACCACTGTCACGCTCACTTGCAAGGCCGAACAGTGGTCCGCCGCCCTCGGCGTCGCCGATCAGGAATTGCGCCGCGCGTTGGAGCACGGGTTCCAAGCCTCGGAGCTGAAGGAAATCGTCGCCCGCGAAATCAACTCGCTCGAACAGGCCGTGAAAACCGCGCCGACGCGCCACTCCGACTCCCTCGCCGGCGACATCGCTCAAAGCCTCCTCGATCGCGAAGTGTTTACCTCGCCCGCCGACGATCTCGCGCTCCTCAAGCCCGCGCTTGAAAAAATCACCGCGGCCGACTGTCTCGCCGCGCTCCGCACCGCGTGGGCCCCGCCGCACCGCCTCGTCCTCGTCACCGGCAACGCCAAGATTGACGGCGACGCCAGCGCCACCATCGCCGCCACTTATGAAAAATCCCGCGCCGTCGCCGTCGCCGCGCCCGCCGCCGAGGCGGACTTGCGCTGGGCCTACACCGATTTCGGAGCGCCCGGAAAAATCGCAAAACGCGATCACCTCGACGATCTCGATGTCACGTTGATCGCGTTTGAAAACGGCGTTCGCCTCAACCTCAAGAAGACCGACTTCGAGGCGAACCGCATCCGCGTCAGCGTGCGCATCGGCACCGGCCAGCTCACCGAACCCAAGTCTCAACCCGGCCTAGCGACCTACACCGGCCTGACGTTTACCGCCGGCGGGTTGGGAAAATATAGCGTCGACGATCTGCGCCGCCTGCTCGCCGGAAAAACCGTCGGCGCCGGCGTCGGCGTCGGTGGCGACGCGTTCAGCTCCGGTGGCACGACCAACCGCGAAGATCTGTTGTTGGAGCTCCAGCTCATCGCCGCCCACCTCACCGATCCTGGCTTCCGGCCCGAGTCGGCGCGGCAGGCGCAGAAAAATCTCGAACAAGCCTACCTCAACTTCGAGCACACCGCCGCCGGTCCGCTTAACCTCGAATTCGCACGTCTGCTCGCCAACGGCGATCACCGCTTCGGCCTCCCGCCGAAAGAGGAAATGTTCAAGCGCAATCTCGATGAGGTGAAAGCGTGGCTCGCCCCGCAACTCGCCCACGGCGCCATCGAAATCGCGATCGTCGGCGACATCGATCTCGAAGCCACCGTTGCGGCGGTCGCGCAGACGCTCGGCGCCCTGCCGAATCGTGACGCCCGCCCGGCGCTCGACGAGTTGAGAAAAGTTTCCTTCCCCGCCACGCCGCTCGCGAAAGACTACACCATCCCCACCGAAATCCCGAAAGCCAACATCGCGGTCTATTGGCCGACGACCGACGGCCGCGAAATTCAGCGCACGCGGAGGCTGCAAATGCTCGCCGCCGTGTTGAGCGATCGGCTTCGGGTGAAAGTCCGCGAGGAGCTCGGCGACGCCTACAGCCCCGGCGCCGGCAGCAGCGCGAGCGACCTCTACCCCGGCTACGGCTACATCACCGCCGGCACGACCGTCGAACCCGCCAAAGCCGCCAAGATCATTGAAGTGATCGTCGCGCTCGCCGCCGATTTGGCGGAGAAGGGCGTGACCGAGGATGAATTGGAGCGCGCGAAAAAACCCGTGCTGACGGGCCTGCGCGAATCCGCCCGCACCAACCCATACTGGATCGGCAACGTCCTCGCCCGCGCGCAGGAACGCCCCGAAATGCTCGACTGGTGCCGCACCCGCTACGCCGACAACGAAGCGATTACGAAAGCCGATCTCGATGCGCTCGCGAAGCAATACCTCGGCGCCGCCCGCGCCTCGCACGTCGCGGTGCTGCCGGCGGCTGCGGCTGCACCGGCCGCTCCCGTTGCTCCCGTCGCACCCAAAGGTTCGTAGAATGGGTGATGAAAAACGGTTGTAGGTCGGGGTTTATCTCCGACAGGTTTCCCAGTCGGTCGGGCGTAAAGCCCGCCCTATAGCGGCAGCAGGGACGCCGCTCCGAGCGCCACTTTCCAGTCGGAAAAAGAAATGAGCTGACGCTCGTCGGCAATATTGAGGTTGCGAGATACCAGCCGGCCCAGGGAGTCTTTCGTCGCTGTGAATTCAACCGTAGCTAGCTGAGCCGGGAAAGCACCGTGGCCTTCGGGCCACGACTTGCACGTAAACCCTGCCGCCGCCCCACTTCGGATATGGCCGCACTGAGTTCCGGCGAGTAACACTTTTCGGCAAAAGATGGTGATTGCTGCCGAGGAAAAGTTTTGACGGTCGGAATTCGAATGCCAAGGTTATCCGTAGTGAACACCAGTGTGGAAACGATAGTAATTGGAGCCATTCTGCTCGTGTGGATTGGAGTCGGCGTGCGCCGAGGAAAGATGCCGAATCTCCTGCGTCGCAAAAGTAGCGCGGATCCGACTTGGGTCTATCGTCTAGAAAGTCCGATACGGTTTTGGGCCTGCACATTAATCCTAGCAGGCGGCCCCGCCGCTGCGGTGACGGTTTCGCTGATTCATCTTGGGGGGGTTGAGGGAAGATGATTGCGATTTCACGTTTTGATTTTGGCGTGTACTTTCCCAAGCCACCGAACCGCTCCGATCCAAGATAAGGCAGAGAAAAAAAGCGCGGCGCACGTCCACGACATTCGCATCCGCTAACCCGCGTTTACGACTCCTTCCTCGTGGTGGCGGGCGGTTCGCCGAGGGCGAATTTCAAATTGTAAATCGGAAGCAGGCACAGCAGGCCGGCGACCGTCAGGCCGAGCACCGCATAGCCCGCGGCATCGTGCACCGTGCCTTCGATCGCGCGCGGGCCGTAGCGGTAGGCCCACGCGGTGAGAAACAGGCTGCGGCCCAGGTTCGTCAACAGGGCCAACCCCAGCGCCGCGACGACGAGCGCGATTTTCTTCCACAGCGTTTCCAGAAACACCGCCGCCAAAAACGAGCCCGCAAACAGGCAGCCGGTGAGCGAGCGGATGCCCGAGCACGCATCCTCGACGCCGACGTTGCCCGTCGGCAGCGCGAGCACGTTGCCCTGCTGTTCGAGCGGCAGACCCAGCAGATCGAAGACCGACGCCACCGCCGTCACGATGTAGCGCAGCAGCGCGAGATTCAGCTGCGACTCAACCGCCGACACCATCGGCGCCGACACCAGCCACACCAACGCCGGAAATAGAAACAGCGCCACGAGTCGCACCCGCGCATCGCCAAAAATCCCGCACGTCGAAGCGGCGGAGGATTCGGGCGCGTTCACGAACAGCAGCGGGAGCACAATCGCGACGGCACCCAGCGTGATCGCGAGCGTGCCGGGTTGCGAAGTCCCGGCGCCCGCCCGATAAAACGCGCCGAGCAAAAACATCAGCGCGCCGGACAGCAGCGACGCTCCGACCGCCACTAGCAGTAGCCATTTTTGCAAGCCGGCCGCGCGCGGACTGCCCGCCGCCGCGCACGCTGCCAGCGCCCCGGAAATCCTCGCCCACCGATCGTGCAACACGAAGGCGACGAACAGCGGCACGAGCCAGCCGAAGCTGTAGTCTTCCTTCACCCGCCACCAGTGCGACTGATCCCAGGCGACGAAGCCCAGGAAACCTGCCGCCAAAAACAGCGCCGGCAAAAACGGCGCCGGCACCGCAGCGGAGAGTTTTCTCCAGAACAATTTCACGTTTTCGATGCGCGATCAGCCGTCAGCGCTTGGCCTTCAACTGTGCCGCGATGAGTTCGCGCAGGGCCGGTTCGAGCGAACGACTGCTGCTCGAGAAGCGCCGCGTCACTTCATCCCACGGCACTGCGCCGTCGGTAATCAAAATCGGCGTGCGGTTCGCAAACGGCCCGGTTGAGCCGGTGTCGACCTCGTTGTGTGCGAAGCCGGATTGCGGCCGCCAGGTGAGCGCGTGCTCGCCGGCGCCGAGGTTGTAGCAGAGCTGAAATCCGTCGATCGCGCCTTGCGCGCCATACCACACGATCAATTCGAGCGGCAACACATCGTCTTCAAACCAGCGGCGATGACCGGCGACGGCTTCCTGGCGAACGTGGCGAATTTCCTTGAACACGCAGAGAGTATGGCGGCGCGCCAGACTGTGTCAAAGGTGCGGGCCGCGATTAGACGCGGGCCACCACGATCGAGGCGTTGGTGCCGCCGAAGCCGAAGCTGTTGGCGAGCGCGGCGCGCACGGGTTTTTTCACGGCGACATTGGGCGTGAAATCCAGTCCCAGCGCCGCGCACACCGGATCGACGCTATCTAGATTGATCGTGGGCGGAATGATGCCGTGATGAACCGCGAGCGTCGCCGCGAACGCGCCCATCGCGCCTGCGCCGCCGAGCAGGTGGCCGGTCATCGACTTCACGCCGCTGACGTGGAGCGCGGATTTGTTTTCGGCAAACACGTGGGCAATCGCCGTGGCTTCCTCGCCATCGCCGCCGGGCGTCGAGGTGGCGTGTGCGGAGACGTAATCGATGTCGGCCGGCTTGAGGCCGGCGCGCGTGACGGCGGCGCTCATCGAGCGCGCAGAACCTTCGGCGCCGGGCGCAAGCGACGAAAGATGATAAGCGTCGGCGGTCGCGCCGTAGCCGCGCAGTTCGGCGTAAATGCGCGCGCCGCGTTTTTTGGCGTGCTCCATTTCCTCCAGCACAAACACGACCGCGCCCTCGCTGAGCACAAAACCATCGCGATCCTTGTCGTAGGGGCGGGAGGCTTTTTCCGGATCGTGGTTCCGCGTCGAAAGCGCGCGCATCTGGGCAAAAGCACCGATCGCGAGCGGCGTAACGGTCGATTCCGCGCCGCCGGCGATCATCACTTCCACGTCGCCGCGGGCGATGGCGGCGGCGGACTCGCCGAGCGCGTGGCCGCTGGTGGCGCACGCGGAGGCGACGGACATGTTGGGTCCGCGAGCATCCAGCAGTAGCGACACCTGGCCGGCGAGGAGGTTGGGCGCGATTTGAATAATGAAGAATGGCGAAATCTTGCGGAAGCCGCCGGCTTTCCACGTGTCGTGCATCGCCTCCATTTCGGGTAGGCCACCGAGACCGACGCCGAGACTCACGCCCATCCGCTCGGCGTCGAACGTGGCGCGATGCGCGTCGAGACCGGAGTCCGCATAAGCTTCCACGGCTGCGCCCGCACCGAGATGCGTGAACCGGCCGAACTTCTTCAGATCCTTCGGCGACAGCGCCTGTGTGAGCGGTTCGCCGCCCGGACCACGTGGGTGCAGCGGCACCGCAAATAGCCGCGTGGGATCGTAGTTTTTCACCTCACCAGCGATTTGAGCGGTGCAGCCGGTGGCGTCGAAACGCGTGACGCGGCCGATGCCGCTGCGGCCCGCGATGAGCGCGGACCAGGTTTCGACGGCGGAGTTGCCGCAGGGCGTGACGGCGCCGAGGCCGGTGATGGCGACGCGACGGCGAGGTTGAGTGGCGGAGCGATTGGGCATAATGAGAAAAATCAAAACGCCCGCATGAAATCATGCGAGCAAACGGCGGTCGCGGTGAAACGATGTGATGCAAGATCGGTTTCGGGGCAGAATTCTGCGCGCAACATCCGTCGCATCGAGCGCAGAATCGCATCGCTGCGCGCCGGGTCGTCGATCGCGCGCGCGAACAGCAACGCGCCCACAAGCGAACTCATCAGGTGCGTCACGCGGTCGCGGTTTTTCTCCGGATCGCGGCTGAGCCGCAGCGCCTCTCCCAACCGATCGAGGTGGCGCGCAAAAGCCCGCGCATAACCGGCGCGCACCGGTCCGCGCAAACGTGCCGCGTCCGCTCCGACCGCGACGATCACGCAGCCGGAACCACGGTTGTCGCGGTGCCGCGGCGCCAGGTAACTGTCGATGAGCAGTCGGGCGCGGGCCGCCCGCGTCGGCAGCGCGGCAATCCGATCGATGTTGGGGACAGCGGCTTCAAACGCCACCGCGCAGGCCTCGGCGATCAGTTCGGATTTATCGCGGAAGTGCGCGTAAAAGCCGCCGTGGGTCAGGCCGGCGAGCCGCATCACCTCATCCACGCCAGTCTCCGCCACGCCATGTTCGCGAAACGCCTGTCCCGCCGCTTCGAGGATGCGGCGGCGGGTAGTGTGTTTGTGCGTAGGTGGATAACGCATAGCGATAAATGGAATGACGTTCGTCATATCACGGTGCAAGTCCTTATTTTTGAGGTGAATCTCGAACCGTTCGGGAAACAGCCAACAATCGTCGTCGTCCATTCGTCTTACTTGATGATCGCTGAATTGGCGGCAGGCAACCGGTGTTTCTCATCCACCCTTTCAGCCCCACCTATGCGGCTTTGACTTTGACCGCCCGCACCGCTTTTCTCCGCCTCCGCAAAATGCAGCAGCTCCATCCTTACTGGCGCATGGCCTACATCCAGGCTCCGCGTTACCCGGCCAAGTCGAAGCGCCCGTTCTCGGAACTGCCCGCCCTAGGCGACGATCGCGCCGCACTCATCGTCCACCGCGCCGCTAGCGCCTACCTGATCCTGAACCGCTTTCCCTATAACCCCGGCCACTTGCTCGCGGTCCCGTTTCGCGAAGTCACCGATCTCAGCGAATTCACGCCCATGGAACGCGCCGACCTGTTCGAGGAAGTTTATTTCGGCCAGCACTTGCTCAAGGCCGCGCTGAAACCCGACGGTTTTAATATCGGCTTCAACCTTGGCTCCGCCGCCGGTGGCAGCATCAAGCACCTCCACGGCCACATCGTCCCGCGCTGGAAAGGCGATAACAACTTCATGCCCGTCCTCGCCGAGACGCGCACCCTCCCGCAGGCTCTCGAAGCCACGTGGGAACGACTGGTGGCGGCGTCGGGCAAACTGGGAAAACCCAAAGGCAGAAAGAAGAAATAAGAAACACGAGCCACCGCCTTTCCTCTGCCCGGCAGTCGGAGCCACGTTTCTTCTTTCCCCTTTCCACAGATTCTTCTTTCCACCCTTGCCCTCGAAGACGCTTCACTTCCCCAGCCCGCGCCACCTCCATTCGCTCTACGGTGGCCAGGAGGAAAACCTCCTGCACGTCGAACGCATGCTCGGCGTGAAACTCGTCACGCGCGAAGACTGGCTGAAGATCGAAGCCGCGGATTCGCCGGCCTCCGATAATCCAAAATCGAGAATCGAAAATCCGAAATCCCCCGCCGCCGTCGCGGTGACGGAAGCGCTTTTCGCCTTCCTCAACGATGCCCGCGCCCAGGGCATGACGATTCGCACGCCAGATTTTCATCGCATCACCGACGGCTTCGCTCGCGGCGAAGGCGAGCAGATGCGCGCGCTCATCGACGAACCACTCGTCATCGCCACTAACCGCAAAACCATCGTCCCGAAAACGCTCGGCCAGAAACTCTACCTCCAGTCGATGCTCGCGCATCCTGTCGTGTTCGGCATCGGCCCCGCCGGCACCGGCAAGACCTACCTTGCGATGGCCGCCGCGGTCTCCGCCCTCCTCAAAAACGAAGTCGAGCGCGTCATCCTCACGCGCCCCGCCGTCGAAGCCGGCGAAACACTCGGTTTCCTCCCCGGCGACCTCCGCGAAAAAATTCTCCCTTATCTCCGCCCGCTCTACGACGCCCTGCACGACATGCTCGACGCCGAGGACATCACCCGCCTCACCGAAAAAGGTGTGATCGAAATCGCCCCGCTCGCCTACATGCGCGGCCGCACGCTCACGAAGGCGTTCATCGTCCTCGACGAGGCGCAAAACACGACGCCGGAGCAAATGATGATGTTCCTCACGCGCCTCGGCGAAGAATCGCGCATGATGGTGACCGGCGACATCACCCAAATCGATCTCCCGCGATCGAAGTCCAGCGGCCTCCTCGAAGTCCGCCACATCCTCGCCGACATCCCCGGGATCGACTTCCACACGTTAAGCGGTGCCGACGTGGTGCGCCACCCGCTCGTCGCCCAAATCATCGAAGCCTACGACCGCTACCGCAACCCGATCGCCGGCGAAAACGGGGCGGAGGAGAAGCCCTAGGATCGAATTTCCCCATGTCCGTCCGCAATCAGTTCAAACTCCTCCTTGGTGGCCTTGGACCGCGCCGCTCGGGTAGCGCGGCGCCGCACGCCCACTCAGCGATGCGCGAGTTTTTGGATCGCAGCCGGCTCGTCGCGGCCGTGATCTTTCTGGTTACCGTCGTCGCCATCGTGCTTATCAGTTCGGCGGGCATGACGACCACACATCTGACCGTGTCGCCCGGTCAGGTCGCGACGGTCCGCGTCACTGCCAGCGCGCCGTTCAGCTACAAGAGCGAAGAGCGGACGCTGGCCGCGCAGGAGCAGTTCCTCAGTCGCGTGCCGCCCATCTACCGGCTCGATTCCGAAGCGCTCCAGCGCTTCGAGCCCGCCGTGCGCGATCTGCTCGCCCAGCTCGCCTCCTACGAGGCGGCTCATCCCGCCGGCAGCGCTCCAGCGTTGAGTTTTGCGAGGAACACGCCCCTCGCCGCTCTTGCCAGTTCCTTCAACGCCCGCGGTCCCTACAACGTCACCGCAGATGAGCTCGCCGCCCTCCTCACCGCGGGCGACGCCAAAGTCCGTGCCGCGATCTTTGAGACCGGACTCGCTACGCTCCGCGATCTTTACGCGGAAGGCGTCGCGGATTCTTCGCTCGCCACGTCGGTGCCGGGCAGCGCGATTGTATTTCAAATCGCCCGGCCCACCGGCGAAGTCGGCACGCGCCCCGTGCAGTCGCTGGAGAACGCGTTTACGCTGCTGCGGGTGAGTCTCGCGACTGATGGCGTGCCGCGCGCCGCGCAGATGGTGCTCTTCCGACTCTTTCGACAGGGCCTCGCGCCGAACGTCATCTTCGATCGCGCCGCGACCGCTGCCCGCCAAGCCGACGCCACCCGTCGTTTGCAGCCCGTCACCGTCAACGTCGTCCGAGGCCAGACCATCATCGAGGCGGGTGACCGCGTGACACCCGAGCAATTCGAAATGTTTCAAGCCCACCGCAAATACCTGCTCGCCCACACCGACACGGAACTAAACGAAGGTCTCACGCTTTTCGGCCGCGTGCTCCTCGTGCTCGCGATGGTCCTCGCGTCGCTTATCTACATCCGCATCGAGGATGCCGAGACGCTTCGCAGCAACGTCCGCTGCGGCCTTCTCGCGCTCGTCGTCATCGGCAATCTCGCGCTCATCCGCGCCAACTATTCGCTCGGCGGCGCGGAGTTTTTCCTGCGCGACGCGGCGTGGGCCTCCGCCCTGCCCTATGTTGCGCCCACTGCACTCGCCCCGCTCATCGTCGCCATCCTCATCGACGCCGGTTCGGGCATCTTCATGGCGCTGTTCATCTCGATTTTCACCGGCGTCATCTACGGCAACCGCCTTGACCTGCTCGTCCTCACGTTCCTCGCCTCGCTCGTGGCGATTTATTTTTGTCGCGACGCCCGCCGCCGCGGTCGTGTCGTCCGCGCTGCCGGTGCCGGCGGACTGATTATCGCGGCCTTCGCCGCCCTCATCGGCATCGCCGACCAGACCTCGGTCGAAACGCTCATCCGGCAAATGACAGCGGGCCTCGCCACCGGCATCATCACCGGCGTCGCCGTCGTCGGCCTGCTCCCGGTACTCGAGTCGCTTTTCAAACGCACGACCGACATCACCCTCCTCGAACTCACCGACTACAATCACCCGCTCCTCCGCCGCATGCAACTGGAGGCGCCCGGCACCTACCACCACTCGCTCGTCGTCGCACAGCTTTCCGAAAACGCCTGCAACGCCATCGGCGCCCACCCGCTCCTCGCTCGCGTCTGCGCCTTGTTGCACGATATCGGCAAAGTTAATAACGCCTCCTATTTCGGCGAAAATACTCGCGACCGCACCAGCCCGCATTCCGCCCAGTCGCCCCTCGAAAGCGCGCAGATCATCAAGCACCACGTCGCCGACGGCGTCGAACTCGCGCACAAGCACAATCTCCCGCGCGCCGTCATCGACGTCATCCAGCAGCACCACGGCACGACGCTCGTGCGCTTTTTCTACGAACGCGCCGTCGCTGAATCCCGCGCGCCTTTTGCGCCAAAAATTTCCCCGCTTGAGAGGAGTGGCGCGCCGCGCCGGGGTGAGTCCGACCAACAACCGCTGGCGTCCGCCCCCACCGCCCTCGTGCCCGAAACCGCCTTCCGCTACGATGGCCCGCGCCCGCAATTCAAGGAAAGTGCGGTCATCTCCCTCGCCGATGGAGTCGAAGCCGCCTCGCGATCCTTGCGCACCGCTACGCCTGAAGCCCTGCACGAACTAATCGACCGGATCGTCCGCGAGCGCATCGACGAAAAGCAACTGGATGAAGCGCCGCTCACCTTCGAGGAAATCACGAAAATCAAGAACAGCTTTCAGTTCACGCTGCTCAACATGCTGCATTCGCGTGTGGCCTATCCCGCGAGCGAGCAACCGCCAACCGCCGCGAAGGCATGACGGTGCCCCGCACCATCGCCATTGCCAACCGCCACTCGCGCCTGCGCCTTGACCGCTGCGCGATCATGCGCGCCATCCGGGTGCTCGACGGTCACCTCAAGAAATTCCGCGGCGGTCCTCCGCCGGGTGAACTCTCCCTCGTCTTCCTGACCGACGCCGCGCTCGCCACAATCCACGGCAACTTTCTGCGCAACCCGACCACGACCGACGTCATCACCTTCGAAGGATATCCCAGCCTCGGCACCGCCGGCGAAATCTGCGTCTCGGTCGACACCGCGGCCGCCTTCGCCAGAAAAACCGGCAAAGACTTTAGCGCCGAACTCACGCTCTACCTCGTCCACGGCTGGCTCCATCTCGCCGGCTACGACGATCTCGTGCCAGCGAAAAAAAGGGTAATGCGTCGCGCCGAGGCACGGGCACTGCGGTTGCTGCGCGCCGCCCGCTCACTCCCATTTTTCTCGTTTCGTTGCTAACCCAGCGCGCAAAAAACTTTGCGTCTTGGCACTGTTGCGTGAGTCTCCGTCGCCATGTCCGACGACCAGTCCCGTCCGTCCCTTTTCATCACGCTGCGCAACGCCTTCATCTCCGGCGCGCTGCTGCTCGCGCCGCTGTGGTTCACCATCTGGGCCTTCATCAAAATCGTCGATCTCCTCGGGGGCACGTTCCGGCCACTCTACGAAGACTATCTACCGCTCTCCCTCCAGCGCATCCCGTTCTTCTGGGACCTCGTGGCGACGGCCGTCGTCATCGGCCTTGTCACCGCGCTCGGTTTTCTTTCGCAGTGGGTCTTCGGCAAGTTCTTCCTCGGACTTGTCGAGCGCTTCATGCACCGCATCCCCGGCATCGGCGCTGTCTATAACTCCGTCAAACAAATCGTCGCTACTTTCGGCTCCGAACGCCGCAACCTCTTCAATAAAGTCGTGCTTGTGCAATTTCCTCGTGCCGGTTGCTGGACGCTCGGTTTCCTCACCAACAAAACCCAAGGCGAAGCCCAGACGCGGAGCGGCGGGGAGTTGTGGACAGTCTTCGTCCCGACCACGCCCAACCCTACCAGCGGTTTTCTCCTGATGATCCCCCGCCACGAAATCGTCGAACTTGATATGAACGTCGGCGACGCCATGAAAATGATCCTCTCGGGCGGGGCTGTCATGCCGCCGTGGTCGCCGGAGGCCGGAGCCGTGAGGCGAGAGGTCGGAAGAATACAATCCGAATGACCGGTCGCACCAATCTACTCTCGCGCCTCCTTCCTCCCACCTCCGCTTGCCTGCGCCCTCGCTCACGACCGATGTCTTTATCCTGCTAAAACGCCCGCCGGCTGAGGCGTTTCAGGCGTTCACCGCGTTCTCCGCCGAGCACGGCGTGCTCACCATCCTGCAGCGAGTCGCAAAAAAATCCGCCTCCTCGACGATCGCGCTCGATCTCTTCGATGAGGCGGCGCTCCTTCTCGAATCGCCCAACCAGGGTCGCACGTGGTTCGTGAAGGAGACGCGCCTGCTCGCTCGCGCGACCGGCATCGGTCGCAGTTACGAGGCCCTGCAACTTGCCTCCGAATTCACCGCACTGCTCGCGCGCAATCCCGTGCATGAGGACAGCCGCGCTTCCGTCTCCCAACTGCTTCGCACTGCGCTGGCCTCGTTTGCGACCGGCGTGCGCCCCGACATCGTGTTTTTCAAAAGCCTCTACTGCTTCGCGCGCGACGAAGGCTACCCAGTGAAACAAGAGTGGCTGCCCACGCTCCCGGCGGATCTTCGCGCCGAAGCGGCGCGGCTGCTGCATACGCCGCTGGCTGATTTAGAGAAATCCAAAATCGAAAATTCCCAATCGAAAATCCTTCAACGCCGCCTCGGGGAATATCTTCGCGGGCACACCGAGATTCTGCTCGAGTGAGCGCGATGCAGTTCGATCTCGACGCCCGCACCGCTGCGCTCAGCGCCGGCGAATTCGCCAACTTCACTGTCGGTCCGCCCGACGCCGGCGGCGGCGCGACGTGCCTCTGGCGCGCTCAACTCGGCACGCACTGGCACAACGAACTCCGCGCGCAGGCCACCACCGACCATGGCGCCGCCGCCGAGTTTGAGATCGCGATCACTGGTCAGGTGTTTCACCGCGGCTGGACGCTTACACTCACCGGTCGCATCGATCAACTGATCCGGGCGGAGGCGCGCATTACACTGTTGGAGATCAAGACCGTCACGCGTCCGTTGCCGGCCGATGAGTCGGCACTGCGCGCCGACTATCCGGAATATTTCGTCCAACTCGCCACCTACGCGGCGCTCTGGCGCTTTCGCGCCGACGCCGCGCCCACGGTGCTCCACTCTCAACTCATCTTCGTCGAAGCGCACAGCGGTCTCGCCCAGACGATCGCGCTCACGCCGGCGGACGACGCGCTTTTCCGCGCCCAACTCGATCGCGTCGCCGAGTTTCTGGATCTGCGGCGCCGGGCGCGGGAGCGATTGCGCGGGCTTCGTTTCCATCCGGCATTCGCTCACTTGCGGCCGGGGCAAGAGACGACGCAGACCGAACTCACCGCGGCATTTGAAAACAATCCGCTCGTCTTCTTCGAGGCGCCCACCGGTTTCGGCAAGACCGGCGTGCTACTCGAATTCGCCCTCGGCCTGCTCCGCGCCGGCCACTTCGATCGCGCCCTTTACCTCACCAGCAAATCCACCGGTCAACTCCAAGTCGTGCGAACGCTCAGCGCCATGTCGGCTGGCGAGGGCGGCAAGTCCGTCGCAGCGTGGCACGTCCGCAACAAAGCCGAGCACTGCATCAACACCACCTTCCACTGCGTGCGCGAGTCTTGCACATTCCTCGATGGCATTGCTGCGCGCTGGCCGGAAAGCGGACTCGCCCGCTTTTACCTGGACGAACGCCACGCCCGCGACCTCGACACGCTTCGCGCCGCCGGTCGCGCCGCGCACATCTGCCCCTACGAAATCACCCGCGCCGCCCTCGCGTTCAACGATGTCTGGATCGGTGATTTCAATTACGTCTTCGCCCCGCGCAACCGCCGCCTCTTCTTCGATCAGCCCGGTTTTGATCCGGCGCGCACGCTGCTGCTGATTGACGAGGCGCACAACCTGCCGGCCCGCGTGGCCGATGCCCACTCCCATCTCGTGCTTGCGGACGACGCCCGCGCTCTCCTCACCGAACTCGATCATCAACACGCCGCGACTCCGCTGGTTCGTGCTTGGGAAAGCTGGACCCGGCTGCTAATGGCGCTGCAACCGGTCGACCAGTTGGACCCTGCGCTCGAAGCCGACGCAGCGGACACGTTGGCAAAGATCGGCGTGCAACTCGACGCCACTCCACCCGATTCCGCGGCACTCGGCCAGAGGTTCGCGGACATTCTCTGGCAGACGCGCGATCTGGCGGAGTGGCTCGCCAATCCCGCGCTCAAAAAACTCCTCTGGTGCCCGCGCGCCGGCGAAGTCGCGTTCACGTGCCTCGATGCAGCGACGACCATCGGCGAAATGCTCCACACGTTCGGCGGTGCCGTCTTTGCGAGCGCAACGCTTTCGCCGACGGACACGTTTGCCGAAACTGTGGGACTGGCGTCGTTCGACGCCCATCTCACGCCGCCCACCCACCTCCGCGCCCACACGCCGTGGCGCGACGCCGCCTACGACGTCGCGGTCGATGCGCGGGTCGACACGACTTTTCAGCACCGCTCCCGCTACTTTGCCACCACCGCCGCAACCATCGCCGCGCTGCAAATTTCGGCGCGTAGTCCGGTGGCGGTTTTTTTTCCGAGTTATGCCTACGCCGAGTCCGTCGCTCGCGAACTCGAACGCGCGGCCCCACTCCGCGTCGCCCTCCAGCCCAAGCTTCGTGAACTCGCGGCGCAAACGACGTGGGTCGAGGAATCGCTCGCGTTTGCCGATGCGCTGTTCCTCGTGCTTGGCTCTAGTTTTGCCGAAAGCATCGACGTGCTAGGTGGCCGCATCACGCATGCGATGGTCGTCGGTCCCGCGCTCCCCGAGGTCAACGCCATCCAGCGCGCGCGCCTCGCCGAATTTTCCGCGCTCGGCCGAGAGGCGGCGTTTCGCCGCGTTTACCAAATCCCCGGCATGACCAAGGTGAATCAAGCCCTCGGCCGACTAGTTCGCGCCCCCGGCCAGCAAGCCCGCGTGATTCTCCATTGCCGTCGCTTCCTCGAACCCACCTACGCCAGCCTGCTCGCACCCGAATACCAGTTTGGCACCAATCTCCTCGACACTGAAACACTCGCCGCCTGGCTTGAAAAGGCTTGAGAAACTCGACGCCGACTCCTGGTCAGTGCGGTCAAATGTGTAACCCACAGCCATACTTCAAATCGCAATCCTGCACCTCTCGCGTTTACTCAAATAGGTCAGTTGCGAATCTCACCTACTCTGCTTTCATCAACGCGAAACATTTTCACCTAGAATGCGTCTCAAATTTCAGATGCACGCCATACCTAATCCTAGACAGACCCGCTCGCTCTACCGGCCCAAGATTTTGTCGCTCATTACGCCCTTTGGGTTCGCGCTTCTTTTCGCAAATATCGCCTTTGCCCAAGGTGGCGGCGGTGGCGGCGCCGGCGGAGGTGGCGCTGGCGGTGGTGCGACAGTCGGTGGTGGCGGTATTGCGGCAGGCGGCGGGGGGACTATTACGACTGGCGGTGGCGGAACGGCAATTGGCGGCGGGGGGACTATTACGACTGGCGGTGGTGGCGGGGCAGGCAAAAACGGCGGCGCGGGCAATACCGGCGGAACTACTTCAACAACTCCTGTTATCACGACGACCTTGGGTTTGCTGGTCGGTGGAACAGGTTCAGCAGTCGTGACAGTGCCTACTGCTGGTGGCACTTCCGCGACACCAGCTACCAACACCTATTTGTGGACCATCACTGGCGGCACGATTACCTCCGATCCTACCAAAGCCACGATTACCTACAATGCGGATACCGCTGGGGCGATGACACTCACAGTTTCAGTCACACCTTCAGGTTCATCCGCCATCGTCACAACGGCAACGGTCACCGTCATTTCGCCTTCGCTCGCCGGGGCGATTAGCCTGCCAGCCGCTGTGGCTACCACCGGCGGCAACACCACGGCGAGTGTTCCGGATGCCCAAAACGGTGACCGCACCTTTCGCTGGGCTGTCAGTGGCGACGCCTCAATCGCGGGTAGTGCAACGACGGCCACTGTCACCATCAAGCCCGGCAAACCCGGACTCAAGGAACTCACGTGTGCGGTAAAGCTCCAAAGTTTGGTGACGGTTAGTCTGCACGCGTTCTTCGTCGTGGCCGGCTCAGGTCCGACCACCACGGTCACTGTCACCGGTGGCAGTGGAGGCGGGACGTATGCCGGAGGATCACTCGTCGATATCTTCGCCGATCCGCCGGCTGCGGGATTCGTATTCGACAAGTGGACGGGCGACACTTCGACCCTCGGCGCCGGCGCACTCGCTAGCTCGCTCGCCCACGCGGTGGTGACGGTGCCGAGCGCGCCCGTTTTGTTGACCGCGACCTACAAACCTGCGCCGGCGTGGACGCCCAACGTCACCACCAACTTCAATCCGCAGGCGACCACCAACGCCAGCGGTCAAACTACCACCGCCACAACCACACTGGCCTCTTACATACCTTCTGGCGCCCGCGGAATCGTGATTCTACTGCACGAAACCGGTGGCGCGATTACCGACTGGTTCACCAACCCGGAGCAAACTATGTTCGTCCGCGACCTCGTCGCGGCAGGCTACGGCGTAGCTGCCCTGAATAATGTCAACCGCACGACGGGCGCATGGGCCGGGCAAGCCACCCTTGCCAAAAATCTCGACGCCCTTAACATCGCGGCCTCCATCGATAAATTCAGGCTTACGAGCCAGGCACCCATTTTCCTGGTCGGCCTCGGGGCCGGTGGTGATGCCGCGGCCAGTTACGGTGAACTCCTCGCGACCACCGCGCCGACTCGAGCCATCGCCGGCGTGGTGCTTTACCTTGCCGCCAGCAGCGAGACCCTCGCGGTCACCTCGCACATCCCGCAATTTTTCGCGCTCGCGGCCAACGACGTCGCGACGGGAAGCGGCGGCAACGCCTCAGCCATCTCCAACGCGCAACTCCTCGTTGGTCGTGGCGTCACCTCCTCCACCACGAGCAACACTCCCACTCCGGTTTACGCCAATCGCTTCCGCGCCTTGGCGATCACCTCCAGCGCGTTCACTGGCACGGATGCCACGACGGTCTTCAACGCGATCAAGTCCGCCGGGCTGCTCGATGCCAACGGCTATCCCGTTTCAGCTCCAACCAGCGCCGCCGTCGCCGCCGCGTTGCCCTCCGCCTATCAAAGCCAGGCGGCCAACGTTCTGACCGAACTCGGTGTCGCCTACGCCGGGTCGTCGTTTTACAGCGATGTCGATGCCCGCACGATCGCATTTCTCAACAATCGTGTGGCGGGCGCCGCCAGTCCGGTGCCTGGTCGGCTCGCCAATCTGTCGACCCTTGGAAAAATCTACACCGTCGGCGACAGCTTCACTCTTGGCTTTAACATTGCCGGTCCTGAAAAAGCCACGTTGCTGATCCGTGGTGTCGGCCCGGCGCTGACCAATTTCGGTGTCGCCACCGCCCTGCTCGCCCCGCGCATCGAAGTCAATTCCGGCTCCACTGTGCTCGTCGCCAATCAAGGCTGGGATCAATCCGGCGCGGCGGTGTCCGCCGCGGTCTCGAGCGCAGCCGCCGCGGTGGGTGCGTTTGCGCTCACCCCCGGCAGCGCCGATGCTGCGGTGGTTCTCTCGCTGTCACCCGGCAGTTACACAATCGCGATCAAAGGCGTGAATGGCGCGGTCGGCGATGTGCTCGCGGAAGTCTACGATGTCTCGAAAAATTCCACGCGCCTCACCAATCTTTCTACCCTCGCAGCGATCAACAGCGATGGCGACATGGTCGTCCCTGGTATTGTCATCCAAGGCGCCAATCCGCGCACGCTTCTGGTTCGTGCGGTCGGACCCGGGCTCGCTGATTTCGGCATCCCGGCCAGCGCGTTGGTCGGCGATCCTCTTATCACTGTGCTCAACGGCAGCACGACGGTCGCGACCAACAACAATTGGTCGCAGGGTGGTGCGACCGGTTCTGCGGCCGCGCTCACCGCCGTGTTTCCAGCCGTGGGTGCCTTCGCTTTGAAGACGACCAACAGTGATGCCGCGCTCGTCAGTTCATTGCCCGTGGGAGGTTATACCCTTCAGGCCGCCGCTGCACCGGTCGCGGCCAACGCGGTCGCCCCGAATCAAACTGGCATGGTCCTCGTTGAAGTCTATGAAGTGCCGTGATGACGATCGGCCGAACACGACCAACTTCAGTGTTTTTCTCCCATCCCGCGAAATCTAGAATTCTGTTTCGATCGATCGCACTTTTAATTTTTGCCCTCAGGGGCATGGTCCACGCCGCCACCACGCCTGCCGACGACGCCACGCCATTCACCGCGAAGGAACTCACCCAAGGTTATACCGACCATTCGATCCTCGCGAAACCATTGGCACGAACTCGCGCCACGGTGGATGCCGATGAAGCACAGGAAGGTCTGAACGTCCGCCAAAAGTTTTCCCGCTTCGGCGATCTGCGCGTGCTCGATCTCGCCGCCACCGATTCCGCCGATCAAGCGGTCGCGCGGCTGCAGGCCACCGGTCGCTACGAATTTGTCGAACGCGATCTCATCCGCCACGCCGACGTGGTGCCGAACGACGCGCAGTTCTCCTCGCAATGGCAGTATCAAAATACCGGCCAGAGCGGCGGCCGCGTCGGCGCCGACATCAGCGCAACCACCGCGTGGGACACGCTCCACGACGCACCGAATGTCATCGTCGCCATCATCGACTCCGGCGCAATGCTCACGCACGGCGACCTTGTTTCTAATTTCTGGGTGAACCCCGCCCCGACGATCGGCGATGTGAACGGCGCGCGCGCCACCACCGGGCATGGCACGCTCACCGGCGTGCCGACTGACGATGTCGGCCATGGCACGCACGTCGCCGGCATCATCGGCGCGGTGGGCAACAATGTCGCCGCCGGCGCAGGCGTCACCGGCGTCGCCTGGAAAGTGCAGTTGATGATCCTGAAATTCCTGACGAGCGCAGGCACCGGCTCGCTCTCAGACGAGGTCGCCTGTTTCAATTACGCGATCCAGCACGGTGCGCAGATCATCAACGGCAGTTTCGGCGAATCGGGCGGCTCGCAGCTTTCGTCGTCGGAGCAAGCCGTCGTCTCCGCCGCGCGCGCTGCCGGCATCATCTTCGTCGCCGCCGCCGGCAACGACGCCTCGAACATGGACGTCTCGGCGCATTACCCGGCGAGCCTGCCGCTGGACAACATCGTCGCCGTCGGCAGCTCCACGCGCCTCGAAGATCGCTCCACATTTTCCAACTATGGCTCCGGCGCCGTCGAGCTCTTCGCGCCCGGCGAGCAAATCCTTTCGACCTACTTTTCCAACAGCACCAGCTCGGCCACGCTCAGCGGCACCTCGATGGCGGCGCCGATGGTGTCCGGTGCGCTCGCGTTGATGAAACAAAAATTTCCCAACGATACGTACCGCCAGCTCATCAATCGCCTCTTGCGCAGCACCGATGCACGTGCCGCCTACGCTGGCTACTGCCAGACCGGCGGCCGCCTCAACCTCGCCGCTGCGCTCGTCTCGACCGACAACCGGCCGTTCAACGACGATTTTGAAACCCGCGGCCATCTCGTCGGCAGCAGCGTAACCACGCGCTCCAACAACATCGGCGCCACCTCACAAAACGGCGAGCCAGCCAACGCCGGCATCGCTCCGAGTGCCACGCTCTGGTGGGAATGGACCGCGCCCACCACCGCCACCGTCAACATCGATACCAGCGGCAGCGGCTATGACACTCTGCTGGCCGTTTACACCGGAACGACCCTAGCTTCGCTTACGCCTGTCACATCGAACGACAACGACGGCCCGCTGCTCACCAGCCGCGTGAGTTTCACCGCGCAAGCCGGCACAACCTACGAGATCGTCGTCGACGGCAAAGCCGGCGCGACCGGTTTCACCAAACTCAATCTCAGCATCGTCCCGCCCAACGATAATTTCTCAGGCGCGCAGGTGCTGACTGGTTTGAGCGCACTTGTCACGGCGACTAACGCCGGCGCGACCCGCGAAACTGGCGAACCGCGCATCCTCAATAACGCCGGCGGCCGCTCGCTTTGGTATAAGTGGACCGCGCCCACGACGCAGCGTTTCCAAGTCTCAGCCTACAGCGCCGACCTCGATCCGTTGCTCGCCGTTTACACCGGCAGCGCCGTCAACGCGCTCACGCTCATCGCCGCTAGCGACAACGCCTACAACGAAGCCAACCCCGGCACCACCATCACGACCGAGACGTCGGCGCTCTGCACGTTCACCGCCACCGCGGGCACGACGTATTATTTCACCGTCGATGCGAAGCCGCCGAGTGGCGGCAGTGCCGTGCTGCTCGGCACGTTTCACTTGTCGCTCACCGATTCGCTGTGGCAGGGCCTCACTACCAGCGCCGTCACCTCGGCGCCCGCAGTCGCGCCAGATGGCAGCGTTTATGTCGGTAGCACCGACGGCATCTTCTACGCGTTCAACTCCGACGGCTCCAAAAAATGGGCCAGCACCGCCATCACCGGAATTTTCGATACCGCCGCTGCGGCGATTGCCGACGACGGCACCGCCTACGTCGGCGGCACTGACGGGACAGTTTATGCTTTCTCTCCCGACGGCACGAAAAAGTGGGCATCCACTCTTCCGTCCACGGCTAGTCCGACGTCCATCTCCAACGCCCCCGCCCTCGCCGCCGACGGCACCATCTACATCAAAGGCGACGACGGTTATCTCTACGCGCTCAATCCCGCCGACGGCTCGCAGAAATGGCGCTTCCTGACGAACGGCCTCAGCTACGCCTCTCCCACCGTCGCGCCCGACGGCACGATCTACATTCCGAGCGGCAACAACTATCTCTACGCGCTCAACCCGAGTAACGGCGCGCAAAAATGGAGTTTCCAAGCCGACAACCAACTCTACACCGCGCCCGCGCTCGATGCCTCCGGAAATCTTTACTTCGGCTCGCTCGGCACCAGTTCCGGCGCCACCACTGCGGGCTCGTTTTATTCGCTTACACCGACCGGCACGCGCCGCTGGACCTGCACCACCGGTGGTGCGATCACCTCGTCGCCGGCGCTAAGCGCCGACGGCAGCACCGCCTATTTCGGTTGCTACGACACTCTGTTTTACGCGGTCAACACCGCCACTGGCGCAATTCGCTGGACGTTCCAGCTTGGCGATCAAGTCCGTGCGAGTTCGCCCGCCGTCGACGCGAACGGTGTCGTTTATATCGGCTGCTACGACAACCAACTCTACGCCCTCAATCCCACCGGCACACTCAAACGCACTTACCCGACCGGCGATTGGGTGCGCTCTTCACCTGTCATCAGTGGCTCGCGCCTCTACATCGGCAGCAACGATCATAAACTCTACGCCTTCGACCTCGGAGTGGGCGTGGCCAGCGGCCCCTGGCCGCAGTTTCATTTCAACTCCCGCCGACTCGGCCGCGCCATCGCCCCACAGCCCGCGCCGGTCATCACCACCGCGCCGCAGTCGCAGACCGTCGGGCTCGGAGGCGGACTCGTGCTCAGCGTCGCCGCGACCGGCACCGGACCATTCACCTATCAATGGAGCGACAACGGCGCACCCATCGCCGGTGCCACGTCAGCGATCTACTCCGTCGCCAGCGC
Source organism: uncultured Opitutia bacterium (assembly GCA_903840415.1). GTDB lineage: Bacteria > Verrucomicrobiota > Verrucomicrobiia > Opitutales > Opitutaceae > CAITWF01. The sequence goes on along the minus strand of CAIMFY010000094.1, from coordinate 25,855 downwards.
GACCACCGCGACCGCCGGCAGCTACACCGTCGCCGTCACCAGCAATGGCGGTGGCACCACGGTCAGCCCGCCCGCCGCCATCACGACCGCCGCGGCGGTCCCCGCGCTCCTGACCAATCTCTCTGTGCAAACCACCGCCGGCCCCGGCGCGCAAACCCTCACCGTCGGCTTCGTGCTCGGCGGCACTGGTACTAAAATTCTCCTCCTCCGCGGTATCGGCCCCGGCCTCACACCCTTCCACGTCGTCAATACCATCGCCGATCCCGTGCTCACGCTGCTCGGGCCCAATTCCCAGACTCTTGTCGCTGCCTTCAACGACAACTGGAGTTCAGCGATAACCGCTGCCATGGCGGCGACCGGAGCGTTTTCGCTTACGCCGGGAAGCCTCGATGCCGCCGTCATCACGAAAGCTCTCACGCCCGGCAACTACACCGCCCAAATCACCGGCGCCACCGCCGGTCAGGCGCTCGCCGAAATCTACGACACCGCGATCGGCACCGGCGCGAAACTCGTCAACCTCTCCACGCTCGCCCAAGTTCCCACCGGCGGCGCGCTCACTGCCGGCTTCACGATCACCGGCAACGTCGCCAAGACCGTCCTCATCCGCGGCATCGGTCCCGGCCTCGCCGTTCCGCCCTTTAGCGTCGGTGGCACGCTCGCCACCCCGGCGCTCTCGCTCTTCGACGCCCCCGGCAATCTCCTGCAGTCCAACGCCGGCTGGGGCGCGACGCCCGCACTTCTCGCCGCGTTTGCGCAGACCGGCGCGTTCTCCCTCGGCACCGCGCCGACCGCCGACTCCGCCCTTCTCGTCACACTCGCCCCCGGCGGCTACACTGCCCAAGTCAGCGGCGTCGGCGGCACCAGCGGTGTCGCCCTCATCGAAGTTTACGAGGTGCCGTAGGCTTCCCGTGGTGGGTTTTCCCTCGTCGATTGTCATGGTCGGTGGATGGGGCGTGCTGGTGTCGCGCCTCCTCTCCCCATATGAAATTTTTCGGCGTGTTTTTCCTGACCGTGGCGACGCTCGCCAGCGGTTTGCGCGCGCAAGAGGTGTGGACCGCCGCCGCCTCTCCCATCGGGCAAAATCTTTGGAGCGTCGCCGGCGGGGCCGGGCTTTTTGTCGCCGTCGGTGAAAACGGCACGCTCGTCACCTCGCCCGACGGTGCGGTTTGGACACCTCGCGCCAGTGGCACCACAAGCTGGCTCGTCGGCGCCACTTTCGCGAACCATCAGTTTGTCGTCGTTGGCGATCAAGGTCTGCTCCTCACCTCTCCCGACGGTCTCGTCTGGACGCAGCGCCCGAGCGGCACCGGCGAACGCCTCAACGCCGTCGCGTTTGGTCGCGACCGCTGGCTGGCGGTCGGGGAAAACGGCAGCGCTGTTACCTCGGCGGACGGGCTGAATTGGACCGCCGTCCCACCGAGCGCGTTTGGCTGGACCAGCGCGCTCACCGGCTGGCTGCGCGGGTTTTGTTTCGCGTCCGGCAGTTTTGTCGGCGCAGGCCAGCGCGGCCATATCGTGACGACGGCCGACGCCAATTATTTCGCCGCTCACTCCGTCGCGACCGCCGCCGATCTCGAAGGCGTCACCTATGCCCGGCACCGCTTCGTCGCCGTCGGCGCGGGCGGCCTCGTGCTGACCTCGCCCGATGCGACCACCTGGCGCGGCACCCTCGCTCCCGCAGCGCTGCGCGCCGTCACGTTTTTCAACAACACCTTCGTCGCCGCCGCCGACGACGGTTCGATCCTCACCTCGCCCGATGCCGGCACGTGGACTATCCACCCCACCGGCAACACCCACACTCTCACCGCCCTCGCCGCCAACGGCCCAATGCTCGTCGCGGTCGGTTTCGGCGGCACCATCCTGCGCGCCTCCACCGCAAAGAGCGCGCCGACCATCGTCGCGTCCCCTACCAATCTCACCGAGGCGGCGGGCAATCACGTGCTCCTCACCGTCACCGCCACCGGCACAGCGCCTCTTTCCTATCAGTGGAGCTTCGCTGGCCGGCCCATTCCCGGCGCGACCGGCGACACGCTGCCACTCCGCTCCGTCTCCTCCGCTCACGCCGGCCCCTACGTCGTCACCGTGACCAACGCGCTCGGCTCCGTCACTAGCCCCGCCGCCACGCTGACCGTGCTCGCCAATTTCCCCGCGCCCACCGACATCGTCGATCCCACGTTCACTCCGTCTGGTCAGGGCAGCCCGACCGCACTCGCGCTCCAACCCGACGGAAAAATTCTCCTCGCCAACGCCACCGCCCTCTCCCGCCTCCTGCCCGGCGGCGCCCTCGATCCGACTTTCACCAGCCAGCCTCTCACCGGCCTCACGCTTAACGCTCTCGCCGTCCAAACCGACAGGAAAATTCTCGCCGGCGGCACCGCGGGTGGCACCGTCCTTTTTCTCGCGCGCTTCGCCGCCAGCGGCGCGCCCGACGCCACCTTCGCTCCGCCCGCCACCCTGCCGGGCCAGACGATTGCGCAGCTCGTTGTCCAGCCCGACGGAAAAATTCTCGTCGCCAACAACACCTCGCGCCCGCTCCGGCTCAACCCCGACGGCTCGCTCGACGCCACCTTCACCGGCGCCGATCTCGCCCTGCTCTTGAACGACCCGACCGTGTCGCTCGGTATCCAAAGAATTGCACTCACACCTGACGGCCGCATCGTCGTCGCCGCTTCGCCGGCATTTACGAATGGATTGGGATTCTATCCGCCGAGCACCGACACCGCCGTGGTCGCCCGACTCCGCTCCGACGGCTCGCTCGATCCCACGTTCACGCCGGTGCTGTCCACCTCCAATCAAATGCAATTCCTGTCGGTGTTGCCCGACGGTCGGACACTGCTCGGCTCCCAATACGTCTCGGGCAACTTCGGCTCCGGCACTTGGATGATCCAACGGCTGAACCTCGACGGCTCCAACGATCCCACGTTTCTGACCCAGACCGGCTACATCCCAAAATACGGCGGCGGAATGCACGCCGGTCTCGATGCCTTGGGCCGCATCGTCGTGGTCATCACTTTCAATAATTTCTCCCCGTTCCTCACCGTCCTGCGCCTGCAGCCCGACGGCACCCTCGATCTCACGCTCCGCGGGAGTGGAAACTATTCGGGCGTTTTCTCGGCGCTGAAGGCCATCGTCGTTCAGCCCGACAGTCGCACCTTGATTTCCAAAGACTCCAACACCTTCCTGCGCCTCGTCGGAACCAACGCCGTGCCGATCAATCCGCCTATTGCCCTCGATGATTCAACGCCTCCCACTCTCACCGTCACGAGCGGTGGCGATGCTACACTCTCCACCGCCGTCGCCGGCACCGGCGCGTTCACCTATTCGTGGAGCGGCTATTTCGCCGACCGCACCTATCAATCGCCCTATCTCCCGACGAGCGACACCGTGACGTTCAGCAACCTTCGCCTCGACGCCGCAATTTCCGTCACCGTCACCAACGCCGCCGGTAGCCTGACTTATCCCGTGCAACTCGTGCATGTGCCCGCCGCCGCGCCGGCCATCACCCGCCCGCCCGCCGATCTCGCTGTCGGCCCCGGCCGCGGCGCGGAGATCACGTTTTCCACTGTCGGCTCCGGGCCACTCGCCTACCAATGGTTTTTCAACGGCGCACCCTACAGTAGCGGCGTCATCACGCCGTCGAACGCCAGCACCACTCCCTACATTGCCGCCATACAGGCCGGGGCGCTGGAAATCCCCGCTGTCACTTCTGCGACCGCCGGCACCTACACTCTCGTGCTGACCAATCCGCTCGGCACGCAAACCGCCGCCGTCACCGTCTCGCTCGATCCGGCCTCGCGCCTCATCGACATCTCGACCCGCGGGTTGGCCGGCGCCGGCGATCGCACGCTCATCGCCGGCTTCGTGATCGCGGGCGACACTCCGAAATGGGTGCTCGTCCGCGGCGTCGGCCCCGGGCTCGCCCAATTCGGCCTCACCGATTTCCTCCCCGATCCGATCCTCACGCTCTTCGACTCCACCGGTGCGCCCATCGACACCAACGACAACTGGATCGGCACCGCGGAAAGTTACACCTCGTTGAACTGGCCCGCCACCTTTCCGCTGACCGTGGGCAGTCTCGACGCGATCATCTCGCGCCAGCTCGCACCCGGCAACTACACCGTCCAACTCACCGGCGCGGGCACCAGCACCGGCCTCGCGCTCGTCGAAGTTTACGAGGGCATCCACGACAGCCCGCGACTCGTTAATCTCTCCTCGCGCGTGTTCGTCGGCACCGGTGTGCAAATCGCCATCTCGGGCGTCGTGGTGAGCGGATCGTCGGCGAAAAAACTTCTCGTCCGCGCCGCCGGCCCGGCGCTCGCCGCTTTTGGCGTCAGCGGCACGCTCGCCCATCCTGTGCTCACCCTGGTCGACGGCACCGGCGCCGCCGTCGCCGGCAACGCGGGCTGGAGTACGAATGCCAACCCGGCCGAAGTCGCCGCCGCCGCCGCGAAAGTCGGCGCGTTTCCGTTTGCCGCGGCGTCGCCCGACGCCGCCCTGCTCGTCACCGTGCCGCCGGGCAGTTATAGCGCGCTCGTCAGCGGCGCAAACAACACTACCGGCGTCGCCCTCATCGAAGTTTACGAAGTCCCCTGATCGAAAGACGCGGCGCTCATTTTCCTCCGCGCAGCTGCTTCGCGTAACGCTCCAACACATTGTCGGGGATCAACGCTTTCAGTCCGTCCGGGGTTTGTTGAAAGGCCAGCCCCTGCTCTTTCGTATTTCCCTGTTCGTCCCCGATCCGCACCCGCACACCGATCGTGTCGGCGCTCAGGTCGCGCTGGCCGAGCACCTGGATGCCCGTGACGCCCGCCGCATCTTTCGCCAGCATCAGGGCGACAACTTTTTCGGGCGAGCCGTATTGGGTTCGCGCCTCATCGGACAGCCCGGCAAACCACGCAGCCGCCTTGGCCTCCGCCTGCGGCGTGAGCATGATCGAGCTGGCCAGTGTGTCCACATCGCCACCAGTCGCCGCCGCGAACACCGTTTCCAACGCCGCCTTCACTGTCGCGCGCCCGGCGTTTTTCAACGACCCCACGGGCGTAAGCGCCACGGGAATCGTGCTCTCGCCTTTTGCTCCCGACTGCGCCGCCTGCGCGACGCGCGCGATTTCCTGCGTGCTCTTCTTCAACGCCACCAGTTCCTCGCGCAGCTTCGCCAATTCCGTCCGTTGGTCATTCGCCGCGTTCACTTCCTCCACGGCCACCGTCACCTGGGGACGCGATGCCCCCGCCGCGTCCTTCTGTCGCTCGCTCAGCCGCAGCACGTCTGCGCGCAACGCCGCTATCTCCGCCTGTAATTCTGCCTTCGCTTCATGTTGGAGAAATAGAGCTCCCGCTCCCAGCGCCATCGTCAACGCGAGCCATCCGACGATCAGTTTGTTCATATCGGAGTCCTTTCAGATTTTCGGCCGCCCGTCACGTCTGCGTTCGATCATTTCGCCGGCTCGTAGCGCTCCGCCTTCACCACCGCCGTAAACCGCGCCTCCTCGCGAAACCCGACCATCGCCACAGTCGTCCCCGCGAGCCAGTTCGGATCGCGCGGCACCCACGCGTCGCCACGCCGCATCGTCGGTTGCCACACTTGCATCGTCGAGCGCTGAATGCTCACCGAACTGATCGTGAGTGCGGGCCCGCTCCGCACATGTTGCCGCCACATGTCTCCACCGACTCGATTTACGATAAATAATCCTGCACTGTTCCAATCGAAAGCGGACCACGAGCGCATCGGTTGGGTGTCCCAGAAAAACTCCGCCAGCGTCGCCACGAACGGAGCGTAGCAGGTTCGATTCGGATAGTGCTTTGCATCGGCCGGCCCATCGGGATCGATCTTTGACAGCGCGCCCACTCGAAACCCATGCGCCGCGTGCGAGTGCCAGCCGCCGGCTTGCAGCGGCACCTCCGCCCACAGTTCCGGCCGCATCAGACGAAGTCTCACCGACGCCTCGTAAGCCGGCGGCGTTTGCTTGATGCGCGTGAACGTCGGCCCCAGCAGTTCCTCGGAAATTTCGACGCCCACCGCCACTTGTTTTGCGCGCCGAAAAATTTGTGGTGCTTTCGCGAAGCGTTCAGCGCGACGCTGGGCCTCGTAGCGAACCGTTTCCTCATCCGGTTTTGGCCGGGCGATGCGACCGAGCGCGGAGCGCACGCCGCGCTCGTCGTCGCCGATATTTGCCCACCACCTAGCGGCGTGACTCACGCCCCGCGTCACGTCCGGCAAACCCGGCCAACGCCAAGTCTGTTTGCCGCCATCGCCGGTATCCAGAGCCAAATCATCCGGCAATCCGCGCAACTCCAGCACTGAGTGCAACCGCACGACGTCCAAAGATTTTTTCCCACCCTCGAAATAATAATCCTGCAACACCAGCGACACCCCGCTCGCCCGCTCCGCGTGCCAGTCGCTCCATTGCGCCCCGGCATACCTCGCCCAGCCCTGCAAGCCTCCGACCACTCTTCCGACCATCAGCGCCAGCAGCAGGCCACCCACCGCCCATCCGATCGCGCGAGGCTGCGGCATGTCCCGTCGGAGATATTGCCGCACCACCACCCACGCCGTGAAAAATCCCGCCGTCGTCCAATATATGACCGCCAATGATGGCGAATCGGAGAAATTGTAAATAATCCGATCATCGGATAATTTCATCAACACGCCGGGGAGCAGCGCCGCCGCAAAAATGGCTGCAAACGACCACACGACGAACCGGCTCAAGTTGTTTGTCACGACGGCCACGAGCACCGCCGGCAGCGAGGCCGCTGCTTGCCACAAGAGTAACTCGAGCGCCGCCAGCGCAATTTCCCATGGCCCGAATCCGCAGGTGAGCCACCATGGCAGCGTCAGCACCACCGCCGGCAGCCAAAGCAAAAGCAGCCAGCCGGCGACTTTCGCGCCCAACAGTCGCGCGCCGGAAATCGGCCGCGTCACCCAAAACTGAGTCGATCCGACGAGCAAATCCTCCTGCACGAGTAGCGCCGTCAGCATCCACGTGAACACCAATCCCAGCACCATGAGCCCATTCGCTATGTCTTGAAGCCACCGCGCCAGCGCCTGCCCGTCAGTGCCGACCCCGAAGATAATCGAAAAACCCACACCCAGCCGCAGCGCCGCCACCGCCAGCCAAACCGCCAGCATCCACCGCAGCCGCCAGAAATCCTTCCGCACGATGGCCAGCACGAGCTTCATTTCTTTTCCTCCTCTAGTTCGAGCGGAACGCGCTCCGTCGTCAGCCGGCTGAAAGTTCGGCTGTCCAGTTCGAAGCGCACCTTGATCAACACCGCGCCTTCGCGCCAGCCGGCCAACTCTTCGCGTTTTCCATTCACGACGCGTTCTGGGAACGAAAAATAAAGTTGCCGCACGCTCACGAGCAACGACGCCATGTTCGCCGATCCGCTTTCGACGATGTGCAGGCATTTCGCCACGCCGAGCGCGCGGTTCACGAGGAAGTAGCAGTCGCGCCGCGAATGATCGTTCTGCCTCACCATGCGGCCCTCATTTTGGCCGACATCGCCTATGAAAACCGAGTCGCGCTCTTCCACGACCACGCAGGTTTCGCTGAGCCCTTCGCTCCCGCCCAACCCCACGATCCGAATCGTGCTCGATCCGCTGCGCGCCTGCGCCCCCGGCTGCAGCGGCAACTCCGCCACCACCCGGCCGTGCATAAACGCGAACTGCAGCATGCCCGATACCTGCAGCGCCTCCCGCATCGCCGACCAGTCGTGCACACCGTAGACCCGACCCGCCATGCCCCACTCAACCGGATCGGCGTCGCGCTTGAGACCGGCGATGCGCATGGCAGCGTCCTCGCCCCAGAGACCGCCGGGCGAGAGCGTGAGTTGAATGCGGCGCTTATCTGCCAGACGCAGCGTGATGCTGTCTGACTCCGGCGCAAAAAATCCTTCGCCAATCGGCCCTCCCTTCACCGTCACAAACACCGCTTGCGGCAGCGCGCGATCGAACGGCGTCACGATCTTTTTCACCGCGATCCGCGCCGCCAAATCATCGAGGCCCACCGCCGTCGCACGCATTCTCGCCCGCGCTCGCGGCCAGTTTGCTGTCACGTCCCACGGCCACGCGACACCGACTGCGAGCAGCGCCAGCAGACCCACCCCGACCGCGATCCACCCAGCTTTCGTGCGACGCGTGAAAACCTGCCAACCCAACACCGCCAGCATGAACGGCACTGGCGCAAACAGCGTCAGCATCTGCCGCGATCGCAACAAATCAGAATCTTGGAAGGGCAGCTGCCATGCGAGACTCGCGATGGAAACCACCATGGCGAACGCCACCGCCATGCCCGTCGCCGCGAAGAAGAACTGCGCGAGATTCTTCGTGAGCGATGCCACCGCAAACGCCAGCACCACCAGCGCAATCTGCCACGCCGCGAACTCGCCCGCCGCCATCGCTGTTTCACCGAGCGAAAATCCGTTCGCCAGCCATACCGGCGTCAGCGCGATCACCGGCGCCACCACGAGCAGCAGACCGCCCGCCATCAATTTTGCCGCCAGCATCCGGCCGCGCGCGATCGGTCGCGTCAGCCAAAATCCCATCGTGCCCACGGTGGCATCCTCCAGCATCAGGTGCGCCGCCAGCAGCGCCGCCGTCACCACCTGCATGATGACCGCCCACGTCTTGAGTCCACCCAAGCCGTTGATCCAATTATAGAAATCGCCCGCACGGACACTGTCTTCAGGCATGTGCATTGCTCCCAGCCAGACCAAAGCCGCGGCAACAAACGCCAGCCATCCACTCACCGGCCACGCCATGCGCCGGAGATCTTTTTTGACGATGTGCCACGTCAGATTCACGAGGCCGCCTCCTTCCTCTCCGCGCGTTGCACTCGCGCCATCGTAAGGAAAATTTCCCGCAACGACATCGGTTGCGCCGTCACCGTCGCGTCGGCGAAGCGCTCCCGGCAGGCCTGCTCCGTCGCCTCCCGCTCGTATTGGCTGTCCACGAACCTCACGTTTCTCCCGGCCCGCTCCACCTCCAGCCAGCCTGACGGCACCCCATCAAGCTGCGCCGCGCTTTCGCCCAGCGCCACCTCCACCCGCCGGAATCGCGCCTGCAATTCCTCGGTCGGTTCGCTCAAACGCAGTCGCCCTTCCTCCAACATCGCCACATGATCGGCAAGCCGCTCGACTTCGTCGATATCGTGCGATGATACGACCACCGTCCAGTCGCCCTGCTCCGAAACTTCGAGGACACCTTTAATGAATTCGTCGCGGACGAGCGGATCGAGCCCGCTGAACGGCTCATCGAGCACGAGCAACTTCGGCCGGTAGGCGAGCGACGCGAGCAATGCCGCCTTCATCAGCATCCCGCGCGAAAGGTGAGCGAGCTTCCGCGCCTCCGGCAGCGCGAACCGCCCGAGCAGCGTCTGCTCTAGTTCCCGATCCCACGTCGGGTAAAACGGCCGGCAGTAGTCGAGCAGCTGCCGCACCGTCATCCACAACGGCAGCTGCTGATTCTCCGACACATAACCAATCAGCCGGCGCTCGCGCTCCCCGAGTTTTCGGGAATCGACCCCCAGCACCCGCGCCTCGCCGGCAGTCGGCTCGAGGAGGTTCATCAGCATCTTGAGCGTCGTGGTCTTGCCCGCGCCATTCGGCCCGAGCAGGGCAAACACGCTGCCCGTCGGCACCGCCAGATCGAGCCCGTGCACCGCCTCGGTGCGACCGTAGCGTCGCGTGAGATTTTTTGTTTCGATGATGTTCATGGGGTCGGTAGAAATTTTTCTCTTTCACTTGCCGCCGAGTTTTTTCCAGTGCGCCGTGAGTCCGGCCTGCACCTCCGCCAGGCTCAGCCCGAGTTTCTTCGCTTCGACGACAACCCGTTCCAGTTCGTCGCCGAGCAATTCGGCTTTCTCCTGCCGTCCACCCATGGCGCGTTCCGCGACGATGCTCCCAATCGCCGGAGTCGTCACCAGCACGCCCGCGGCGACAAGCGCAGCGATGACCTTGTGCGCGGTGTTCGGGTTGATGCGCAATTCCTGGCTCAGCACCCGCACTGAGGGAAACTTGTCGCCCGGCCGGAGCTGCCCGCCGACGACCGCCTTCTTCACCGCAAACACGATTTGCTCCGCCACCGGCAGGCCGGCTCTAAGTTCGATCGCGAAGGGAAGCATACTGTGCTAGTTGCACTAGGACGGTTAGGACAGCAAGCTATTTTCGGATTTTCCAGAAAATCCTTCCCTCTCATCGCGCGACCCGCCTCAATCGTTGCTCGTGGCCATTCCGAAGACCATCGGCTCGGGGGAGATTCACGCCGCGATCGAGCGGCTGGCCACGGCCATTTCTGCCCGACACGCCGGCAAGAAAACGCTCGTTCTCCTCGGAATTGCTAACGGTGGCATCGAGCTCGCCCGCCGGCTCGCCGCTCGCATCGGCCAGCTTGCGCCCACGCTCGCCCCCCGCGCCGGCACGCTCGACATTTCCTTTCATCGCGACGACATCGGCCATCACCCGATTCCGAAGGAATTTTCTCCGACTCACATCCCCGCCGACATCGACGGCGCCGCCGTCATCCTCGTTGACGACGTGCTTTTTTCCGGTCGCACCGTCAAGGCCGGCCTCGACGAACTCTTTGATCACGGCCGCCCGGCGAAAGTGGAACTGGCCATCCTGGTGGATCGCGGCGGCCGACGGTTGCCGTTCGCCCCGGACTACTGTGGCCTCGCCGTCTCCGCCGATGCTGGCGAAAAGGTTATTGTGACGCTCGATGCCGCTCACCCGCAGCGCGACGCCATTCGCATCAGCGCCGCCGGTTCTGCTCAATCCAAAATCGCCAATCCAAAATCGAAACTTTCCTGATGCCCTGGCACCGCCAACACCTTCTCACGCTCGAAGAACTCTCGCTGGCCGAAATCCAGCAGGTGCATGCGACCGCCGCCGCGTTCAAGAAAGTCCTCGGCCGGCGCGTGAAACGTGTCCCGGCCCTCCGCGGCAAAACGATCGTCAACCTCTTCCTCGAACCTAGCACGCGCACCCGGCTCTCGTTCGACATGGCGGCCAAGTTCCTCAGCGCCGAGGTCATCACATTCGACGCCGCCAGTTCCTCCACGACGAAAGGCGAGACCCTCCGCGACACCGCGCAAAACATTGAGGCACTCCATGCCGACATGATCGTGCTGCGCCACGCCTGTTCCGGTTCGCCGCTCTACCTCAGCCGCGTGCTCAACATCCCCGTAATCAACGCCGGCGATGGCGCCCACGAACATCCGACGCAGGGCCTGCTCGACACGTTTACGATGATCGAACACCTCGGCTCGCTGCGCGGCCGCAAGGTGGTGATCCTCGGCGACATTTTGTTCAGTCGCGTCGCCCGCTCGAACGTCCACGCCCTCGTGAAAATGGGCGCCGCCGTCACGCTGGTCGGTCCAAGCACGCTCGTGCCCGAGTGGTTTACCGCGCTCGGTGCCAGCGTGTCGCACGATTTGCGCGGCGCGCTCGCTGATGCCGAAGTTGTCATGCTGCTCCGCATCCAACACGAGCGACAGGGCGCCAGTCATTTCCCGTCGCTCGGAGAATATACGAGCATGTTCGGTCTCAACAAAACGCGCGCCTCGTGGCTGAACCCGAAAGCCATCATCATGCACCCCGGCCCGATCAACCGCGGCGTCGAGATCGACAGCGAACTCGCCGACGGCGAGCGGAGTGTGATCCTCGAACAAGTCACCAACGGCATCGCGGTCCGCATGGCGGTGCTTTACCTCTGCTCGGGTGGCTCTCCCGACGCCATTTGGTCCGGCGCCGACCCCGTCTGATCCTTCCTCGCCATGCCCACCCTCTGGATCAAAAACGCCCGCGTCATCGACCCCGCCGCCAAACGCGATCGGCGCGGCGACGTCTTTATCGTTGACGGCAAATTCGTAACATCGCTCTCCGCCGCCGCCAAAAAGCGCGCGAAGAAGATCGACGCCACCGGCCTCGTCGCCTGCCCCGGCCTCGTCGATATCCACGTCCACTTCCGCGAGCCCGGCCAGACTCACAAGGAAACGATCGCCACCGGCTCGCATTGTGCCGCCGCTGGCGGATTCACGACGGTGGTCTGCATGCCGAACACCTCGCCGCCCGCCGACAACGCCGGCACGATCCAGTTCATCAAGGACGCCGTCGAGCGCGATGCCGTCGTGAAAGTTCTCCCGACCGGCTGCATCACCGTAGGCATGAAAGGCCATGCGCTCGCTCCCATCGGCTCGCTCAAGCGTGCCGGGGTTGTCGCGATTACCGACGACGGCGACTGCGTGCAATCGAACGAGCTCATGCGCCGCGCGCTCGAATATGCGAAGATGTTCAATCTTCCGATCATGGACCACTGCCAGGATGCATCGATGACGCAGGGCGCCGTGATGAACGAGGGCATCATGTCCACGCGGCTGGGCCTGCGTGGCTGGCCCCACGGCGCCGAGGATCTCATCGTCTCGCGCAACGTCATCCTGTCGGCCTACACCGGCGCGCACATCCACCTTCAGCACATCTCCTCGGCCTACTCGGTCCAGATCATCCGCCGCGCGAAACGACGCGGCATCCGCATCACCGCCGAAGCCACCCCGCACCACATCGCGCTCACCGATGCGCTGCTCGCCGGCTACGACACGAATTTCAAGATGAACCCGCCGCTCCGCACCGAGGCCGACCGCAAGGAAATCATCCGCGGCCTGCGCGACGGCACCCTCGACTGCATCAGCACCGATCATGCGCCGCACACCGACTACGAGAAGGACAAGGAGTTCGACTTCGCGCCTAACGGCATTCTCGGGCTCGAGACTTCGCTGGCCGTCTCGCTCGGCGTGCTGGTCCGCCAAAACAAATTCAAACTCGCCCACGTCGTCGATCTCATGACGCGCCAGCCGGCGCGCATTCTCGGTCTTCCCGCCGGCACGCTCGCGCCCGGCGCCGCCGCCGACGTGTGCCTCTTCGATCCCAGCGAGAAATGGCGCTACGACGCGCGCACCGGCTTCAGCAAATCGCGCAATTCGCCGTGGAGCGGTCAGATTCTTACTGGGCGCGCGAAGACGACCATCGTTGATGGCCGGGTGGTGTTCGACGGCGGGAAAATAATCGCCGACTGAATCGGCGCGGCATTGCGCGCAGCGTGATTTTCGTCCGCACTCGACGGCCATGCCTCCGCGCACCGCCATCATCGCCAATGGGATCGAACTCGGCCTCGTGTTCGCGGGACTTGTCTTGATTTGGCAACTGGTGCTGAGTCCGGCGGCGCGCGCCCGCCGAGCCGCGACTCCCTCCGCGCTTGCGACTTGGGACGCCCCGCTCAGCGACTTTTTCCTTTTCCTGTGGGTGATCATCTGTGGCGGAATTCTCGGTCAACTGCTCGCGGCGATGCTCTTCAAGCCGCTCGCGTTGAGTGAGGACGGCAAATTGATTTTCGCCAACGCCGCGCTCGAATTCGGCATGCTCGGCGGCATCGCGTTTTTCTGGTTTGGCCTCCGCCGTGGTGAAACCATTCGAGCGTGGGCACCCGCTCAAGCCCTGTTCTCGGGCGTCATGACGTTTCTCGCAGCGATGCCCGTGGTGGTGCTCGTCGGACTGGTCTGGGAGTTTCTTCTGGAGCACTGCGGACTGCCCATTGACCGCCAGGACATGATTGGCCGGCTGGCCAATGCCGAGTCACCCGCGCTTCTCGCCGGCATGATCGGGCTCGCTACCGTCACCGCCCCAATCGCCGAGGAGTTGATTTTTCGCGCCGGATTTTTCCGCTACGCGCGGACCCGGATGCCGCGCTGGGCCGCGCTGCTGCTCCCCGCGTGCTTGTTTGCTGCCCTCCATCAGAACCTCGCCACGTTTGCGCCGCTCGCCGCCCTCGGCATTGTGTTCTCCCTCGCCTACGAGCGCACCGGCCGCATTGGCACCGCGATGATTGCCCACGGCCTCTTCAACGCCCACACCGTCGCCCTCGTCCTCATCGATCCAAGCGCGGCGAACTGATCCCGGTGCATCCGTTCACGAAAAATCTCCGCCTCTCCGTTTCCGCCCTCGGTGAGGAAAAACTCATCGCGGCGATTCGCCACTGGCTCGGTTCGGCCTCGCCCCGCGCCCCTTTCGGCATCGGTGACGACTGCGCCGTCGTGCCTGCCGGCCGTGCCGCGCAACTCATCACGGTCGATCCGGTCATCTACGGCGAACACTTCAACGACACCGTGCCGCCGCGTGCCGCTGGCGAAAAACTCTTCAAACGCAACTTGAGCGACATCGCCGCGATGGGTGGCCGCCCGCGGGCCGCCGTCCTCGCCCTCGCCCTCGACTCACGAGTGAAACTCGCGTGGCTCGAGCAATTCTACCGTGGACTCGCCGCCGTCAGCCGCCGCTACCGCGTGCCGATCGTCGGCGGCGACATCGCTCACCACAAAGGCGGCATCGTCGCGACGCTCACGCTCGTCGGCGAGAGTTCGCCGGCGCGCGTCGTAACCCGCACCGGCGCACGACTCGGCGATTGGATTTTCGTCTCCGGCACGCTCGGCAACAGCCTCCGCAGTGGCCACCACTGGAATTTCGCGCCTCGCCTCGCCGAAGGCCAGTGGCTCGCCCGGCAGTGTGACGTCCGCGCGATGCTCGATGTCAGTGATGGCCTCGCCAAGGATCTCCGGGCCCTCGCACCACGCGGCGCAGTTCCGGCGCTCGACCGCGCCGCTTTACCGCTGCGCGCCGGCGCCGATATGCGGGCCGCGCTCACCGACGGAGAAGACTACGAACTCGTCTTCGCGCTCGCCGCGCGCGCCGATCGCGCCGCGTTTATCCGAGCCTGGCGGAAAAAATTCCCGCGCACGAAACTCTCGTGTCTCGGTCGTTTTGTGCGCCCCGACTCGCTGCCCGCCGATGCGCTTAACCTCGCCGACTTCCGTGGCTTTGAACATCTACGATAAGCTCCACGCTGGCGTGACCACCGCCTCGGCCGTCGAAACGCAAGCCCTCGCGGTCGAATTCGCGGCCACGCTGCCACCCGACACGACGCTCGCACTCCACGGCAATCTCGGCGTCGGAAAAACCACGTTCGTGCAAGGCCTCGCCCGCGGCTTCGGAGTCACCGACGCCGTCACGAGCCCGACCTTCACGATCTTTACATTGCACCGCGGCAACCGGACACTCGTCCACCTCGACGCCTATCGCCTCGAACGAGCCGATCAACTCGACACCCTGATGCTCGAAGATTTTCTCACGACGCCCTATTGCCTCGCGGTCGAGTGGCCCGAGAACATCGCCGCATGGCTCCCGCCCACGACGCTGCACCTCGATCTTGGCATTATGCGGGATGAACGCCACACGCTGCGCTTGCGAGCGACAGCGTGAGGCGTTGAAATCTTTCCCGCTTACTTCACCGCTGCCGCCGCGGTGATGAGTTCGACGAAGCTGCGGGCTTCGAGACTCGCACCGCCGATCAGGCCGCCGTCGATGTCTTTTTGCGCGAGGAGGTCGGGTGCGTTCGACGGCTTCATCGAACCGCCATAGAGGATGCGAACTTTTTGTGCGATGGCGTCACCGAAAAGTTTCACGAGGAGCCCGCGGATGAACGCGTGGACTTCCTGCGCCTGCTCCGTCGTCGCCACCTTACCGGTGCCGATCGCCCAGACGGGTTCGTAGGCGATGACCACGGTCGCGGCGAGTTCCTTGCTGACGCCTTCGAGTCCGGCTTCGAGCTGGGTCTGCACGACCTTGAGCGTAGAGCCCGCCTCGCGCTCGGCGAGGGTCTCGCCGACACAGAGGATGGGCTTCAACTGGTTTTTCAACGCGGCGATAACCTTCTTGTTGATGAAGGCGTCGGTCTCGGCGAAGTAGGCGCGGCGCTCGCTGTGGCCGAGGATGACGTGCGTCGCGAACAGCGCCCGCAGCATGCCCGCGGAGATTTCGCCGGTGAAGGCGCCACTCGCCTCGGGGTGCATGTTCTGCGCGCCGAGTTTCACGGTGGAACCTTCGAGCGCCTTGCCGGCGCTTTCGATCGAGGTGAACGGCGGACACACGACGACGTCCACATCGGCCTGACGGCCGATTGCAGCGACGATGTCGGTCACAAGCGCCGTGGAATCGGCGCTCGTCTTGTTCATTTTCCAATTACCGGCGATGAGTTTTCTGCGGGAGGACATAGTGAAAAACAGAGTTCAGGCTTCCAGGAACGCAACACCGGGCAACACCTTGCCCTCGAGGAATTCGAGGCTCGCGCCGCCGCCGGTGGAACAGTGGGTGACCTTGTCGGCCACCTTGAATTTTTTCGCGGCTGTCGCGGTGTCACCGCCACCGACCACGGTCGTCGCACCCTGCGCCGTGGCTTCGGCGATCGCCGCGGCCATGGCCTTCGTCGATGCGGCGAACTTCTCAAACTCGAACACGCCCGACGGCCCGTTCCAGATGATCGTCTTCGAGGCGAGGATCGCTTCGCGGAAAAGTTCGATCGACTTCGGGCCGCCGTCGAGGCCCATCCAGCCGGCGGGGATGCCGGTGGCGTCGGTTGCGAGTTGGGTGTTGGCGTTGGCGTCGAACTTGTCGGCGCACACGTAATCGACCGGGAAGATGAGCTTCACGCCGCGCGCCTTCGCGTCGTTGACGAGTTCTTGGACAATCTTTGCGCCCTCGGGATCGAAGAGGCTGTCGCCGATGGTCATGCCGTTGACGACTTTCTTGAACGTGAACGCCATGCCACCGCCGATGATGATTGCGTTGGCTTTGCCGAGGAGATTTTTGATGAGCGGAATCTTGTCGGCGATCTTTGCGCCGCCGAGAATGGCGAGCAGCGGGCGCTGCGGATGATCGAGGACGGCGGCGAAAGCTTTCAACTCGGCTTCCATCAGAAAGCCGGCGGCTTTTTCCTTGAGCGCCACGCCGACCATCGAGCTATGCGCGCGGTGGGCGGTGCCGAAGGCGTCGTTCACAAACACGTCGCCGAGCTTCGTTAGGCTGGCGCAGAAGGCCGCTACCGCAGCTTTATCGGCGGCTTTCTTGGAGCCGTCCTCCAGCTTCACCTTCGTTTCCTCTTCGATGTGGAACCGGAGATTTTCGAGGAGGACAACCTCACCGGGCTTGAGGGCGCCGGGTGCGCAGGCGGCCTCGACGGCCGGACCGACGCAGTCATCCAAAAACTTCACCGGCTTGGTGAGAAGCTTGGCGAGTTCGTCGGCGACCGGTTTCAGCGAAAATTTCGCGATCTTCTGGCCGTCGGGCCGACCGAGGTGCGACATGAGGACGACCGACGCGCCTTCGTTGAGCGCGTATTTGATCGTCGGCAACGCAGCGACGATGCGCTGGTTATTCGTGATCGCGCCGGTGGCCTTGTCTTGCGGGACGTTGAAATCGACGCGCATGAGGACGCGTTTGCCGGCGAGCGGGAGGTCGCGGATGGATTTAAATTTCGGCATGAGTTAGTTCTCCAAAAATAAAGAGCCCACGGAACACACGGAATACACGGAAGATTTTTTCATTTCCGTGTGCTCCGTGTGTTCCGTGGGCAGGAACTTAAGACCTTACAGCGCGGCCGCGATCTTCTTGGTGAGGTCGACGACGCGGTTGGAGTAGCCCCACTCGTTGTCATACCACGAGATGAGCTTGAAGAACTTCGAGTTTAGCTCGACGCCCGAGCCCGCATCGAAGATCGACGAGGACTTGCAGTGGATGAAGTCGGAGGAGACGACTTCATCGGCGGTATATTCGAGGATGCCCTTGAGGTAGGTCTCGCTGGCGCGTTTCATCGCGGCACAGATTTCCTTGTAGGAGGTTTCTTTCGTCGTGCGAACGGTGAGATCGACGACCGAGACCGTCGGGGTCGGCACGCGGAACGCCATGCCGGTGAGTTTGCCCTTCACTTCGGGGCACACGAGCGCGGTGGCCTTGGCGGCGCCGGTCGTGGACGGGATGATGTTCTGTGCGGCGGTGCGGCCACCCTTCCAATCCTTCTTCGACGGACCATCGACGGTCTTCTGCGTCGCGGTGTAGGAGTGGACGGTCGTCATGAGGCCTTCCTCGATGCCGAAGCCTTCCTTCAGCAGCACGGAGACGATCGGCGCAAGGCAGTTCGTGGTGCAGGAGGCGTTGGAAATGATGTGGTGCTTCGTGAGGTCGAGTTTGTCGTCGTTCACGCCGAGGACGACAGTGATATCCTCGTTCTTGGCGGGCGCGGAGATAATCACCTTCTTGGCGCCGGCGACGATGTGGCCGTAGGCCGACTTCGGGTTATCTTTCGCGGCATCAGTGAAAAGGCCGGTCGACTCGATGACGAGTTGGACGCCCAGCTTGCCCCACGGCAACTCGGCGGGCGACTTGGCCGACACGACGAGGATGTCCTTGCCATTGACAATGAGAACATCGTCCTCGGCCTTGTCCGGGGAGGACTTCTTGGAACTGACCGTGCCCGCGAAACGACCCTGAGTGGAGTCGTATTTCAGCAGGTAAGCCAGGTTATCAGCCGGCACGATGTCGCCGACGGCGACGACGTCGAGCGTCGTGCCAAGAAGGCCCTGTTCGACGAGGGCGCGGAAGACGAGGCGGCCGATGCGGCCGAATCCATTAATTGCGACTTTAACTGCCATGGAAGTGCTCTCCGGAGGTTGTAGGTTGATGTTCTATTTCAGGTGAAGCCGCGCGAACGCGGAGAGTTGAAGCAACAGACTCGGCGCGGCGGATGCAAGGGTTTTGGCTGCGCAATCGGTGACATAACCTGCGCGCGCCTTGCGGGTCATTCGTCGCTCAGCCACAGCCCACAGCCGAGCGCCGGGACATAAAGGTCAGCCTCAACCGGCTCAGTGGCGCCGTGGCCATCCACCGAGAAAAAGCGCTCATGATCGGCGAGTTGCTCCCAGGAGCCTAGGACGCTGCCGGCAACGGCTTCGCCGACCGGAATCGTCACGTCCCAAACGGTAGGATTGACTGCAAAGAGGAGCCGTTCGGGGCCCTGCGACTGATCGGCATTATAGATCACCGCGAGTGCCGGTGAGCCCGACAGGCGGAAAAACTGGAAAAATCCCTCGCTCGGCAACGAATGCTGCCGCAGTAATCGCCCGAGTTCGCCTCGCCGAAAAGCGATCCAGTCGGCGAAATAGGCGTGAGTGCCGAGGTAGCGGTAGAGCCGGCGGTAATCGAGGGCGTTTAGATCGCCACGGAGGTAGGTGTTGTTCACGCCGCGCTTCGAGCGCATGAAGTCCTGTCCCGCAGCGATCATCGGGATGCCGAGCGACATAAACAACAGCGCCGCCATAAGGTGGGTGCGACGGCGATCGTCGGGGCGCGGGGTTGAGCCGTCAAAATTTGGATTTTCGGTGATCATATCGATCCACGTGCGATCGTCGTGCGACTCGGTGTAGTTCACCGTCTGTGCCGGCCACTTCGCGAAATACCACGGCGAGCCGCGCAGAAAATATTCCATGCGCTCCGGTGCGCCGGCCGCCCGCACATAGTCGCGGAGGAAATCGCGATAACCGTCGTTCCACGAGGCCCACCCTGTATCCCGCAACGCCCCCGCGATGTGGCCGCGAAAACTCCACGGCTCCGCAATCAGAATCACGTCCGGCTTCACGCGCTTCAGCGCCACCTCCACGTCGCGCAGCACCTCGACGCCCAGCAACTCGGCGAGGTCGAACCTGAAACCGTCGATGCCGTAGGCTTCGATGAAGTGGAGGCAGCTGTCGATGATGAGTCGTTTCGCCATCGCGGAGCGCGCCCGCAGATCGTTGCCGCAGCCGCTCCAGTTCGAGAGCGTGCCGCTCGCATCCTGCTCAAAATAATAAACGCGATCGATGAGGAGCAGATGCGCGGGCAGACCGACGTGGTTGAAGACGACGTCGAGCAGCACCGCGATCCCGCGGGCGTGAAACGCCGCGACGAGCGCCTGCAATTCCCGCACGCCCGACGCCGTCTCCGGCGCGAGCGCATAGCTGCTCTCGGGCGCGAAGAAATTGTTGGTCATGTAACCCCAGTGGTATTCGTCCACCGTCGCGTTATCGAATTCGTGCACCGGCTGCAGTTCGACGCAGTTCACGCCGAGCTCGTGCAGGTGAAACTCCGGACTCTCGACCCACTTCGTCAGTCCCGTGAAGCCGCGTCGTTCCTCCGGCGTAGCCTTCACCGGCGCATTGGCCACCAAATCGCGGACATGCGCCTCCGCGATCACGAGGTCGTGCCAAGCCGGCGTGCGAAAACTCCGGTCGCCCTGCCCCACCCATACGCGATCGAGCACGATGCCTGGTCCTTCGCGGCCCACCGTCGCCAGCGCGTAGGGATCGAGCACGTGCACTTCGGGCACGAATCTCCCAGCACCTTCGCGCACGCCATCGACGACATACCAGTAAAACCAGCCGTGGAGATTTTGGTTGAGCGCGATCTCCCAGACGCCGGCCGCGCCGTCGGCATCGGCGCGGCGCGTCAGGGGAAACGACTTGGCGGCGTCGAGCGCCGCGAGTTGCCGGGTGATGAACAGCGCGACGCTGCGGGCGCGCGGAGCAAACAGCCGGAACACCGATTCTTTGCCGCGCACCGACGCGCCCAGCGGCAGTTCGCTTTTCAACTCGTAGAAGAAATTTCCCGGCACGAGCGGCACGCCGGTAAGAAACGCCGCGGGCGTGCCACCAGCAAATTCCGCCCAGGTCACCGTCCGCGGTTCCGCGAGATCGAGCGGCATGGCGAGGGTGAATTGCCACAGGTGCCGACCGGTGCGGCGCGAATCAATGGCGCGGTTGATGTTGCCTTTGTCATCGCGCCCAAGATTTGGGGCGTCGCCGGGCGGCACGAGCCACTGGTGCTCGCCCGTCACAAATTTGAAGCGCAACCCGTCGATCGCGAGAAAGCGCGCCGCATCACCCGTCCACAAGAGCACGCGTTCGCCGTCGAGTTCGGCGGGCAGCATCTGCCACGCCTCCTGACCGACGGCGACCTGCCAGCCGTTGAAATCGCCCGCGAGATAAACGGTGTCGCGCTGAGGGTCGATGCCGCTGCCGCCATCGAGCGGTAGCACGAAGACGATCTTTCCTTCGGGAGTAATGAAATATCCGTAGGACCGACCCGCTGCGATCGGCGGCGCTGGAGCGAGCGCAGCGGGTGCGATGCACTGTTCACCCAAGGAAAGGCGCGGCCCGTCCGCGCTGGTCCAATCACGATCGAGTTCGACGACGCCCGCGGTGAGCGATTCGAGCCAAGCCCGGACGATGCGATGGGCAGAATAGGACATGCGGAAGGAATAGCATCCTCCACGCCGAACGCGCGACAAGCGGGAAACGCGGGCGAACTTTATGCTCCTGGCATCGGCCTCGTCACTGCACCGGATCAAACGCGGTTAGCACTGGATGGCCGTCGAAATATGGCATCTGCGGAAGCCCAAGCAGCCAGCACGCCGTCGCACAGGTGTCTTCCGTGCGAACTTCGAGCGCCTCGATCTGAGTGAGATCGAAGTTTTTCCGCACGCCCGGTCCGACGATAATCCATGGGATGTGACGGCTGCGCGGATCGTCCGCACCGTGCGTAAGCCCGGCCCCTCCGTGGTCGGCAGTGAGCAGCACAACCGTCGATCCGCGGATGCCCGCAGCGTCGAGCGCGGCGAAAATCCGCGCGAGGTGCGTGTCGGTTTTTTCGATCGCTGCCAGTTGCTCGCGGGAACCCCAGCCCTTTGCGTGACCCGCGACGTCCACGTCGGGGAAATGGACAAACGTCACCGCCGGCCGATCCGCCGCGATGATTTTCTCCGCCTCCGTCGCCACCTCGTCGTTGGTGCCGGTGGCTTTCGGTGAAATATAGACATGCGTGATCGTGCCGGGCTTGTTGAGAAACTCGAACTTGTCCTTACCGGCGATCATCGCTGTCACGTAGCCCGCCTTACCGGCCATCTCCATCAACGTCGGCACTTTGGGGTAAACCGGTTGGCTGAGCGGCAAATCCACGTTCCACTCGATGCCGTGTTTGCGCGGAATGACGCCCGTGATCATGCTCGTGTGCGAGGGCAAGGTGATGGAGACCGCGGTGGTCTTGGCCCAAAACGTGTAGGCGCCGTCGCGCAACATGGTGCGCAGCGTGGGCATGTTGGCGATCAAGGCGCGGTCCGGGCGCAGGCCGTCGATGCTAATAATGACGATGTGCTCGACCGCCGGGATCGGCCGCACCGGCTTGCTGACGAGCACGGGGCTTTGGGCGAAACCGAGCGCCACCGAGGCGCACAAAATTAGGGCGACGAGTAATCGTTTCATTCCAGCGCACAGTGCGGTCGGGTTCGTCCGGCGCAAGCCCTCAGCCGCTCCGATGGCGCCCTGCATTGCCACGTGCCTTGACCGCGAAAATAATCACCGCGACGCTCCCACCGTGTTGCTCATCGACGTTCGCCCCACCCAAAATCGCCCACTGAGATCATTCTCGGGCGCGTTCGCGCTGCTCGTTGGGTTGGTCCTCGCCGGCGGAGCTCGCGCTGCACTCGGGCCGGCGCTGCAAATGCAGTTGGGCAATCCGAGCAACGCCACGGCCGACGTCGCCAACCACACCCACTATCTCATTCAGCGCGACCAATACGCCCTCGACTACAACGACACCACGCGCGAACCGAACTGGGTCGCTTGGGATCTCACCAGCGCCGATATCGGCGGCAGTGGCCGCGCGCCAGATTTCTATGTCGATGCCACACTGCCCACCAGTTTCTACCGCGTGCTCACGACCGATTATTCCGGCTCCGGCTACGACCGCGGCCACATGTGCCCCTCGGCCGATCGCACCGCCACCACCGCCGACAATCAGTTCACATTCTACATGTCGAACATGGTGCCACAGTCGCCCGATAACAACCAAGGCGTGTGGGCCAGTTTTGAAACCTACTGCCGCACCCTCGCGGCCGCCGGCAACGAATTATTGATCATCAGTGGGCCCAGCGGATCAGGTGCGGCCACGATTGCCAGTGGAGTCGCGATTCCCGATTACACTTGGAAAATCGCCGTCGTCGTCCCGCTCGGAGCCGGCGCCGCCCTCGACCGCATCACCGCGGCGACCCGCGTGATCGCGATCAAGATTCCCAACATCGCCGGTGTTCGCAGCAATCCCTGGCAACAATATATCACCTCAGTCGCGCAGCTCGAGACCGACACCGGCTACGCGTTTTTCACCGCGCTGCCGACGGCCCTCGCCGCGACGCTCCGCGCCAAGACCGACGATTCGTCCGTCGTCGGCGCGCCGCGCATCACGACCTCGCCCTCCGCGCAGGCCACGCCGCTCGGCGGCACTGCGACGTTCACGGTCGCCGCCGCCGGCAACGCGCCGCTCACCTATCAATGGTCGCTCGACGGCAATGAACTCGCCGGCGCCACCGCCGCCACCCTCAGCGTCGCCAACGTCCAGGTTGCCAACGTGGGCAACTACTCCGTCGTCGTTGCCAACGCCCTCGGCTCCATCACCAGCAACGTCGCTGCGCTCACCCTCGGGTCGGCTTCCGACTCGGAAGCCATCGCCTGGGATTTTTCCAGCGCCGCGCCGACCAGCGGGCTGCCCGCCGGACTCAGCGGCGGCACCGTCACACAAGGCGGCAACAACGGCACCACGGCGCTGCTCACGAGCGTGTCCGTCTCCAGCGGTTACGCTGGCGTCTCCGGCGGCAACAACGCCGGCGCCGCCGCCCGCATCGGCCCGCTGAATCAGGCGGCCACGACCGGCTCGGCGTATTTCGAGTTCACGCTCGCCGCCGCCGCGGGCCGGGAGCTCGTCGTTTCGTCGCTGAGCTTCGGCACCCGCAGCACGGGCACCGGCCCGCAGGCGTTCGCGCTGTTCACGAGCCTCGACAATTTCACCACGCCCGTTGCCACCGGTCCGCTCGCCAACAACAGCGTCTGGACCTTTATCGCGCCCACGTTTTCCGCCTTCTCTGCCACGCCCGGCACGGCCGTCACGTTTCGACTCTACGGCTTCAACGGTGCCGGCAACGCCTCCACTAGCACCGCCAACTGGCGCATTGACGATCTCAAGCTCGGCATCAGCGCGGTCGCCAACTCCGCCACCGCCCCCGTCATCACCACCGCGCCGAAGTCGCAGGCGGTCGGGCTCGGCGGCGGGCTCGTGCTCAGTGTCGCCGCGACCGGCACCGGACCGTTCACCTATCAATGGCGGTTCGACGGCACGCCGATCGCCGGCGCCACGTCAGCGACCTACATCGTTGCCAGCGCGACCGCCGCGACCGCCGGCAGCTACACCGTCGCCGTCACGAGCAACGGCGGCACCACGATCAGCGCGCCCGCCGTCATCACGACCGCCGCCGCGATCCCCGTGCTCCTGACCAATCTCTCCGTGCTGACCACCGCCGGACCCGGCGCGCAGACGCTCACCGTCGGCTTCGTGCTCGGCGGCACCGGCACAAAGACCCTCCTCATTCGCGGTATCGGCCCCGGCCTCACTGCCTACGGCGTCGCCAGCCCCATCGCCGATCCCGTGCTCACGCTCCTCGGGCCCGATTCCCAAACCCTCGTCGCCGCCGCCAACGACAACTGGAGTTCGACGATCACCGCCGCGATGGCCGCGACCGGCGCGTTTGCGCTCACACCCGGCGGCCGCGATGCCGCCGTCATCACGCCCGCTCTCGCGCCCGGCAACTACACCACCCAGATCACCGGCGCCACCGCCGGCCAGGCGCTCGCCGAAATCTACGACCCCGCGATCGGCACCGGCGCGAAACTCATCAACCTCTCCACCCTCGCCCAAGTCCCCGCCAGCGGCACGCTCACCGCCGGCTTCACGATCTCCGGCAACGTCGCCAAGACCGTCCTCATCCGCGGCATCGGCCCCGGCCTCGCGGCGTTCGGCGTCGGCGGAGCGCTCGCCACCCCGGTGCTCTCGCTCTTGGACGCCTCCGGCAATCTCCTCCAGACCAACACCGGCTGGGGCGCGACGCTCGCGCTCCGCACCGCGTTTACCCAAACCGGCGCGTTCTCCCTCGGTACCACCGCGACCCCCGACTCCGCCCTCCTCGTCACGCTCGCCCCCGGCGGCTACACCGCGCAAGTCAGCGGCTCGAACAACACCAGCGGCACCGCTCTCGTCGAAGTTTACGAAGTGCCCTGAACTGCCTCCCG
This sequence comes from uncultured Opitutia bacterium, assembly GCA_903840415.1. Lineage (GTDB taxonomy): Bacteria > Verrucomicrobiota > Verrucomicrobiia > Opitutales > Opitutaceae > CAITWF01. The sequence continues at coordinate 843 of CAIMFY010000094.1, read as the reverse complement.
TGAAACGCGCCTGGTCATGGTCGCGGCGCCCGGCTGCGGTATCCCGATCCTCGCCACCGCCGTCAGCCGTCGCCCAGAAGGCCGCACCGCCCCGCGAGCGTCCCGTCGTGTTCGGCGACCTCGCCGCCCTCGCTCAATGTGAGCCCGATCGCGCCCTCGAGGTCGCCGCGACCTTCGCCCTCACTCGCGAGCAGCGGGCGTTCTACAGCTCTCTCTTCGATCGCCTCGCGCGCGAAAACATCGTGACGACGCTTCCGCGACTAGCCGCCGTCCCGCCCGGCGAAGCCCGCGCCAACGCCCTGCGCGCCCTCACCGATGTCTGGGTGCGCACCGATTTCGCCGCCGCGTTGGCGTGGGCCCAAACCCTCCCCGCCGCCGATCGCCCGATTGCCCTGGAAACAGTGCTTCTCGATCTTGCACCGCGCGATCCGTCGCAGGCGATCGAGCTCGCGCAGAAAAATCTCAACAACTCCTGCCTCGATCGCGTCGTGCTCTCCGCGCTGCAAACCCTCGCCCCCTCGATCCTTCGGGCGCGGCGCGCCTCGTCGCCTTGGTCCCGCCTGGCGAACTGCAAACCCAAACTGCGATGCCCGTCGCCCGCGCCTTCGCCGCGCAGTCTCCGGCCGACGCCCTCGCCCGGATTGCGACGCTCCCGGCGGACGAAGCTCAAACCGTTCGAACAACCATAGGCTTTTATCGCAGCGAGCCTGTGAAGGCGGTTTGAGATAAAGAGCCAATGAGGCCGCGCGAACAGCGAGTGCGGCCGTTAATCTCCGGGTTTGCACCGGACACAATGAGCGCCGCGTCGGTTCGCGGTATCGCCCCGCCAGCGCGCCAGGCACG
>CAIMFY010000093.1 GCA_903840415.1 uncultured Opitutia bacterium | reverse complement strand
TGCCCGCACGGACTACGATCTGGTTTTTTCTGATATCCAGCTCATCGGCGGGTGCGCCTTCGACCTCGTGCCCGACGTGCGCCCCGGCGCACGCCTCATTTTCATCACCGCCTACGACACCTACGCCCTGCGCGCCTTCGAGATCAACGCGCTCGACTACCTGCTCAAACCCGTGGCGCCCGCGCGGCTCGCCGAAGCAATCCGCCGTCTAACCGCGGCGCCGCCACCTACCGAGGAAGCCCTCGCAGAAATTCCGCCTGGCCCGGCGCTGCGGCTCGACGACACGGTTTACCTCCGCTCCGGGTTGCGGGCGCGCTTCGCGCCGGTGGCCGGCATCAGCCTGATCGCCGCCCGCGACAACTATTCCGAGGTCCATCTCGCCGACGGCGCGAAAATTTTCCTCCGTAAGAGCCTCAAGGCCTGGGAGGACACGCTGCCCGCCACGCACTTCATGCGCGTTCACCGCACCCAGATCGTAAACCTGGCGCGGGTCACGCGTTACGAACGCGACGGCGACGAGCACACGCAGCTCTACGTCGAAGGCGTGGCCGAGCCCGTCTCCGTCAGCCGAGACCGCTGGACAGAACTGCGCGAGCGCCTGAGCGCGATCCGCCCCGCGCCGTAGCCTGCCACAAATTCCGACATCTGGAGCCTGGCGCGGTCACTGGAGCCGCGACGCCCTCGTCGCGTCCCCATAAAAGGTCCGCTCACGTAGCCACGCTAGAGCGCAGCGACAGCGTGGCTGACGAACCGGAAGGTGGCGCGCGTTGTCCCCAATGCGCTTTCGGGCCGGGCATTCATACCAGCGTCTTGAGAACAAGCCGCTCTACCTTCACCGCGCCCGGCGCGGGTTTTCTCCGTTCTCTCCGCTGCCTCCTGTAAAATGAATTGATGGCGCACTTCGCCCCAGCCGCTCCGCCATTCGCCCCAATTGCCTCGTGGTATCCTCGCGGGTCGTTTGCTGCTGTGCCAGCGCGGGAATACCCCACATGTCCAAAGCTCTCCTCATCGACGACGAAGCCGCCGCCCGCACCGACCTGCGCGGCAAGCTTGCCTCCCACCCCGAGGTGGCCGTCGTCGGCGAAGCCGCCACCGTGCGCGCGGCCCGCGCCCTGCTGGCCAGCGCCGATTACGACCTCGTGTTTCTCGACGTGCAGCTCATCGGCGGCGATTCCTTCCAACTCCTGCCCGACGTGCGCCCCGGTGCGAGCATCGTCTTTGCCACCGCCTACGACCGCTACGCCGTGCGCGCCTTCGAAAGCGCCGCAGTGGACTATCTGCTCAAGCCAATCGATCCCGCGCGCCTCGCCGAGGCCCTTCGCCGCGCCGCGCTCGCCCACGTCTCCGCAGACTCGGTCCGCTCCACCAGTCTTGCCGCCCATGCTCTGCCTGCGCTGCCGGCTGATTTCTCTGAACTCGCGCTCACCGGCCACGAGCGCGTTTTTCTCCGCAAGTGCCTCGAAGCCTGGGAAAACACGCTGGCCCCAGCACACCCTCTGCGTGCCCAAGCTGCCCTCTTGCCGCGCGCGGTCCATTACGAACGCGGCACGGAGCCCACGCGGCTGTTCCTCGCCGGCGCCCCGGTTTCCCTCGCCCGCCGCTGGTGGCGCGCCCTGTGCGCTCAGCTCTGACGCGGCGTGTGGTTCAACCAAGGGACCTTGGTTTTGAAATCTGGTTTATGGGGGCGCGCCGCCCTCGTCGCGTAGGCGGCATGACCCCGCGCCGAGGGCGGCGCAGTTCCAAGTTTCGCAAGGTAGGGACGCCTCTCCGCAGGCGTCCTCCCCAGCCGCTATTTCTGATGTTTTACCTCTGTGTCTCAGTGCCTCTGTGGTTAACTTCCGTTTCTCTCAGATATCGGATGGTTCTCCGAGGGGCTCGTTCGCAGACGCCGGAACCGAGAGTGAAAAATGCCTCCAGATTCGCCTTCGCCAGAGCCTCTTTTCCGCTATTAGCCACACCCGCTCCGCGGTTCACCCCAGATAAGTTGAAGCGTGCCTGCAAACGCGTTGCCATTGTCGCGGAGCTGAACAATCCCCCGCGAAGTGCCCCAACAAAAGATCTGCAACCATGAAGCTAGTTAATCCTACCCTGCTCAGCGGAAATAGCACAGCCTTGCTAGTCGCGGTGCTCGCGCTGCTCGGCCCCGGCAAGCTCGGTGCTCAGACGGTCGTTTCAAACCTCACCGAGACACCTTCTTTATCTTTCTATGCGGTTGGCTGGTCCACCAATCTCCGACAGATTGCCTTCAGTTTTACGACCGGAGCAGTGGCGGCGGATTTCACCGGTGTCTCGCTGATTTTTGGTGCCAATAAGGCAGGAAGTCCCGGCCCACTGACGTTCGGACTGTATGCTACTACGTTTAACACATCGAATGGCACGGGCTCTTTGTTGACGACCCTCACCACCTCGGGAGATCCGCTGGTGGCCGGAACCTATTCCTTCACCGTGCCGGCAGGGCCCGTGACCCTCGCGGCGGGCACCACCTACTACTTGAGGCTCTCAGCCGACGGCGCGCCGTCGAGCTCAAACTATTTTGACTTGCGGTATACGACTTCAACGGCCGAAATATCGCTTACCGGATGGACGATCGGAGATTTGATATACACTTATTCGGGTGGGTCCCTTCTGTCTTCAGTGGCGCAGCCACCTAGATTTTCGGTGCAGGCGACCGAGGTCGGCGCTGTGCCCGAGCCCTCCACCTACGCGATGTTCGCGGGTCTGGGCGTGCTAGGCTTCGCCGCTTGGCGCCGGCGCAAGTCGGTTTCCGCCTGACTGGCGGCGAGAGCGCAGGGCGTGTTGAGGACAGCGCGCTCCACCGATTGATCAGGGTTACACTGCGCCCTTTCCGCGATTGGCCACACCTGCACCGCGGTTCGCCCCAGATGCCTCGCGGTGCCCGTCGGGTCGTGTTCGATGAACCTGCACGAACCCCCTTGCGCCGTGCTCTCAGTTAGACAACCGGCAACCATGAAAACACCCATACCAATATCATTTTTGACTGTTAGCAGAAATCTCCGGGGTCTCTGTCTTGGCTGTGTTGTTCTCGCGACAGCAGTTGTCGCGCAGGCCCAGATTACATTTACCATCAACGCCACGCCAACGGACAATGTTCTCGGTTATGTAATGGGCCAAAACTATAACTTTTCCTTCACCCTGACCACCGATCCGAATATCGCGAACCCCAATAATTTTTCATCGGGTTCCGCCAACAACAGTGGCACCTGGAATGCTACATATAATGTAGACAATGGTAATATCCCATTACCGTTTTATAGTTGGCGCCAAGAGTGGACAACTGATCCCCAGCTTTGGACCAGCGTTTCCGGCCAAGGACTGGCTGGCACTTGGGTGCAACCAGGTGATCCCAATTCCCAAGACCCCGCTCCAGATTCCTACCTGAGTGTCTCGACCGGCAATTATGGGGGTAATTTCGGTAATTCCCTCACGTTGATTGCTAGTGCTGACGAAGGTAATCCGCCTATACCAGTGCAAATGGATGTCGGGCTGACGGCGGCCGGAACGCCCGTGCGCCTTGTTCAGTTTTTTGTAGCTGGACCTGGCTTGTTCTCGCCCATCGATCCTGCCGCCACAACCTTGCCCGACCCCAATGCCTACTTTGCGGGGAACACGAGTTTCAACGCCGCGAACTTTTTGACTACATCAGGGCGAATTGAGACCGTGAGTCTTAATACTATTACGGGGTTAAATGTTTACAACGATGTCTATTTTACGGTCAACGGTCTGACGATTGCCGGAGGTTCCTCTGCCGTCCCCGAGCCGTCTACCTACGGGGTGTTCGCGGGTCTGGGCGTGCTGGGCTTCGCCGCTTGGCGTCGGCGCAAGGCAGTCACCGCGAAGTTCGCGGCTTGAGCGCATAGCGCGTTGAGGACAACGCGTTCCACCTCTCACAGGCCGGATTTTCGGCCGAGACCACCAGACCGGGAACCACTCCCGGTCTTTCTGTTTCCCGGCTTTGATCGCCGCGAGGAGCGCACGGGGCTCTTTGCCCGTGAAATTCTGTTGTAGGGCGGCTCAAGGTCTTTTGTTTCGGCTCGAACTGGAGCCGCGACGCCCTCGTCGCGGGTTCGTGCCAACGCGACGAGGGCGTCGCGTCCCCATGAACCAGATCTCAAGATAAGAAACTCTGGTGCCATGGCGCGGCGGATTGTTATCGATA
>CAIMFY010000092.1 GCA_903840415.1 uncultured Opitutia bacterium | reverse complement strand
CTTTGCCGACAGTTGTTTGTGGATCGAATTGAACTGCCGGGCCGTGATGCGGTGCTCGGTGAGGAACCTGCGCTTGGCGTCGGTCAGCTGTTCACCGCGGGCGTAGAGTGCAGTAAAGAGCAGGCGTTCGAGGCGCGAGAACAACGCGGCGCATTGCTCCAACGCCGGATAATTATCCGGCGTCGTCAGCTTTGCTTCCACGGTGATCGTCATAGTGTGTAAATGAACACGTTTAGGCGCAATGGCAAGATTTTCCGCTGTGTTGGACGGCAAAGTTTCGCGTTAAATGCTCACAAAAGCCCATAAAATCGGCAGCTGCTGGCAACCCTCGGAACGTGCTCGGTCCAATTCGAGGATTGGAGGCGAATCTTCAATCCGCTCCTGCTCGCGGTCGCGACCGGCAGCGACACGGTGCGTTTGCGCGTGCGCTGGGCGAGAGTTGCCACGGCCCAGTTCGCCGGCGCCCTGGGCCTCGATCTCGCGCTCACGGCCGGGGTGTTTCTTCTGGTCCGGTATCAGCAGCAGGTGGCGGCAGTCAGCTACCTCGATTTTTTGATGCCGACGAGGTGGCCGCGCGTGCGCGTCGCTCGCGGCGATCATCGCATCGCGGTCGCCACCACGCTCGCGGCCACTGGCCAGCGGCTTCAAGCGCTCTTGCTCGTGTGTGGCGGAGTCAGCCTGTCGCCAGCGAACCGCGACAGCCGCCTGCTCCTCGCGCAATTGCTGACGGAAGCCGGCCGCCCCGAACTCGCGCGGCAGATTCTCCTCGACGGATTGGCCTACCAGCACGACGACCCGAACTACCTGCGTCCGCTTTTTTCGTTCCTCTTCCAGCACCAGAGTGATGCTAGTGTTATCGCCATCGCGCGAAAATATCTCCCGCGCCAACCGGCCGCCACCGAACGCAACCACCTCTACTCGCTGGCAGCCGCCACGGCCGGCTATTTTCGCGGTGACTACGATCTCGCGGAAGACTTCCTCCGTGCCCAACCCACCCTCGCGGACTCGCGCTATGGACGCCTCCTCATCGCGAAAATCGAAGGCGAGCGCGGCTACCGCGACCTCGCCTTGCTCCGCCTCCGCGAGCTTGCCGCCGCTTTTCCCGACGACACCGAAATCCATTCCGAACTCGCCTCGCACCTCAACCGCGCCGGTCTGCTCGATGAAGTCCGTCGCGCCGCCCTCGCCTTCCAAATCGCGCACCCCGCGCTGCCCGGGCCACGCATCGAACTGCTGCGCGCCTACTATCACGCCAGCGAGCACGCCCGATCTGCCCGCGAGGTCGATGCGTTTATCCGCGACTTTTCCGACGATGCCGGCGCGCTCCTCGCGCTCGCCGATTTCGCCGCCAATACCGGCGATGTCCCGCTCGCTCGCCAACTCACCGAGCTCGCCCGCGCGCACCATTTTGCTTGGGAACCACACGCCATCCTCGCCGTGGAGGCCCTCGTCGTCGCGCGTGATTTTCATGGCGCCCTCGACGCCACCCGCGATCTGTTGCACGACCACCCCGATTGGACCGCGCGCTTCGCCCCCGTCCTCTACAGCCTCCAAGCCATCGCCCACTTCGGACTCAGCGACACCGAGAGCGCCAGCCTCCTGCTCACCAACTACCTCAATCAAACCTGCCTCCGCGCCGAAAACCTCCTCGCCATCGCGCAACGCCTCGTCGACGTCGACGCCGCCGACTACGCCCGCCAGACGCTCATGCGCGCCATTGTCGCCGATCCGCTCAACCAAGCCGCGCTCACCCGCCTCGTCGAACTCGACCTTAACCTCAATCACATCGACGAACTCCCCACGCACCTCACCCGCCTGCTCACCATGCGCAAACCCTCGCCCGACATCCTGCGCGTCGCGCAATTCAAACTCGGCAGCGATCTTTTTCTCTTTTCCACCGAGCGCTCATTTTACTTACCGCCGTCGGAATCGCCCTCGAAAAGACATCGCACCCCGCCCCGCGCCTCTAGCGCACCGCCGCCTTCAGCTCCGCCAGCACTCGCACATTCTGCTCCCGCGTCCCCACCGTCACGCGCACCCATTCGGGCAGCCCGTAACTCTTCACCGGCCGCACGATCACCCCGCGCCGTTGCAACGCGTCGAACACCCGCAGCCCGTCGCCCACCTTAACGAGCATGAAATTCGCCATGCTCGGAACGAATTCCAATCCCAGCTCGGCGAAACCGCGCTCGAGTTGCGCCAGCCCTGCGCGGTTTTCCCGCGCCGTTTTTTCGGCAAACTCAGCATCGTCGAGTGCCGCCACCGCCGCCGCCTGTGCAATCGCATTCACGTTGAACGGCTGCCGCACGCGGTTCAGCAGCAGGCACAACTCCGCGCTTCCGTAGCCGTAGCCCACGCGCAGCGACGCCAGCCCGTATATTTTCGAAAACGTCCGCAGGCACACCACCTTCCGCCCCTCCGCGATCAGCGGGCGCAAATCCGGCGCACCCTCGACAAACTCCGCATACGCCTCGTCGATCACCGCGACCACGTGCTCCGGTAATCCGCGCACAAACGCGATCAACTCCGCTTCCGTGTTCGCCGTCCCCGTTGGATTATTCGGCGTGCAGACGTAAACCAGCTTCGTCCGTGGCGTGATCGCCGCCGCGATCTTATGGAGATCGTGACGCCAGTTCACAAGCGGCACCTCGACCGCCTTCGCGCCGAACAGCAGCGTCACCAATTTATAAACGACGAACGCCGGCGCGCCCATCACGACCTCGTCGCCGGCGCCGACAAACACATGCCCGAGCAACTCGATGATTTCGTTGGAGCCGTTGCCGATCACAAACTGCTCCGCGCCCAGCCCCCATATCGTCGCGAGTTTTTGCCGCAGTTCAAAACACCCGCCGTCCGGGTAAAGCTCGCCCGCCTCGATCGCGCGCTTCGCCGCCGCCACCGCGCGCGGCGAAGGCCCCCACGGATTTTCGTTCGACGCCAGCTTGATGATCGTCGCCGGATCGAGCCCCAACTCGCGCGCGACATATTCAATTGGCTTGCCCGGTTCGTAAACCGGCTGCGTCCGCACCGAAGGCTTAGCCAGCGACTCGAAATTCATCCCGCCACGATTGCACACGAACCGCCCGGAATGAAAGTCCGATCCACGTCGAAATCGATCGCGGAATCTAGCTCGCCTTCTTCTTCCGACTCGGCACGCGCACCCACTTCATCCCCGCCGCTTCGGCCGCGCGCATCCCCGGCTCCGCGTCCTCGAACACGAGGCATTTCTCCGGCGCCACACCCATCATTTTTGCCGCGAGCAAAAACATGTCCGGTGCCGGCTTGCCGTGCACCACGTCGTCAGCGCTCACCACTACCTTGAACATCGGCGCGAGCCCCGCCAGTTCCAACGACCGCCCCACGATGTCGCGCGGCCCGCCCGAGGCGATGGCCACCGGATGCGTCGCCGCCACTCGCCGCGCGATCGCCACCACCGGCTCGATCAGTTTTGCGTCCTTCTGGAGCGCCTTGAAGAGCGATTCCTTGTGATCGAAAATCGCGTGCGGATCGACCTTTAGTCCATAGTGTTTTCCGATCAGTTCCGCCACTTTCAGCGTCGGCACGCCGCCGAGCGAGTAGAACAACTCCTCGTCGAGTTGACACTGCAGGCCGGCAGCCCGCATCGCCTCGTCCCATGCCCGGTAGTGCAATGGCATCGTGTCCACGAGTGTCCCATCGAGGTCAAAAATGTAGCCGGCAAAGTCGCCGGGCGGAATGTCGAGTTTCATGCGAACGGTCACGCTCGCACGCGCCGTTCCACTTTCAACTTTTATTCGTGTCAGGGCGATTCCACGCCGGTTACCGCGCTTCGTCGTTCGAGTAGCAGCACATCCCGCCACTTCCCTGCGCGCGGCCCGATCGCCGGCATCCGGCCGAGCCGTTCGCGCCGCCCGACTTCGCGAAAACCATGCCGGGCGTGCAGCGCGAGACTCGGAACGTTTTCCGGAAAAATTCCCGCCTGCAACGTCCACAGACCCGCGGCGTCGGCGCGCGCGATGAGTCCACGCATCAGTGCATCGCCCACCCCGCGCCGGCGCGCCGCCGCCGCCACATAAATACTCACCTCCGCCACCCCCGCGTATACGCACCGGTCCGACACTGTCGCGAGCGTCGCCCAGCCCAAGACTTTCCCGACATCGTCCCGCGCGACGCAGGCGCAAACCATGAGTTTTCCCTCGGAAAATTCCGTGAACGACTCCGGCGGAGCCGGTGCAAACGTCGCGTGCCCCGTCGCGATCCCCTCGCGGTAAATCTCCGCCACCGCCGGCCAGTCGACCGCGTTCATCGCCTCGATCCTCATGGCGTGCGACTCAAACGCCCGCGCCAACGCAACGCCACCGTGACGAGCCCGATCAGCGCCGGCACCTCGACCAGCGGACCGATCACCGCCGCAAACGCCGCGCCCGATGCGATCCCGAACACTCCCACCGCCACCGCGATCGCCAGCTCGAAATTGTTGCCCGACGCCGTGAATGCCAGCGTTGCCGCCCGCGGATAATCCGTCCCGGCGCGGATGCTCATCCAGAACGTCGCGACAAACATGATCGCGAAATAGACGACGAGCGGCAGCGCCACGCGCAGCACGTCGAGCGGTATCCGCAGCACCGTGTCGCCCTTCAGGCTGAACATCACCACAATCGTGAACAGCAATGCCACCAGTGTGATCGGGCTGATCGCCGGCAGAAATTTCTTGTCATACCACTCAACGCGCGCACCGCGCCGCAGCCCGAACCGCGACGCCAACCCGCCGAGAAACGGAATCCCGAGATAGATGAAAACGCTCTTCGCGATTGCCCCAATCGTCACGCCCGACAGATCGAGTTCACCTAGCGGCACGCCCACCAGCGGCGGCAGCACTTTCAGGAACAGCCACGCCATTGGCGCAAAAAAGAAAACCTGAAAGAGCGCGTTCGCCGCCACCAGCCCCGCGCAATACTCGCGACTCCCCCCCGCGAGATCGTTCCACACGATCACCATCGCAATGCACCGCGCGAGTCCGATGAGCACGAGCCCCGCGAAATACTCCGGCCGGTCACGCAGGAAAATCACCGCCAGCGCAAACATCAGCACCGGCCCGACGAGCCAGTTTTGCACCAGCGAGAGGAGGAGCACTTTCTTGTCGCGAAACACGTCCGGCAGTTCCTCGTAGCGCACCTTGGCGAGCGGAGGATACATCATCAGGATCAACCCGGCCGCGATCGGCACGGAGGTCGTCCCCACGCTCCACGCCGTCAGCAACTTCGGCAGCGCCGGCAGGAACCGCCCCGCCAGCACCCCGATCGCCATCGCGAGAAAAATCCAGCCGGTAAGATAACGGTCGAGAAACGAGAGCTTCTTCAGCGTCGGATTCACGTCAGCAGCACGCGGCGGTTTTCCGATCCGGATCGCCGCAACCGCAGCCTGCGTCGTCGGGGCCCGCACCGACGCCGCAGGTTTCGCGCGCGAGACAGTTCGTGTGTTTGCTACCGAGCTGAAGCACCACCCGTCCATCAACCTCGGTCACGCCGTCGAGCGGAAACTGCGAAATCAGCCCGTGCTCGTATTCCACCTCGACGGGCAGCGCGTCGTCGGTGAACAGCGGCGACGTAAGTGCGAGGATCTTTCCGAACCGCCCGGCGGTCAGTCGGTGCCCGTCGTCGCGTTCTTCCGCCATCCACGTTTGCAGTGTGCAGGTGCGTGACGCGCGGCGTTTACCACCGCAGTCGATGAAATCTTTTTGGATATGGCCGACCTCCGTCACGTGAAAATGCGCGGGCACTTCACCACCTTCGGGCAGTGCGAACCGCACGTGGGCTTCAGGTTCGGCGGTCGCGAGCGACGCCTTCAATTGATCGAGATTCATTTCTGGTAGTGGGTTGGACTTGGATTATTTCTTCATCTCTGCTTCGCTCTGGAGCTTCGCCTGCTGGCCAATCGCCCGCACGGCCAGCGCGTCGAAAAGCGACTTTTCCGGCAACGCGCAAAAAAGTTCCGCGCGCCGGGCGATCTGTGACGCCACCTGGACGAACGCCCAATATTTCTGCTCCTCCGCGCCCTCGGTTGCGGCCGGATCGGGCGAACCCCAGTGCGCGATCATCGGCTGGCCGGGCCACACGGGGCACTGCTCCTTGGCATTATCGCAAACGGTGATCACGAAAGCGAATTTCACGTCGCGAAATTCATCCCACGACTTGGAGCGTGCAGCGCTCGCGTCGAGATTGTGTTTTTCGCGGAGCACGCGCACCGCGAGCGGATTTACCCGGCCGGTCGGATGGGAACCGGCGCTGAACGTCTCAAAGCGCCCGCGCCCGATCCGGCGCAGCAAATATTCGCCGATGATCGAACGCGCGGAATTGCCCGTGCAGAGGATGAGGACTTTGTGGGGAAGCTGGGGGGTTGGGTTCATGGAAAATTATTTTGAATGCGCTACGCCGGCGGAGTGGCAGCCGCACGGGCTCGAATCCGCGAATTTGGGCGCGAGTTTTATCAGACGCGCGAGGTCGCGCTGAAATACCGGATTCTCCCGCGCACAGTCCTGCAGGCAGGCCAGATTGGCGCGCAGATCGCGCGTCGGTTTCGGTGGCAGGTCGTAGACCATCCAGTTACCCGACCGCTCGTAGACGACGAGCCCGCGGGCTCGCAGGTAGGCGAGGTGCTTCGAGATTTTCACCTGCGGCGCGCGCAGGATTTCCTGAAAATGGCACACACAGAGCGGCCCTTGCGCGAGGACGTTCAGCAGCCGCAGCCGCGTAAGATCGCACAGACACTCGTAGATTTTCACCAGTTGCATCGCTCTACCTGTATGCCTAAGCAGGAATATGGTCAAGCACCCGCGCGCCGCGCCATGCAATTGTCACCGAGGCTGATGTGCTCAGGAAAATCGCGTTGTCTTTCCTCCCGCTGCGCCTAGCTCTGGGTCGTCCCGCTCCTTCCGCCCACCCGTCCGCTGTTTCCGCCATGAAAAAATATCTCGTCGAACTGATCGGCACCTTCTTCCTCGTGTTCACTGTCGGCAGCGTTGTCATCGCGCCAGGCGCTGGCCCGCTCGCTCCCATCGCGATCGGCGCGTCGCTCATGGTGATGATTTTCGCCGGCGGCCATGTCTCGGGCGGGCACTTCAATCCCGCCGTCTCGCTCGCCGTCTGGATGCGGGGTCGGCTGTCAACCGGCGATCTCCTGCCTTACTGGCTGGCGCAGTTCGCCGCCGCCGCCGTCGCCGCGTGGGCCGTGCATTTTTTCAAGGCGTCGGGCTTCCCCATCATTCCGCTCGTCATCGGCTGGAAGGCCGCGGTGCTCGCGGAGTTTTTGTTCACCTTCGCCCTCTGCTGGGTCGTCCTCAACACCGCTACGGCGAAGGCCACGGCCAACAACTCCTTCTACGGACTCGCCATCGGCATGACGGTGATGACCGGCGCATTCGCCGTCGGCGGAGTCTCGGGCGGCGCTTTCAATCCCGCCGTCGCCACAGGCATCACGCTGATGGGCCTGCAAACCTGGGGCAATTTCTGGGTATTCCTCGTCGGCAATTTCGGCGGCGGCGCCGTCGCCGCGCTCACCTACAAATTGGTCAACGGCGACGAGTGATCGCCGCCGCGCCCGTTCAGCGCCGGATCCCGCGGTGCAGCCTGCTCGTCGGTTTCGCGGCCGCCGCGACTGTCTCCGCCAGCGCCTTCTCGTCGAAGAGCGCCGAGTAAATATAGGGGAAGCCCTCGATCTTTTTCCGCTCCACGGTCATGCCCATGTAGCGCTCGATCGAGCGGGCGTCGCGCACGTCCTCCTCGGTCACGAGCGTGAAGGCGTCACCCGTGTTGTGCGCGCGGCCGGTGCGGCCGATGCGGTGGACGTAGTCCTCAGCGTTCTCTGGCACGTCGTAATTGATCACGTGCGAGACACCCGCGATGTCGAGGCCGCGCGCCGCGATGTCAGTCGCGCAGAGCACCTCGTATTTTCCACTTTTGAAACCGTCGAGCGCCTCGATGCGCTCGCGCTGATTCCGATCCGAGTGCATCACGCCCACGGTGTGGCCCTTGCTTTGCAACCGGTGCGCGATCCGATCTGCGCCCATCCGGGTGCGCGAAAAGATCAGCACGCTCTTGAAATCGGTCTGCTCCAGCAACAGTTGCAACAAATCAAACTTCTGCGCCGCCACGACCGGATAAAATGCGTGCGACACCGTCTCCGCCGGCGAACGCTGCCGGCCAATCTCGACCTTCAGCGGATCGCGTAGCGCCCAGCTCGCAAGTTGCTCCAGCTCCGCCGGCAGCGTGGCAGTGAAGAACAGCGTCTGCCGCGCCTTCGGGCATTTCTGCACGATCCGTTTCACGTCGGGCAGAAAGCCCATGTCGAGCATTCGGTCCACCTCGTCGAGCACGAGGATGTCGATCTTGTCGAGGTTGAGGTTGCCGCGTTCGAGGTGGTCGAGCAACCGGCCGGGCGTGGCGGCGACGATATCCATTCCGCGACGGAGATCGTCCTCCTGTTTGCCATAGCCCACGCCGCCGTAAACGATCGTCACGCGCAGATCGGTGAACTTGGCAAATTTTTGAAACGCCTCCTCGACCTGCAGCGCCAGCTCGCGCGTCGGCTCGAGAATGAGCACGCGCAACGCCCCGTGCCCGCCGAGCCGCTGGATGATCGGCAGCGCAAACGCCGCCGTCTTGCCCGTGCCCGTCTGCGCCGAACCGATCACGTCGCCGCCCTTGAGCACGACCGGAATCGCCTGCATTTGAATCGGAGTCGGCTCCACGTAGCCCATTTCCTGCACGCCAAACGCGAGCGCATCGCACAGGCCGAGCGCCGTGAAAGCCGTGTCCATTTTTGGAATATCCACCGGCACCTTCGGCTTCACTTCCGTCGTGCGCGGATGGTCGAAAGTCTTATCGATCATCGGGCGCTCGCGCTTTTCGCCGTGCCCGCCACCGGAACGCGAGTGCAACCCGCGCCCGCCGCTGGTCGCCCCAAATCCGCCGCTATGTCCACCGCCGCCATGGCTGGCGCCACCTCGATCAGCACGCGGGCCGCGATCGTCGCGACGCGGCCGCGCCTCGTGGCTGCCGCCGGCAGCGCGCGCATCCGGATAGTCCCGCGGATCGCGCGGCTGACTGCGCCCTCCGCCATGACCCTTGGCGCCAGAACTGCGGTCGTGACGCGCCTCGCCGCGCGCCGAGGCGGCATGGGGCTTGGCTTGAGCGGGAGAACTGGGCTTGCCGCTCGCAGGAGCGGTGGGTTTGGCGGCGCGCGACGGCGAGATGGATTCGCGCAGCTTCGCAAAGATTTTCTTCAGCATGACAGGTGTAGGACTTGGTAGCGTCGCCGAATGCGCTGCCTTTGCAACCTCGGAGATGGTCATCCCCGCCGCTTTCCACTCGTGGCGCTTGACAATTTGGGCAAAAGTAACTTCGTCAGTTACATTAAGCTATGACCGGAAACTCCCGCTTCGCCGTCAGCGTGCACATCCTCGCCTATCTGGCCTACCGCCAGGGTGCGGCCGTGCCGTCCGCCGAAATCGCGGCGAGCGTCGACACCAATCCCGTCGTCATCCGCCGGCTTCTCGCCGCGCTGGTCAAGACGCGCCTCGTCTCCGCGCAAAAAGGCGCCAGCGGCGGTTTCTCGCTCGCGACCACCGCCGAAAACATCTCGTTGCGCGACATCTACCGCGCCGTCGAACCCGAGCCGAGTCACGGCCTTTCCCACTTCTCGCCCAACACCAAATGCCCCGTCGGCGCGAAGATCCAGTCGATCCTCCACCCGATCTTTGTGAAGGCCCAGGCCGGGATGGAGGCGGAACTCGCCCGCGTCAGCCTCGCGGAAGTCCATCGCCAGCTCCGACCGGTCTGCCCCGGGAAAAAATAGGTTTCCTTTTCACCTTAAATGTAACCGCTTCGGTTTCCTTACTGCACGCCTTCCACCGCGCCACCATGAATTCCCTGCAACTCAACGCCATCGACCTGCGCGTGTCCGATCTCGTCCGCAGTATGGCGTTCTACTCGGGCCGGTTGGGTTTCACCACGCTGACCTCGTCCGCGGTGCGCGCCGATCTCGGCATCGCACCCGGCGCGCCGGCGATTCTCACCCTCACCGAGGATCGCGCCGCCCCAGTGGCGCCGCGCGACGCCGCCGGGCTCTTTCACGCGGCGCTGCTGTTGCCCTCGCGCCCGGCACTCGGCGGGTGGCTGCGTTTCGCCGCGGACCGTGGGGTCGAATTTGAGGGTTTCTCCGATCACGGCGTCAGCGAGGCGATCTATTTTTCCGATCCGGATGGCAACGGCCTCGAATTCTACTGCGACCGGCCGCGCGCCTCGTGGCCGTTCGCCGCGAACGGCGAACTCGCCATGGTCACCCGCGCGCTCGCCTTGCCGGAGTTGCTCGCTCAGGCCGCTCCAGCCAACGCCACGCCGCTCGCCGACGCCCGCTGGGGTCACCTTCACCTTCGCGTGACCGATCTGGCGCGCAGCGAAAAATTCTACCGCGACACCCTCGGCGTCGCGCTCACGCAAGGTAGTTATCCGGGCGCGCGTTTTCTCGCGGCTGACGGCTACCACCATCATCTCGGCCTCAACTCGTGGGGCGCCCCGCGGTCGCCCCAACCATCCGGCGCACTCGGGCTCGTTGCCGCGACCTTCGCCCGCGCCGGCGGAAATTCCGCCGCAGAGTTGCGCGATCCCGACGGCATCGTGTTGCGCCTTGGCGCATAAAATCGCGGCGTCTTCCGCCGCGCCTTCACGCTTGGCTTGCCCGGATCGCGCGGCCAATGTGTCCGCGTCCCCACTCCGCCGCGCATGAACAACGACACCCGCTGGCTCGCCCGTCTCGCCATCGATCAAGGCCTCATCACTCGCCCGCAGGCGCTCCAAGTCCGCTCCACGCTCGGCGACGATGCCGACTTGATGACGTTTGCGCAGGAGATGATTGATGCCGGCATCGTCACCGATCTCGAGAAACTCGAAAAAGTCGCCGAGCTCGCCGCCGCCAAAGGCGCGAAAGGCGCACCCGCCGCCGATCCTTTCGAGGACAGTAACACTCAAGCGCCCTTCGTGCAATCCGGCCCGGCCGGCCACGCGGGCCTCACCGCCAAAGTCCCCGCCGCCAAACCCACCGGCCCGATCGCTGTCGGCGCCGCGCCGAACTTCGACTTCAAAACCATTCCTGCGCTCGCCGACGACGCGCTCGCCGACGCGATGCGCCAACTCCTGAAAGCCACCGCCCGCTACGGTGCCAGCGATCTCCACCTCTCGACCGGCGCGCGCCCCTTCATCCGCAAGAACCGCGCGCTCGCCTACCTCTCAGATTACATCCTCACCGACCAGGATGCGCTCCGGCTCAACGTCGCGCTCCTCACCGATGCGCAGAAAAAAACTTTTCTCGACAAAAAGGATTTGGACTACGCCTTGGCTTTGAGCGCCACCGACCGTTACCGCGTGAACCTGATGTTTCACAAAAACGGTGCGGCTGGCGCCTACCGCATGGTGCCCGCCGAGACGCGCACCCTCGAAAATCTCGGCTTCGCCAAGCACAACGCGACGCTCATGAAGCTGCTGTCCTACCACAACGGCCTCATCCTCATCACCGGCCCCGTCGGCTCCGGCAAGACCACCACGCTCGCCTCGATGGTGGACTTCCTCAACACGAACCGGACCGACCACATCATCACCGTCGAAGATCCGATCGAGGTCGTGCAACCCGCGAAAGGCTGCAACGTCACCCAACGCGAAGCTGGCGTGCACACCCGCAGCTTCGCCTCCGCGCTGAAAGGCGCGCTCCGCGAAGACCCCGACGTCATCGTCATCGGCGAACTCCGTGATCTCGAAACGATCGAGATGGCCATCAGCGCGTCCGAGACCGGCCACCTCGTCATCGGCACCATGCACACGAGCGACGCATCGACGACACTCAACCGCCTCCTCGACGTCTTCCCGCCGGCGCAGCAAACGCAGATTCGTGCCAGCGTCGCCGAGAGTTTGCGCGGCATCGTCTGCCAACGCCTCCTCCCCGACATCGATGGCGGCCTCGTGCTCGCCTGCGAAATCCTCGTCAGCAACACCGCCATTCAAAACCTCATCCGCGAAGGCAAGACCACAGGCCTCCGTAATACGATGGAGACCGGCGTGAAGGAGGGAATGTGCCTGATGGATAACGTGGTCTTCGGCCTCTGGCAGGAGCGAAAAATCACCGCCGCCATCGCGCAGATGAACATCACGAACCGCGTCCTGAAGGTGAAAATTTCCTGACCGCGGTATGCCCATCGCACGCGACCCTTCGTTCTCTGCCGCCACCCACGACCAGCCGTAATCGAAAACCATGGCCGCCATCGACACTCTCCTCAAACAAATGCTCGAAAAGGGCGGCTCCGATCTGCACCTCACGGTCGGACTGCCACCGAAGACGCGCGCTTCCGGCGCGCTCTCGGCGATGAGCGACACCCCGCTCGACGCCAAGACGATGGAGTCGCTCCTCAAGGAAATTGTCCCCGAACGCCGCTGGCTCGATTTCCTCGACCGCAAGGATCTTGATCTCGCCCACGAGATCCCCGGCGTCGCACGTTTTCGCGGCAACTACCTCTACAATCACTGGGGCCAAGCCGCCGTCTTCCGTCAGATTCCCGCGAAGATCCTGTCATTCGAACAGCTCAATCTACCCGAAGCGCTGAAGAAACTCTGCCACCTCGACCAAGGCCTCGTGGTCGTCACTGGCCCGACCGGCTCCGGCAAATCGACCACGCTCGCCGCGATGATCGACTACATTAATTCGAACCTCGCGCGGCACATCATCACCATCGAAGACCCGATCGAGTTTGTGCATCCGATCAAAAAATCCGTCATCGTCCATCGCGAGGTCGGCGAGCACACGGCGTCGTTTGCCGCGGCGCTGAAAGGCGCGATGCGCCACGATCCCGACATCCTCCTCCTCGGCGAAATGCGCGAAATGGAAACCATCAAGCTCGCGCTCGGCTGCGCCTCGATGGGCATGCTGGTGTTCGGCACGCTCCACACCAACAACGCGCCGAAAACCGTCGATCGCATCATCAACACGTTTCCCGCCGACGAGCAGAACCAGGTGCGCGTGATGCTTTCGAGCTGCCTCGCCGGCGTCGTCGCTCAGCTCCTCTGCAAAAAAATCCCGAAGGGTCGCTGTGCCGTGCATGAAATTTTGCTCACCCACGAGGCGCTGCCCAACACGATTCGCAGCGGTCAGATTTCCAATATCAAGACGATCATCGAGAGCGGCGGCGGCGACGGCATGATCACGATGGATAACAGCCTCATGAACCGCGTGAAAGACGGCACCATCGATGCGAAGGAAGCCTACATGAAGGCGGCCATCAAGGCCACGTTCGCCAGCCTGCTCCAACCCGGCGATCTCGAGGGCGGGCACTGAGCGTTAGTCCGGCAGTTGGCTGGCATTTGCCACGGTCATCGCCACTGGGTGCCTGATGGCGTGGCTGCACCTCGGTGCGTGTTTTTCGCTGCATAATTGTTTTGCCCCGCGGCGGGGAGTCGTTGGCTTCTCGGTAGCATGTCGAACGTGCCCCCACCCAACGAGTCCCTCGCCGAACTCGCCGCCGTCCTCGGGGAGGATAATGTGCGCACGCTCGTGCGCACATTTCTCCGGGACTTCCCGGGTTCGTTTCAGGAACTCTCCAGCAGCGAGCGGACAAATCGCCACCGCGTCGCGCACAGCATGAAAAGCAACGCGCGCCTGATGGGGGCGATGACGTTGTCCGAACGCATGGCCGAACTCGAAAAACGGCTCGAGGGACCCACGGGCAAAGACATCACGCCCGCCGACCTCAAGGCGATCAACGCAGAGTTTGAGGAGATTGCGAAGTCGCTGCGCGCCTTCGTCGCCGAGTGAGGCCGCGCTCAGTCGTCGACCAACCCGGTCTGAATGCACCAGCGCGTGAGGCTCGCGACCTCGCGCACGCCGATTTTTTCCATGATGTTGGCGCGGTGCTTCTCGACCGTGCGCACACTGAGATTGAGCGTGGCGGCGATCTCCTTGGACATCTGACCCCGCGCGACAAGCTTCGCGATTTCCTGTTCGCGTTCGGTCAGGGGCACATCCATCGGCTTGCGCAGCGGTGCGAGGCTGCCGCCGCCCTTCGCCCGGACCTTGCTCGCAAAAAACATTCCACCCGCTCGCACCGTCTCGACCGCACTGAGCACATATTCAATTGGTTCGGTCTTATCGACGTAGCCGTTCACGCCCAGCGCCATCAAATCCGCCGGCAGCCGCTCGCTCGGATGCGCCGTGATGACGAGAATCTTGGTGTCCGGCGAGGCGCGCCGCACCTCGCGGGCGATCTCCATGCCGTTGAGATCGGGAAGCATGAGATCAACCACGAGCATGTCCGGCTTTTCACGCAGGCAGAACTGCAGGCCCGGCTTGCCGAGACCGAATTCGCCGACAACCGACAGTCCTTTTACCTTGCCCAAGGTCAGCAGGATCAGCTGGCGAAACATGGTTTCGTCTTCGATGAGAACGGCGCGGAGGTTACGCATGAAATTTTTTCGAACCCGAAACTAAGCAACGCTGCCCGCCCAATCTCCGCAGAATTACGGATGTCAGGACAGACCGCGTGGGTTATGATGAACGTGTGACAATCCTCATGTCCGAACTCAAGCTCAAGCACACATTGCAGTTTCCGGCCGGACCGGGCCCGTGGCGGTCTCACCGCGAGAGCATCACCTGATATGAGCGAAGACGACAAGAAGGCCTCGCGCGCGCACGTCCTCATCGTGGAGGATTCGTCGGTGTTTCGCGAGATGCAGAGCCTTTTGCTCCGCCAGGCGGGCTACGCAATCTCCGCGCACGAACATCCGGAGACCGCGCTGGCTGCCGCGAAAGCGCGCGCCTACGACCTCGTCGTGGTCGACTACGAATTGCCCGGGATGAATGGACAAGTGTTCATGCACGAGCTGCGCAAAACTCTGCCCGACATCGCGGTGGTTTTCGTCTCTGGCTCCCTCACCCTCGAACTCGCCATCCAGCTCAGCAGCCAGGGCGTCGCCGGCATCTTCAACAAGCCCGCCAACCCAAAGATCCTCCTTGAAAAGATCAACGAGACGCTCAGTCGCTCCGGTTCGAGCGACGCGCAACCCGGCCGCAGCTCGAACTCTCCGCTCCCAGCGGCGCGACGCGGCAACTCCAATTCTCCCTTGGCGGCAGCCACGACGGTCGCCGCCGCCGAACCCATCGAGAACAAGCTCGCTTACAAACCGCGCCATTTTCACGGCCGGTCGGATGCGTTCCGCGACTTCACCCAGCGCCTGTGGAAAGTCCGCGATTTCCGCGCCGTGCTCTTACTCCAAGGCGAAGCCGGCAGCCCGTTCGAACTGCTCGCCCGCGATCTCGCCGAAATCTCGATGTTCCGCGACGGACCGGTGATGCAGTGCGACGTCGAGCAATTCGACACGCGCCACCTGATCGAGGCGCTCGCACCCTCGCTGCTCTCAACCGACGCTGGCACACTGATCGTCACGGGCGTCGAGCTGTTTTCAATCGAGCAGCAAAAAATTCTTGAGAACCTGATGACGGGCCGCGACGTGTTTCTGCCCTTCGCCCGCCGCTTCCGCCTCGTTCTTGCCGCCGCCGGCAATCTGTCCGAAATGGCCGACGACGGTCGCTTTAACGAAACGCTTTATTACAAGATCAGTTCGCTATCAGTCACGGTGCCTGCGCTCCGTGAACTACCCGACGACATTCTCCCAAATGCCGTCCAATTGTTAGGCGAGCACCGGATCGCACTGAACGCGGCCAAGGCTTTCACGTTTACTGCCGAAGCTGCAGCCTGGCTTCGCGCCCAAGACTGGCCCGGCAACTACGCGCAACTTTCGCGCATTCTTCTGACCGCCGCCCGCCATGCGCACTCGGCCGAGATTGACGTACCGGAACTCGAGGCCGGCCTACGCCACGGCGAAAAGCATGCGGTGTCCGCCAAACACGCGCCTGCCGCAGCCAGCCCGGCGGTAACCGCCGTCGAGGCCGCGCTTGCCACGAATGGCCACACGAACGCCCCCACCGTCGAGCGCGCTAAACCCGCCGCGCCCACGGCTCGCAGCACGTTTCGACCGGCGACCAAGACCTACGATTTCAATCAACGCCTGGCCTCCTCACTCGCGATGGCAGGAGCGGCCATCGCCTACTGATTGCCGCGACAGGCTGGCACCGAATCGTGCAATCACCTTGAGTCGGTGCAGTCCGACCGACAAGCTTGACCGGTTCGTGTGGAAAACGTTGCGTGACACTGTTCACGCCCAACGCCCACCGAGCAGCCCGTTCACCGCCGCAACCGCTCCATGTCAGATCGCTCACTTAGCGACCAGCCCCGCTCCGCCCACGAGGAATTCATCCGCTCGCGGCCGGCTGAAGGATTGCTGCAGACACCTGACGGCCGCCGCGTTGCCGCGTTGCCTGAGGCGCTGATGCAGGTGCTCCACCGGGGCTCCAGCGAGCCGGCGACCGACAATCGCCGCCATCTCCTTTACCATGCGGGCTACGAGTGGGGTCTGCAGGATATGCTGCAACTCAGCGCGCGCCTGCGGGAGGAATCTGGTGGAACGACCAACACCAACCTGTGGAAGATGGACGCGCCGTTTGTGCTGGAGCGCTGGGCCGCGCCGTTTGCCGCTGCCGGTTGGGGAGCCTGCATTTTCGACCTCTCCTCACACACCAAAGGCATCACCTTCGTCGAACTACGCCACAGCGCCGCCGCCGCCGCGACCGGTAACGCTGCAACACCCGTGTGTCACCTCTACGCCGGCCTCTTCGCCGGCGCGCTCAGCTTCTACGATCGCGTCGAGAGCCACGCCGTCGAAACCGAATGCGTCGCCCTCGGCGACGCATGCTGCCGCTTCATCGTCGGTCCCGGACCGATCATCGATCAGGCGGAAAGTGCCCGCCGTTCCGGCATCGCTCACGACGCGATTTGCCGCCTCGTGCTCGAAGCGCGCACGCCCCTCGCGGCAACGCCACCGGCGGGTCCGGCCAAAGCCGCAAAAATCCCCTGGAAAAAATAGCGCTCCCCATGCCGCCTCCTGGAGATTCCAAGCCCCCCTTCGGTCGTCTTTTCGACGGCCGCGGATCAAGCCTCGATCCGGCTTCGGGCGTCGCCGTGGTGCCCGACGGCTCACGCATCGTGTTCGCGGCGGCACCGTTCCTGTGGGCGACTTATTGCGTTTTTAACGCGGATAAACCCGGCTCCTGGTCTGCGCTGTTTCACGCCGGTGGGGTCGCCGCCGGCCAGAGCTTCGCCTCATCGGTCGATCGCGAGCTCTCCCGACTCGGCCAACCCGTGCTCACCGACCAGCCGCTCGAGGCCTGCTTAACGCTCGCCGTCCGCCATTTTGCCACCCAAGGCTGGGGCGTCCTCGCCCCCGATCTCTCCGACGCGCCGGAGCACGGCTTGGTGATCGCGCGGCTGCGCCACAGCAGTTTTGTCGCGGCGCTCGAGCCGGGCGAAGATTTCGCCGACGCGTTGCCGGCCGGATTTCTTCAAGGCTTCCTCGAATATGTCAGCGGGCAACCACTCGGCTGCATCGAGATCGGTTGTGTGCGCGCTGGCGCACCACATTGCACATTCGTCATCACCTCCGCCGAACGCCTCGATCCGATTCGCCCGCTGCTCGGGCTCAAGGCCGCGGACGAAATCATCGCGATACTCAAAGCGTAGGCGGCGCCGGCCGCGGATTTCACAGCGACCCGATGCGCGTCCGGGTGTGCAACCATCGCCGCAGTGCACGAAAATCCACCGGCAAAAACACCTCGCGGTGCTGGGCGAAATCCGCCGCGCCCGACTTCCACTCGCGCGCCAGATAGTTTTCGTGCTGCGCCGACTCGAGCGCGATCCAGTGCGGACAATCGACGCAATGCGTCCCGCTCACCCGCCCGAGCACCCGTTTCAATTCCTGCCGCCGACATCCACCGTCGGCCGCCACGGCGCGAAACGAATCGCGGCACACCGTGAACTCCGGATAAAGGCACGCCTTCACGAGCTGCCGGGCCGCGTTCGCGAGCAGCGGATCGTCGGCGCCACCGAGTGCGGCTGCGATCAGCGGTGCGCATTCGTCCTCCGTCAGTCCTCCAGCCACGCCGACCTCCCCCGGCCCGAGCGGTCGCGGCAGTCCCCGCTCCACCACCACCGCCCACAGTCGCTCCCCAAACGCCGATAGCGCGTCCATCGGCGGTGCGGCGCGTCCGTTCTGCGCGAAAAATCGCGCGAGCACCGCTGTCACGAGTGGCGTGAATTCTTTCTCCGCTGCATCCATCACGCGCAGCCCGCCCCATCCCCGCCAACCTGTCAACGCCGGGCCCGCTTACGCCGTCCTGACGCTTGGATCCGGTGCCTGAATTGTTCTGGTCACACTTTCACTTCTCCTCCAACTGTGCCGGTCGCGAACTCCAGCCACTACGCCTGCCCCGCCTCCCGCCTTTCGCCTACTCTCACTGCGCTTCGTTTCCACCCACCGTTCCCATGATCCAGACGCTGAATGCTCCCGCGCCGGCACCGCTCTACGTCGAGCTCGCGCACGCCCTCGAACAACTCATCGAGCAGGGCACGCTCCGCCCCGGCCACCGGCTTCCCTCTGTCCGCCGCATGGCACTCCAGCGCGACGTGAGCATCTCGACCGTGCTCCAAGCCTACACCGTCCTCGAAAACCGCGGTTGGATCGAAGCGCGTCCGCAATCTGGTTACTACGTGCGGCCCCGCCTCCCGAGCGACACCCCCGAACCGCGCATGGCCCGGCCGATGGCGAAGCCGAGTTACGTCGGCGTCAACGATCTCACTGCCGAGGTGCTCACGCTCGCTACCGATCCGAGCTACGTGCCGTTCGGTGCCGCGTGTCCGCATCACTCGCTGTTTCCCACGAAGAAACTCGCCCGCATCCTCGCCGCCGTCGGCCGCAACGACCCCGCGCTCCTCGGCCGCTACGCGATGAACTGGGCCTTCGATCCGCTCACCCGCGAAATCGCGCGCCGCTACTTGCAGGCGGGCTGCCCCCTCTCGCACGATGAACTCGTCGTCACCGTCGGCTGCTGCGAGGCCCTCCATCTCTCGCTGCGCGCCGTCACGAAACCCGGCGACACTGTCGCCGTCGAGACGCCCACCTACTTCGGCTTTCTCGAAACGATCCAGAGCCTCAACCTTCGCGTGCTCGAAATTCCCACCGGTCCGCGCACCGGCATCTGCCTCGACGCCACCCGCGACGCGCTAGCAAACAACGACGTGAAGGCGCTCATGGTCATGCCAAGCTTCTCCAACCCGCTGGGCTCGTGCATGCCGGATGAGAACAAGGAGAAACTCTACCAAATCCTCACCGAGTTCGACGTGCCCGCGATCGAGGACGACATCTACGGCGATCTCCATTTTGGCGAACGCCGCCCGAAACCGCTCAAGGCGTGGGACACCGACGGCCGCGTGTTGTTGTGCAGCTCGTTCGGCAAAACCCTCGCGCCCTCGCTGCGCGTCGGTTGGTGCGCGCCCGGCCGCTACCTCGAGAGAGTGCGGCGCCTCAAGTTTACTACCACGCTCGGCACGCCCGTCGTCCTACAAAAAACCGTCTCCGATTTTCTGCGCAACGGCGGCTACGACCACCACCTCCGTTCGATCCGGCGCGCGTATCACCACCAGCTGCACCTCTTCTCGCAGGCAATCCTGCGACATTTTCCCGAGGGCACACGGCTCAGCCGGCCCGAGGGCAGCTTCGTCCTCTGGATCGAACTGCCGCCGGGCGTGGACACACTCCGCCTCCACCGCGACGCCCTCAAACACCGCATCAGCATCGCGCCCGGCGCTCTCTTCTCCGTGAAGGATCGCTATCGGAATTGCCTCCGGATGAACTGCGGACTCCCGTGGACCGAGGCGATCGAGTCCGCGCTTCGCACGCTCGGCGACTTGTCCAAAAAGCAACTCTGATGCCCACGCCACCGACCCGCACCGCGCTCCTGCTCGCGTTTGCCGCGATCTATCTCATCTGGGGCAGCACCTATCTCGCCATTCGCGTCGCCGTCGAGACGATGCCGCCCTTCCTCATGGCCGGGGTGCGTTTCCTGATCGCGGGCACATTGCTCTTTTCATTCCTAAAACTCCGCGGCGCGGCCTGGCCCACTGCGCACCAATGGCGCGCCAACACCATCATCGGCACCTTTCTCCTCCTCGGAGGCAACGGCGCCGTCGTGTGGGCCGAGCAATATCTTCCTTCGGGTCTCACCGCGCTCCTGATTGGCATCGGTCCGCTCTTCATCGTTCTCACCGAGTGGGCCTGGCCCGGCGGCACGCGCCCCGGTGTCGTCACCGCGATCGCGCTCTTGCTCGGCTTCATCGGCGTCTCGTGGCTGGCCGCACCGTGGGAAAACGCTTCGCACGGCGGACTCAATCTCGGCGCCGTCGCCTCAATTCTCATCGGCTGCGTCTCGTGGGGCATTGGTTCGATCTACTCGCGGCACGCGAAGCACGGCGCCGAGCCGTTCTTTGCCTCGTCGCTCCAGATGCTCGGCGGCGGCGTGGCGCTCACGCTCGCGGCGCTCGTGCATGACGATTTCGCACGCCTGCACATCGCCGTCATCGCGCCGCGCGCCTGGCTGGCGTTCGCCTATCTCATCGCCGTCGGCTCGCTCGTGGGATTCTCAACCTTCGTCTGGCTGATGAAACACAGCACGCCGGCGCGCGTCGCCACCTACGCCTACGTCAACCCCATCGTCGCCGTCTTCCTGGGCTGGCTGCTCCTCAACGAACCGATCACCTCGCGCACCCTCGTCGCCTCGGCGATCATCGTCACCGCCGTAGCCATTATCACGGTGCAGAAAACCAAAGTCGCACCCGTTAAGACCTGAGCCCGTCTTGGACGGTCCTCGCCAAGGACGGGAACATCACTAGTCTTTCCGTGTTCCTCTTTCACACTCATGCCCGAGGCCTTTTCCGTTCTATTCGTTTTTGCGATTTGCGCGTTTCTCTTTGTCGCAGCGCGCCTCCGTAGTCGCAACCCAGCTCTTGTCCCCTCCGCTGACGAACTTCAGCGCCTCCGCCATCACGAGGCGTGGCTTCGTGAGCGGCTCCACCGCGCGGAACAGGAACAGTGGGACGCCCAGATGATCGCCGGCCTCGCCGACGAACTTCGCTCGACGTCTGAGCAGCTCGCACGCGCCTCGGTTGCTGACGGCGTCCGCTGAAGCCGCACGCCGCTTGCCAACGCGAGTGCGCTCCCGCACACTCGCGCCATGCAAACGACGTCAACCCCCACGACGGCCGTCTCGCTGTCTGCGCGCCTGCTTTCGCCGCGCCGCAAAACCACCGAGGCCGCCACCACCGCTGCGCTCGCGCTCGAACAGCTCGCGCATTTCCACATCGATCCCGCGTCGCCCGTCGGCGTGCCACTGCTCCGACTCGCTGAGCGACTTTACCACACCACCGACGATCTGACCGAACTTTGGGAGGTCACGCTGCGCGAACTCGGCCGGCTCCCGCGCGCCGACCGGCTCGCGCTCTTCAACGCGAAGAAATTCCTCGCGTTCCAGTTGGCCAAGATTCTCGACAACCTCCAAAACCCGACGCGCAAGGTCCACCAGTCGCTTGGCCATTCGACGGCGACCACACTCGCGAAAGGGCCTTACCCGACGTTCGACAACGTCGCCGCGATCTTCTCGGCGAATCCCGTCATCACCCGCACCGCGACCTACATCTTCGCCTGCACCGAGTGGATCGACGACGCTTTCCAAGGCCGCGAATTTCTCCACGAAATCTATTCGCGCCTCCTCAACCCCACCTCGATCTCGCTCGCCAACCACATCGTCGATATCGAAGCCGGACCGCACGCCGCCGACTACATGGCGTGGAATTTCAACAGCGGCATGGCCGCGATCGATGGCGCCCTCTCGCACCTCGTCGGCTACGAGGACATCGTGCTCGCCTCTCGCAACGTTTACGGCGGCACCTACCAACTCCTCCACGATTGGTTCGCGAAAAAATCCAACCTCGACGTCGGCGTGGAGTTTTTCGACGGCGCCACTGCCCTCGACTTCGAGCGCGCGCTGGCGGCGACAAAAAAGAAACACGCCGCTCGGCTCGCCCGCGGCCGCGAAATCTACGTGCTCCTCGAAAGCCCGTGCAATCCCCATGGCGTCTTCCTCGACGTGCCCGCGATCTGCCGTGTCGCCCACGCCGCGGGGCTTACGGTGATGCTCGACTCCACCGTCGGCACGCCGTTCCTCGTCCGCCCGCTCCAGCGCCCCGACACCACCGAACGCCCCGATTACCTCATTCACAGTTACACGAAAGATCTCACCGGCAGCGGCAACACCACGGCCGGCGTCGTCATCGGCCGCAACGTCGACATGTTCATGGCGAAGGGCGAACCCGGTTGGGAGCACACGATGTTTTGGAACGTTTATTATGTGAAGGGCGCGTTTCTCGACGCCGACAAAGCCTTCGAAGTGCTGAGCGGCATGAAGACGCTGGAAATGCGGATGCTGAAAAAATGCATCAACACCGCGATCCTCGCCCGCTGGCTCGGCTCGCACCCGCACGTCCGGGTGAGCGGCCCGGCGAGCCCACGCGATCCCCACCACGAAATCTGCGCGCGCCTCAGCTACCTCGGGCTGCCGGCGCCGCTCTTCACGATCGATTTTGAGGAGGCCGGCCTCACGCGCATGACGTTCGAGCGCTTCTTCGATTCGCTGTCGCCGATGTTTGGACACCAAGTGTCGCTCGGCCAGAGCAACACCGTCATCCTCTGCCCGGCGCTCACCTCCCACAGCGAACTCAGCCCTGAAGCGCTCGCCGCCGCCGGCATCACGCCGACGACCATCCGGATCGCCGTCGGCGACGAAGATCCACGCGAACTCATCCGCGATTTCCTCGCCACCGCCCGTCTCGCGATCGATGCGGACATCGCTGACTTCAGTGACCAGTTCCTTGACGGCGTCGCCGTCGATCAACTCGTCGACGAAACGTATCTCGACATCCATCGCCGCCACGCCGCCGCGCAGCCGCGTTTTACAGCTAACGACGCATAATCCGCCGCGCCCCGCTACCGGGCTGAAAACGGATGCACACTCAGCGCCTGCTGGCGGCGCTGGAGGTCGGCATCGATATAGCGTTCGTTGAGCATGCGAATGACGTCCTGCACATCGCGTTCTTCGACGTAATGGGCCCGGGCATGGAGACGGAGCTGATTCCAATACTCCTCCAGCATCCGGTCGGCGCGTTCGGCGCAGCGGTCCCGATCTTCCTGCAACTGCGCCACCACCTGGGTCATCGGGCTAGCCAGCAGCAACCGGATTTCCGCCTCGGCCTGCGTCACTTCGGGCAGCGCCGTTTCCGGGGGAACCACCGCGAGCCGACTCACCCACGGCAGTCGTTGGAGATCTGGAAGGGCAGGAAACTTGAGCTGGTCGGCCAGATCCGCCGGCGCGAGCGCCAACGCCGCCTGCTCGATCACGCGCAATTCGTGGCGATGGGCGGCCAGTCCTTCGGCGCTCTCCCGCAGCACCGTAATTTCATGGGAGATCAACGGATGGGATTTTTTTTCGGGCACCAAGGCCAGTCGCACCGCGCGCAAGTCGCGCGCAAAGGCCACCAACAACTCAGGGATGAGCCGATACGCCCGCTCCCAGTCATCCACCCGCGCAGCAATTTGCAGGAGCCGGCAATAATCGGGGCTTTCGGCGGCGAGATAGGTCGAGACATCCCGACGAATAAATGGCCGCAGCCAGTCCGTGATCCCCGTGATTTGGACCAGTTGATCGCAAACGACGGCCTCGTTGTCATTCACGCTGCGCATCGAGCGCGCATAGGCTTCGCGCGACTCGCGGCGCCCGAGCACGCCGAACGGTGGGCGGGTGCTGGCGACGGAATCCCGCTCCTGCTCCAACCGCTTCAGATTCGCGAGCAACGCCTGCCGCGCGAGGTGCGCATAAGCCTCGTCGCGCAGGTAGGCGAGAGTGGTTTCAGACAGTTCCATCGCCTGGATTAATCGGCGCGAAGCGGCTCCGTCGCAAAGAATATCCGGTAAGTATCGCTACGCCGCACCCGTCGGCAATTTTCTGAAACCTTTCGCCGCTGCATGCGTGTTAGCCTGACGGTGGGTTCGCCCCCGAGTGCCCTCCAGTCGCCGCACTGTCCGAGAAACGCGGTGCAGAAAAAATTTGCCGCCCCCGCCTGCCCACCCACCATTCACGCCGCGATGCCCCCTTCCCCTCCCGCCCACGATGACGTGGTGCACAGCGAATCGTTTTTGCATTCGCTCATGCGCCGCCAGTTCCAGCTCTCCGGTCTTTGCGCCGCGGCGTTTCTCGTCGTGCTGCTCGGCCTGCCCCTCGCCAATTATTTCGCGCCCGCGCTCATGGCCACGCGCATCGCGGGTTTCACGCTGAGCTGGCTCATCCTCGGCGTGCTTTTTTTTCCCGCCGTGTGGATCATTTCGTGGTTCTTCATCCGGCGCTCCATCGCGCTGGAAAACGAGGAAGTCGCCCAGGTTAAACGCACCCGGGAGGCGCGCCGCCCATGAGCCCGCAACTGGCGTTTCTCAATGGCGTCGATCCGTGGATCTTCACCTTCGCGTTCATCACCGTCGTCGCTACGATTGGAATGGGTTTCTGGTCGGCCCGGCAATCGAAGACCACGAGCGACTTCTTTGTCGCGGGCCGCTCGGTTTCCGTCGGCTGGAACGCCTCCGCGATCTCCGGCGAATACCTTTCCGCGGCCTCCTTCATGGGCATCGCCGGCATGGTGATGGCCAACGGCTACGACGTGCTCTGGTATCCGGTCTGCTACGCGTGCGGTTATCTTTTTCTGCTGCTGTTCATCGCGGGGCCGCTGCGGCGATTCGGCGCCTACACGATTCCGGATTTCGCCGAAGGCCGCTACAACTCGCCGCTGTTCCGGAAAATCGCGGTGTGCTTCGTGCTCTTCATCGGTTTCGTTTACACGATGCCGCAGATGAAAGGCGCGGGCGTAACGCTCGCCTATATCTTTCCCGGCATGCCTTACTGGGGCGGCGTCGCGCTCGTCGGCGCCGTAATCACACTGAACGTAGCGCTCGGCGGCATGAAGGGCATCACGCTCGTGCAGGCGTTACAGTATTGGATGAAGATGTTCGCGATCAGCGTGCCGGTCTTCGTGCTTATGGCGGTTTTCGGTTTCTACAACGGCCACCTCGGCGCCAACGCCGCGCCCGGTGAAACCGCCGCGCCGACGCCGGCCACCGAAGTCGCCCGCAAGCCGCTCGTCGAAAAAGCCCCGAAAGACGCCTCGTGGATCGCACCGTTTGGGCCGCTCACGACGAAAGCCATCACCGCCGCCGCCGCGAAACTCCCCGCAGATCAGCGGCCCGCCTATCTCGCCGAACACCAGCGGCCCTACTCGCTGCTCTACACCTATTCACTCATCATCGCACTCGTCTGCGGCACCGCGGGCCTGCCGCACATCCTCGTGCGTTTCTACACCAACCCCGACGGCGGCGCGGCAAAACGCACCACCATGTGGGTGATGATTCTGATCGGCGTGTTCTACGTTTTCCCTCCGGTGTTTGGCGTGCTCGGGCGTAATCTCCTCCCCGAACTTTACAGCGGCGTCGGCGCAAAGGGCACCGACAAGGTCGTGCTCGAGCTGCCGCGCGCGGTCGGCGGCGTGCTCGGCTCGATCATGAGCGGTATCACTTGCGCGGGCGCCTTCGCGGCGTTCATGAGCACGTTTAGCGGACTGCTCGTGTCGATGACGGGCGCGTTTGCCCACGACATTTACGGCCGGATGCTGCGGCCCAACGCGCGGCCGGCGGAGCGGCTTTTCATGTTCAAGGTCGGCGCGATCGTCATCGGTGCGATCGCCATCGCGCTCGGCTCCCAAGTCGAGACGCTGCAGATCAATTTCATGGTCAACCAGGCGTTCGCGATCGCGGCGTCGAGCTATTTTCCACTGCTTTTTATGAGCGTGTGGTGGCGCGGCATGACGATGCCCGGCGCCGCGGCCGGGATGCTCGGCGGCGGCCTCGCCTCGCTCGCCTGCACCGGCACGATTATCCTCGGCGACATCGGCAAGGTGAACCTGATCGACTTTTGGGCGTTTCATCCACTCGCACGCATCCTCGCTGAGCAGCCAGCGATCTGGACGATGCCGCTGTCGATTCTGTTGATGGTGGCGGTCTCAAAACTCACCGCCCCGGCGGTGCCCGCCGACATTCGCATGAAGATGCTCGTGCTCCACGCGCCCGAGCAACTCGGCCTGAAGCAGGAATACATTCAGGAGCAGGCCGCCGGCGCCGGACACTGAAGGTAGGGCGACGAGTTCCTTCGCCGCCGTCAGCGCGGCGCGGAACGGAGTCCGCGCCCTACCGGGTGGCGGCCTCGCGCTTGAGGCCGCGAGTCATCAGCGCATTGAGTGCGGTCGCCGGCGGTTTGGCGGCAAACAGAATCTCGTTCATCTCGCGCAGAATCGGCGCGTCGATTCCGCGGCTCGCACACAACCCGGCAAACGACTGCGTCGTTTCGTAACCCTCAACGACCGTCTTGCGGTGATCGATCAGGTCGGCCACCGCGCGACCCTCGCCGATCCGCTGGCCGAACTCGCGGTTGCGGCTCCACGCGCCATAACACGTGGCGATGAGATCACCGAAACCGCTCAGCCCGTAAAACGTTTCCTCCCGCGCGCCGAGTGCGACGCCTGCGCGCACCATCTCGGTGAGCGCCCGCGTAATCAGCGCGGCCTTGGTGTTGTCACCCACTTTCAACCCATCGCTGCAACCCGCTGCGATCGCGTAGATATTTTTCAGGCTGCCGCCGAATTCCACCCCCGCCAAATCCTCGCTCGTGTAAACGCGCAGGGTCGCGCCGCTGATGGCCGCTTGCACCTCAAGCGCGGCGCTCGCAGCCGATGACGCCGCCAGCACCATGGCGGCCGGCTGACCGCGCGCGACCTCAAGCGCGTTGGTCGGCCCGGAAAGCGCCCCGAGCCCTACGCCGGGAAACGCCTCCGCGATGATCTGCGACGGCCGCAAGTGCGTGCCTGTCTCCAAGCCCTTCGCGAGACTGACGATCAGCCGCGCCCGCAATGCACCCGTCGCCCGCAGCCGGGTGCAGGTTTCGCGCAGCGATTGCGCCGGACACGCCAGCAGCACCACGTCCGCCCCGGCCAGCGCCGCGCCAACATCCGCTGTGACGCTCAGCTCTAACGGCAGCGCGATTCCCGGCAGGTAATCGCGGTTTTCCCGCAGCGCCACGAGGGTGGCTGCCTGCTCGGTGCGGCGCGGCACCAGCGTCACGGCATGGCCGATCCGCGCCAAGTGCAGCGCGAAAGCCGTGCCCCAGGCACCGGCGCCGATGACCGCGAAATTCATGACAGAAACCCTAACCACGGATGAACTCGGATGAACACAGATATTTTTAATCCGCGTCTAGCCGGGTTCACCCTTGGTTTTTATTTCAAAAACGCCGGGATTTTTTCCCCTGCGATCATTTGCTCGAAGGATTCGCGCGCGTTGATGAGTTCGAAGGCGCTGCCCCGCACGAGCACCTCGGCGGGCATCGCGCGGGAGTTGTAGCGGCTCGCCATCGCGTAGCCATAGGCGCCCGCGCTCATGAATGCCAGCAACTCGCCCTCGCCGAGATCCTGCAGCTGGCGATCCTTTGCGAAGCAGTCGCCGCTCTCGCAAATCGGGCCGACGACGTCCGCCACGAGCGCGCGGCGCGACGAATCGCGGTGCAGCGGCACGATTTCGTGGTAGCTGTCATACATTGCGGGCCGCACGAGATCGTTCATAGCGGCATCGACGATGAGAAAATTCTTCCCCGCTCCGCGCTTGAGGTGCTCGACCCGCGCCAGCAGCACGCCGGCGTTGCCGACCATGAAGCGGCCGGGCTCGAGCAGAATCTTCAGACCAAGCGGCTGCAGCAACGGCACGAGCGCCGCGCCGTAAACTTCCGGCGTGATCGGACGCGAACCGGCGGGCTGCTCGTCCCACCACGACTGCGGGCCGCTCGCGAGGGCGTCCTTGTAAACGATCCCGATCCCGCCACCGACGGAAAAATAAGTGATCCCAAACTTCGTCTTCAGCTCCGCCGCCAGCGGCGCGACCTTCTCCACCGCCTCGACGAACGGGCCGATCTCGGTGAGTTGCGAGCCGATGTGCATCTGCACGCCCTTGAGCAGGAGATTCGGATATTTTGCCGCGGCTTCGTAGGCGGCGGCGGCAAACTTGAGCGGAATGCCAAACTTGTTGTCGCTCTTGCCGGTCGTGATTTTCGCGTGGGTGTGGGCGTCGACGTCCGGATTGATCCGGATCGCGATGGGCGCCTTCACGCCGAGTTTGCCGGCGACGTGGTTGAGGCGCGCGAGTTCGGGTTCGCTCTCGACGTGAAAGGAGAAAATCTCGTTTTCAAGCGCGAGTTTGATCTCGGCCTCGGTCTTGCCGACGCCGGCAAACACGCTGCGCTTCACATCGGCCCCGGCGACGAGCACGCGGCGAAGTTCGCCTCCGCTCACCAGATCGAAGGCAGCGCCGAGGTTGGCGAAGTGACGGAGGACGGCGATATTAGAGTTGGCCTTCATCGCGTAGCAAATCTGCACGTCGAGGCCATCCAAGCCGCGCTGGAGGCGGGTCACGTTGTCCGCCATCGTCGCGGCACTGTAGACGTAAGTCGGCGTCCCGTAGAGCCGCGCGACTTCGGCCAAATCGACGGATTCACAGTGAAGATTCGGACCGGTGTAGCGAAAGTGGTGCATGGGAATGATCGGTGAGAGCGGTAAAAACGCGTGAAAGTCGGCGACGGTAGCCGGATTCGACTTGAAATAACCACCCAAAATTTCCGTGATGCGTCCTGTGCTCCGCTTTCTGCTCAACCTATGCCACCGCCCGGTCGTCCGCTTCGGACTCCGCCGCGATCGGCGCGGGCGATTCCGCGATCCGCGGTTCGTGAGCTTCATGGCGCAGGGCAACCGCAAGGCGCTCGACACCGATCTGCATGATGCGGTGCTGCGCGGGCGGAAATTGGTGAGGACGCTGTTCAAGTTCGCGCTCGCCGGCGGCTGCGCGTGGGTCGTGCTGGAGAGCGCGAAGGCGCTGTCGGTATTCTGAAACTGGGCGCGGTTTTTCGCCACCCAAACTCAGCGCAGGCCGCCGATGGCGAACTGATTGCCGGCGCGCACCGCTTGGCCGGCCGTGAAATCGATCTCGAGTAGCTTCTCGCATTGCACTTCGATGCCGTTTTCATCCTTGAGCGTCGCCACGATTTTTCGGGTGCGGGCGTCGATGACCTCGCCGGTCGAGGGATAGACCAATTTGCCGTCGATCCCAAAGGTGATCCAGCCGGGTTCGTCGCGCAGTGCGACCGACGCGATTTTTTTCGGAGGCATGGTGGTGTTGTCGAAGATGTGCAGGCGGCGGTTGTGCGCGTCGGCGAGCCACACTTCTTTTTCATCGAGGGTGAGCGCGATGCCGTGGCTCGGGCAGCCGTGTCGCTTGACGCCGCCGCTTTCGTAGTCGGTGACTTCCACCCGTTGGAGCATCTTGCCGGTTTTCAAATCGCCAATCTCGAACCCAAGCAACCCGTTTACGTTCACGTAAACCAACGTCTGCCGGCCGTTGACGGTGAACGGTCGGATGAAATTGCTGAACGGGCCAACGGTGCGGGCGATCGTGCGCGACGCTGTGTCGGCCACGGTGAGCAGCGGTGACTTCAGTCCCGCAAGGTAGGCCTCTTTCGCATCGGGGCCGACGATGGTGTTGTGTGCGCCGGAGTTCGGCGTAATTTTCGCGAGCACGGCGCCGGTGAGCGCATCGACCACATGCCAGTGCGCTTGCTCGAACGACGGCACGTAGAGCACTTTGCCGTCCGGCGTGAGGGACATCCGATCGCAGCCACCGTCATAGCTTTTCTCCCAGAGAATAGCGTCCGTCGTGAGATCAAAACAGATCAGCGACTGCGTGGTGCTGACGTAGAGCCGCTGGGTGGCGGCGCTCGCGCAGATGCCTTTGACGTTGAACGGTTTTCCGGCGGAGTCGGTGCCGCTCGACTTGATTCGGCGCAAGAAGCGGTGCCCGTGATCGATGTCGAACACGAGCACGCCGTGTCCGCCGTATTCAAGGTAATCGCGCACGCCCGGCACCGCGGTGTAGAGAAAACGGCCATCCGCGGGTTTTGATTCGGCGGCGCGTGCGACGAGCAGCATCGATGAGAAAAACCACAGGGCGGCACCGAACTTTCGCGTCGGGGTAGTCATCGCAATTGGGGTGACGCACGCTGGCCCGGGGTGACGCGTGTTTGCCAGCGAAAAAAATGCGGCCCCTGCGCGGAAGCACGGAGGCCGGTTCCAATGCGACTGGCGAAGATCAAGCGGCCAGCCGAAGACGTTCGCGGCGCTGGATCGCAAGGACGACGGGAGCGATTTGCAGTCGGGCCGGACGAACGATGTGGGCGTAATCGGCCGCCAGGATGCCGACCAGGCCGGCGGCGAAGAGCACGGAGACGGTGACTTCAAAACTGAGCGGGGCAAAAAGAACGAACGCGCTGAGCGCGGCAAGGAGCGAAAGGGCAGGAATGGTTTTCATGGGACGAATATGGTGTTGCCCAGAAAACACGGCGCGCGGAGGAAAGTTACAAAAACGGCGCGACCGTTTCGGTCGCGCCGCTGACGGGCATGAGTCTTAAGCCAGCGATCAGCCGGCGCCCCCACCCGTTCCGAGCGGCGCGGGCTTGAAGGCTGAGCGCAGCGTCGCGCCCAGATAATCGCGATTCATGCGCGCGATGAAGTCGTGCGTGATGAGCTTCGGGCACGCGGCGCTGCACTCGTATTGGTTAGTGCAGTTGCCGAAACCGAGCGCGTCCATGGTCGAAACCATCGCGAGCACACGCTGATCGCGCTCGGCCTGACCCTGCGGCAGGAGCCCGAGATGGGAAACTTTCGCGGCGACGAAGAGCATCGCGCTGGCGTTCTTGCACGCCGCGACACACGCGCCACAGCCGATGCACGCCGCGGCATCCATCGCGAGATCGGCATCGGGCTTCGGCACTGGCAGGGCGTTGGCATCCGGCGCGGAGCCGGTGCGGGCGGTGATGAAGCCGCCAGCCTGCTGGATTTTGTCGAACGCACTGCGATCCGTAATGAGATCCTTGACGA
The DNA here is from genome assembly GCA_903840415.1 of uncultured Opitutia bacterium. Classification (GTDB taxonomy): domain Bacteria; phylum Verrucomicrobiota; class Verrucomicrobiia; order Opitutales; family Opitutaceae; genus CAITWF01. Next base: position 7,708 of record CAIMFY010000092.1, on the reverse strand, counting down.
TTGGAAAAGCCGTGGCGCGGAAGGGCTCGACGGTGATCACGTCGCCGTCGCGAAACGCCCGCATGTAAACCTGGCACGTCGCGATGCCCTTGCCAGGCCCGTGCGCCTTGCCGTTGATCGTGCAGGAGCAGGTACCGCAGATGCCCTCGCGACAGTCGTGCGCAAACGCGATGGGCTCCTCGCCCTTCAGCGTGAGCTCGTCGTTCACGACATCGAGCATCTCGAGGAAAGACATGTTGGGGTTGAGATCCTTCGACTGGTAGTCGACGAATTTGCCCGGCTGGTTCGGCCCGGCCTGACGCCAGACGCGAAGCGTGATGCTGAGATTCTTGGTGGTGTTTTCGGCAACCATGGCGAGGGGGGATCGGCTTATTTGTAGTTGCGGACGCTCATCTTCACGAACTCGTAGTTGAGCGGCTCGACGTTGCGCAACGGGGTTTTGTCGGCGCCCTGATATTCCCAAGCCGCCACGTGACCAAACTTCTCGTCGTCGCGTTTGCACTCGCCGTCGGGATATTGGTGCTCTTCACGGAAATGGCCGCCGCAACTCTCTTCGCGGGTGAGCGCGTCGCGACACATGAGTTCGCCGAGTTCGATGAAATCCGCCACGCGGCCCGCCTGTTCGAGCGACTGGTTGAGCGTATCGGCGCTGCCGGGGACGAGGACGTTGGCCCAGAATTCTTCACGCAAAGCGGGGATTTTTTGCAGCGCCTGCTCAAGGCCGCCCTTGGTGCGCGCCATGCCGCAATGCTCCCACATGATCTTGCCGAGGCGTTTGTGGAAATGGCTGACGGGTTGTTTGCCCTTGTTGTCGAGGAGGCGCTTAGTCATCGCGCCGACGCTTTGCTCGGCCGCGGTGAAGGCGGCGGTGTCGGGCTTCGGGCGCGAACCGGGTTTCTGCGACGCGAGGTAATCGCCAATCGTGTAAGGAATGACAAAGTAACCGTCACCGAGCCCCTGCATCAGAGCGCTCGCACCGAGACGATTCGCACCGTGGTCGGAGAAGTTGGCCTCGCCGAGCACGAAGAGACCGGGGACGTTCGACATCAGGTTGTAGTCCACCCACAGGCCGCCCATCGTGTAATGCATCGCTGGGAAGATGCGCATCGGCACCTGATAGGCACTCTCCGCGGTGATCTCGTGGTAGATGTCGAAGAGATTGCCGTAGCGCTCGCGGACGGTGTTTTCACCCAGCCGCTTGATGACCTCGGAGAAATCGAGGTAAACGCCGAGCCCGCTCGCGCCGACGCCGCGACCTTCGTCGCAGACGCGTTTCGCGGCCCGCGACGCGATGTCGCGCGGACACAGATTGCCAAACGCGGGATACATCCGCTCGAGATAGTAATCGCGATCTTCCTCGGGAATGGAGTCGGGCGCCTTGAGCCGATCTTCCTTTTTCTTCGGCACCCAGATGCGGCCGTCGTTGCGCAGCGACTCGGACATCAGCGTGAGCTTCGACTGGTAGTCGCCACTCACTGGAATGCACGTCGGGTGGATTTGCGTGTAGCACGGATTCGCGAAACACGCGCCGCGCTTGTAGGCGCGCCAGATCGCCGTGGCGTTGGAGCCGCGCGCGTAGGTCGCGAGATTGAAAACGTTGCCGTAGCCGCCGGTGGCGAGCACGACCGCATCGGCCGAGTGACGCTCGATTTTCCCCGTGACGAGGTCGCGGACGATGATGCCTTTCGCGTGGCCATCGACGGTCACCAAATCGAGCATTTCGCTCTGCGTGTGCATCTCGACGAGGCCGGCACCGATCGTGCGGGAAAGCGCCGAATAGGCACCGAGCAGTAGCTGCTGGCCAGTCTGACCGCGGGCGTAAAACGTGCGGCTCACCTGCGCACCACCGAACGAGCGGTTGGCGAGGAGCCCGCCATATTCGCGCGCAAACGGCACGCCTTGCGCAACACACTGGTCGATAATGTTGACGGACACCTCGGCGAGACGATGGACGTTGGCCTCCCGCGCACGGTAGTCGCCGCCCTTGATCGTGTCGTAGAACAGGCGGTAAACGCTGTCGCCATCGTTCTGGTAATTTTTCGCAGCGTTGATGCCGCCCTGCGCAGCGATCGAATGCGCACGACGGGGGCTGTCGTGAAACACAAAGCACTTCACCTTGTAGCCGAGGTCGGCGAGCGACGAGGCGGCCGACGCGCCTGCAAGGCCGGCACCGACGACGATCACTTCGTATTTCCGCTTGTTGGCGGGGTTGACGAGCTTAATGTCCACCTTGTGCTTGCGCCATTTGTCGGCGAGCGGACCGGAGGGAATCTTGGAGTCGAGCGTGGCCATGGCGGGAATTATTTGGCGTGGGCGGCGGCGACGCTCGCGGCGCGGGGTTGAAGTTTGCCGGCGAGTACGGCGCCCGGAATGGCGAGGTTGCCGAGAAAATAAACGAGGCAGAGCACGACCGCGATTTTGTGCAGACCGGCCGACCACTTGGCGTTTCGTAGGCCGAGAGTCTGAAAGAGGCTGTCGATGCCGTGCAGCAGATGCACGCTCAGCAACCCTACCGCGATGATGTAGAAAAGCGAAACGATCGGATTCTGAAAACCGAGGACGACCATGTTGTAGACGTCGAGCACCTCGGGCGTGCCAGCCTTCACGGCGACGAAGCCCGCCACGCGGTAATCGCTCCCCATCGTGTAGTGCGGCAGGTTTTCCTTAAACGTGCCCGTCTGCGCGAGACCCACCGTGAAATGCGCGAGATGATAGAGGAGAAACGCCAGCACGATGTAGCCCGTCCATCGCATCGCCCGCGACGCCAGTGTCGCTTGGATCGTGTGTTTGAAACCGTAGTCGGTGCCGCGCGCCTTCTTGTTTTCCAACGTCAGCGCCGTCGCCGCCCAGATGTGGAGCACGACGCTCGCGATAATGACGAGTCGCGCCACCCAGAGCAGCGCCCCGAGGCTGTGGAGGAACTGACCGTAGCCATTGATATGATCCGGTTCCTGAAAAATCTGGAGGTTGCCAACAAGATGGCCGGCCACGAAGCCGATCAGGATGAGACCGGTGACGGCCATGATGATCTTTCGACCGATGGAGGAACAAAATAGGTAGCCGACGAGATTCATCGCAAAATCAGGTGTGGGACGGGGACGGGGTAACGTGAAAAATTTCAGACACGAAGCATTTTAAGTAAAGTGGCGCGTGCCCCAAGGCACGCTAAATTAGCGAGTCTACAACCAACAAGAAGACGGACACGCCACGCCGTAAGCCTCAAATCGGGCCTCATTTCACCAGCGGCTTGAGCAGCGCAAACTTTCCGCTCGCCGCCGGCGCGATGAACTTCCGGCGAAACGCCGCCACGCGCGCGCCGCCGCCGAGCAACCCCGCGAGCGCAGCCTCCACCGCAGGATGGTTCGCGACCGCGTCGGCCACATAATGAAAATCCCAGCGCGTCTCGCCCGTCTGCACGAGCGAGTAGTGCCAGCACGCGAAATCTTCCGGGAGCGCCGCGTCGATGTCGGTCGGCGACACGAGCGAGCCATCCGCGCGAAAGAACAAATTGCCCTCGCGGCCGAGCAGCCGGAAGCCGGTCGGGAATTTTTGCACAATGTCGCCCGTGTGATAGCGCAGCAGCGGCATCGCCTCGCGATCGCGCGTGGTCACGTAAATCTGGAAAACATCCGCCAACTCCGCCCGCCACGGCACCAGTTCGATGAACGCGTTGGCATCGATCACGCGCGAGTTGTCCTTGAACGCCTCACCGACGAACAAATATCCCGCCTCGGTCGAGCCGTAGAGATCGACCTGCGCCGCGGGGAACGTCTCCGCGATGCGCGCACCGTGCTGCGTGCTCGCCTTGCCGTAGGTGAGAATCACAGCTCGCACGCTCGGCACTTTCACGCCGCGCTTTTTTGCGGCACGTGCGAGCAATGAGAGGTATACCGGCTCGCCTTCGATCACCTCGGGCTGTGTCGCCTGAAGTTCCACCACGATCCGATCCCACTCGGCTTCTGGAAACGCGAACGGATCGCTCGACAAGTTCAGATAGACCACGCCATCGAAATAGCGGTGCGGAAATGGATGATCCTCGTAGGGGCAGAGGTTGCTGGAGCAACCGACGGGCGCGAGGACGCACTTGCGATACTTGCGCCCCGTGAACTGTCGCAGGATCGGCGACGCGAGATAAGCGCGCTCAGTCTGCGCATTCCACCAACCGTCCTCCATGACCACTGTCATCGGGGCCTGCGTGGTGCCACCAGTGTGCTCGTATTCGAATTTTTTCGCGGCGAAACCGCGCTCGATTGCCGCGTAGTCCGCGAAGAACGCCTGATGCCCACGCTCGACGATCTCTTTCTTAGACAGCGCTGGAATCTCCCAGAAGCACGACCACTGCAACGGGTTGGGGTGCAGCGGAAAACGCTGTCCATAGATCGGACTGCGCGCATAAATCTTCCGCACTTCGCCCTCGAGCGCCGCCGGCACCTCGCCGATGGCGGCGGTGCCGAACACGGCGGGGTCGTTGGCGAAAACAGGAGCGGTCATGCAGGGAGGTTGAGCGGTGCAGATAAGCGTCGCACCTGGTGAAGTCAAACGCCCGGCCCGCTTCGTGATCGCCAGAGCGGCTCGAACAGCAGCAACGCGTTGAGCACGAGCGCGTGGGTGATGCCGCCATCACGCGCGAGCGCGAATACTTCGGCAACCGGTCGCGTGGTGACTTCGATTTCCTCGTCCGCATCCCACTCCAGCGCCTCGGTGCGCACCGCCTCCTCGACGAAAACGAAATGGCAGCGATTCGACTGGATCGCTGGGCTGGGGTGCGTGCTACCGAGCAACCGGGCTCGAGTGCCGGTGAAGCCCGTCTCCTCGCGCAACTCGCGCAACCCCGCCTCGACTGGATCTTCGCCGGACTCCATCACACCGCCGGGGATCTCCAGCGAAAACGCATCGATCCCGAAGCGGAACTGGCGCACGAGCACGAGTTCACCACTCGGCGTGAGTGCGAGGACATTCACCCAGTCGGGCGCACGGACGATGACGAAGTCGCGCTCGGTGCCGCGATGCGGATGCCGGTAGCGGGCGCTCGTGAGTTCCAGCACCCGCGTCGTCGCGACGGATTTCTCCGCAAGTTTTTCCCAGCGGGCGGGCGAGGATTTTTTTTCAGCGCTCATGACTTGGTGGATTCGGTTTAAAAAACAAAAATGCCTCCCCGCCGCGGGGGGCGAGGAGGCATCGAAAGTTTTCGCGCGAGATATTACTTCTTCGGCAGTTTAATTTTCTGGCCGGGCTTCAACTTGGTCCACTCGACGCTCGGATTGACAGCCTGAAGATCGCCCAGTGAGCAGCCATTCGCACGCGCGATCTTCGCCCCGCTGTCGCCCGCCTTGACGACGTATTCGCCGGGGCCAGCCACCACGGGTTCGCCGCTGCCTTTCTTGCCAACGGCCGGCTTTTTCGCGGCTTCCTGAATCTTGGTGATGTCTTCACGGAGGCCCGCGAGCGCCGGCCCGACCTGATTGAAGGCTTCCTGCGTGGTGCGGGTGAGCGAGGCGAGATCACTCTTCAATTTATCACTCGCAGCGCTGGCGGCACCCGCCTGCGCCTCGATGGCATCGACTTTGTCGACCTTCACTTGATGATCGGCCAAGGTCTTATTGACCTTAGAAAGGCTGATGGCCGAATAGCCGCCGAGCAGCAGGCCGATCACGCCGACGATGATGCCGCCGACTGGGAGCATGCTGTTGTTTTCGCGAGAAATGGTATCCATGGATGAAAGGTTAGAGGGGCGAGATGAAAGCGATTCCCGGGGCGAGGCAAGCAGAGATTATTAACAATGACGGTGCGCTCGTCGGCAGCGATGCCAGCGCGAAATCTGACCCGCGCCAGACTTCCGCAGGCCGATTGGGTCGCCATCAGATGGAGAGCAACGTTGACACGGGCAGCCCACCCCCAAGGGTGAACCTTTGTCCGGGGTGTAGCTTAGCCTGGTAGAGCGCCTGGTTTGGGACCAGGAGGTCGCAGGTTCGAATCCTGTCGCCCCGACCATTTTTCGACTTCGTTCAGCGCCAGACTCTGTGGTTAAGGGTAAAACTTGGCGGCATGACACGTATGAGTGCGCAAACAACCACCGCCACGTAATAGCACAAATCACGACGAAAAAAAGGTAGCCCGCGCGGGCTACCGAAGTCTTTAGGAATTCCTGGCGCTATTCTCGGAGGAGCAACAGGGGTTCTAGAATCTTTGGCGGGGGACGTTCCCGCATAATTTTCAGATCACCGCAATGAACGGCCGTGCGCAATCGCAGGAAAAACTTTTGCGCGAAGGGCGCGCGCATCGCGCCATCCTTAATTCCTAGCGCCAGGAATCGGCTTCGGACGGTTCGCGGTGTAAACGATTCACCACACGAGATCACCTCCCTCGCTGCTAGGCGCATGGCGTTGCAGGTCTCCCAAACCTTTAGGGCTTTCCGCAGGCGAGCCACCCGTAGTTGCGCAGCTGCCAAGAAGGTCGCAACACGCGGCTCGGTGAAAATGGGGCTCCACTCACTGACCTGCAGCTCAGCCGCAATTTCCTTCCGCATTGGGCGATTCAAAGGCGCGAATGACCTCATTCGTTTCACCGCGTAAACCACAGCGTTAGACGTTAACCTGTCCCGCGGCTCTTGGGCACTGACGAAATGTTTACCCGATTTTGGCTGATCTTTACGTCAAACACGCTTGGCAGGTCTTTACGTCAAACAGTCTGTCCGACCCGCCGAAAAGCAGAGTTGCCTTTCGCTAACCCTCTAATGGGCAGCACCACCGGGAAACTGATCCACCGAAGGGGGTCGGCATAGTAATCCCGCCGGGTTAACATTGGCTTTGGACCGATGTTGATTTTCGCGAAGCCGCGAGCTAGAAATGACTACTGAAATATGATCCACCAACCCCGAGTGGTGTAATCAACGTTGGCAAAAAATCCGTCCTCCGCCTCTTATGTTCTCAAAATCTGACACTGAGTTCGCGGCGATGGCCGCCGATCCATCTAAGCGGCATGCGATGATCGCGAGCCGCCAGTTTACGCGGACGGTTTTGTTTTGGTGTGCATTAGTTATCACGGTTTGCGATTTGGCCGCGGCGTTGGCTGGCGGGCATTTCGCAACGGTTCTGAGCGCCGGGACCGTGATTCAGTGGATGCTCGTTTTTAAGTTCGATTCAGATGTCCGGCTGCTCAGTATCGTGGATACAATGGCAAATCGAGGAACTGGTGAAAAAATTGCCTACTAGGCGCTACAGCCATCGACCTTGCTCGTCACGCCTCGTGCTGACGCACGAGTCGCGCCGAGCAGGGAGTTGGCTGATCTTTGATGTCTGGGCAAAACACATGAAAGAACGCATCATCCTCGTTCTATTTGCGACGCTTGGGTTGAGAGCGGAGATTGAGTTTAGCGGCTTCTTTGTCACGCCTGCGGAAGCGTTGGTTTGGCTGGGCGACTCCGAAGACCATGCTTCGTCAGGTTGGCTCAAGATTGGTCAGTCCAAGATTGGTCAGTCCTTTCGAGGCTATAACCTCCGCCTAGTTGCGAGCAACATGTTGCAATACGTCCTGCAACCGTTCGAAAAACCATAGGCTTTTATCACAGCGAGCCTGTGAAGGCGGTTTGAGATAAAGAGCCAATGAGGCCGCGCGAACAGCGAGTGCGGCCGTTAATCTCCGGGTTTGCACCGGACACAATGAGCACCGCGTCAGTTCGCGGCATCGCCCCGCCAGCGCGACAGGCACG
>CAIMFY010000091.1 GCA_903840415.1 uncultured Opitutia bacterium | reverse complement strand
GCTTTGCTTCCACGGTGATCGTCATAGTGTGCAAATGCACACGTTTAGGCGCAATGGCAAGATCTTCCGCCATCAAGTACGGCAAAGTTTCGCGTTAAATGCCCACAAAAGCCCATAAAATCGGCAGCTGCTGGCAACCCCCATAGACCCATGAAAATCACCCGCAAGGTGTTAGCGTCGGTTGTGACGCTCCTCGTGGCCTGCCTCGTGCAGGCCGCTGATCCGAAGCCCGTGGCCCGCGTCATTGCCATCACCGATATCGAGACTGACGATCCTACTGGCTACGCCGCTTGGCTGTCGCAGGCCAACGACATCATCAAGGCCAAGCTTGGCATCGATACGTTTTATCACGTTTATGTGAGCACGTTCGATGGCGGCAAGAGCGGCTCCGTCCGCAGTGTGATCGCGGCGGAATCAGTGGCAGCCATGGCGAAAAATAATGCCGCCCTCGCCGGCGATCCGACGCTCAGAGACATCATGGACCACAATCGTGCCATCCGAAAGATTGGCGCGCGCATACTCTACCAAGGGGTGCGGTTCGACGGCTCGTATAAAAACTCTTACGTGTATACCACGGTGGCGCTGGTCGGCGACGAAGCCGGCTATCTCAAGTCCCTCGACGGACTCCGTGCGCTCTTCGACGCGAAGGGTTTTCAGGATGCAAAGATCAATGTCTATCGGGTGCTCGCTGGTCGCACGACCTACACCCACCGCGTCACGATCGCGTTGCCGACCAACGAGCGACTCGCGGCGTTGCTCGATTTCATGTCCGGCGACGCGCAATTGGCGGAGTGGCTCGCGAGTGCGGCGAAATATCGCACCGTTGTGGCCAATATGACCGCGCACGACATCATCAAGTAGCGGTCGGCAGGCTTCCATCACACAAGGCCCGCGACAACGCGGGCCTTTTTTCTGGCACTACGCGCGAACGATGAACAACCGGCGGAGGCACACGCAGTCACCGTGCGGCGCTGCATTCGATTAGTGGCGGGCGCGGAGGATTTCCGCGTGCGCCCTCGCGATCACTGGGAATCTGGGCGCTCAAGCGTTTGGTTGACGGCGTGCAAAAGCTTTTCGGCGTTGAAGGGTTTGGCGAGGGTGTGGCGCACGCCGAGGTTGGTCGCGATACCCAGATAGAGGTCCGCGTTGGGAATCGCGCCGGACATCGCGATGACCGGCAGCGCGGGAAACTGCTGGCGGACGGCCACGATCATTTCGATGCCGTCGATTTCCGGCATCAACAAATCCGTGATGACGAGGTCGACGGGTTCGTGGCGGAGGGCTTCGAGGGCGAGGCGTCCATCGGCGGCTTGGTTCACCTGGTGGCCGGCGGCGACGAGAACACGGGCGACGGCTGCCCGCACCGCCGGGTCGTCGTCGATGACAAGGATGCGGCTCATGGTTGAGCTGGAGTTAGATTATTATCTTTCCGGGTGGCGAGGAGAAGTCGTCGGACGATGACCACTGGTTTTGCCGGGTGGCGGGTCATTCGTGGGCTTGAAACGAGGCACGAAGTCCACTCCGCTGCGCGTGCTCCATGCCACCGCTTTCCGTTTTGCTTACCGATGATGAGGAACATATTCGCCAGCTTATTTGTAACTGGCTCGAGCAGGCAGGTCATCGCGTGACATGTGCCGCTACCGGCAACGAAGCCAGCGCGTTGGCGAAGAAGGCGGCGTTTGATCTCGTGGTGACGGATATTCTCATGCCGGATGGCGACGGCGTCGAACTCATCGCTGCGCTGAAAGTCAGTCAGCCCGCCGCGCGGGTGCTCGCGATTTCCGGTGGCGGGCGGATCATCGACAGCACCGATTGCCTGAGGATTGCCCAGGGCTTGGGTGCGCATGCGGCAGTGATGAAACCGTTTAACCGGGAGAAATTCCTGGAGGCAGTGGCGCTGGCGATGGTGCCGACGCCGTAAACGATGCCGCGAATGCGGTGACGGCGCGGCGCTTAGTCTTCGAGCGAGAGGGATCTCACGCAGAGTGGTGAGTAGGCAATGCCCGCGAAGGCGCGCAGGACAAACTATCCGGTCACTGCGGAATCTTGTCCGAGTAAGTGCGCGCGAGCCAGGATTTCGGCACGGGGACGATGCAGATGTTCATCGAACGTCCATCGGCCGAAAGCATTGCGGACTCGATTTCGATCTTGGTGCCGTCGGCGTTGAAGGTGGGGTGCGGATGATCGGAGGCAGTGGGTTTGTGGCCGGTCGTGAGCATGATCATTTCGTCGGTGTGGCGATCGATGAGGTAGAGGCTGCGCGAGAAATCGTCGCCCACCGCCCAGCGTCCGTCACTGGAGCCGTTGACATGCCAGAGGCCGCTGCCGGATTTCGTCTGGCCGGCGATGCGCATCTCATGCGTGCGGAGATTGACGATGGCCAGACCGGTAGGGTGTGCGCGGGAACCAGCGACGCCCCAATCGGTCTTCGCACCGATCTTAACGTGGCCCATGATAGCGAGAGCGACCTCGTCCTTGGTGATGACGGCCTCGTGCGTGATCCATTCGTAGTCGGCTTCGGGGTAAAGCGGGCGCAGGCCGGTGCCATCGGCCATCACGGTCCAGGTGCGTTGCGGGGCCTTGCCGCCGGTTTCCCAGCAGAAAATGATTTCGCCGGGCACCCACGGATTAGTCTGCACGTGGCCGATCTGAAAACCGACGGCGACGATGAATTTTATTTCGCCGGTCGTGAGGTTCATGCCGGCGAGGCCGGCGGGTCCGGCGCCCATGCCGCGCGGACCGTAGCGCTCCGCGATTTTTTGACCGGGAGCAAGTTTGTCCGCCAGATCGGAGCCGGCGGTGCGGAAGTAAGCGGTGGCCTCGTTGGCATCGAGTGCCATATCGCCGCCAGCGCGCATCTCGGCGGGCACGGTGCCGCACACGCGCTCGTAGGCGGTGCCGTCTTTCAAGGTGCCGGCCGCGCTGTCGGCGAAAACTTTCGCGAGATCGATCTCGACGATTTGAAGCGGACCGCGGGGACCGCCACGACCGCCACCGCCGCCACCGAGCGCACCGGCGGGCACGCCGGCAGTCGCTTGGGCGGCGGCGGCAGTTGCGGCTTGGGCCGCCTCGGCGGCAGCGGCGGTCTGCGGTGATGCACTCGTGGCATCGCTCCCGCGCCCCCGACCGGCGTTCGGATCACGCATCACGTAGAGTTTCATCGAGAGCCGGGCGACGCATAGCATGCCAGTGTAACCCTTGTCGGTCACCTGCACGATGTCGCCCGTCTCTTCGTTGACCGCCATCGCCTGACCCGGCGCTCGGCTAGACCGAAAGATCACCCATTTTCCGTCGGACGTCCACTGCGGGTGGGTCTGGTAAATCTTCGAATCGCCGGCTGGCGTGCTAGTAAGAAAGGTGAGCGGAATGCCCGTCACGGGATCGGCGACAATTTTTTTCTCGGAGGGGAACCGGCGGCCGATTTGCGCACTGGCTGGCGTGGCGAGGGTGAAAAACGCGAGGGACGTAGCGAACGCGGCAGACAAAAGGGGACAAATTTTCATGGAGGTAAACGAAATGAAAACTGAATTTGCAGTCCTTCGATTCGACGAACGGCGGGGCAAAAGGGCGCGACGGACGAGAACGGACAGTCCGGTGTGCCGTGGGAGGAGCGAATCAGCTGAAGCTTATTTTCCGCAGCACTGCTTGAATTTTTTCCCGCTACCGCAAGGGCATGGGTCATTGCGCCCGACTTTTGGGTGGGTGGCTTTGAGCGGCGCGGGGCCCTGGCGGACCGAGCGGGTATAATACCATTCGCCGGCGACGCGCAGAAATTCAGATTTCTCGTGGAATGCCTGTTCACCAGAATCATCGCGGTGGTAGGCGGTGAAATCTACAAACGCGGTGTCAGGTTTCGCGCCGGCTTCGTGCGCATGGATCACCAGACGCGTCCAGTTCATGCGCGGGGCAACGTCGGGCTCCGCGACGTAGGGGCGACGGGCGGTCGGCCAATAAGTGCGGTGAAGATGTTCGAAGTCGTGGAGCGAGTGGGCCGTGAAGCGCGAACGCATCAACTGCTCGGCGGTGGTCGCGGATTTGATGTGCTGTAGAATCGGCTGGCAGCAAGAACCAAACGCCTGACCGCTTCCGCAAGGGCAAGGGCGCTCAAGGGCGTTGGAGGCAGAATCGGTGGCGGAAGACATCGTGGGATAAATAAACCAATAAAAAACCCGGGCGCAGGGCCCGGGCTGAAGCCAGACGCAGAACCGCTGAGTTTACGAGAAGAGATCGGTGGCGGTGCGCCCGAGAAAATCCTCCATGTAGGCGGTAGTGGCCTTGCCCTCAATGAAAACAGGGTCGGCCATGATGGCTTTGTGGAGCGGGATCGTGGTCTTGATCCCGCGGATAAGATACTCGCTAAGGGCGCGATAGGCGCGCTCTAAGGCGACTTTGCGCGTGGGACCGAAGCAGATTAACTTGCCGATCATCGAATCGTAGTGGGACGGAATTGTGTATCCGGAATAGGCGTGGGAATCGACCCGCACACCATGGCCACCCGGCGCGTAATAAAGGCCAATGGTGCCGGGCGAGGGGGCGAAGTTGCGTGCGGGGTCCTCGGCGTTGATACGGCACTCGATGGCGTGTTTCTCGAACTTAATGTCGCCTTGGTCGAATGCGAGTTTCTCGCCGTTGGCGATATGGATCTGCTGTTTTATCAGGTCGATACCCGTGCATTCCTCAGTCACAGGATGCTCGACCTGAATCCGGGTGTTCATCTCAATGAAATAGTAATTTCCCTTGGCATCGACCAGGAACTCGATCGTGCCAGCATTTTCGTATTCTGCCGCTTCGGCGGCGCGAATCGCGGCCTTACCCATCTTTTTGCGCAGGTCTGAGTTAAGGAATGGCGACGGTGATTCTTCGATGAGTTTTTGGTGCCGCCGTTGGACAGAACAATCTCGTTCGCCGAGGTGGATGATCTTGCCATGCGAGTCGCCTAGAATCTGGAACTCAATGTGGCGTGGTTTCTCGATGTATTTCTCGATGTAAACCGCACCGTTGCCGAACGCTTTTTCTGCCTCACCACAGGCGACGTGGTATTCCTTGGCGAAGGAAACGTCATTATGCGCGATCCGCATGCCGCGTCCTCCACCGCCAGCAACGGCCTTGATAATGACCGGATAACCGATCTTACGGGCGATCTTAACCGCATCAGCTTCGGATTCGACCGGGCCATCAGATCCAGGGACAATCGGGACACCTGCTTTCTTAACGGTATCTTTGGCGACCGACTTGTCTCCCATCATTTTGATGGATTTAGATTTAGGCCCGATAAACTTGATGTTACAGGATTCGCATTGTTCTGCAAATTTAGCGTTCTCCGATAGAAAACCGTAGCCGGGATGGATGGCATCGACATCTGCGATCTCGGCGGCCGAGATGATCCGGTCGGCGCGGAGATAGCTGTCGGCACTCCTGGGACCACCAATGCAGATTGCTTCGTCCGCGAGTTGGACATGGAGCGATTGAACATCGGCCTCAGAATAGACGGCGAGAGTCTTGATTCCAAGTTCACGGCAGGCGCGAACGATGCGAAGGGCGATTTCACCGCGGTTGGCGATGAGAATTTTTTGAATCATAGCGATAAACGTGAAACCACCCGACCTTGCCGGAAGTGCTGATCGCGAGACGGTTCAGCGGGCGGCGGGGTGGGTGGCTTCGTAGTGCGGCTCAGCCCTGTTTGATTTTAAAGAGTCGCTGGCCGTATTCGACCGGCTGACCGTTTTCAACGAGCACCTCTAGGATCGTGCCCTTAGCCTCGGCCTGAATTTCGTTCATGATCTTCATCGCCTCAATGATGCAGACGACCGAATTTTCGACGATCTTCGTGCCTATGTCAGCGAATGGCTTACTCTCCGGAGACGCAGCACGGTAAAAGGTGCCAACCATGGGAGACTTAATGTAACCAACGCCTACTTCTTCTTGAATTGCCGAACTCGGGGAAGTAGCGGCGGTCGATAGGACTGGAGTTGCCGTATTCGCAGCGGTATCTACAGCAGGATACGGAAAAGGGGCATTTGATCCACGGCTAGTCGTAACAACAGGCAAACCGTTGGATCCGCGTCGGATTTTGAGTTTGAAACCTTCTTCCTCGACTGCGAACTCGGTAAGTTCGGAGCGCTTCATGAGGTCAATGATTTGTTTGATTTGTTTTAGGTCCAAAGTGATGCCCTTGGTTAAGTATATTTGGTGCTGAAGCCGTTAGTTCAACTTTATGGCTCAGCGTTCAAAAGAAAATACTTATCACAGCTAATGGCCGTTTTCGTAAGAGTAGTATAACCGCCGATAACGGTCGAAAAACGCCAAAAACGAATGAAAACGACCCTATAATCGTTAAAATACCCAAATTATCGATAGGATTTAGTGTTAAAGATCTTGTTTTAAATTCGATGGTTTATAAAAACAAAAGTGCTGCGGTAATCGGAGGATACCAAAGTGCCCCGACAAATGCGCGCGAAGAACACGTGTTTGCTGTGCGGGCAAGCGGTGGGTCTGGATCGGTCGGTATGGGGATCTACTCGTGCGGAATCACTGAGACAGCGAGCCAGGTGCTGCGTGTCTTGGCGCACTGCATCATTTCCCCTAGTTTTCCAATATTTAGGCGAGTTTCTAGTAAACTACTCATCCATAAAAAACACAAAATATTATTAAACAACGTTATGAGATTATTATGGAACGTCAAACGACCACTATTCGTGCATTTTTTCTAGCGGAGTTACAGGATCGATGAAGATCCACGATACAGCGCCGATGACATAAACTGCCGCTGCGAGAAGAAATGCCGACGTCCAGCCCGCTAGCGTTGGCGGCGCGTCGACTGCAGGCTTCGTGCTGTTGAGAATGTAGCCCACCACGACGGGTCCGATCGCGCCACCGAGGTTGCCCATCATATTCATGCTGCCGGAGAGCGAGCCCGCGAGCCGGCCACCGACATCCATGCATGCCACCCAATCCGGTGCGAGCGCAAGATCGTTGGCGAAGCTTGCGAGTCCGAGCACAACCATCGCGAGCGCAGGACTGTCGATGCACATCGCGAGGACCGTGAATGCCCCGGCGGCGAATAACCCCGTGCTTGCGGTCACGCGCCGCGCGCGGCGCACATCATTCCAGCGACTGCCGAGTCGTCGTGCGAGCCAACCGCCGGCAAGACATCCGAAGCCGCCGAAGAACAAAGGCAGTCCTGCGAGCACGGCGCTTTTTTCAAGCGATACATGGCGCGCGTCACGCAAATAGGTCGGCAGCCACGTCACATAAAAATACCAGCCATACGACATGCAAAAATACTGGAGCCACAGCAGCCACACGGTTGGGCTTCGTAGTAACTTGGTCCATGGAATACTCGCGTGACTTGGCGCATTGCTTTCGGCGCCGTCGAGCAGGGCGAGTTCAGCCGCGTTGACTGATGGATGTTCGCTCGGCCGGTCGCGAAACCAGCGATAAAACGCTACCGCCCATGCGACACCCAGCGCACCAAAGATCACAAAGGCCCATCGCCAGTTCACGAATGCCAGCACCACGGCCACCAGCATGGGCGTAAAGGCGCCGCCCCAGCGCGCACTCAGCCAGAGGAGGCTCTGGGCCCGCACCCGCTCGTTGGATGGCAACCAAATGGTGAAGATTTTCGTGGCGTTGGGGAAACAGCCCGCTTCGCCGGCGCCAAAAAAAATTCGGCACACGAGCAACGAAACGTAGTTCCACGCTGCGCCCGTGAGCGCGGTGAACACCGACCACATCACGACCACCTTCATCAACACTCCGCGCGGTCCGGATCGATCGCCCATTCGGCCGGCGGGAATTTCGAAGAGCGCATACGCCGCCGTGAACGCGAAAAACACCCAGCCCATTTGTTTTTCGTTCAGACCGAGATCGTGGCGAATGTCCGGCGCCGCCTGCGAAATGCACACGCGATCGATGTAGGTGATGATCGCGAGGACGATGATGAATCCGAATGCCACGTGCCTCGCGCGCGTCGGCGGCGCATCAGGCAATGCCGCTGCTGGCGATGAACCTGAATCAGCCGGGATGGGGCGCATGGGGTCCGCCGATGCAGCGGGGTTTGCTCGGCGTTGGCAACCCCGCGCTGGCGTGGATCAATACACCGCGCGTCCGCCGGTGAGATCAAAGGTGAATCCCGTCGTGAAACTCGTCGCGGGTGAAACGATGAATGCCGCCATCGCCGCGACTTCTTCGAGCGAACCGCACCGTTTCATCGGAATTTTGTCCGTCATGTATTTTACCTGCGCCGCTGGCATCGCATCGACCATCGGCGTCTGGATCACTGCCGGTGCGAGCGCGTTCACGGTGATGCCGGTCTCGGCGTATTCCTTGCCTTGCACTTTCGTCATGCCGATGACGGCCGCTTTCGAGGCCGAGTAGGCGAGCATGCCGGCATTGCCGTCCTTGCCGGCGATCGACGCGATGTGCAGCACGCGACCGTAATTATTTTTCAGCATCACTGGCAACACGGTCTTCGCGGTGAGAAACGACGCCGTGAGATTTAGCCGCATCACGCGCTCGAAATCGGCGAGTTCCACTTCGTGCGACTTGATGTTGGTCTTGCCCGTGATGCCCGCGCTGTTGACGAGAATGTCGATGCGCCCGCAAATCCGCGCAATTTCCTCGACGGCGCGCGACACCGCCATTTCGTCCGTAACGTCCACTGCGACACCGCGACCGCGCGGGCCAAATTCCTTTGTGACCAACGCAAGCCGGGTGGCATCGAGTTCGAACACGACCACGAACACGCCCTCCGCCAGCAGCCGGCGCGCGATGGCGAGACCGAGGCCGGAGCCACCTCCAGTGACGATGGCGGTTTGTGCGGAAAACGCGGGAGCAGTCATGGTGGGTTTTGATACGTTACATCAACTGATCGTCGTGACGCGTGGGGTGCAGGAAAGCTTCTTTGTCATGGGCTCTAACCTGAAGTCTGCCTTGAAATCAGACACAACCTTGAGGGCGGCAATAGTCTTCGGGCGATGACTCTCCGGCAGCACTGCCGCCTCCCCTGATGCCGAGCCCGAGAAATGCGACACGCGGCGCGCTCATTCGATCACGTGGAATTTCTTGAGGGCCTTTTCATCGATCGTGAGTCCGAGCCCGGGCAAGTTCTCGTTGAGATCGATGAAGCCGTCCTTTGCGACCGGCTCGCCTTTGAAGATATACCAGAAGAGTTCGTTGCCCACCTCGACATCGACCGGCGGGAAATACTCCGCCATCGGCGAGTTGTAGCTCGCCATCACCACATGGTAATTGTGCATCTGGCCCGCGTGCGGGATCACCGGAATCTGATGCGCTTCCGCGAGCGCCGCGATCTTGCGGGCGGCGGTGATGCCGCCGACACGGTTCGTGTCGAACTGGATGACGTCTACCGCCTCCGCCGCGATGAGTTCGCGGAAGCCGTGCAACGTGTGCTCGTGTTCACCGCCGGATATCGGAATCCGCCCGCGCCGACGCAGTTCGGCGTAGCCTTGGATGTCGTCGGGAATCACGGGCTCCTCGAGCCAGCGCAGGTGAAACGGCTCGAGCAACGGCAGCATCCGGAGCGCGTAGTCGCGCGTCCAGCCCATGTAGGCGTCGGCCATGATGTCGATGCCGTCGCCGACCGTTTCCCGCACGGTGCGCACGAGCGCGACGTTGCGCTGCATCCCTTCGGCGCCGTCGACCGGCCCCCAGCCGAAACGCAGCTTCATCGCCTTGTAGCCTTCGTGTTTATATTTCGCCGACTCGCTCGCGAGCTCATCGAGTGGCGTCGAGTAAAGCCGGCTCGCGTAAACGGGGATGCGCGGCTTCGTGCGCCCGCCGAGCAGCCGATACACCGGTTGCTTCGCCGACTTGCCGAGCAAGTCCCACAGCGCGATGTCGACCGCACTGATCGCGACCATCGCGATACCCTTGCGACCATATGCCATCGTCTTCCGATACATGTGCTGCCACAGCAACTCGAGATCCCACGGGTCCGCGCCGAGCAGCAGCGGCTTGAATTGCAGGTCGATGAGCTGCTTCGTGAGCTGCGGCGCAAGCGCCGCCTCGCCGATGCCGACGAGCCCGGTGTCCGTGAAAATCTCCACGATGAGCCAGCCGTGAAACGTGAAACTACCCATCGTCGCCGGCGTGAGTGACGGCGCGAGCACGTCCATGGGATTGGTGCAGAAGTGCGGCGGCAGCGGGACAGTCTTGCCTTTCCACTGCACGACGCGGGTGCGGATTTCAGTGATTTTCATGGATTCTCGGAGGAGGAAATTGCTCCAGAAGGTCGCGGATCGCGCGTGAATGCCGGGCGGAGAGTTAGTCGGCCGCGATCACTGCTTTGAGCACGGCGGGGTTGCCTACAATCTCTGTGGGGAAAATTCTCGGCGTGTCGGCGAGTGCGAAACGGTGCGTGATCCACGGTTTCGTGTCCACCCGGCCGGTTTCGATGAGCGCGATGATGTCGCGAAAAGTCTGCGGCACGGCATTGCGGCTCGCGCAGACGGTGATCTCGCGGCGGTGAAAATTTGGGTCGTTGAAGGCCAGATCGCCCTGGAAGAGGCCGACAAAAACGATGCGTCCGCCGTGGGCGATGAGGTCGAAGGTGGCGGCCATCGACTTGGCGTTGCCAGTGGCGTCGATTACGATGGTCGGCAGATCGCCGGCGCCGATTTCTTTCAGGCGGGCCGGCGAGTCGGCTGGAGTGAACGTGTGCTTCACGCCGAGTTGATCGCGGCAGAACGCAAGCCGCGCTTCGGCCACGTCCATGACCGCGAGCGTAGCACCGGTGACGAGCGCGAATTGAATTACGCTGAGCCCGATGGGGCCGGCGCCGATCACGAGGACGAAATCGTCGGGCCGAATCTCGGCGCGTTCGACGGCGTGGGCGCCGATGCCGAGCGTCTCGACGAGCGCGAGTTGATCGTAGTCCAGTTTGGCGGAGCGGTGGAGCTTGCGGGCGGGCACGGCGAGGAACGACCTCATACCACCGTCGGAGTGGACGCCGAGGACGTTGAGTGAGGTGCAGCAATTGGGTTTGCCGCGTCGGCACGCGATGCAGCGGCCGCAATTGATGTAAGGCTCGACGGAACAGCGGTCACCGATTTTGAGTCCGTTCGGCTCGGTGCCGGGATCGAGGACTTCGACGCCAAGTTCGTGGCCGAGGATCCGCGGGTAGTTGAAGAACGGTTGCTTGCCGGCAAACGCATGGAGATCGGTACCGCAAACTCCGATGCGGTGGACGCGCACAAGCGCCTCGCCAGGCGCGAGCACGGGTTCGGGCGCGTCAGTGCGGGCGGAGAATTTTCCCGGTTGGTCGAGCGTGATTTGCAGCATGGCGTCAGGCGACGATCGGATCGCGGTTTTCGGGATGGCCGCGGGTGAAGTTGTGATTTCTGATCGGTTTTAGAATTTCCAGCACTTTTGCCATCAGCTCGAAGTCGATCGGCTCTTCGACGTAGGCGATGTTCTTGCGGATGTTGTCGGGGTTGGCGCTGCCGACGAGGGTCGTCGCGATCCCGGGGTGCGCGACGCAAAATTGCACGGCGAGCTTCACGATGTCGGCGCCGACGGATTGGCAATAATCAACGGCGCGGCGCGCGCCGGCGACCATCGCGGGTGGGGCGGGGTGCCACGTCGGGACGCCGCGCTCGGTCAGCAGGCCCATGCCAGTGGGCGAGGCGTTGATGATGCCGACGCCTTTTTGTATGCAGTCAGAGATGAGCGAATCGAGCGCGGTGTCGTTGAGCTCGTAGCGGCAGAAAGAGAGGATCGTCTCGACGAGGCCGGGCGCGGTGCGGTCGAGCACGCCAGTAAAGACTTTTAGCGGTAGGCCCGTGATGCCGATGTGGCCGATGCGACCGGCGTCGCGCAGCTTGACGAGTGCGGGGAGCGTTTCGTTGACGATCTGGTTGAGGTCGGCGAACTCGATGTCGTGGCACTGGAGCAGGTCGATGTAATCGACACCAAGGCGCGCGCAGCTTTCATCGAGGGAACGCGTGACACGCGCGGCGGTGAAGTCGAACTGGCTGTCGCCATATTGGCCGACTTTCGTAGCGAGGAGGTAGCGATCGCGCGCGATATTTTTCAAGGCGCGGCCGAGAACGGTCTCGGCTTTCGTCGCGCCGTAGTAGGGCGAGACGTCGATGAAGTTTATCCCGAGATCGAGGGCAACGTGGACGGTGCGAATCGCCTCCGTGTCGTCCGTGGCACGGAAGACGCCGCCGAGCGACGAAGCGCCAAAGCTGAGGACGGAAACTTTGAGGCCGGTGCGGCCGAGGGCGCGGTAGTGCATGTTGCGCTGTCGAGGAAGAATCAGGGGATGCGCAGGCGCAAGTCTCGGCCGAAAAACGGTCGGAGCGGGAGAGGCGCGGCATCACTTCGCCTTGAAAAGTGAAGAGAGCAATTCGTGGACGACTTCGGCGGCGGGCTTGGGCTTCGGCGTCGGCTGCAAGAAGTGGCCGTCGGCGAGTTTCTTATCGGTCCGGGCGGTGCGCAGCTCGACGTTGAGTTCGATCAGGTAGGTTTTGAAATCCCATTCCCAGCGATCTGCGTAGGTTAGGACGGCGTCGGCATTATCGGGGAGGAGCGTGAGCGGACCGGCGGAGGCTTGGTGTCCCAGTGACTGCAACTCGCGCACGAGCAGTTCGTCGATGTGATGATCGTCGGTCAGCCGGTGCACGACGTAGATGTGCTTGAAGTCCGTGAGAGCCACCACCGAGCGGGTGTTCAGCGTGGCGCAGCCGGCGAGAAGAACGAGGGGAAGGAGGAGGACAAGGCGGAGAGTTTTCATCGGTGACGGCGTGGAGATTGACGCAAGCGAGCGGCCGGCGATGCGCAAATGGAAACGCTCTTCGCGGTGCGTTCTGGACAACGCTGCACCCGCGCGATGCGATGAGACATGGCATTTGCGCGCCCCGCGCCCGCTCCGACAACGAACCTGCTTTATTGGCGGACGCCGCTGTTTGCCGCCCTGGTGATCGCGGCGGCCGCGCTGGGGGCGTATTTTAACAGTTTCGCGGTGCCGTTTGTGTTCGATGACGAACTCGCGATCGTCGGTAACTCTTCGCTCCGCAGTTTATGGACGGCGCTGACGCCACCGCCGGAGCTGACGGGCCTGCCAATCTCGGGTCGGCCGCTGGTGAATTTTTCCTTCGGGATCAGTCACGCGATCAGCGGAAGCGCGGTTTGGAGTTATCACGCGTTTAACCTCCTGGTCCACGTGGCCGCTGGATTGGTTTTATTCGGCGTGGTGCGGAGAACTCTCCGACAGCCGGGCTTC
The DNA here is from genome assembly GCA_903840415.1 of uncultured Opitutia bacterium. GTDB lineage: Bacteria > Verrucomicrobiota > Verrucomicrobiia > Opitutales > Opitutaceae > CAITWF01. The sequence goes on along the minus strand of CAIMFY010000091.1, from coordinate 79,076 downwards.
GTTGCACGTTTTGACGAACATTCGTTTGAGATCGCGCTGCTGACGGCGGCGATCTGGACGCTGCATCCGTTGCAAACGGAGTCGGTGACTTATATTTCGCAACGCGCGGAGGCGTTGCTCGGACTGTTCTATCTGCTCGCGCTGTGGTGTTTCATTCGGGCGACCGAGCCAGCGGCGTCGACGGGGTGGGGTTGGGGCGCGTTCGCGGCGTGCCTGCTGGGGATGGCGACGAAGGAAGTCATGGTGTCGGCGCCGATTTTCGCGGCGCTTTATGCGCGGTCGTTCCTGGCGGACTCTTGGCGTGAGACGTGGATGCGACACGGACGGTTGCTGCTGCTGCTCGCGAGCAGTTGGCTGCTGCTCGCTTGGTTCGTGGTGCAGGAAGGCGGAGCCCGCGGCGTATCGGCTGGATTCGGGCTCGGCGTGTCGTGGTGGAGCTACCTGCTGACACAATGCGACGCGATCGTGATTTATCTCGGGCTCTCGCTCTGGCCGCATCCGCTCGTGCTCGATTACGGCACGGCGATTGTGCGCGGGGTCGGAGATGTTTGGTGGCAGGGAACTTTTCTGGTCGCGCTATTCGCGGGAACGATTTGGGCACTCGTGTGGAGACCGGCGATCGGTTGCCTGGGGGCATGGTTTTTCATGATTCTGGCGCCGAGTTCGAGCGTGGTGCCGCTGGTAGGACAGACGATGGCGGAGCACCGGATGTATCTGCCGCTCGCGGCGGTGGTCGTGAGCGTCGTGATATTAATCTACGTGCGGTTTGAGCGGAAAGGACTGGCGGTCCTGACGGTGATCGCGGTGGTGCTGGCGGTGACGACGGTGCGCCGCAATGCCGACTACGCCACGACGATCAGCATCTGTGAGGACACGGTGGCAAAGCGCCCCGACAACGCGCGGGCGATGGCGCTACTCGCCGATTATTACCGGCGCGCGGGGCGACTGGAGGACGCGCGCCGCTCGCTTGAGCGTTCGCTCGCCGTCGAACCCGGCGTGATTCCGGTGCTGAACAACCTCGGCAACGTCTGGCAGGAACTCGGCGACGCCGGCCGGGCGGTGGAGTGTTTTCAACAGGTGCTCACGCTCAAGCCCGGCGATGCCACGGCACTGAACAATCTCGGCAACGCGCTGGTTTTATCCGGCCGAGCCGATGACGGTATCGCGCAACTCGCAGCGGCGGTGCGAGCCGCGCCGCAGGCCGTCGGGACGCGGACCAATCTCGCGCACGCTCTCGCGCAAAGCGGGCGTATGCCGGAGGCGGCGGAGCAGTTTGAAGCGTTGCTACGGGCCCGAACCGACGATGCAGAAGCGCATGCCAGTTTCGGCAACGTGTTGCAGGCACTCGGACGGCAGGACGAAGCGATCGCGCAATTGCAGGCGGCGGTGCGGTTGCAGCCGCGCGATGCCGATCTGCACAACCGGCTGGGCACAGCGCTCGGGCGCGCCGGGCAGGTGCGCAAGGCGCTGGAGCAGTTTCAAGAGGCGCTGCGCCTGAATCCTGCACACGAGTCGGCGCACCAGAATGCTGCCCGCGCCCAGCGGCTGCTGGGCGGCGGCTGATCTTGTCTTCGCATGTATCTCGGAAAATCAATCGCGGTCGTGATGCCGGCTTACAATGCCGCGAAGACGCTGCGGCGAACCTACGACGAAGTCATGGCGCAGGGGGTCGTCGATCGGGTGATCGTGGTGGACGATGGGAGCCGCGACGAGACGGTCAGCCTCGCGCGACAGCTGCCGCTGACCGAAGTCATCGTGCATGCGCGCAACCTCGGTTACGGCGGAAATCAGAAGACATGTTATCGCGCTGCGCTCGCGACTGGTGCGGACATCGTGATCATGGTGCATCCCGATTATCAGTACACGCCGCGACTGATCCCGGCGATGGTCGCGATGATTGCGAACGGACTTTATCCGTGCGTGCTCGGCAGCCGAATTCTCGGTGGGCACGCGCTGGAGGGCGGCATGCCGTGGTGGAAATACGCGGCGAACCGCGGGCTGACGCTGGTAGAAAATATTCTGTGCGAAACCAAACTGGCGGAGTGGCACACGGGCTATCGTGCGTTTGCGCGCGAGGTGCTCGAAAACGTGCCGTGGGCGGAAAATTCCGATGACTTCGTCTTCGACAACCAGATGCTCGCGCAGGTGCTGTGGGGCGGATTCACCGTCGCGGAGGTAAGCTGCCCGACGAAGTATTTTGCCGAAGCTTCGTCGATCGGTTTTGGGCGGAGCGTGCGCTACGGTTTCGGCTGTCTCGGAACGGGTCTGCTTTTTCGTCTCGCACGGTGGGAGTTGGTTCGATCCCGATTGTTTCCGGCGGAACATCGCGCTCAGCGCAGGGCTTCGCGGGCGAGCTGAAGGCTTTCGAGTGTGCGCGGATCGTTGGGTCGGAGGCGGAGGGCGGCCTCGTATTCCGCGATCGCTTCGCGGGGCTGGTTTTGCAGGAGAAGAACGTTGCCGAGATTCGCGTGGACATCGGCGTCGGCCGGGGCGAGCCGCACCGCTGCGCGCAAGTGCTCGGCGGCAGCCGGCAGCCGATCGGAGCGGGCGAGGAGCACGCCAAGTCTGGCATGCGCGGCGGCGTGTTCGGGAGCGAGGCGTAGGGTTTCAGTGTAGTCGCGCTCGGCGTCGGTGAGTTGGCCGGCGCGCTCCGCGATGCGCGCGAGCCAATAGTGTGCCTCGGGCAGCGCGGGATTTTCTTGCAAGGCGGCGCGGAAGTGCAGCGCCGCTTCGTTGTTGCGCCCGAGGTCGGCCAGCGCGACGCCGAGATCGAAATGAGCGTCGGCGGCTGGCTTGAGTCGCAACGCCTCCTCGTAGTGGGGGATGGCGTCGGCGGCGCGCGCCACTTGCATGAGGGCGTTGCCGAGATTGAGCTGCGCGTCGGCGTGAGCGGGCGCGAGTCGCACGGCCACTTCGAATTGCGCGATGGCGTCGGTGGCGCGGCCTTGATCCAGTAGCGCGACGCCCCAGCTGTAGCGGGCCGCAACGTAGTCGGGCTGAAGCGCGATGGCGCGGGCGAAATGTTCGTTGGCCTGGGCGGACTGGCCGTGCTGCTGGAGCGCCCACGCGAGGTTGTTGTGACCGCGCGCCACCTCTGGATGAGTCGTGACGTTGTCCGTCCAGATAGTGATTGAATCGCGATAGTCGAACGTGCGCGCGACAGTCAGACCGCCAAAGACCAGCGCGATCATCCCGAGCAACCACGGGGCAAAGAAGCCTAACCAACGATGCGCGGCAAGGGCGCCGACACTGACGATGGCCGCGAGCGGCAAATACATCCGGTGCTCGGCCATGGTTTGGGTGACGAGCGGCACGACGCTCGAGCTGGGCGCTAGTATGATGAAAAACCACGCGCCCGCAAAACCGAAGACGGGTTGGCGCACGAGCGCCCAAGCGGTCGCGGCCAGCAGGCCGAGGACGACCAGGCCCTGCCACCAGACGGCAATGATCGAGTGAACGACGGCATCGCCATAATCGAGCACGAGCGGATGTGGCCAGATGGAGAGCCGCAGATAAAGGACGAGCGCTTCGCCTTGCTTTAAGAGATAGCTCCACGATGAGACGCCGAGGCCGAAACCGGCAGCCGCTCCGCGCGCACCACCGCTGCGCGCCACGAGCGAGGCGAGCAACAGCCACGTGCCGGCCAGCGCCACATAATAACTGCGGCGCGCGCGCCATGCGGCGGAAACCGTTTTCGCGAAGAACGTGCGATCGTAGAGCAGCACAAGAAGCGGCACCGTGACCATCACTTCCTTCGCGGCCATGCCAGCAAGACAGGCGACGACGGAGAGCGTGAACCAGATCTTCGATGGGGCCACGGGTTCAGTGCCGCGCACAAAACAGTAAAGCGTGAGGAGAGCAGCGAGGCCGCAGAGCAACTCGGTGCGCTGTGCGATGCAGATGACCGATTCGGTTTGGAGCGGGTGCAGCGCCCAGAGGAGTGCCGTCGTGAAGGCAACGGCAGTGGAAGATTGAAAATTGAGGGTGGAAAGCGTGCGCCGAACGAGGCCGAAGAGTGTGAGCGCGGCGAGCGCGTGGAGCACGAGGTTGAGAGCGTGATAACTCCACGGGTGGTCACCACTGAGCGCGTAGTTAAGGGCGAAGGTGGCGTTGACGAGCGGCCGGCCGGTCGTAGTGCTGCCGTCGGCAGGCGGCCGGAGGACATCGAGCGACCACAGGCGGCGAATCGTGGGATTATTGAGAACGGCGCCGGTATCGTCGAAGAGGAAGGGAGCGCGCAGGCTGGCGACGTAGGCGAGCGCCACCGCGACGACGAGCAGTGCAGCTGCGAACCAGTGCGGGCGCGAAGCGGAGGTGAAGTTTGACGGGGCGCTTGGCACGAAGGATGGATTGCCGGGTCGTAGCGATCCTCGCAATGACAAGAAAAAGCTCCCTCGGTCAGGAGGGAGCTTGGGAGTGAAGGCGAGGAGCAGGCGGGACGCCGCGCCACCTCAGAATGTAAACGTCGAGGTCAGCACGAACTGGCGCGGATCGATGATGCGATAGGACCAGGGGGATCCGTCGAAGTTGACCGCGGTCGGCGCAAGGCGGCCGTTCTCGAGGGCATCGTTGATGTTGAGCTGGATTCTCCAACCGATTTTGTCGCCGAAAATTTTGCGCGAGTAGGAGAAGCCGATATCAGTGTAGTAATTGCCATGGTCATAGACCGGCAGGGTCGGATCGGCGACGCTGATGACCGTGGGCGAGTTGATCGGATCACCGACTTTGCCAAGGAAGCCGATGGCGGCTTTGGATTCCCAGCGTTCGTTAAATGTCACTGAGAAGCCCTTTAGCTTGCCTTCGCTAAATCGGTAGTTGGTGAGAATGGAGGTATGGTATTGGCGCAAGTCCGGTGCGGTGGCGCCCTGCAGGGCCTTGGCCAGTGCGACTTGAGAGACGACAACCGAGTTGAAGTAGTCCTGCGGGCTGGTGTTGCCCGGGTTGCCGTTTTTCTGGGCGACGTTGGTGAAACCGTAGCCGGTCCAGAAGTTCTTGAGCGAGTATTGCACACCGCCGCCATCGGTGAAGTCGGCGATTTCTGGTGCCGCCATCGTCTGCCAGACCGGCAGTCGCACGGCGAGCCAGGCATCGTATTGGGGTGCCACGTTGGTGTAGGACGTCTTGGCATGATCACCGGTCCATTTGAGGGTCCAATTGGGGGCCGGATTATAGGTGAGCTGGAGTTCCGTGCCCTTGGCTTTGCTGTTCTGCGTGCCGCCGGTAACGATACCGCTGTAGTAATTTAGCGGCAGTTTGAGCATGTCGTAGATTTTCTGTTGATTGACGGGGTCAGCCACCGGGTTGGCGGCTTCGGTGTTCCAGTTCGTAACAGCGGTGTTCGCGCCGTTGCGGATGCGCTGGACCGCGCTGGCCCACGGAATGCCGGTGGTTGTGTCGGAATAGGCTAGGCGCCCGAGTAGCGTGCTAGCAGCCGCGGTGCGCTCGTTTTCGCTGCTGGTGTCATACCAGTTGACGCGGACGACGAGCTTATTCTTGAACAGAGAAAATCCGATGCCTTCGTCCGTGCCTTTGCCGGTAGGCTTCGGCAGGGGCATCTTGAAATAGTCGGTCTGGAACGTGATCGGCGGATTAAAATTGTCAGACTTATTGAGATAAACCGTCAGACCGCTCAGGAATTCAGAGGCCAGCGAACCTTCGCCGCCAAATTTCCGCGCGAACTCCATGTCTTTGAACAAGTGCAGTGCGCCGCCGAGGGTCTTAGTGTTGCCCGTATAGCGGTCCCAGCGCCACCAGCGGCTCATGACCGCATCGTGGTTAATCAGGCCTGTATTGCCGTCTAGATAAAGCTGCGCGTTTGTCATGGCCGGAGCGTAAATGACGCCACTCGTATCGGACAACGCGCCGCTGGAAGTGATGCGTATCTTAACGTCGTCGTGGCGCCAGCCCAAGGTGGTTACCAGCCGATCGCCGAAGAGGTAGCTTTGCAGCGCGAGGGTCTTGCTGTTCAAAATACGCTCGCTGCGGAAACTGCCGGAAGCTGAGAAGAGCGCCTGCTCCGTCACGGTGTCGTTTTGGAATTGGCCAGTATTATAGTTGTAGACTTGAACCTGAGAGCTGACCGGCCCGTTCCAGCCCTGATTGCCCCAGAAGCCGGAGGCATGGGTGGTCGTGGCCTGCGGATCGCCGGGACTGGCCAGATAATATTTACGCATCAGCGTGAGTCCGTTCAACGCGAGTTGCTGATTAGGGAGAGTGAGATTCGGCACGAAACGGAGCGTGGCATCGGCATCGCCCGCCACGTAACCGTTGCGCCAGCGCTCGACGGCGTTCTTCGACATTTGGTAGGACCACAGGCCGAGCACGCGGTGATGGCCGAAGTATTTCAGGAAACCTTCATGTTTAGTCAGATCGAGATTGTAGGCGAGCATCGCGCGGAAGTTGTCGTCAGTCTGCGGATGATACCAAGTGTCCATGCCGCCACCAATGCCTTCATTGATGAAAGGAAGTCCGAAGTAGCGGTTCGGCGTGCCGTCCATATTGTTCTTGTTCACGTCGATTTGGACCGTGTTGCCGGTGAGCGATCCCATCGTGTAATTCTCGGTGGAGTCGATGTCCTGCCGCAGCCAACCGGCGTTGAAAAACAGGTCGGGGAGGAGTTGCTGTTCAACTTCCAGACTATAGTTACCAGAACGGAGAAGACCAAAATTGCTCTGGATATCGTTATACTTCGTCCAATTGTAGATCGACTTGTTGGTAACGCCGGGATTCTGCCAGCTGCCGTAAGTGTAGGTCTTGCCGTTGATCGTCGTCGTCGGCTGGGGCAGCGCGGTGGATTGGGCCCACATGCGGTCCATGATAATATACCGCGGATCGGATGGGAGGATGCCCAAGGTCGCCAATGTCGGCGTCGCGGTGGCGGGATTGGTCTGCGTTGGTGCGAAAAGAGTGGGGACGCTCTGAAAGTAATACACCGACGTGCTGCCATCGATTTCGCGAATGGGTCGGGCGCTGCTGTCGGCAAACTGAATGCCGGGCATGAACAGCGAGTTGGCGGTGTTGGAAATTGAACCGGTGCCGGTCAGACTGCCGGTGACGAAGCCAGGTGAGAGCGTGGACGTGGTGTAAGGCCCGGAGACTTTTCCGGTGTCGAGCGCGGTGACCATGCGCGTGACGGGATCGTAGGAGGGGCGGCCGGCTTGGAGCCACGGCGTCACCCAATCGCGCGGCGTCATCGAGTTCGGGCGGTTGGCGTTTTCATTGTAGTTTTCCGCGAAACCACGAATGACCGTTTTGCTAAACGGCTTGAACGTGAGGGCGCCATATTCGCGGCGCGTGATATCGCTGGAAGGCTTCCGCTGGAACTGCTGGTTATTGTAGAGGAACGCGCCAAACACCGCGAGTTTGTCCTTGAGGATTGATTGATTCACCGTGAGCGACGAGCGGAACGAACCGTAATTGTCGGTGCGCACCGAGACGGAACCACTGTCGCGATTCAGCACCGCTTGGGCGGCGGTCTGATTGACGATGCCGCCCGGGGTGCCCAGACCGAACAACAGGGAGTTTGGCCCGCGGGTGATTTCGATCGACTGGACGTTGTAAGCGTCGAACGGAATTCGGTTGTTGGTCGGGAAATTATTGATGGCGGCGTCGGGCGCGGTCAGGCCGCGCACGCGATTGGCCTGGGCGTTAGTGGTCGTCGAGCCGTCGTTGCCCAGACTGTAGCCGCCGATCGCGTCCTTCGCGGTGCCGCGGTCGGTGATCACGGGCGTGTAGGAATTGGAGCCTTCGGTGCTGGCCTCATATTTGAACACGTCGTTGATATCGAGCGAGCCCGTGTCTTCCATCTGCTGCTTCGTGACGACGGTGATGGACGACGCGAGGTCGGCGAGATTTGTGTTCAGCCGACTGCCGGCGAGCGTATTTTCAGCGAAGTAGCCGGAGTCCTTTTCGCTCTTCACCGTGAAAGGTGAGAGGGCGACGATGTCCTTGTCCGGTGCGGCGGCCGTCGTGGCGGGGGTCGCAGGCTGGGTGACGGCTTGCGCGCGGACCGAAGCGGGCAGCGCAAGCGATAGAACCAACAACGCGATCGCCGGCGGGGCGGCGATGCGGCGGAACGGAAGGCAGGGTGTTTTCATAGGATCGATCGGTTTCAAGGGGTGGGTCCACCACGCGGTGAAGCGCCAAGTCGGTAATAACTGGGGTGGGGGATTCTGCGCTGAGTCCTAAAATCAAAGCTTGCCTTAGCAATGGATTGGAGTGCTTGACAGTCAGGCGTGAAACCGACCCCGACGCACCCCACCATCCGCTCGCTCGCACGCGCCCTCGGTCTTTCACACACGACAGTCTCAGACGCTTTGCGCGGTCGCGGTCGAGTCGATCCTGCGACAGTCGTGCGGGTGCGACGGGCGGCCCGCGAGGCCGGCTACCGGCGCAATCCTCTCGCCGCCGCCGTCATGTCGGAGCTGAGACGGTCACGCGGCGGGACGTTTCGCGGCGTGCTTGCAGCAGTAGATTTGGTCGAGCCGCAGCGACGCGATCCGCATGGTGTGTTTCACCGTGAACTGGTGGCCGGCGGCCGCGCGCGGGCGGTCGAGCTGGGTTTCAAGCTGGAGGAATTCGTGGTGCGAGATGGCATCACCGTGCCCCGGCTCGACTCGATCCTGCAGTCGCGCGGCATCCACGGCGTGCTGCTGCTGCCCTCGTGGTTTGCCCCCGATTGGTCGGCGCTCAACTGGGCGAACTACGCCGCGGTTTACACCGACTACCTGATCGATCGGCCGGCGCTGCACTGCGTGTGCTGCAACCACTACCGCTCGATGATGGGCCTGCTCGCCCGGCTGGAGGAGCGCGGCTACCGGCGGCCGGGGCTCTATGTCGAACGCGGTCGCGACGTGCGCATGCAGCACCGATTCAGCTCGGCGTTTCGCACTTATCAGGAAACGAATTCCGCGATCGAACGCGTGCCGATGCTCGTCGTCGAGGAACACCGGCAGCAGGAATTTGAAGTGTGGTTTCGCCAGCACCAACCCGATGTTGTTGTCAGTCATTTCACCGATGTGGTTGACTGGATGGAAGCGTGCGGAGCACGCGTGCCGCAGACGCATGGGTTCGCGAGCCTCAACATCCTCTATCGCAACCGGCCCTGCGCCGGCCTCGACCAGCAACCACTCGAACTCGGCGCCCGTGCGGTCGAGATGCTCATCGCCCAATTGCAGCGCAACGAACTCGGGGTGCCTGTGTGGCCGACCACGACGACGATTCCGGCTGTATGGGTCGAAGGTCCCACGGTGCGCAAGGCACGGAAAACCAAACGTCCGGCCGCTCAGCTCGCGGGGCAATGATGCGATGGCGTGCAGTCGCCCCGCTCAACCTGGGACGGCGTGCCCCGATGAGAGAGCGATCGGTCGGCTGCCCGACTGCGCGGATTGCATGAGCGCGCAGACGACCTGCTGGGTTTGTAGCGCGAAGCTCGGCCATTGCGCGTTCAGCCCGCCGGTCTGAATCTGCGCGGCAAAATTGCGAAAGAGATTGGTTTCCTGGCTCGTGGCGTGCGGCGAACCGTGCTCGGCGACGGTCATATTCCGGTCGTTGACCACGAACTCGATTTCTTCGCGCTGCCGCGGCACCACAAAATCGTCGAGGCTCAGACTTCCCCGCTCGCCGATGAGTTTGGCTGACTGGTGTAGATCCGCGAGAAACGAACACCGAATGTCTGCGGTCAGACCATCGTTGAAAATCAGTTCACCTGAAAAATCCGTCGGCACCGGCGCGGGACTATCGGTGCGGCTGAGCTGCGCTTCGATGCGGCCCGTGACCTCACACGGGAGTCGCCAGCCCGTCGCCCAGAGCGAAAAGCGCACGCAATACCACCCCAGATCGCCGAGGCAGCCGAGCGGCTCGAGGGCACTGTGCGCACGAATGTTGGCCGTGAAAAAACCCGCCGGCGCCAGAAAACTGAAGGCCGACGTGATGCGCCGCAGCGGTCCGACGCTGGTGCTGTCGTCCAGCGCGGCCCGGATCCGCGGCAGTCGCGCGCTGTGCATAAACATCACGCCATCCATAAACTGCACGCCCTGGCGCCGGCAGGCCTCGATCATTTCGCGCAAATCGGCGACGTTGGTGGCGCAGGGCTTTTCGCTGACGATGTGTTTGCCGGCCGCCGCCGCACGGAGCACCCATTCTTTCCGCAGTCCAGTCGGCAACGGAATGTAAACGGCGTCGATGTTCGGCACGGCGAGCAATTCCTCGTAGCTGCCGAGCGCGCGCGGCGCCGACGCGAACGGCGCGATCGCCTGATTCTCCGCGATGAAACGCTCCGCGCTCGCGAGCGTCCGGCTCGCAACGGCGGCGACGATGCCATTCCCGGAAAGCTGGATCGCGCGCCAGTTCTTCCGCGCGATCTGGGCCGTGCTCAGGATGCCCCAGCGGATTGGCTTGCCACTCATGCGCAAGACATCAGGGGAAAAACTCAGCCGTGCAAGTAGGTGTTTAGGAGGTTCTCCAAATATTCCTGCTTGCCCGAGCGCGGCTTCGGTTCGCCGAGTTGGCCGAGCACGAGCTTGTTCAACTCCCGGAAATTCGTCCGACGCTTTTCGATGTCGCGACCGTAGCCGGAGTCGAAGCTCGCGTAGCGATCGGCGATGAACGCCTCGAATTTTCCGTCGGCGAGAATCTGCCGCGCGATCTTGAAGGCGAGAGCGTAGGCATCCATCCCGCCGATATGCGCGTGGAAAAGATCGTCGGCGTCGATCGACGGGCGCCGGAGCTTGGCATCGAAGTTGAAGCCGCCGGTGCCGAGGCCGCCGGTCCGCAGGATGGAAACCATCGCGAGCGTGAGTTCCTTCACGTCGGTGTTGAACTGGTCAGTATCCCAGCCGAGGAGCTGATCGCCGGTGTTGGCATCGATCGAGCCGAGCATACCTTGCGCGGCGGCGACTTCGATTTCGTGGTTGAAGGTGTGGCCGGCGAGCGTCGCGTGGTTCGTCTCGATGTTGAACTTGAAATGCTTTTCCAGCCCGTAGGTGCGCAGAAACGCAATGCCGCTGGCGACATCGAAGTCGTATTGGTGCTTCGTCGGCTCCTTCGGTTTCGGCTCGATGAGGAACTGGCCCTTGAAGTCGATGCTCTTCGCATAATCGACCGCCATGTGCAGAAACGCCGCGAGGTGATCCTGCTCCCGCTTCAGGTTGGTGTTGAGGAGCGTCTCGTAGCCTTCGCGGCCGCCCCAGAAAACATAGTTCTCGCCGCCAAGCTGCTTCGTAACGTCGAGCGCCTTTTTCACCTGCGCCGCGCCGTAGGCGAAGACGTGCGCATCGGGATTCGTCGCGGCGCCGCACATGAAACGCGGATTGGAGAACAGGTTCGCCGTGCCCCAGAGGAGCTTTACGCCGGTCGCTTTCTGGAGTTCTTTCGCGTGCGCGACGATCTTGTCTAGGTGGCGGTTCGATTCGGCGAGCGAGCGGCCCTCGGGCGCAATGTCGCGATCGTGGAACGCCCAGAACGGCGCGCGGATTTTCTGGAAAAATTCGAACGCCGCATCCATCCGCACCAGCGCAACCGAGACGGGATCGGTGCCTTTTTCCCACGGGCGCTGAATCGTGCCCGGTCCGAATGGATCGGTGCCGGTGCCGCGGAACGAATGCCAGTAGGCGATCGAGAAACGCAGGTGCGCGCTCATCGTCCGGCCGTCGATCTTTTCGTCGGGGTTGTAGTGGCGAAACGCGAGGGGATTCGCCGTGCCGGGGCCTTCGTAGGCGATCGGTTTGAGGCGGGGGAAGTGTGCGCGGGATTTTTTCATCGGGAGGAAATCTAAACAAAACAAACGCCTCGGCGCGGAACGAGCGTCCAGTTGGTCTAACTTTATCTCGTTGTGGTCCGGTGGGCGGATTTCGGCGCCAACACTCAGGGCATGACGCGCGCCTTGATCGACCAGTCGCGCGGCTCGATCTCGAAAGCTTGGCCGAAGCCGACGACGAGTCGGCCGCGTTGCGGGGTGAGGCGGATAAGCTGAAAATCAGGCATCGCCGCGAGCAGATCGATCGTGGCGCCGAAGCGCGCGCGGAATTCCGCGACGAGTGGCAGAAATTCCGCCCCATCGCGCGGGACGGCTGCGGCGGTGCAGGCGAGGGACAGTCGCCGGCGCGCGAGGGGGTTTGTGGCGGCAGATTCGTCCTCCGCGAGCAACGCGCTGGCGCGGGGATTGGCGCGAAGATTTCGGGTGTGTGCGGCCAGACCGCTGACATAGATGACCAGTGTCCCGCCCTGGCCGAGCACGGCGGCGGCGACCGACGCTTCCGGTTCGCCCTCCGCAGAGACCGTGCCAAGGACGATCGTTCGGAGGCTGTTGCGAAACTGGGTGATGATTTCGCCGGTGCGATCGGGCGGAAGGTTCATTTCCAGTCGGTGAGTGAGGTTAGCGTGGGCGCTGGCAGCGACGCCGGCCAGTGATCGCCGACGGGCGTGAGCAGGATGGCGAGGCGCGCCTCGGGCGCGGCGGAGGAGAATTCCGCCGTGAGCGCGGTGACGCCGTCGTTTGGTTTTTCGCCGGCGGTAGGCGGTTTTGCTGGCAGCGCGGAAAACTTCGCGCCGGCGGGCGCAAGGATCTCGACGCGAAGCGTGCGGCCGTTTTGCGTGAGTGTGGCGCTGCGCGCATCGAGCGAGAGCGCGACTTTCGCGCCGGTGAGCAGGCGCGAGGTGAGTGCGGTGCCGGGTTTAACTCCGGATAGATCGTCCTGCACCAGCACGCGGGCGCGGTCGAGCAGTGCCACTCCACGGAGGATTTTTTTGGCCGCGCCTGGATAGGCGTCCGTGAGATCGGCGATGGCAAAGGCGCGCATCGGACCCGAGGCGAAGGCGACGATCGGCGCGACGGCTTTCGGGTTCTGAAGCGCGTCGGCGGGCGTGAGCGTGTTGTGGCTGTGGTTGTTGAGCCGGTAGTAAGTCCAGCGCTTCGCGCCGAAGTAGGCGGGCAGGTTATAGTCGTCGGGGCCGAGGTCCTGCGCCCAGCGCACACAGTCGGCATCGAGGACAAACGATCCGAGGTCGAGGTGGGCGTGGTTGACGTCGTTGCGGCCGGCCTTGAAGCCGACGAAGAGTGCACGCGGGTCGTGCCACGCGCTGCGGAAGAGGGCGAGTTCGGCGTAGCCGCGGAACCGGGCGTCGAGTGGCGCGTTGGCAATGTCGGCGCGCGGCTCGGCGGGAAACCACACCGCGTGCAGCGCGAAGAAACGATCGCCTTCGCGGGTGCCGTTTTTCTTCGCGGCGGCTTCGGCGAGTAGCGAGCGGCTGTGGGCGAGCGCCATGGGGTGATCATAGCGCGTGGCGAGCCAGGCGTATTCCGCCTCGGCGCCGATGCCCGCCCCGCCATCGGCGTAGTTGAACGCCGGGCCCGCGGGGCTCTGCACGTAGAGGCGGTAAAGTGCAGTGCGATCGAATGCGGGCGCCGAGCTCAGGCCGAAATCCGTGCCCAGCGCGCTCTCAAGCTCGGCGATCGCGATGACATTGTAGGAGGTGCCGTAACCCCAGTAGCCCGGACCCTCGGGATACGCGCCGTCTGGCTGGTAGGCGGCCATCGCGAGCGGCAGCGATTTCACGGCACCGGCGATGACGAGGCGGGCGAGCGCTGGCTCCTCGTCGGCGAGGGCGAGGGCGGCGGCGAGCAGGCCGCCGTTGCAGACTTGGTTCCAGTTGTGCGCCGCGGTGACAAACCAAAGGCGTTTGTCGGTTGGTCCACCAGCGGCGTAAGCGGCGGGCGCGAACGAAAGTCCATTCTTGAGCATGGCGGCCTTCAGCGTCGAGCGCTCGGCGGGCGTGAGCTGGCCGTAAAGCCAGTCGTAGCCGATCGCGAAGGCGAAGCTCATCTCGGCCTCGTCGAGGAAGTGCGAGGGATTCCAGTCGTCAAAGGCGGCGGCGGTGAACAATTCTTTTTTGGCGCGCGCAGCGAAGCGCTCATCACCGGTGAGCCGAAACGCCATCGCGCACGTCAGCACCCGGGCGATGGCGGTGCGCGATTTGTCGAGGAGACGCGGGCCGATGAGCACATGCTTGATCGGTGTCGTGGCGAGTTCGGCGGTGGCGAGTGCGACAATGCGGGCGTGGAGTTGCGCGCGGAGCGGATCGGTTTTCGCGGCAGCGACGGCGGCGGTGAGTTGCTCATCGGTGAACAGCAGCCGCGGGTGGCCGGGGTGGAGCTGCGCGAGCACGTCGGAGTCGGCGGCGCGCGCCAGCTGAGAAGTCAACGCGAGGAGAGAGACGAGAAGGAGGCGCATGGGGTGCCGGCAAGCAACCGGCGAGACCATGAGACGGCAAGGGCGGAGTGGTGGTTGCGTGGCAACTTCTCCTCGACGCGCTGCGTCCGCTCGCGTTTTCTGCGGCATGGTCGACACGCTTAACGTCAGCCTCGGGACGCGCAGCTATCCGATTCGGTTCGGCGCGGATTTGTCCGCGGAGGTGCGTGGCGAGATTACGCGGCTCGTGTCGGCGGGCCGCCGGATCGCCGTGCTCACCGACCAGAATTTCGCGCGCGCCCAGGCCGGCGCGTTGGGGGCGATGTTTGGCGATGCACCGATCCTAGCCGTCGAACCGGGCGAGGGGACCAAATCGATCGCCGGTCTCGGCCGTATGCTGGATTTCCTCGCGGCGCAAAAACTCGATCGCGGTGGGGCGCTCTTCGCCGTGGGCGGCGGCGTCATCGGCGATCTCGGCGGCTTTGCGGCGGCGAGCTGGCTGCGCGGGATCGATTTTTATCAGGTGCCGACGACGCTGCTGGCGATGGTGGACAGTTCGGTCGGCGGGAAGACCGGCATCAACCTGGCCGCCGGGAAAAACCTCGCCGGCGCGTTTCACCAGCCGCGCGGCGTATTTATTTCAACGATGCTGCTCGCCACGCTGCCGCCGCGCGAGTTTGCCGCCGGTCTCGCCGAAGTGATCAAATACGGGCTGCTCGGTGACGCCGATCTGTTCGCGCGATTGGAAAAATCGCCCCTCACCGTCGCGAGCGCCGACTTGGCCTCGGTGATCCGCCGCTGCTGCGCGGCGAAAGCACGCATCGTGGAGGCAGATGAATTTGAATCCGCGAAGGACGGCGGGCGCGCGCTCCTTAACCTTGGTCATACTTTCGGTCACGCGATCGAAAACGCTGCGGGTTACGGCGAATATTTGCACGGCGAAGCCGTTGCGATCGGACTGGTTGCCGCGGCCCGGCTTTCGCGCGAATTGGGGTTTGTCACTGCAGCGGACGAGTCGCGCATCGCCGCGATGTTGGCAGCCCACGCGTTGCCGACTCGGCTGCGGGCGCCGTTGCCGCTGGCGGCGCTAATGGCCGCGATGGCGCGGGACAAAAAAGTCCGCGCCGGGCTGCCGCGTTTCGTCGTGTTGAAAAAAATCGGCGAGGCGGCGACGAATGATTATGTGACTCCGGCGCTGGCCGAGGCGTGCTTCCGCTCGGTGGGTGCGACCTGAAATAGTCACCACGAAAAGGAGCGGACTGAGACGGTCGGAAATTTTTCGTGTGCTTCGTGGGTTTCGTGGTTAATCCCTTCTGTCATGTCTGCGATCGACGAAGGCATTGTCCGCGAGTATTTCGAGCAAAACGGATTTCTGGTCCGCCAGGCCCGCAAGTATCAGGTGTCCGCCCGGCGCAAGACCGGCGAGGAGGAGATCGATCTGGTGGTCTTCAACCCCGCGTGGGAGCGCGGTGCGCGCAAGCCGGACTTTTTCCTTTTCTCGAACGAACTCTCGTTCGTGCACAAGGCTGTCATCGCGGTGAAGGGCTGGCACACGATGGCGTTTACTCCGAATATGCTGAAGAGCAGCCCGGATATTTTCAGCTTTCTCCAGCAGAGCGTGCTGAAGGAGGCGGCGCGCCTCTTTCCGGCCGACACGCCCGACGATCCGGGCGGCACGCTCACGAAGATTCTGGTGTTGCCGAGCCTCCCGACGGCGGAGCCGTTTCGGTCGCAGAGCGTTGAGTTGCTGAAAGCCCGCGGAGTGGACGCGATCATTTCGTTTCGCGCCATGCTGCTCGATATCCTCGACAAGATTGAGCCCAACCAGAACTACTCGAAGAGTGACACCCTTCAGGTCATGCGCCTCCTGAAAAACTACGATCTGCTGAAGGATACGCAGCTCGATTTGCTGACCGAGCGGCCCGGCGCGGCGCGGCGCGCGAAACCATGATTACCTCACCCCAATAATGAACATCACCACCGGCATCTTCGGCTTCTTCATCCTCTGTTGCGCCTACGCCGCCCAATACTGGGCGTATCGGTGCTACAAGGAACTGAAGCGAATGAATGATCGCGCTGAGCTGAACCCGCGTTCGTGAGTGCGACCAGGATTCACCCGACTGCGATCGTCGAGCCCGGTGCGCAACTTGGCGCCGATTGCGATATCATGGCCTACGCGGTCGTCACGAAACACTGCGTGCTGGGCGATCGTGTGGTGGTGCATCCGTTCGCGGTGCTCGGCGGTGATCCGCAATATTTGAAATTCGACCGCGCGCTCGCGACCGGCGTGCGCATCGGTGCGGGGACCGTCATCCGCGAGCACGTGACGATCAACCGCTCGATTAGCGCGGGTAAGTTCACGACGGTGGGTGAGAATTGTTTTTTCATGGCGGCGAGCCACGCGGCGCACGACTGCGAGATTGGCAGCAACGTCGTCTTCGCGAACGCGGCGCTGCTCGCTGGCCATGTGAGCGTGGGCGACCACACTTTTCTCGGCGGCGGCGCGGCAGTGCACCAGTTCTGCCGCATCGGCGAAAGCGTCATGGTGGCGGGCCACGCCTCGATCACGCGGGATGTGCCTCATTTCATGATGGTCGCCGAGCGCGACGAGGTGATCGGGTTCAACGTCGTGGGCCTCCGCCGGCGCGCGGTCCCGCGCACGGCGATGGCGGAGCTGAAGGCGGCGTTTCAAGAAGTGTATTTCACGCCGGGCAACATCCGCGGCGTTGCGGCCGCGGCGCTTGCTGGCGGAAAGTTTTCGTCGACGGAAGCGCGCCGTTTCCTCGCGTTTTTCGCCGAGGGCAAGCGCAGCTTCGCCCGCGCCCGCCGCGCAGCTGAGAGTCCCGCTGACGATGTCAGCTAAACTCGCCATTACGTGCGGCGATCCGGCCGGTGTCGGGCCGGAAGTGATCGCAGCGTGGCTCGCAATGCACGCGGGTAAGGCGAGTGAGGTGGCCGTGATCGGGCCGGCGCACTGGCTTGCGGCACTCGACACGGCGGCGGAGAAAATCGCGGTCGGGCTGGAAGGTTTTTTCGTAACACCGGGCGAGCCAACCGGCGAGGGCGCGCTGGTGGCGTGGGCGGCGATGGAGCGGGCGGCGGCGGGAGCGAAGCTTGGCGAATTTTCAGGCGTTGTCACCGGGCCAGTGAGCAAAGCAGAGTTGGCGAAAATTGGTTATCCGTTTCCTGGTCAGACCGAATTTTTCGCGGCGCGCTGGGGCGGCGAGCCGGTGATGGCGTTTTGCGGCGGAAAATTGCGCGTGGTGCTCGCGACGTGGCACGTGCCGCTGCACGAAGTCTCGCGCTTGCTCGGGCCGCACTTGCTGCACCGCTCAGTTGCAGCGGCTGACTCACTCGCGCGAGCCGATGGCATTGCCAACCCGCGGATCGGGGTGTGCGGGCTCAACCCGCACGCCGGCGAGGGCGGGTTGCTGGGTTCCGAGGAAAAAGATTTCCTGAATCCCGCGCTCGGCCACATCCGCGCCGAATTTCCCGGGCTCTCGCTCTGCGAGCCGGGCGACACGCTGTTTGCACGCGCGCTGCGCGACGAGTTCGACGTCGTGATTGCGCTCTACCACGATCAGGGCCTCGCGCCGCTGAAGGTGATCGATTTCGACACGGCGGTGAACGTCACACTCGGGCTGCCGCATGTGCGAACGAGCCCGGATCACGGCACGGCGTTTAGTATCGCGGGGAAGGGCGTCGCGAGTGCGACGAGTTTCGCGAACGCGGTAACGGTGGCGCGCCGCTTGATAAAGTTTCGTGCTGCGCGATAGTGGAACTCTCCATGTCCGACTCTGCGACCATCACCGCTCCACCGACCGCGTCCGCTCTGCCTCTTCCCGAGGGTGTGCGCGAGGGGAACGAGAACCTCGTGCGCCTCACTGGCGCCGCTGCCGCCAAGGTCGCCAAGCTGATCGCGCGCGAAAAACAGGGCGACTACCTGCGGCTGGCCATTTCGGGCGGCGGGTGCAACGGACTCAGTTACAAGATGAAATTCGTGCCGGAACCGAAGCGGGGTGACATCTTGGTGCGCACGGGCGGCGCTCAGGTCGTCGTGGACAGCAAGAGCGCGCTCTACCTCAAGGGCACGCACCTCGACTATTCGGATGCGATGGTCGCAGGCGGTTTCAAGTTCAGCAACCCAAACGCCAAGGCGAGCTGTTCGTGCGGCGAGAGTTTCAGTGTGTGACGGGCCAGGGGCGTTTTCTCCTCGGAAATAACCCTTGCTCCGAGGGCGTTTCCCGGTGAAAAGCCTCGCCGACCTAAACTACCGCACCGCACCGCAACCTCTTATTGATGGCTACTTCGTTTCCTTCTCCCGGTGGCGGCAACCGCCCCGGCTCTTACCAGCGACGCAATGTCGATCCGTTCGCGGCCATCCGCCGCAACCACCGCATCAAGGTTCCGCAGGTCCGCGTGATTTCCCCCGAAGGTAAGCAACTCGGGATTATGGACACGCCTAAAGCCATCAATCTCGCGCTCGATAACGGCCTTGATCTCGTTGAGTTCGCGCCCAACGCCGTCCCGCCGGTCTGCAAGATCGTCGACTTCGGCAAGTGGGTTTACGAGGAGCAGAAGAAGCACTCCCACGCGAAGACCACCGCGAGCAAGATCAAGGAAATCGAGTTCACCGCGCGTATCGCGCCGCACGATTTCGAGACGAAGCTCCGTCACGCCGAGGGTTTTCTCAACCACGGCAACAAAGTGAAGCTTCGCCTCAAGTTCCGTGGTCGCGAAATGGCGCATACCGAGCTCGGCTTCGACTTGATGAAACGCGCGGTCGCCGACCTCGCCGGCATGGGCCACCCCGACGCCGATCCGAAACTGATCGGTCGTAACATTCACGTCATGCTCACGCCGCTGCCGGTGAACAAGCGCAAGCCGAAATTCATTCACCTCGACGACGCGGAGCCGGAACACGACGACTCGGGCGGATCCGACTCGGACGACAGCGAGTAAGCTGCTGCCGCCATGCTGTCGGCGGCTTCACGTCTCGTCGCACTGGGCACGCTCACGCTGCTGGGTGGCTCCGGTTTGCGAGCCGCACCAGCGGGGCCACCGACCGCACCTACGACGGTTCGTGCGCCACCGGCGCGACCGTTCGTCACGCCGGCACTGCCGACCGGCCTGCGCCTCGGCGGGGTGGATTTCGTGACTGCTACCGATCTGGCCCTCTGGCTGGGCTGCAAGGGCACGTGGACCGATCCACTGCGCACGCTCAAGCTCATCGACAAATCGAACCCGGCCAACCGGGCCGAACTCACTGCCGACAGCCGCGAGGCTGGCGTCAACGGGCTGCGAATTTTTCTCGGCGAAAAAGTGTTCCAGCGCGACGGTCACCTCTTCATTAGCCGCACCGACGCCGAGCGCACGCTCGCGCCGTTACTGCACCCCGGCCTCACCAGCACGCTGCTGCCCGCGCCCAAAATCATCGTCCTCGATCCGGGTCACGGCGGCGAAGATCCGGGCGCAGAAAACAAGGCATTTGGCCTGAAGGAGAAAATCCTGACGCTCGATGTGGCGTTGCGCCTGAAAACACTCCTCGAGACCGTGGGCTACAAGGTCGTATTGACGCGCGAGAGTGATACCGCGCTCTCTGGCAACAAAGCCCTCGACCTCGCACTGCGGCCAGACTTCGCGAACCGCGCGCACGCCGATCTGTTTATCAGCATCCACTTCAACGCCGCCACTAAAGACACCCGTGGCACCGAGGTTTTCACCTATGCACCGCGGGCCCAGCACGCGACCGACTGGTGGGGCCAGCTATCGCACGACGACACCGCGCTGGAGTTGAACGATCAACCCGTCAACCGCTTCGATCATTGGAGCGCGACCCTCGCCGGTGCGCTGCACCGGCAGATTCTGCACACGCTCAAGACCGAGGATCGCGGAAAGAAAATCGCGCATTGGGCGGTGCTGAAAACACTCAAGTGTCCCGGTGTGCTCGTCGAACCTGCCATCCTCACGAACGAGGATGACGCCCGTCGGGTCGCCATGCCGGCTTTCCGCCAGCAAATCGCCGAGGCGCTGGCCGCCGGCGTGCGCGATTATGTCACCACGCTAGATTCGCTGCGGCCCAAACCTCCGATTGCGAGTAACGCTCCCTCACCGGCGACGGCGCGGTGACCGCAGGTGCGAGATTCAGAGCGGTAGCGATATTTCTCCTGCGAAGGCGTGAGTGATCGGAAACTTTGTCGGTGACCGGCACAAAAAAAGGCGGCCGCGAGTTTCGCGGCCGCCTGAGGAGTGAAGCGCTAGTTCGGCTCGATTAGAACTTGATGCGCACGGTGGCCTGCATTTGCCAGCGAGTGAGCGTATTGTCGAGGAGCTGGCCGCGGGGTGTGCCGGTATAATTGTAAACGTATTGGTTCGCGACGGCATCATACGTCGCGGAATTTACGAAGTAATTATAAGGGAAACCAATCTGGTTGAAGCGACCCCAGTGGCTATTGATGAGGTTGCCGAGGTTAAGGATGTCGAAGCGGAATTCGCCCTTCGTGTTGCCCCAAATCGGAATCTCCTGCGAGAGGTTGAAGTCGAGTTGGTGAATCCACTTGCTCGTGGCGCTATTGCGCGGGACGACGCTGCCGGCATAGCCTTTGAGGTCGCTCATGCCACTCAACCAAGCAAAGAACGCATCGGACTGCGCCTGAGTGGTGAAGCGGACCTTCGGGTCGGACGGACCATTTGGAACGTAGAAGAGATCGTTCGACTGGTTGGCGGTGTCAGCATTGACGTCGCTGCTGAAGACGTAGCTGTAGGGGCGGCCGGACCGGGCTTCATAGAACAGCGAGGCGGTGGTGCGGTAGTTCTTGAAGAACGTGAGCTCGCGCGAAGCGTTCACGACGAAACGGTGCTTCACCTGATAGTTCGAGATACCGAGCTGATCGTCATTCGGGTTGAAGGCCATACGGGCGCCGTAGTTGGAGCCGGCAGTGCTGGACGTGACCGGGCTGACGTCCGTCGCGGAGCCGTAGGTGTAGGAGAACGTGCCGAACCAGTGGTTCTTCCAAGGCTTCTTGATTTCGGTGGTGAAGTTATACGCGTCGCCCTTCTTGGTGTCCTTCATGAGGAACACGTTCGTGTAGCCCGGATTCACGCGGCCGCTGTAGCGCACACGGCCATCGGGCAGGGTGCCGACCGGCAGGAGGTTGAGATCCTGATAGTAATAGTTCTCGAGCGTCTTGGTTTCATCGTAACCCAACGTGGCGACGAGCCCGCCCCACGGAAGTTTACGGTCGACCGCGAGATTCATCTTCATCGCGCTGGGCAGCTTGAAATTGTCGTCCATCATGTTCACCGCGTAAGTCGGGGCGGCGGTGCTGGAGTATTGCTTGGTCGGATCGGCCGAGAACGTGATGTTCGTGATGCCGCTGGTGGCCAGCGTCGCCTTGGTCGACTGGGCGATAAGTGCGCCGTTGTTCGAGAAGTTGTTCGAAATCCAGACGCCGGGACCCTTGCCTTGGAAGACGCCGATGCCGCCGCGGAGCTGCGTCTTGCGGTCGGAATCAATCGCGTAGTTGAAGCTGACGCGCGGGGCGACGAGCTTCTGGCCGTCGAACGAGTTGCTGTTATTGATCGTGCGGCCTCCGGCGGTGGGCCAGGCGTAATTACTCAATGCCGCGTTATAGCCAGGCTTGTCGGAGGAGAACATGTCGAGGCGCAGGCCGGCGGTGATCGTGAGACGGCTGTTGAAGTGCCACTGGTCCTGCACGAAGAGTGCCGGATTCTGGTAACCCCAGTCGGCGGCGAGCGAGCCACCCGTTGGCGAGTAACTGTAGGAGTAGTTGGTGGCGATGCCGCTGATACCCGTGGCGCTCAGGGCGGAATAGGCAAATCCAGTGGCGCTGGTGCTGGTGCCGTAAGCGCCATCGATACCCTGTGCAAAGGCATTCCAGAAGTGGTTCGTTTCGTAGTCGGCGCCAAACGTGATCGTGTGATCATTGAGCAGATAGGTGCCGGTAAACGTGTAGTTGTTGTTGTTGACCTTGAGGTGATTTAACTGCGTCGAGTTTTCCGTGCCGATGAACACGCTGCCGGTGCCCGTCCCTGCCGCGTTGGGCACGGAACCAATGATGACCTGCGGGAAAATGGTGCCGTTGGGGGTGCGATCGGTTTGGTAAATACTGAAGGCTGCCTTGGTCTCGGTCTTGAAGTTGGGTGACCAATTGCTGTAGAGCGTGGCGACGTAGTTCGTGTCCTTCTGGTGATTCACATACCAGTGATTGCTGAAGGAAATCGCATTGCTCGTCGTGAAGTCTTGGAAGATGGGCTGCTCGCCGACGGTCCGGTTGTAGCGGACGCTCAGGCGCTGCGCATCGCTGATGTTCCAGTCCAACTTGGCGAGAATCTTGTTATCCTTCTTTTCCTGATTGCCAGAGTTGGTCAGCACGCCGGGGTCGTAATTGTAAGCCTTGAAGGCGGAGAGAATTTGCGCCACCGCGGCATCGGACGGCTGGAAGCCAGGCGTCGGCACCGGGTCGGTGCGCGTGTATTTTTCATAGGAGCCGAAGAAGAACAACTTGTCCTTAATGATCGGGCCGCCGAGGGTCGCGGCCATCGTCTTTTCGCTGAAACGTTCGCGCAGGCCGTAGTTGACGTTGGTCGGATCCTCGTTCTTCGCGCGCATGTTCTGGTTGGTCCAAATGTATTGCAACGAACCGTGAAACTCATTCGTGCCGCTCTTGGTGACGGCGTTGATGGAGGCGCCGGTGAAGCCGCTGCGCGTGATGTCGTAGGGCGAGACTTCGACGTTGAAGGCCTCGATCGTGTCCATCGAGATCGGGTTGCCCTGCGAGGGCAGCCCGTTGCTGGTGAGGCCGAACACGTCGTTCGAGCGCACGCCGTCGATTTGGATCGAGTTGTAACGGCCGTTTTGGCCGCTGACGCTGAGTTCGCCATTCGTCTTGTCAGTGATGGTCACGCGCGGATCGAGGCGGGCAAAGTCGGTGAGCGCGCGGGAGATGGTGGGCGTGGCGTCGATGCGGCGCTGGCCCAGATCGGTGCCGCTGCCGGTGACGTAGCTGTCGAAGAGCGCATCGGCGCCGGCGGTGGCGATGAAGGCTTGCATTTTCACGACTTCACCGGCGCCTTCGACCGCAAGATCGGCAGTGTAGACTTGGCTCAGTTCAAGATTTACGTCGGTCAATTCCTTGGTCTTCACGCCGTTGGCGGTGGCGCTCACGATGTAGGGACCACCGACGCGCAGACCGGGCAGATTGTAGCGGCCGGAGGCATTGGTCAGCGTGGTGACGCTGGAATTAGTCGGACCGTGGACCGCAGTGACAAGGGCACCGACTAACGGTTTGCCCGAGGCGTCCAGAACGGTGCCACTAATGGTGGAGGAGGCCACGCCTTGACCCAAGACGGTGGGTGCGAGAACGCTGCTTACGGCAAGCAGGCAACTCAGCAGGTATTTGATCGCGGTTTTTTTCATAGCTCTTGGTTACGTATTATGTGGTGTGTCGGCGGTGTCGTCGGCAGCTGGTTGAAAAGAAGGCAAGACCTCTCAAAAATAGCAGTCAAGTCCCGAGCACACGTTCGGTAAGTGTTCGCGAAATCGTAACGCCGGTTTTTTCGCTTGCGCGGGAGTCGAACGCATGCGCTGCACCCTGCACGATCCGGGCCTGGCGCACCGCGCAGCTTGCACGATTTCGCGACCGGCGAGCGGACGGAAATTGGTGCCTGAATTTTTAACCCGACGGTGGTCCAGTGACTTCCGCCGCTGCGCGGTTCGCTGGCATGCGGCGAGGTAGAGGAAAGGAGCATTCGCATCCTCAACCCAATGTCCTCCATGACTTACGCTTTTTCTCCGGCCCCGACTTCTCCCGCCCGCGCCTCGGATCGCGCCGCTTGGAACGCCACCGCACCGGTGGGCGAGCGCCGGCTTGGGGCGCAGGCGGCCGCCGCGCATGATGCCGCCCTCGTCCGCCGTTTTCATGCCGGCGATGAGTCCGCCTTTGTCGAAATCATGACCCGCCATCGCGAAAAAATCTTCGCGGTCGCTGTATCGTTGCTGCGCAACCACGCCGACGCCGAGGAAATCGCGCAGGACACCTTCATTCGCGCCCACCGCAGTCTCGCGCGCTTTCGCGGCGATTCCTCGCTCGCCACCTGGCTGCACCGCATCGCCCTTAACCTCGCGCGTAACCGCTACTGGTATTTTTTCCGTCGCCGCCGGCATGCCACGCTCTCGCTTGATCACACGCTCACCGCGGACAGCACCGCGACGTTTGCCGATCTCATCGCGGGCGAGGCGGCGGATCCGGCGCAGGAGGCGGTGACGAGTGAGTTCGCCGCGCTCGTCGCCGCGTGCATGGAGAAACTCGACGCCCGTCACCGCGAAATCCTCACCTTGCGCAACCAGCTACACCACTCCTACGACGAAATCGCCGCCGCCCTCGGCATCAACGTCGGCACGGTCAAAAGTCGCATCGCTCGCGCCCGCCAGAATCTGCGCTCGCAGCTGGCGGAGGCGTGCCCCGAATTTTCGCTGGACGCGGAGCCGGCGGAATGGTTCGAGCGACCGCGTGCGGCCGGGCGGTTGGCCGTCGCCTGCGCGTGAGATGCGAGTGCTGGCCAGCGCGCCGACCTACTTGCCCAGCAGCCGGTCGATCTCCACTTTGATGCGGGCCAGCGGGGTGGTTTTGATCAAATACAACGAGACCTTTTTGCTGAGCGTGTCGCGAAACGACTGCGCATCGAACAGCACGCCCGTGAGCAGAATGACCGGAGTGTCGCGCAGCGTGGCCCGCAACTTCTCGATCATCTCGAGCCCGTCCGAATCCTCCAGTTGGAGATCGGAGATAATGAGGTCGGGCTTGTCGGTCAGGACGAGGCGTTGCGCCTCAAGCGAAGTTTCGACCGCCGACACACGGTAGCCGCTGCTGGTGAGGAAGAGTTGGAGCAAGTCGCGAATCTCGACTTCGTCATCGACGATTAAGATGTGTTTTTTCATGGAGGCGGCCGAAAGCGATTAGGCGGCGGGTGACGAATCGAGCGTCAGCAGTTCAAGGACGACCACTCCGCCGACGACCTTGTCGCGGTCGCGCACGGGGAACAGCGTGAGCCGCGCCGGCACCCGGCGGCCCCGGGCATCAGTGATTACGGCGGGTTGCGAGCGCACCTCGCGGCCTTCGCGCAGCGCCTGCGCGAGCGGATCGAGGGCGGCTTCCGCGTGGTCGGCGAGTTGCACGAAACTGGCGAGTGGCCGGTCGATCAAGGCCGAGGGATCGTGGGCGGTCACGCGGGTGACGGCGGAATTTACCCGCGAGATGTTCATCGCCTTCGTGATGACGAGCACGAGATCATTGAGGGAGTTGAACACGATCTGATAGTAACGCAGTTGGTGTTCGGCAGCCTGCTGGGCCCAGCGTTGCTCCAGATTTTCGGCGACGAGTTTTTCGTTGGTGGTGGAAAGTTCGGCGGTGCGCTCCCGCACCTTGGTCTCGAGTTGCGCGTTGGCCTGCTCGAGCGCGGCGGCGATGCGGCGCCGTGCGGCGAGATCGTCGCGGATGAGCCAGGCGACGAGACCGAGCAGGATAAAATCGAGCACCACGCCGCTCCAGACCGTCCAGCGCGTGGTCTGGGCTTGCAGGTAGGAAGCGGTGTCGCGCTCCGCAAGTAGCGCCATTTCGTCGTCCTTCAGCTTGTCGCCGATGCGGCGAATTTCACCGATCGAGGCGGCGGTAGCTTCCGCCCCCGTCAACAGGCGGATGGCTTCCGGCTGGTCGGCTGGCCACGCGGCGAACACGCGTTGCGCGATGTCGGCCCGCTTGGTCGCGAGCGCCTCGAGCCGGAGGATCTGCTCGTGCTGGGGCGGCGCGTCGCGTGTGAGGGCCTTGGCGATTTCCAAGTCTTCGCTCATGGCGGCAAACGCCTCGCGGGCGGCGGCTTGATCGCGGGCATCGCCCGTCATCGCAAACGTCCGCAGCGCGCTCTCCCCGGCATGCACGCCGACGAGCACGGCATCGGCCTCGAGAATCACGGCGTGGGTGTGGTTCACCCAGTCGCTGCTCGTCTCGGCGCGGTTGATGTTGCGCACCGCGATGGCGACCACCGCGATGAGCACGGCCGAGATGATCGCGAATAACGCGAGCATCCGCCGAATCGTGCGATCCGGCGGCGGCGAGGTGGGCGGGAGGTCGGGCATGGCGGGGCGCGGTTTAGGCGTCGGGATCGCGGGCGGGGGGATCAGTTTTTACGACGGTGACGCGAAAGGTCTTCCTCTCGGTGTTATAGTCGTAGGTATATTCCGAGACGGAAGTCCAGTTGGCCTCGAATGAGTCGGCAACCTCATTTGCAATTTGGCGCAGGCGGCGGCCGCTGCTCTCAAGATTCCGGGCATATTTCCGGTTGTTGTAGTCGAGATAGGCTTTGCTGGGAATCACGTAGCAGACGTCGTGAGCGATGCGGCCCACGAGCGAGATGCGCACCAGCCGGGTGGGGAAGTTTTTCCGCGTCAGCACGTAATCCGCGAGGACCGCGTAGTCGTCGCAATCGCCGCGTTCGGATTCGAGAAACACATCGGCTGGCTGCACCTCGGGGTGAAATTCATACTCGAAGCGCTCAAACTCCGCGGCGAAACGCTTCGGCGTCAGCTTCGGATCGCCCAGCAGGTCGGCGAGCGTCACCGCGTCGAGCCGCAGCGGGGTGAGCGCGCAGATCAACGTCAGCGCGACCAGTTTCCCAGCGCGGTGATTCATAAGGGAACCCGACATCTTTTTCTAATCTTCGGTCCGTCCCGGCTCCGACTTGAGGTAATCATGCGGTGCGATTACGGCCGGTGGTGGCGAGCACTTCCGCGACGGCGGCGAGCAGCGTCGGCAGGTCGAAGGGTTTCCGGAGGGTGCGATTGGCCCCGAACTTGCCGGCGATTTTCAGGTAGAGGTCGGGTTCGTGCGCGACTCCGCCCGACATCGCGATGATGCCGAGTTGCGGGAAATCGCGGCGCAACTCCGTGATCAGAGCGATGCCCTCCATGTTCGGCATCACGATGTCGGTGAGGACGAGATCGGTGGGCGTGGCGCGAAACCGCTTCACGCCTTGCACGCCATCTTCGGCTTGGAGAACGGTATAGCCGCGGTCGATGAGCGCCGTGGCGAGCGCCTCCCGAATGAGGGCGTCGTCTTCAATAAGGAGGAGAGAGGGCATGGCGGATTAGTTTTTTTCGGCTCGTTGCAGCAGTTGGTGCACGGCGCCGAGCAGATCTTCGGTTTTGAATGGTTTGCGGAGAAACGCATGCGCCACGGTTTGGATCGTTGGGAGGTCAGCGCCGCCGGTGGAGCGGGCGGACAACCCGCTCATCGCGAGGATGCGGGTTTCGGGGCGAATCCGCAGGATGGCCTGCACCAGCCCCAAGCCGCCGAGCCGCGGCATGTCGACATCGGTCACGACCAGCGCGATCGCCTCGCGTTGGGCTTGAAACTGCGCGAACGCTTCCACGCCGTCGGCACAGGCTACGACGCGATAGCCGTGCTCTTCCAGGATCGTGGTGACGATGCCACGAATGGCGGCATCGTCGTCCACGATCAGGATGAGTTCTTGGTGACCGCCGGAGATTTCAGCGGGGGTCGTGCTCGTCGCGCGGATAACTTCGCTTTCGATGGCCGGCAGGAAGACGCGGAACGTCGTGCCGTGGCCGGCGGCGGTCTGCAGTTGGATGAAGCCGTGATGACCGAGCACAATGCTGCGCACGGTGGAGAGCCCCAGCCCGGTGCCTTTGCCCGCGGGCTTGGTGGTGAAGAATGGCGTCCAAATTTGTTCCAACACCTCGGGCGCGATTCCCGTGCCGGTGTCGCCGATCTCGAGCACTAGCCAGGCGCCCGGATGAGCGCCAGGGATGGTCGCGGCTTCCGCGGCGTCGAGTTGGCGGTTGGCCGCCACGAGGCGCAGCTTGCCACCCTGCGGCATGGCGTCGCGGGCGTTGACGCACAGATTCATTAGTACTTGGTGCAGTTGCGTCGCGTTGCCCTGCACCGGCCAGAGGTTGCTCGGGATATGCTGCTCCAACTCGATGGACTTGGGGAACGTCTCCTCGATGACGCTGGCGATGTCGCGGGCGAGGTGTTTCACTTGGGTGGGCTGGAACTCGCTGCTCGTCGTGTGCACAAAGCCGAGGATCTGTTTCACGAGCGCCGCGCCGCGCCCCGCGCTCTGCTCGATGGTGTCGATCATCTTCGCGTCGCGCGGGGTCGACAGGTGTTCACGCAGCATGGGCGCGGCAAACACGATCGGGGCAAGCACGTTATTGAGATCGTGGGCGATGCCGGCGGCAAGCATGCCGATGCTTTCCAGCCGCTGCGCATGGAGGAATTTTTTTTCGAACAGTCTTTTTTCGGTGACGTCATTCGCGAGCACCAGCCGGGCGGCGCGGCCCTCAAACGTCAGCGGCTTGGAGAAAGTCTCCGTCTGAATGATCGTCCCATCCTTCCGCCGGTGCCGCACTTCGCCGGCCGATTCGCCCACGGTCTGATCGTGCTCAATGCGCAACAGCAACCCGGCCAGATCTTCGGGATGGCAGATCTGCCGAATCGTCATCCCGAGAAATTCCCCCCGCGTGTAGCCGTAGTGGCGCACGGCGGATTCGTTGATCGCCAGAAACTGCAGCGATTCGACATCATGGACCCACATCGGCAGAGGATTGTTTTCGAAGAGGGTGCGGTAGCGTTCCTCGCTGACCCGCAGTTCAGCCTCCGCCCGCCGGCGCTCGCGCCGATTCACGGCTTCGCGCAACTCCCGCCGCACGGCCGGCACGAGGTGGGCCAGCCGATCTTTCATGAGATAATCATGGGCGCCGGTCCGCATCATCGCGACGGCGTCGTCTTCGGCGATTTTGCCGGACACGATGATGAATGGCAAATCCAGTCCGCTGGCCTGCAGAATTTCCAACGCCGCAGGGCCGCTGAACCGCGCCAGCTCATAGCCGGAGATCACGATCTCCCACGACGGGTGGGTGAGCGCGGCCTGCATAGCCTCGGGGGTTTCTACGCGTTGCCACGTCACCTCGTAGCCGCCGGTGTGGAGTTGGCGTAGCAGCAACTGCGCATCGTTTTCCGAGTCCTCAACGATCAGGCAGTGGAGCGGCGTGGTCATGGCGAGGGGTGCAATTGGAGCGACGGTTCGTCAAGCAGCGGTGTCGGGATTTCTCCCATGGCTATATCATGACTTCCCGCGGTGAGGAGGCAATCCGGTTGAGCCGACGCCCGCGTTTTTAGAAAACGACAATTCGAAACGCGTGCCAGTGGTCGGCTCCGAGACGAAGCTCACTTTACCGCCGAGGTAACGCTCGGTCAGCAGTCGGATGCTGTAGGTGCCAACCCCGCGGCCCGGGCCCTTGGTCGAGAAACTGCGCTGGAACAGCTGGAGCTGGATCGGGCGTGGGATGGCGCCGGAATTGTGGCACCAAAACACAAATCGATCGGCGGATTCGGCCGCGCCGAGCTCGATCGTCGCGCCGGGCGAACTGGCTTCGAGCGCGTTTTTCAGCAGATTGCTGAGGACGCGGTGGAGCAGCGTCGCATCCGTTGCGATCGTGAACGGTGCGGGCGCCGGGGCGATCGCGATGGTCTTGCCTTTGGCGACCGAGTGATGGCGGTAGGACTGCGCGACGGATTCGAGCAGGGGCTGCGATTCCGTGGGCGAAAACTTGACGGGCAGTTCGTTGCGCTCGGCGGCCAGCAGCAAGTGCTGACTGCGGATTTCGTTCACGAGCGTCTCGGCGGTTTCATGCAGATCCTGCGAGAACTCCGCCACAGAGGCGGGATTGGTCCGGATGAGTTCGGAGAGGCCTTGGAGGTTGCCGGCAGTGTTGAGGAGATCGTGGAAAAAAATCCGCTCAAGCACCTGGCGGCGTTTTTCGTCGCTGATGTCCACAGCGATCACGAGTGCATAATGGCTGCCCTGCCAGCGAAACGGGCTCGCCTGGATGCGCAGATCGTAGGCGTCGATGGTGGTGTTGGAGATGCGGCATTCGTGTACCACGCTCTTGCCGTCGAGGGCGCCAAGGATGGCGTTGACGGCGCCGCAGGTGCGGCAGGCTTCGCTCGTGCCGCAACCGGCCGGTGCGACGCCGGCCTGCTGACAGTCGAGCAATTCGCCCGGGCGCTTCCCGAGCAGGTTGCCGCCGGCTGGTTCGCCCACGAAAGCTCGCAGCGCCTGATTGCCAAAAATAATCTGCCGCTGCTCGTTCAGGATCATCACCCAGTCCGGCATGCAGTCGAGCAAGGCGGCGAGGCCCGCGAGGTCACCCAGATCGGCAGATTGCCGGAGGATTTCACCGGGCGTCAGACGCTCCGGCGGAGCGTGCAACGTCGCGGGCAGCATGGGCGGTGCATTCATGGTTTGAACGATGCTCTGGTCACGACCCCGAAGCGACGTCCATCAAGGCGCATTTTTTGGCCAGTTGTCGCGCGGTCATATTATGGGTTGGTTTGAGGTGAATTTCCCGCCAAGATGGAACCGTGGCCCGCATTCTCATAATCGACGACGATGATATTTTCAGCGGCTTGCTAGTGCAGATGCTGCGGACCGCGGGTCATACGGCCGTGGTCGCCGGTAATGGCATGGAGGGGGTGAAACTCATCCGCGCGACCCCGGTGGACTTGGTCCTCACCGACATGATGATGCCCTATGGCGGGCTTCCCACCATCCGGATTTTACACGAGGAATTTCCGCATGTCGGCATCATCGCCATGACGGGTGGTGGCAACCACCGACTGGATTACGCGCGCAATCTCGGAGCGCACCAGACGCTCACAAAACCGTTCCCGGCGACTCAACTCGCCGCCGCGATTGCGGAAGTATTGGCCGCGCACCCGGCCCCGCTGCCCAAAGTCTGAACGGACGGAAGCGAAGGTGGTCGTGACCGCCGCCACGTCTTTGCGTGAGAGCCTCGCGCCTTGTTTTTTCCAGCGGCCCGCGTTCAATCGGAAAACTTTTCCGTGCCTCCCGCGCTTCACGTCACACCGCTCGCCGCTCGTCGTTTTCTCCGGCGCGCACACGGCCTTGATGCGCCGCACACTAGCCTCGCGGCGGCGCTGGCCCACCACGGCTACATCCAAATCGATCCGCTCAACGTCTGCGGCCGGATGCACGATCACATCTTGCGGCACCGCGTGAGCGGCTACCGCGAAGGCGATCTCATGCGGCACCTGCACGGGGGCGGTGCGCCGCTGCCGGCGGCGGCACGCACGGCGTTCGAGCACCACGTGCCGGAAACGCAGGTGCTCGTGGCGTTTTCCCTCGAAGCGTGGCCGCATCTCTTATCGGCGATGCGCCGTCGCACCACAATGCAGAGTGCGTGGTCAGGTCGGCTCACGCCTCGCGAACGCGACTTCGTCCCAACGCTGCTCGCCGAACTCACCGCGCGCGGCCCACTCAGCTCCGATGACCTGCACGATGGCCGCCGCGGCCGGAATGTTTGGGGCGCCGCCACGCTCGCGAAGTCGACGCTGCAAAAACTTTTCTTCCACGGCCGCCTGCTCATCGCCCGGCGCGACCAGCAGCGCCGACTCTACGATTTGCCGGAACGCGTCCTCCCAGCCGCGACGCTCGCCGCGCCCGAGCCCTCGGCCACCGACACCGCTCGCTGGCTCGCGCTCCTCAAACTGCGTCAGCGCCGGCTCGTCACGCTCAAACGCGACGAACTTCGCCTCGCCGGCGATTTCGTCCAGCCCGTGGTTATCGACGGAATCGATTGCCCCTTGCTCCACTGTCTGCGCGAAGATGCGCCGCTATTTTCGGCAATCGAAAATCAGAAATCTAAAATCGAAATTCCTGCAGCTCCGCTACTGTTGGCCCCTCTCGATCCGCTCATTTACGACCGTCGGCTCACACGCGCCCTCTGGGATTTCGATTATATTTGGGAAGCCTACACGCCGCCGGCCAAGCGCAACCGCGGCCACTACGCGCTGCCGATCCTTGCTGGCACGGAGATCGTCGGCGACGTCGATCCGAAGGCGGATCGCGAGCGGAGTAAATTGCGGGTCGTCTCCCGGCGCGTGCGCCGCGGTTATCGGTCCACCGGGGCGGTGGCTGCGTTGGCGAGTTTTCTCGGCATGAGCGCGTAGGCCTGGTGACGGTTCGTGCGCCTTACGCGCCGGCGCGCGAGAGCACTTGACCCAGCTCCGCGGTCGGCAGTTGCCGCAACCGATCGATGAGACCCTCGCCGTCGATCAATTCGATCCCGCGCTCCTCGGCCACGCTGCGGGCTTCCGCGGTAAACTCGTCGGTGCCCACGAACCAACCCGCCTCGATGCCCGCCGCCACCAGCGTGGCGAAAAATTCGCGCACCGGCCGCGCACCGATCGGGCCGTGAACTTCCTGGTGACAACACACGAGCACGTTGGTCCGGGTGTGGCCGCGACGCCGAAGCTCGATGTTCACCTCGGTGGGGCCGGCGTTGATCGTTGCGGAATAGCCCGTGGCTTCGAAGAGCGCGGCGACCAGCAACCGGAGTCGCTCCACCGGTAGCACTTTGAGCTCGGCGAGCGTCGGCACATCCATGAGTCGCACATTCGGCTGCAATTTGTCGGGCCGGGCGGTCGTCGCCGTAGGCGCCTCCATCCGGCTGCGCCACATCCACGCCACGAGCGCGATGGCCAACACCAGTCCGCCGCCGAGCCCGAGCGTGAGCGCCCAGCCCGCGGAGGAGGCGAGTCTCTTGACGAGGCTTTCCTCGCCGGATTCTTCTGCGGCCGACAGGAGTCGCACCGCTTTTTTGTCGGCGACCGATGCCTTGGAGTCCGGTGGAGGATCGGCGACGACCGGGCGCTGTTTCATCAACTCGCGCACTTCCATCATCGCTGCGATGATTTGCGCGCGATAGCTGTCACCGGCGGATTCGCGCGCGAGGTTGACGACGGCGATCGGTTCACCACGCGGCGAGATCACGATGAGGGCGGGGTAGGTGGTCACGCCGCAGCGCGCACGGAGTTCTTCGTTTTGCATTTTCAATTCCGCCGGAAGCGCGATGCGCGTCGGGAAATCGAGTTTCAGAAACACAAAAGCGTCCATCAGTCCGTTGACGAAATCGGGATGGGTGGCGACTTCGGCGAGAAAACGCTGGCTGGGCGGCGACCAGTCGGAGCCGACAAACGCGGCGAGGATGTGCGCGTGCTGCTTCGCGGCTTGGGCGGCGGCCTCGGGGAGACTCGTCGTCCAGGGGTCGAACGATTTGCTCTCGGCACGCTTCACGGCGGTCTCGGCGGGCGTGCCAGGGCGCGGGCGCGGTGCGGGCCACGGGACGTTGGGCGAAAAATCCACCCGCTCCACCCGGCCGTTCGCGAGGGTGATGCTGCCCTGCGGATAGTTGAGGATCTCCTTCGGGCCGAGCTGCGACTGGCCGGTCGGCCAGCCGTAGGCGTTGATGACATCGTCTTTCGTCGCGCCGGGTCCGACCACTGGTCGCGTGTCGGCAGCACGCGCCCAGCCAAGCGCCACCATTGCCAGCACGGCGAAGATTGTCCGGCGGCACACCGTCGGGGTCAGGACTCTGGAGACGCGGATCACGCCCACCTACATCAGGGACTCGCTCCGTTTTATCAACGCCAAGCTGCGCCGAACGCGCTTTTTCATGGGCAAACGCGCCGCGCCCGCCCCATCCTGCGCGCCTGTGCCCGATCTGCTCCGCCAACTCAAAACCACCTTCGGCTACGCGACCTTCCGCCCGCTCCAGCGCGAGATCATCGAGGCGACGCTCGCAGGCCGCGATGTGTTTGCGCTCCTGCCGACGGGCGGCGGCAAGTCGCTGTGCTTCCAACTTCCCGCCCTCGTCCGCGACGGACTCACCGTCGTGGTTTCACCGCTAATCGCGTTGATGAAGGATCAGGTTGATGCGATGCAGGCGAGCGGCGTGGCTGCGACTTTTTTGAATTCCTCGCTCGGCGAAAAGGAGGCGCGAGCGCGGCTGCGTGGGCTGCACCGCGGCGAGTTCAAACTTCTCTACGCCGCGCCCGAGCGGCTCATGCTCGATTCGTGGCAGGAAAATCTGAAGGCGTGGAACGTCGCCTGCCTCGCGATCGACGAGGCGCACTGCGTCTCGGAGTGGGGCCACGATTTCCGTCCCGAATATCGCCAGCTCGCGCAGCTCCGCCTCGCGCTACCGAAGGTGCCGCTTATGGCGCTGACGGCGACCGCGACGGAGCGGGTGCGCGCCGACATCGTCACGCACCTGAAGCTGCGCGAGCCGGAGATGTTCGTCGCGAGTTTCAATCGGCCGAATCTCACCTACCGCGTTGTCCCGAAAAATCAGCCACTGAAACAAATCGTCGAGTTCGTGAAGAAGCGCGAGACCGAGTGCGGGATCGTTTACTGCGCGAGCCGGGCCGCCACGGAGAAGACGGCTGAGGGACTCGCCAGCCGCGGGTTCGCCGCGCGCGCCTACCACGCGGGCCTCGACGCCGCCACGCGCGCCGAAAATCAGGAGGCATTTCTCCGCGACGACGTGCGCATCATCTGCGCAACGATCGCCTTCGGCATGGGCATTAACAAGCCGAACGTCCGCTGGATCATCCACCACGACCTGCCGAAAAACATTGAAGGCTACTATCAGGAGACCGGCCGCGCCGGTCGCGACGGCCTGCCGGGCGACTGTCTGCTCCTCTTCAGTGCCGGCGATGTCGCGAAGCAAACGCACTTCCTCGACGAAATCACCGACGCCCACGAACGCGAAGTAGCCCGCGCGCAGCTCCGGCAGATTGTCCACTACGCCGAAAACTCCGCCTGCCGCCGCGCCGAGCTGCTCGAGTATTTCGGCGAGCGATTCCCTGGCGACAACTGTGGCTCCTGCGACAACTGCCTCGAGCCGCGCGAGACCTACGACGGCACGCTCGTCGCGCAAAAATTTCTCTCGTGCGTTTATCGCATCCGCCAGGCCGGTCGCTTCGGCGTCGGGCTGAACCACGTCATCGAAGTCCTCACCGGCGCCGACACCGACAAGATCCGCCGCTGGGGCCACGACCGCCTCACGACCTACGGCATCGGCAGGGAATTTGCCCGACCCGCCTGGGCCGCGGTCGGCCGCGAACTGATGCGGCTCGGCTACGTCGCCGTCGACGAAGGCGAGTTCGCCACGCTCTCGCTCACCGAGGACGGCCTCGCGATCCTGAAAGCGCGCACGCCGATCACGCTGACGAAGCCGATGGATCTGCCGAAGGCGAAACGCGTCCCTGCTCGCCGCGAAGGCGACATCGCGTGCGACGAAATCCTCTTCGAGCGCCTGCGCGCGCTCCGCAAGCGGCTCGCCGACGAGCGCCACGTCCCCGCCTACATCATCTTTGGCGACACCACGCTCCGGGCGCTCGCGCATTTTTATCCGACCAGCATCGATCAACTCGAAGGCATCCCCGGCATTGGCGAAAAAAAGCGGGCCGAGTTCGGAGTCACCGTCACGCGTGAAATCGCCGAATACCTCGGAACAAATTCGCGGATAGCGTTTGACTGAGCCGCGATTGCCGTTGCGCGGCGCGGTGGGCGTTTTAAGCTCAAGCCACCATGCAGCGGCTGCGTCTCGTCACCTTCAACATTGCTCACGGGCGCGGTCTGAATCCGTTGCAGGGCCTCGTTTCCCAGCGCAAACTGCGGCTGAACCTCCGTCGGATCGCGCGGTTACTCGACGCGTTGGCGCCGGATGTCGTGGCCTTGCAGGAGATCGACGAGCGCTCGCGCTGGGCCGGCAATTTCGATCACCTCGACTACTTGCGCGTCCACACGCGTTTCGCGCACAGCGTCTTCGGCATCAACAACCGCCGCACCGGCCTGCTCAATCTCAGTTACGGCAACGCTGTCCTGTCGCGGCATCCGATTCGCGCCTCCGAGACGGTCGTCTTCGGGCAGCGGCGGATGGGCGAGAAGGGATTTCTTTACGTCGAGCTAGATGTCGCGGGGCGTTGCGTGCCGCTCGTGAATCTGCACCTGCACCATCGCTCGCGCGCGCAGCGGCTGGTGCAACTAGAGCGCTTGACCGCGTGGCTGCGTGAGAAGCACAAGCTGCACGCGAAATTGTGGTCGATGCCGCCCATCATCTGCGGCGACTTTAACAACGCCCACACGCGCCTCGACGCCACGGCTGCGCTCCTGAAACACCTCTCGATTTACGGCGATTATACGCTGCACCCGCAGCTGGGCCGGACGTTTCCTTCGCCGCTGCCGGCCCGCACGCTCGACTACATCTTCCTGCCGCCGGACTGCACGCGGGTGAAGTGCGAAATCGTCCGCTCGGTAGCCTCCGATCATCGACCGGTGTTGGTCGAGTTTCAGTTGAAATGATCCGTCGTTACCCAGTCGCATCGCCGCTCCGCCGTCACCCGGACTGACGCTTTCCATGCGCGAAAAATTCTCCGCTCTCTTCGATCGCATCGGCGTTGACGGCCTGCTGCTGAATTTTTTCTCGCTGGCGGGCTTCATCCTGGCGCTGCTGCTCGTCGCGCGCCTGATGAGTGAAAAACGCGCGCCGGCCAACACCTTCGCCTGGCTGCTCGGGATCGTGCTCCTGCCGTGGGTGGGCGTGCCGCTCTACCTGCTGTTCGGCGGCCGCAAGCTCCGCCGGCTGATCCGCCGCAAATCCCGCGTGCTGCCGGTGCTGCCCGGCGCCGGGGCTCATCCCGCGAAATCCGCGAACACGCCGATCGCGCAGACCATCGTATCCGCCGGTGCGGCACCGCCGGTGCCGGGCAACACCATCGCGTTCCTCGCCAACGGCGAGGATGCCTACGCCGCCCTCGAGCGGGAAATTCGCGCGGCGCGCCACGCGATTCACATTACCACCTTCATTCTCGGCCGCGACGATACCGGCCGGCGGCTCGTGCGGCTCCTCGCCGAACGGGCGCGCGAAGGGGTGAAGGTTCGCCTGCTGCTCGATTCGCTCGGCTCGTGGTTCACGGGCGCGGGCTTTACGCACCGGTTGCGTCGCGCGGGTGGCGAGGTCGCGCGCTTCATGCCGGTGCTGCCATTTTCCTCCCGCGGTTCGGCCAACCTGCGCAACCACCGCAAGATTGCCGTCTTCGATCACTGCACCGCGATCATCGGCGGCCACAACCTCGCCCGCACCTACATGGGGCCGCAACGCTTTCGGAAACGCTGGCAGGATTTCGGCGCCGTGATTCAGGGTCCGGCCGCGGCTCTCCTCAACGACGTGGTGATCGCCGACTGGTGTTTCGTCACGGGCCAGTCGGCCGAAACCTTGCGCGCGGAAATCCCCGCGAATGTCGTCGCGCCGCGCGGCCACTCTGAGTTGCAGGTCGTCGCGAGCGGTCCCGATGTGCCCGGCGATCCGCTCTACGAGGGCATCATCTCGATGATCCAGGAAGCGAAGGAGACCATCTGGATCGTCACGCCTTATTTTATTCCGGACGACGTGCTCCTGCGTTCGCTCGTCGTCAAGGCGCGCTCTGGCGTCGCGGTGAACCTGATCGTGCCGGCCCGCTCCGACCACCGCATCACCGACTTCGCGCGCCGCCATTACCTGCGCGAACTGCGCCGCGCCGGCGCGCGGGTGTTGTTGTTCACGTCCGGCATGGTGCACAGCAAGGCGCTCATCGTCGATGGCAGCGCGGGTCTGATCGGTTCGGCCAACTTCGACTCGCGCAGCCTATTCGTGAATTTCGAAATCGGCGTGGTGGTCCACACCGCGGCCGACGCGCTCGCGATGACGGACTGGGCCGAGACGCTCGCCAGTCACTGCCGCGAGGCCAAATCCGATCCGGACCAGCCGAGCCGTTTCTTCGGCAACCTCCTCGAAGATCTCAGCCGCCTCTTGGCGCCGCTGCTGTGATCGAAGCGGCGAACGCGGCCGGCCGCCGGTTCGCGTTTGATTCGTGGACGCGTTTCGAAACACTCCCGCGAAACCCCATGAACTTACTCCACCCGTCTGCGGCCGTCAGCCGCGTCGCTCGCCTGCTGAGCGTTGTCGTTTTCACGAGCCTCATTGGTTCCGGTCTGACCCTCCGCGCCCAGACGGGTAGCGAACCGGCGCAGGTGCTCCCGCGCGTGGACGTCTCGGCCGGCGTGCCGCTCGTGAAGGTCGGCGACTTCAAACTGCGCGAGGCGCGCTTCGCTCCAGCCGCGGTCGCGGACGGCGATTACATTTATATCATCGGCGGTCAGGACACCGCCCGCGCCGCGCTCGGCTCCATCGAGCGATTCGATGTCCGCACCGGCCAGTCGGAGGAGTTTGCGCGGCTCAAAACCGGCCGCTTCTGGCATCAGGCCGTGGTGGCCGACGGAAAAATTTATGTGCTCGGCGGCGTCAACGGCCAGCTGATGCATATGCGCGATACCCCGCCGTCCGGCGATCTGCTCGCGGGCCGGCGCGCCGGGCAGAATACGCCCAGTCAAGACCAGGAAATGGAGGCGGCCAACGTCCTCGAAGCCTCCGTGGAAATCGTCGATCTCGCGACGCGACAAGTTTCGGCCGGCGTGGCGATGCCGGATGCGCGGGCCCAGTTTGGCAGCGCGTTGATCGACGGGAAAATCTACGTTCTCGGCGGGCGGCGGCTCGGCGCCCGGAGCGCCGTGCGCACCAACGACGTGCAGATCTTCGACCTCAAGCGCGGCAAGTGGGCGAAGGGCGCGGCGATGCCCGTGCCCGGCGACATGGTGGCGACCGTGGTCGCGCCCGGCGTCATTGTCGTCGCGGGCGGCTTCGACGGCGACCGGCCGAGGCACGACGTGGCCGTTTATAATCCCGGCGACAAACTCTGGCGGGTGCTGCCGCCGCTGCACCGCGACGTGAGCTCGCATTCCCTCGTGTTTCTGGGCCACCACCTGTTCCTGTTTGGCGACTACCGGTCGCCCAGCGAACTGGTCGCCTACGATCTCGTCACCAAACGCTCCGAAGGTTTCGCCTTCAACTTCCAGAAGGCATGGAACCCAGCCGCCCTCGTGCATGAAAATAAAATTTACGTGGTGGGCGGCCGGGTGCCCTCCGACGCGGAGTCGGTCGACGCGAAGTCGGTCGACTACATCCAAGTTTACGCGCTGCCCGAGAAAAACTGACGCGGCCTCAATGGCTGGCGGTTGGCGTGAGCGCGAAGACCTGAATGTCATCCATCGCGTTGCGGTCGGTTCGTTGTTGGCCACCACCACCGGTTCCCCCGATCACATAAATCAAGCCATCGAGAGCTACCGCCGTCGATTGGCTCGCGGCGGCGAATCCGTTCGTGACGACTCGGGAGGTGTGGGTCGTCAAATCGTAGGCTAGGATTTCGTCGGCGGGATCGAAGTTGCCGAAGAGAAACACAAAATTTTCCAGCCCGGCGGCCGAGTCGGCCCCGACCGGCCGGTCGAGATCCGGCAGGCTGAACCACTGATTCTTACTCGGGACGAAGCACTCCACCGTCTTTAGTCCTACCGACACGGCGGGTCCGCGATACCCCCCGATGACAACGATGCCGTCAGGGGTGACCACAGCCTTGGTCGCGCGTGCCGTCGGCATCGGAAGTCCCTCGGTCCACGCATTGGTGGTAGGGTCGTAGATGGCGGTGCGGTTGGTCTCACCCATGGCGAGCATATCACCGTGGGTGCCGCCTATGGCGTAGATTTTACCGCTCCACAACGCCGTCGCAAAATACGCGCGCGGCGTCGGCATGGGCGCACCGTGCGTGATTTTTCCAGATTCAATCTCATAAATCTCCACGGTGTTTTCAAACCGACTGGCCTCTGGCAACCGGTATCCCTGCCCGCCTAACACGTAGATTTTTCCTCCCACGATCGCCGCGCCAAGATGGTGCCGCGGAATCAACCCATCGGTGAGTTTCGTGATCTCGTGGGTGCGGATGTCGAAGCGCTCGATGTCACTGAGAATCCCGCCGGAATTCTGCCCGGCGATCACGTAAACGTAATTGCCATCGGCAACGGCGGCAGCGCCGAATCGCTCGGTCTTGAGATGATAGTCCGCCACCTTCGTGAGCTGCCTGGGTTGCGTCGGTGCCGGCGACAATTTCAGCAGAAGGAGCAGGCTGTAGTCGCTGCCATTGGGCGCCTTCAACAACAAGGCCGACCACCGGTCGGCGCGCGCGGGGAATTGCAGGTCCTCCTTGAACCGGGCGATGAGCGGCTTGCCGACTTCCAGCGCCACGCCCGGAATATTTTCGCGCGCACTTACCGTGGCGACATCCAGATTGCAGGCGAGGATCAGTCTTGGCGTGGCGCCGGGCTCCGCGCTCACGGCGAACGTGAGTTTGCAATGCGGTGCGTCCGGCGATTCGGCGGGAATTTCCCGGACTTGAAGTCGCCCGTCCGCCAGCCGTTCCAGATATTGACTTGGTACGGACGACACCAGACTCACCGGCTGGCCGGCGGTCATCGGAACCGAGGGCGCTGCGATCAGGCTGAATTGCTGGGGTGGAGTGTCGCCGCCGTTCCACGCATAGTGCGAACCGTCGAGCGCCAGCGCCACCTGATCGAATCTGATCGTGGCCGGCGATGGGATGAGAATGCCATGGTGTTCGCTGGCCGAGGGGGCGCCGGGAAGATCGACCGCATGAAAATCACTGTTCTTAAAAACGTAGATGGCGGTCTCCAACTGGAGTTGCTCGCTGGCGTTCAGCGCCGAAACGAGCGGAAACAGGAACGCGAGGATTCCGACGCGGAAGAGAAATGGTTTCATAACGATCGAGGTTGGGCGATGAGATCGCTAAAAATTCAAGGGGCGTGGGTGGTGACCACAAAGCGCGGCACACGGTTCGCGCTGGCGGGTGGTTCAAGGAGCAGCAGACGCAGGCGGCCTTGCGCCTCGATTCGATAAGTAATCTGCTTGGGGGTCGGATGTCGCCACAGTGTCCCCGAAAGAAACAACGCCGCGGTGGCTCCGCACGCAGCGAATGCCGAGAACCACCACCAGATTATCTGCCGATTTCGCGATGATTGCCGGCTCCGGGCAACCGCGGCAAACGCATCGCTGATGCGCTGATCCAAAGCGGTCGAGGGCGCTGCCAGACGCTGGGTTTTCAGCTGCTGTTCAAGTTCGTTCATAGGAGATCCGTGGGGATATGGGTCTTCAATTTGTCGAGCCCCCGCCGATACCACGATGCCACCGTCTGCAACGGGACTTGGCGCAGGTCCGCGATCTGTTGGAAGGTGAATTCATCATAAATTTTCAGCACAATGGTCTCGCGTTCATCGGGTGAGAGTTGCTCCAGCCACTGTGCGAGTTCATCGGTCTTGAACGCCGGCGGCTCCGTCGGGGCGACGGCATCCACCGCCGCGGCGGCATCGAAAATGGAATCGCTCCGCACTTTGGTGCGGCGCAATGTGTCCAGCGCGGCATTGCGGACGCTGCGGAAAACATACGGACGCAAATCCGCCGGCAAGACCTCGAGCCGCAGCAGTCGCTGAAAAACATCATGGATGGCGTCCTCCGCTGACTCGCGATTGCTGGTGATCGATGTGGCATAGGTGTAGAGCTGCTGACGAGACCCAACGTAGAAGGCCCGCAGTGTCTCGAGGTCTGCCGAACTCATGGATTGGGCGTTTGCATCCATCCGATCCACGCAGGAAGGGCGCATTTTTATGCAGGGTCAACTTGGGCCCGCCCTTCGGCCCTTCCTCGACGGCACGAATGCCAGTGGACCAACTCCAAACACTCTCTCTTACGGCGCCCGCTTCAACCACACAGCCATCGGCGCGAGCCCGCGGTTGTTCCACGCGAAGTAGGGAATCGCCGTGACCTCGCCCACCTTCAGCACCGTCACGCCCCCAAGCAAATCGGCGCGGGGCTCGGCCGTGAGTGTCGCCGCCGCCGGCACGACCCACTCGACGGGCACGAAGGTGCGCGCCGGTTCCTCGACGCAATACACCACCGGTCCGCGCTCGAAGGCCACGCGGCCCTGCGTCGCCGCGATCTTGTCGTTGCCGCGCACGGAGCGAACCGGCAGGCCGAAGTTCAGTTCGACGATGTCGCCGGCGCGCCATTCGCGGGTGATCACGAGAAAGCCGTTTTCGAGCGGGCCGCTGATTTCATCGCGCCCGATTTTCGCCGACCAGACGGCGGAAACCTGGTCGTCGTAGGAATAAAGATCTGATGGCACCGGCCGGTTTCGCGCCCAGCCGGGGATGCGCACGCGCACGGAAAACTTCGCCGGTTTTTCCGGCGACACCGCGAGCCGCACGGCACCCTGCCACGGATAGTCGGTCGTCTGCGCGAGTTTCACCTTCGTGCCGGCGACGGTCGCCGCGCCTTCGTTCTGCGCGTAGAAATTTACAAAGAGTGAATCGCCGCGCACGGCGTAGAAATAGCCGGTGAGCGATGCGAGCGTGCGCATCAGGTTGGGCGGGCAGCACGCGCAGCCGAACCACGGCACGCGCCCCGCAAAGCCGCTGTTGTTTTTCTTCTGCCCGTCGTAGGCGACGGGGTTCGTGTAGAAAAACCGATCGCCGGAAATGGAGACGCCGCTCAGGAAGCCGTTGAACGCTGTGCGCTCGAACACATCCATGAACTTCGCCTCGCCGGTGAGCAGAAACATCCGGTGGTTCCACATCATGAGGGCGACGGCGGCGCAGGTTTCGTTGTAGCCGTTGGGCGGCAGTTCGTAGTCGGCGCCATAGGCCTCGCCCTTCGCGAGTGCGCCGACGCCGCCGGTGAGATACATTTTCCGCGCCGTCGCGCTCTCCCAGATTTTCGTGATCGCATCGAGGTAACGCGTGTCGCCGGTGAGCGCGGCGACATCGGCCATGCCGG
This sequence comes from uncultured Opitutia bacterium, assembly GCA_903840415.1. GTDB lineage: Bacteria > Verrucomicrobiota > Verrucomicrobiia > Opitutales > Opitutaceae > CAITWF01. The sequence continues at coordinate 36,212 of CAIMFY010000091.1, read as the reverse complement.
AGTAAAGATAGTTGGCGCGCACCGCGTGCCCCACCGCCTCGATCTGATCAACGACGAGCCGGTGGCGCTGGTTGTAGGCCGGGCCGCCGGGCCCGCGCGCATCGAGGAAAATCTGCGCGAGTTTCAGCCACCGCGCGTCGCCGGTGACGCGGAACAGTTTCACCAAACCCATCTCGACGATCTCGTGGCCGGGGGCGAGGCGGAGCTTCCCGTCACCAAAGTCGCGCCAGAGCAACTCGGCGTTTTTCAGGCAGACGTCGAGGAGCGCCCGCTTGCCCGTCGCCTGAAAATGCGCGACGCCCGACTCGTAGAGGTGCCCGGCGCAATAAAGCTCGTGGCTGAGATCCGGATCTTTTTCCCAACGGTGCTCCCCGATCCATTTGTGCGCGGGCGAGTCGGGGTGCATCGTCCGAAAGGTGTAGAGGTAACCGTCGGGTTCCTGCGCCGCCGCGATGCGCGCGATCCAGTCGTCGAGGTGTTTTTCGAGTGCGGCGTCGGGCGTCATGCTCAGGACGTAGGACGCGCCCTCGATCGCCTTGTAGGCGTCGGTATCGTCGAACGGATAAATGGTCGGCGGCTTGTTCTGGAAATCCTTCTCGCCCGCCGCGCGCCGCCGCATCGTCTCGGCGGCGAGATCGAAATTCGTGAGCCGCTTGGAGTCTTCGCACTGCTGCAACGCGAACGGCACGGTGACGGTGCGGTTCACTTCCTGCCGTTCGCGCCAGAATCCGCCCGTGACACGCACGGCGGTGAACGGCACCGGTTGCACGGGATAATCCGCGGCCAAGAGCGGCGCGGCGCAGACGGTTGCCGCCAACGCGAGCGTGAACAAAAATTTTGTTTTCATGATCGCTGGGATTCAGTTCGCAAATTTCCACGTCGGCTGGAAGTCGCGCAAGAGTTTTTCCTTCAGCAGAAGCGCGCGCACCATCTCGATCGGCATCGTGCCGCCGCGGAGGATCGTGTCGTGAAACTGCCGGTCGTTCATCTTGCCGGTATCTACGAGCGTGCGGTGGAGATCGCGGAGTTGCAGCGCGCCGAGCATGTAGCCGGCCTGGTAGAGCGGCGGGTAGCTGCCGTTGAAGGAGCGGCGCACTTCGCCCGTCGCGCTCGCCCGCTCGTGACCGACGCGCTCGACGAGAAAGTCGATGCACTGCTGCGGCGTCCACTCGCCAAGGTGAAACTTCAGCGAGAAAATAATCCGCGCGCAGCGGTGCGCCCGCCAAAACAGCGCGCCGATTCGATCCTCGGGCGTCGCAATGAATTTCCGATCCCAGAGGTAAAACTCCCACCAGAGCGACCAGCCTTCGATCCAGAAGGGCGTCGAGAAGAGTTCGCGGTGCTGGTTCGAGCGGGCCATCCAGTAAAACTGGAGGTGGTGGCCGGGGAGAAGTTCGTGAAACACGGTGGCGCGCGCGAAATGGCGGTTGTTGGCCCGGAGGCTCTGGAGTTTTTCCTCCTCCGTCATCGCGTCCGTGGGGAACGAGACGAGGATGTCGTTTCCGCCGAGGAAAAACGGCGCGACCTTCTGCTGCTCGGGCGACATCATCAGCATCCGCCACAAGTCGCTGGCCAGCGGCGGCACGGTGACGAGGTTGTTGTCGCGCACATAGCGCGTCGCCTCGAGCGCGAGATCGCGGATGAGCGCCGGCTGTTCGCCGGGCGCGACGTGATCCTCCTTCACCTTTTCGAGCGCAGCCTTCCAGTCGTCGCCTAGGCCCATGTCGTGGGCGGCACGCTTCAACTCGGTGTCAACCCACGCGAACTCCCGCTCCGCGACCGCGATGAGCTCCTCAGGCGTGTAGGCGATCATTTCGTTTTCCAAGTCGGCGACCAAGCCGTCGCGGCCGATCGGATCGCCGATGATCGGCTGGTCCTTCGCCTTCGGATCGATGCCGGCGACCTTTTCGCGCAGAAGCTTTTGGTAGTCTTCGAGCGCCTGCGTCACCTGCTTTTGCGGCTCGCGCGCCCACCAGCTGAACACCGGATCGTAGGCGTCGTAGAACTTGAACCAGTCCGCGAGCGTTTTCTGGAGATCGGCGAGGCGGTTCGCCGCGCGGAAACCGACGATCTTGGTGGTGACGAGCTGCGCGGGTTTCACCGCCGAAGCGGGTGAATCTTTCTTTCCAGCTTTGCTGTCGGACAATTTTTCTTCGGTGGGTTTGAGCCCCGCCTCGACGGCAGCACGCGTCTGCTCGACCGACTGCCGGATGCGATCGAGGATTTTGGCGGAGGCCGGGGCGTCAACCGGCTCGAGCGTCCGGCGGGCTTCCTGCAGGCGGGCGATATCCTCGGCGAACGGCAGCAGCGGCGCCATCTCGGCGGCGCGCTGCGCCTCGCGATCGAGGAGGCGCAGTTCGTGGGTGAGGCGCGTGCGGAGCAGCGTGGCGTCGATGCGGCCATCGACGCCGAGTTTTTCGAAATCGATTTTCGCGAGCCGCTCCTGCCACGATTGGTAGAACTCGCGCAGCCGCCGCGTCTGCAGCGCCGAGCCTTTCACGCTGTAGAACCGTTCGAGTTCGGTGCGATCGGTCACGAAGCGCTCGACGAGTTCGCGCAGTTCGCTCGACGCGGGGGTGGCGAGCGCGGCGACGTCCGGCACGTAGTCGGCGGTCGGGCGGGTAGGGGCGGGGTTGGGTTCGAGCGCAAACGCGACGGAGGCCGCAACCGTGAACAGAGCGAGGCGGGGAACCAAGTTCAGCATGAACCGAGTCCACCCGCCGCGCGCTCGTCCGTCAAACGACAAGCCGCGCGTCAGAACTTCCACTCGGCGCCGCCGAAGGCGCCGAATCCGAGGGCCGGGTAGCCGTTCACCGGCTCGTATTTTTCGTTGAGGAAATTTTCGAGACGGACTTTCAGCGCGAGCTGGGGCGTGGCTTGCCAAGCGGCGTAGAGGCGCGTGACGGTGTAGTCTTCGGCGTCGATTTGCGCGAAGGTCTTTGCGTCAACGTCGCGACGATGCGCGGCGAAGGTCATGCCCGCGCCGGCGCTGACGCCGCCGCCGAAGTCATGCCACGCGTCGAGTGAACCGCTTTGGCGCGGACGCCGCAGGAGCCGGGTGTTCGAGGTGGAATTATCCGCCTCAAGATAGGTGAAGCTCGAGCGCAGGGTAATGGCGCCCGGCAGCGCGCCTTGCGCGGCCAACTCCGCGCCGCGCGTGCGGGCACGCTGGATGTTGATCTCGCTGGTGAAATCCGGCGAGCTCGCGATGAGATCGGTGAAGGCGGTGTTGAACCACGTGGCGCTCAGCGTGCCACGCTTTTGCGCGAAATAATAATCCGCGCCGACATCCCAACCGCGGGCGCGCTCGGGCCGGAGATTCGGGTTGCCGTGATAGAACGCGCTCTTCCCATAGAGATCCAAGAAGCTCGGGGAGCGAAACGCAGTGCCGTAGCTCGTTCGCAATTTGAGCGAGCGCTGCGCCACGAGCCACGCGGCGGTCGCGCGACCAGTCGTCGCGCGGCCGAAGGTGTCGAAGTCGTCGCTGCGCAGGCCACCGGTAAGAAAAACATTTTCCGCGGGCGAGAATTCATCCTGCGCGAAAAACGCCAGCAGGGCCTGATGCTGGTCGATGCTGCCGAAGCCGGTGTTGACGGTGTGATTGGCCTCGGCCGTGACGCCGCCCGTAATTCGCTGCCGCTCCAGTCCGGTGTAGGTCGTCTGCGCATCGAGCACGGCGCGTTGATTTTTCACGACGGTGATTTGCGTGGCGTAGCCGACGCGCGGATTTTCTGAAACGAAGCGGCGATCCTGGCCGGCGAGCGTGGCGTGCGCGGTCCACGCTTCGGCAAGTTTTACGTCGGCGAAGGCCGTCGCCAGCAGGTTTTCCTCGCGATCCTTATTGTCGGGATCGTTGGTGAAGCGATCGCCTGGGTCGCCGTAGACGCCGTGGAACCAGCGGAGTGTGCCGCCGACGCTCGTGCGGTCGTTCACCTGGTGATCGAGGCGGAGGGTGGTGTTGGCCGAATCGAAATAATTGTTGGCGCGCCGATTGTCGGTGTGGCCGCCTTGGGCGGAGAAATTCCACGCGTTCGCGCCGCTTGCAGCTTGAGCCGCAAATGCGCCTTGCACCGTGCCGAAGGAGCCGGCCTCGGCTGAGACGCTGGCGGTCGGTGTGCCTGCGCCGCGCTGGGCGCGCAGCGAGACCACGCCGCCCATCGCCTCTCCGCCGTAGAGCGTGCTCTGCGGACCGTGCGCGACCTCGAGCGAATCGCACGCGCCAACGCAGGCGCCACCGAGGGTGACTTGGTAGTCGGTGTTGGGATCGTTGAAGCGTACGCCGTCGACGAGGAAGAGGGTCTGATTGGAATTCGAGCCGCGCAGGAAGAGCGAGGCCGCTGCGCCGTTCGCACCGGAGGCAAACAATGGCGCGCCGGTCACGCCGCCGAGCGCGCCTACCAGCGACGAAATCTGCTGTCGAGCCAAGTCGGCGGCTGAGATGACATCGACCGCCGAACCAATCGTTTGCTGATCGGAGGGCGTGCGCGTGGCGGTGGTAACGAAAGGCGCGAGCGGCGTCGCGGTCGGCTGTGCCCGTGCGGCGGTGAGCATAGCGAGCACGCTGATAAGGACGGAAAGCCGGCGCGCGCGGTGCGCAGGCGAGGGGAGACTTTTCATGTGATGGCTGCTGTTAGGTGCGGGAAGAGCAGACCATCCGCCGCCGTCGGAGGACGTTTCCACTCTCACGCTTCATTTTTGCGATGAAGTTTTCGCGGTCCGCCGCCGCAAAAGGTCGCGGCGAAACGCGTGAGTTTTTCCGGGGCAGGTGTTCGGACTTCGCATGTGTGATCCCCGTGGATCGCCTCGCCTCCGCCTTCACCGGTCGCCCGATTGGCTCTGCTCCCGCTCGCGCGAGATGGAGGTTTGTGATGCGTCACCGCAGCGCAACTGTGGCCGATTTTCACGGCCTTCCCTAATTCCGGAAAATAAAAAGAACGCTGACGGCCGCACCTCATCGCCCCGCAACCCAGGTGGCAAGGGGAATGTGCTTTTCCACGCATCAACGCATGGCAATTCGTAGATACGTTGTCTTGCCAACGGCAGATTCACCTGTAAGGTGGCCGCCTCATGAACGGATCATCCATTGCAACGCCGCCACCGGCCTCGCCGCTCGCCGCGCTTTTTGCGCAGCGCATCGCCGTCCTCGACGGCGCAATGGGCTCGATGATTCAGACTTATAAGTTGCGCGAGGCCGATTTCCGCGGCGAACGCTTCAAGGCCCACCCGCACGATTTGCAGGGCAACAATGACCTGCTCTCCCTTACGCGGCCCGATGTCATCGAGAAAATTCACGGCGACTACTTCGCGGCAGGCGCCGACATGGTTGAGACCAATACCTTCAACTCCACCTCGATTTCTCAGGCGGACTACAAGCTCGAGCCGCTCGTGCGCGACTTGAACCTCGCGGCGGTCGGCTGCGCGCGCCGGGCCGCGGATGCCGCCACCAAAAAATTTGGTCGTCGCTGCTTCGTCGCCGGCGCCATTGGGCCGCTCAACCGGACGCTTTCGATGTCGCCTGACGTCAACCGCCCCGACTACCGCGCCGTCACGTGGGAGCAGGTCGTCACCGCCTACACCGAACAAATCAACGCGCTGCTCGACGGTGGCGTCGACGCGCTGCTCGTCGAGACCATCTTCGACACGCTCAACGCCAAGGCCGCACTCTTCGCGATCGAGACCATCTTCGACGCGCGCGGTGACGCCGCCCGCGTGCCCGTGATGATCAGCGTGACGATCACCGACGCCTCGGGCCGCACCCTCTCGGGCCAGACGGTCGCGGCATTCTTCAACAGCGTGCGTCATGCGAATCCGTTTTCCGTCGGTATCAACTGCGCGCTCGGCGGCGCCGCGATGCGCCCCTACGTCGAGGAACTCGCGTCGATCGCGAACTGCTACGTCACGTGCTACCCGAACGCCGGTCTGCCCAATGCCTTTGGCGGCTACGACGAGTCGCCGGCCGACATGGCGAAGGTGCTGGGCGAGTTCGCATCGAGCGGCTTCGTGAATCTCGTCGGCGGCTGCTGCGGCTCCACTCCGGCGCACATCGCGGCGATCGCCGAGGCGGTGCGCGGGAAGAAGCCGCACGTCATTCCCTCCGCGGAACCCGCGATGCAGTTGAGCGGACTGGAACCGTTGCGCGTCGCCTGAGTTTTCGCCCTTCCCAGTGACCAAATCCAACGCAGCCTCCAGTTTCCTCGTCGTCGGCGAGCGCACTAATATCACCGGCTCGCCCAAGTTCGCGAAGGCCCTGAAGGCTGGCGATTGGGACGCGTGCCTCGCGATCGCGAAGCAGCAGGTCGAGAGCGGCGCCAACGTCCTCGACATCAATGTTGACGAGGCCCTCGTCGAAGGCGAGGCGACGATGACGAAGTTTCTCAATCTCATCGCCGCCGAGCCCGACATCTGCCGCGTGCCCATCATGCTCGACTCGTCGAAATGGAGCGTGCTCGAGGCGGGCCTCCGCTGCATCCAGGGCAAGGGCATCGTCAATTCGATCTCGCTCAAGGACGGCGAGGCGGAATTTTTGCGCCGCGCGAAACTCCTCCGCCGCTACGGCGCCGCCGCCGTCGTGATGGCCTTCGACGAGCAGGGCCAGGCTGCTACGCGCGACGAAAAAGTCCGCATCTGCACGCGCGCCTACCGGCTGTTGGTCGATCGCGCCGGCTTCCCCGCCGAGGACATCATCTTCGATCCGAACATCCTTACCGTCGCCACCGGGATCGAGGAGCACAACAACTACGCCGTCGATTTCTTCGAGGCCACGAAGCTCATCAAGGACACGCTCCCGCACGCGAAGGTCAGCGGCGGCGTCTCGAACGTCTCGTTCTCGTTCCGCGGCAACAATCCGGTGCGCGAGGCGATGCACACCGCGTTTCTCTACTTCGCGATCCGCGCCGGCCTCGACATGGCGATCGTCAACGCTGGCATGCTCGGCGTCTACGACGAGATCGATCCCGCGCTGCGCGAACTCGTCGACGACGTGCTACTCAACCGCCGGTCCGACTCCACTGAGCGCTTGGTGAAATTTGCCGACGACCTCAAGGCCCAGCAGGGCGGGGCGTCGAAGACCGAACTCAAAGAAGACCTCGCGTGGCGAAACGCTCCCGTCGAGTCGCGCCTGTCGCATGCCCTCGTGAAGGGTATCGATCAGTTCGTCGAGGCCGACACCGAGGAGGCCCGCGCCAACACCGCGAAATATCTGCGCCCGCTCAACATCATCGAGGGTCCGTTAATGGACGGCATGCGCATCGTCGGCGATCTCTTCGGCGCCGGAAAAATGTTTCTCCCGCAGGTCGTGAAATCCGCGCGCGTGATGAAGCGCTCGGTCGCCTATCTCACACCGTTCATGGAAGAGGAGAAGCGCCTGCACATCGCCGGTGGCGGCACCGCGAAGCCCAACGGCCGCGTGCTCATGGCGACCGTCAAGGGCGACGTCCACGACATCGGCAAGAACATCGTCGGCGTCGTCCTCGCTTGTAACAATTACGATGTCACCGACCTCGGCGTCATGGTGCCCGCGGACAAAATCCTCGCCAAGGCCCGCGAGATCGGGGCCGACGTCGTCGGCCTCTCCGGCCTCATCACGCCCTCGCTCGACGAGATGGTGCATGTCGCGAAGGAGATGACGCGCCAGGGCTTCACCGTGCCGCTGCTCATCGGCGGCGCGACCACGAGCCCCGCGCACACCGCCGTCAAGGTCGCCCCCGAATACGCGCCCGGCGTCATCCACGTCCTCGACGCCTCGCGCGTCGTTAACGTCGTCAGCGCCCTCCTCTCCGCCGAGCAGAAGCCGAAGTTCATGGCCGAGACTGTTGGCAAACAGGAGAAGCAGCGCGTCGAATTCGCCGAGCGCCGCAACAAGCGGCCGTTGCTCACACTCGCGGAGGCGCGCGTGCGCAAACAGCACTTCGACTGGACCGTCGTCGACATTCCCCGCCCGGAGTTTTTTGGCACGAAGGTATTTTCAACTGAAGCGGCGGGCGGCTTATCGCTTAGCGACATCGTCGCCTACATCGACTGGGGCCCGTTCTTCAGTGCATGGGAGCTGCACGGCCGCTATCCCGACATCCTGAAGGACGAAGTTGTCGGCACGGAGGCCACGAAACTCTTCAACGATGGGCAGCAACTTCTCGCCCGCATCGTCAGTGAAGAACTCTTCACCGCGAAAGCCGTCATCGCCTTCTGGCCCGCTAACGCCGACGGCGACAGCATCGAGCTTTACTCCGACGAGGCGCGGAGCCGCGTGCTCGCTTCGTTCCACTGTCTCCGCCAGCAGCTCGCGAAGCCCGAGGACCAGTTCAACCACTCGCTGGCCGATTACCTCGCACCGAAGGACAGCGGCCGGCTCGATTACATCGGCGGCTTCGCCGTCACCGCCGGCCACGGGGTAGAGGAGTTCGCTGCCGGGTTCCGCGCGAAGCACGACGACTACAATGCGATCATGGCGCAGGCCCTCGGCGATCGACTGGCCGAGGCGCTGGCGGAGTTGATGCACAAGAAGGCCCGCGATTTCTGCGGCTACGGCAAGACCGAGAATCTGGAGGTGATGGACATTATTCGCGAAAAATACCGCGGCGTCCGTCCGGCGCCCGGCTACCCCGCGTGTCCCGACCACACGGAGAAGCCGACTCTCTTCAGCCTCCTCGACGCGACCGCCGCCACCGGCATCACGCTGACGGAAAGCAATGCGATGAGCCCCGCGAGCAGCGTGAGCGGCATGTATTTCAACCATCCCGATTCAAAATACTTCGCCGTCGGCAAACTCGGCAAAGACCAGATCGAGGACTACGCCGCGCGAAAAAAAATCTCTGTCGCCGAGGCGGAAAAGTGGCTCGGGCCGTATCTGGACTACTGAGCGAAAAGCGTTGTCTGGCGGCAGCCGCTCAACAGCTTGGCGCGCGTGAGCCCAACTCCTTCCGTGCGCCTGCCGTGGATCGATCACCTGCGCACCGCGATGATCGTGTTCGTCGTCAACATGCACGCATGCGTGACCTACAGCCACGTGGGCGACTGGTATATGATGGCCGATCCGGAGCCGACGCTCGCGGCGAAGGTGCCGTTCATCGTGTGGCAGGGCATGCTGCAGTCGTTCTTCATGGGGCTGCTGTTCTTCGTGTCGGCGTATTTCGCCGCCGGCTCGCTCGCCCGCCGCGGCCCGGGCGGCTTCGCGCGCGAGCGCCTCGTCCGCCTTGGCCTGCCCGCGTTGTTCTATATGCTGGTGATCCATCCGTTCATCCTGCTCGGGCTGAATCCGTGGCGCCACGACTTCGGCCCGCCCGCGGCCTTCTACGCGCACTACCTAACGTCGGGCCGCTTCCTCGGCTCAAGCGGGCCGCTCTGGTTTGCCGTTGCGCTGCTGTTGTTCTCGGTCGTGCTCGCGGCGTGGACGCGCCTGCGCCCGCCCGCATCACGGGCGACCGTGTCGGAGGGTGCACCGCCATCCGCGAGTATGCTTTTTGGTTTCGCCCTTGCGCTGGGCCTCGGCTCGTTTGTCGTCCGGCTCGTGCAGCCGATCGGGACCAACATCCTCAACCTGCAGCTTTGTTTCTTCGTGCAATACATTGCGTGGTTCGTCGCCGGCCTGCACGCCGCGCGCCACGGCTGGCTCGTGGCGCTCGCGACCTCCGTCCGCGCGCGCCGCGCTGGCTGGCTCGCGTTGATCGGCGGTGCGGTCGCGCTGCTCGTGCTGCTCGGGCTCGGCGCACGCCATGCGCCGCCCGAGATTTTCTTCGGTGGCGCGCACTGGCAGGCCTTCGGCCTGGCGCTGTGGGAGCAGCTGACCGGACTCGGCCTCGCGCTCGGCGCGCTGACACTGTTTGCGCGACACTTTAACACCGACTCGCGCGCGCTCCGCTGGCTAGCCGATCGATCGTTCGGCGTTTACGTGCTGCACGCGCCCGTGCTGGTCGCGCTGGCGATGGCGTTCCGCTCGCTGCCGTATTACCTGTATGGGCTGGTCGTATTGCTCACGGTGACCGGCCTCGTGATCAGCTTCGCGCTCGCCGACGGCGCCCGCCGCATCCCCGGCCTGCGCGCTATTCTGTGACGCAGTGCATCCCTCGAACAGCCCGAGCGGCAAGGATTTCAAAATCCCCTATGAAACGCGCCAAAGCAAAAACAGAGTTGTCTCCCAAACTACGCGAAGAACTGCTCGCGGGATTGAAAGCCCGTTTTGAGAATAATTTGGGCCGCCATGCCGGGCTCGATTGGGCGAAGGTGCAGGCGCGGCTGGCGGCGAATCTCGAAAAACTTTGGTCGCTCGGCGAAATGGAGCGCACCGGCGGCGAACCGGACGTCGTCGGCCAGGACAGGAAGACGGGAGAGTTTTTTTTCGTTGATTGCGCGGCGCAGAGTCCAGAAGCGCGCGCCAGTCTTTGCTACGACCGAGAAGCGCTGGATGGCCGGAAAAAATTCCCGCCGAAGGGCTGCGCCACGGAATTTGCCGCGTCCATGGGTGTCGAGCTACTGACGGAAGAGCAGTATCTTGAACTGCAACAGCTCGGGGAATTCGACACGAAGTCGTCGAGCTGGCTGAGGACGCCGGCGGAGATCCGGAAGCTCGGCGGCGCGATCTATGGCGACCGCCGCTACAACCGCGTCTTCATCGGGCATAATGGCTCGGACTCCTATTACGGCGGCCGCGGGTTCCGCGGCTGGCTACGGGTCTGACGTTGGACTCTGATTTTTTTCTGCCGGAAGTCTCTGTGTCGTTGAAGACTCTACCGTGGTCTTCGCCAGCGACGCCTCATTTGCCTCGAATTTTTGGAGGCGGGTGCGCACGGCCTTCACGGCGCGTTCGTGGTCGGAGCCGCTGGTGGATTTTTTCCCTTCGGGCATGAACTCCTCGATGTAGGCGTCGGTCAGCGCGGACACTTCGGCTTCGCTGTAGTGCGTCTGCGCCTGGATGACGGTCATGAACATCATGCCCTGCCGCATGCCCTCGATCGCGCGGCGGATTTTCGGTTTCACCACCAGCAACGCGCCCTTCACGGCGACGCGGGCGAAGAAGCCGATGTCCTCCTGTTTGAGCGCCTGAGCGATGAGGTCGTCGAGCACCTGGTCAAAGGCATTCTTCGGCGGCAGATAGAACACCCAGTCGAAGGACTTGAACAAATCGCGGCGTTCCAGGTCGCCCGGGCGCAGCGCGTGCAGGCTCGCCTCCACCTTCGCGTCGTCGAATTTCTCCTCCCAGGCGAGTTGGTAGAGTTTCGCGCCGACGCCCTCGAGCGGCAGCGGCAGCGCGGTGACGATCTTGTCGAAATCGAGATCCAGGTCGTCGCCCTTTGCGCCTTTGCCGGATTTGTCGTCGTCGAAGGTGTGCTCCCAGCGGTCCATCAACTTGGACAACTCCGGCCCGCGCGCGGCGACCGCGGGGTCCAGTTTTCCGTCCTTCGCCAGCGCGAGGAATTTCCGGTAGAAGAAGATGGGGTGCGGCTCGCCCTTCGCGCCGATGATGACGAGGCCTTTGCCGGTCGACTCCGTCACGGCCTCGCAAATGTCCCGGGCGACGCCCTCGGCAAAGTGCTCCCCGTAACGCCGGTCCGAGCTCGTGCGTGCATAGATCGAAATCGCGAGCGACTGCCCGTTAACAACGAACGGCGCCAGCTTCACGAGCGGCGAAAATTGATCCATCGCGGTCGTCGCCTTCTCGCCCTGCGCGATCGCGGGGATGAGCAGCAGACCAATGGCGAGCAGCAGCCCGAGCCACGGAGAAAGCATTAGCCCAGATCGCCGGGAGATACTGATGGGCCGATGGGGTGTCGCGAGGAGAAGGGGAAGGGGAGCGCGCATGCGTCACCCCATACACACAGAAAACCTGGCCGAGGTTACACTCAATTTGTGTCTCGCCTTCGCTAGCTACCCAATAAGAGCCGGGTTGGCTTGGCGGGAGCGCTGGCTCTCGGGAATTCCTCATTGAGAGATTCGGAAACGAGCAGTTGAGATTAGAAAACTCCAAGATCGTTAATTTAGTTCTTGCTTAATTAAGGTTATGCTTAATCAATGTCGGCATGCAAAGCCTCCTGGCCATCGCCGACCCGACGCGGCGGCGCATTGTTGAACTGCTCGCCGTGAAAGAGCGGACGGCGGGCGAACTGGTCGACGAATTCGACATGAGTGCGCCGGCGATTTCCCAGCACCTGAACGTGCTGCGCGAGGCGGGGCTCGTGAAGACCCGCGCCGAGGGCCAGTCGCGCATTCAGGCGCTCAACCCCGACGGGTTCGACGATCTCGAAGACTGGCTGCAGAAAACCCGCTCGGTCTGGTCTAGCCGACTCGATGCGCTCGAGCAGGAGTTGCGCGCGGAGGACGAGGCGAAAGCGAAAGCCAAAAAGAAAAAAACTTCCCCATGAAACCCAACGAACAATACGGAAAGTTTACCACACCCGCGGAAGTGCGCCTCGTGCGCACGCTGCCGGGACCGATCGAACGCATCTGGGAATATCTCACCGATCCCGAGAAGCGTGCCCGCTGGTTTGCCGGCGGCCCGATGGAGCCGAAGAAGGGCGGCAAGGTGGAGCTGTTCTTTAAGCACAAGAACATCGCGCCCGACGAGACGCCGCCCGAGGATCACAAGCACGTCCAGGATCCCGGCTTCATGATGCCGGCCACGGTGCTGCGCTGGGAGCCGCCGCGCGTGCTCAGCTACACGTTTGACGAAGATTCCGACGTCACGTTTGAGCTTACGGAACAGGGAAAAAACGTGCAGCTCGTGCTCACCCACCGCGCGCGCGGCGCCGATCTGCCTTTCCTCCACGGCTACGCGAGCGGCTGGCATACGCACCTTGCGCAGCTCATCGCGCAGCTCGAGGGCGCGCCGCGTCCGCCGTTCTGGCCGATGCACGCCAAGCTCAAAGCCGAATACGAAAAACTCCGCGCCGCCGCGCACTGAGTCTTCGCGCCGGCTGGCGCACCGGGCTCGCGGTCATCATCGCTCGCGTGGCTCGTCGTCGTCGTCGGACACGGCGTGGCCGGGTTTCCGCCGGTCATGTCGCTGTCGAGCTTCGCCGCCTGAGGCGCCCTGAGTCGACGGGAAGATTTTCGGTGGCGGTATTTTCCGTTATCGTAACGGCGTTAATACCAAGAAACGCGGAGCCCCGCGCGCCGACAGGCGCGGCGCGGGCGGTTACAGTCGCCGCATGACAACTCGCATTGGCATCCTAACGAGTAGCGGTGACTGCCCGGGCTTGAACGCTGTGATTCGGGCCGTCGTGAAGTCGGCTGCGCACCGTGCCGCTCGACTGCGACATCATCCGCACGGCCCACGCGCTCGGGTTCGGTTTCGGCAACTGAAACGCTGCAACGATTCAGCGGGTCGGGAATTTTCAGCGGTATCGCTCCGGCCCAATCGCCGGGATCGGGATGCCACCGCTCCGGTCACTCGCGTGGGCGGGGACGGTTGAGATCGACCAGTATTTCGGAAAACGCTTCGCGGATCGAAGACTCGGCGAGAAAAATTTCCGCGGCGGTTTTTTCGCCGCGAGCCCGCAGGCCGGCATAAACGTGCAGCTCGAATTGCAGCCGCAGCATTGCGTGTTCGGCGTGCCACCCGAGCGCCGCGAGCAAAAACAGCAGAGCCTCGACGGTGGAATAATTCCCCGCACCCTGTTGGTCGCGCAGTAAGTAGCGACTCGGGCCCGTCATCGGCAGGCTGACGAGGCGGCCCCAACTCTCCACACCGTGCATCATGCGCGCCGCCTCGCGCCAACTCCCGTCGAGGAGCAACACCTGCGGCGGCGCGCTGGGGGCGCGGGTGGGCAACGGTTCGCCGAGCGGGTGCAGAATCCAGAGTTCGCGCTCCTGCCGTCGGATTGCGGACTCATTCAGCGGCAGATCGTGACGGAAGACATGGCCACGCGACGCCGGGATCACACGGTTGATCAGCCGGCCGGTGCTCGTCGGCCGCCAGAATTCGCGATGGTGGATGAGCACGTCGATCGCGAGCGGGCACTCGATCGTTCGCTCGCCCGCGCAGATGCACCAGCGCAGCGGAAATTTGCACCGCTCGCACCGCGGCGCACCGGCGTTGACGACACTCCTCGACATGGCGTTCGAGCCCGCGGGATTTCGCGTGCGGCGTCAACCGCGCGTGCCGGTGGCGAGGCGCTTCCTCATTTTTTCGGCACGTGTTCGCATTGCTGCCACAGGCGCGCCATCGCGAAGAGCGGGTTGTGTCCGAGATAGTCAGGCCAGGGCTGGTTGCGTTTCGAGTAGGGCTTGCGCTGCAGGTCTTCCGGGTGGCCGCCCAGCGGATGAAAATATTCCCAGATGGTGCCGCTGCGGTCGAATTGCGCGGCGGTGTCGTCGAGCGCCGCTTCGAGCAGCGCGCGGGCGGCATCGGGCCGGCCGTAGCGTTGGCAGCCGCGGGCCGCCCAATACGTCATGCTATTCCACACCGGGCCGCGCCACATCCGCAGGGAAAATTTCGGATCGCTCACGCCGACGGTGGCGATGGGATGTTTCGAGAAGAACCGCTGAGGATTGAGCAACCATTCGTCGATCATGCGCCGCGCCTGTGCGGGAGTCGCGATACCGGTGACGAGGGGCCAGAAGCCTTCGAATGCCTCCGTGCGCAGCTTCGGGTCCTGGATGGACCACACGTCGTAGAAAAACCCACTCTCCTCATTCCACAGGCGAGTGCGGACGAATTCCGCCAGCCGATCGGCCCGCGTGCGCCACGGCCGGTCATCAACGCCGAGTTGCCGCGCCCAGCGTGCGGCGTAATCGCACATCTGGTAAACGTGGCAGGTGGCGTCGATGCAGGCTTTCGGACCCATCGCGGTGTTGTCGAAGCGCACACCGTCATCGACGCCGCTCTCCCATTTGTGCAGCAGGATGTCGTTGTAGAAAAATCCCTCGGGCTCGGCTCCGCGTTTCGCCTCGAACCACTCGATCTGGCGCGTCACGCGCTCAAAGCATTCTCGCAACAGGGCCTGGTCGCCCGTGAGTGCCATGTAATCGTCCGCCGCGACGACCCAAAGCGGCGGATGACTTTGCGTGCCGCGATCGAACACCGGCTCGGTCTTGCTCGCCGCCACCGCGCCGGGCGCCGACGGCGAACCCGGCATGTAAACCGAGCCGGGCAGGAATCCGTCGGACAATTGCAGCCGCAGATCGTTCAGCAGCTGCCGACGCACATGCTCTCGCATGGTCGGGAGTTCGTCGATCATCACATGCGCGAGATCCCAGTTGCCGAAGGCCGGCCCGTAGCCGTAACCCGGGCCAAGATCCTCCCACTCGAATTCGAACGGCGGTGCCGGCGGATGGGTGCCCCGCTCGTGCAGCGCCGCGAGATAGCGGAGCATCGGCCGCCACGCGGGCTTGCCGAGCGTGTCGGCTTCGTGCCGCAGAGCGGACCATTCGTCAGGCGATGCCGCGTGGCCTGACGCGAGAGCCAAAGCGGCGGCGAAAACAAAAACCAACCGGTGCATTATTCGCGATGCTTCGCGCCGCCTCATGGGGCAGCAACTTAATTAATGATTGAGGGCGACCTCCATTATCGCGTTGAAGTGTCCCGGTCCTTTGGTTCTTTCCCGCCGTTTCCAATACCAGCTCGTCGTTCCCCGATGCTGTTCAACTCACTGACCTTCGTGGTGTTCTTCGTCCTCGTGACGGGCACCTACTGGACGCTCAGATCCTGGGAGGCGCGCAAGAACCTGCTTCTCGTCGCGAGCTACATTTTTTACGGCGCGTGGAATCCGCCGTTCGCGCTGCTGCTGTTTGCCACGACGACGTTGGATTTCTGGCTCGGCGACCGCATCGCTGCCGTGCCGCCAGCTGCGCGCCGGGGCTGGCTGGTCGCCAGCGTCACGGTGAACCTCAGCATGTTGGGCTTCTTCAAGTATGGAAATTTTCTCCTCGAAAATTTCCAGTGGCTGCTCGGGCGCGTCGGCGTCGCCTACCAGCCGCCGCATCTCGACATCTTCCTACCGATCGGGATTTCGTTCTACACGTTTCACTCGTTGTCCTACACGCTCGACGTGTATCGCGGGGCGACGCAGCCGACGCGCTCGCTCCGGGATTTTCTGCTCGCCGTCTCGTTCTTCCCTCAACTCGTCGCGGGTCCAATTGTGCGGGCGGCGGATTTTCTCCCGCAGTGCGCCGCCCCGCCGGTGCCGCGTCCCGGCCGGTTTGGCTGGGGTCTGCTGCTGATGACGCTGGGATTGTTCGAAAAAATCGTGCTGGCTGACACGCTCGTTGCCGGCTCCGCCGACGCGATTTTCTCCTATGGCGGCCCGCTCGCGTCGCTCGACGCTTGGACGGGCGTGCTGGCGTTCTCGAGCCAGATCTTTTTCGATTTTTCCGGGTATTCCACCTGCGCGATCGGTGCGGCGCTCTGCTTGGGCTTCGAGTTGAAGGATAATTTTCGTTTTCCCTACGGAGCGGTGGGCATCTCCGATTTTTGGCGACGCTGGCACATTTCGCTCTCCACGTTCCTGCGCGATTATCTCTACATCCCGCTCGGCGGCAATCGCACCGGCCCGTGGCGCGCCGTGCTCAATCTCGTGATCGTGATGTTCCTCGGCGGACTCTGGCACGGCGCGGCGTGGACGTTTGTCGTGTGGGGTCTGCTCCACGGGCTCTGCCTCGCGGTGGAGCACGCGCTGCGCAACCTCTACAAAAACATCCAGTGGACCATGACGCGCGGTGGCCAGTTGCTGCTGTCGGCTCTCACCTACCTCACGGTGTGCTTCGCGTGGGTGTTTTTCCGGGCGGCCGATTTTCCGACGGCGGCGCGCCTCATCCGCGCGATGATCGGCCTGTTCCCCCACGGCGACGCCATCCTGAGCACGCGGGAAATCATCCAGGTCGGCTGCGTCACCGCCGGCCTGCTGCTCGCTCATTGGAACATGCGCGACACTTCGATCGAGGCGGCGGTTGCGCGCCTGCCCCGCAGTCTCCTGCTCACGCTCTGGACGCTGATGCTCTGCGCCATAATCCTCACCCAAGGAAACGGACATGCCTTCATCTACTTCCAGTTTTGAACGGGTGATCCCCGACCTGCCGTGGCGCCGCCTCGCGCTCGCGGCGGCTCTGTTGACGACCGTCGCGACCGTCGCGTGGGAGTGGCGGGTCCGCGCCTGGGGCTACGCACCGACGCTCAACGACACGACCGATCTCTGGGCGCAGCAGCGCGAGAAAGTCGGGGCAGACTCACTCGTCATCATCGGCGACTCGCGCGCGCACTTCGATCTCGATCTCGACGAACTGGAGCGTGGGCTCGGCCGGCGGCCGCTGCAGCTCGCGATCGACGGCAGTTGCGCCTACCCGATTTTGGCTGATCTCGCATCCGACGAAAGATTTCATGGCACCGTCATTTGCAGCGTCGTGCCGTTGATGTTTTTTGCACCGGGCGGACCGCTGATTGCGAATTCCGAAGACGCGTTGAAACGCTACCACACGCGGACGTGGGCGCAGCGCTCCGGACATTATCTCGGCATGGCGCTGGAGGAGCACGTCGCCTTTCTCAAACAGGACGATCTCACGCTGGAGCAATTGCTCAAGCGGCTGCCGATTCCGAATCGCGCCAACGCGCAGATTGCGCCGCCGTTTCCGCCGTATTTCGACACGCTCGACCGCGAACGCCGGGCGCGCATGATTGAGCAATGCGCCCAACCTGGCCCATTGCAGGATCACATCAAATTTGGCTGGCCGGCGCTGTATACGCCGCCGCCCCCGCCGAGCTACGTGCCGAAGGAGGCGTTTCTCGAGGGTATGGGCAAGGCGATCGAGGCGCGGTTCCACGATGCGGCCGCGGCGGTGCAGAAAATTCGCGCGCGCGGCGGCAAGGTGGTCTTTGTTCGCTTCCCCAATGACGGTGAACTGCGCAAGATCGAGGACGCGGCGACGCCGCGAGCCGGTCCGTGGACTCGCCTGCTCAAGGACACCGGCGCACCGGGCATCTATTTCGAGGATTTTCCCGAGCTGGCGAATTTCCGGTGCCCGGAATGGTCGCACCTCTCGGCGCCCGATTCCGTCGGGTTTACGAAGCGGCTCGTGCCGCATCTGAAGAAAGCGCTGGCACCGTAGCGTGCGAAGTTGCAGCCCGGCCTGCGCGTCTTCAACCGGTTGTTAGATTTGTAGGTGCGGCGCTCTTAGGAACAGACTGTCCCCGGCGCAAAGTGCGGGCGAGCGTCGCGACGCCCGCCGCCACAATCAAAAGCGCCAGAACGAACAGCATCCGGCCGGGCCAGCCGAGAATTTCAAAATCGCGGCCTTGCGCGAGGGTCTTCACCGGCACGCCGCGTTCCTTCAGAGCGGCGAGTGTGCGCTCGTCGAGCGGCGCGACGAATTGGGAGTGGCGCTCGTCCTCGGTCACTCTGATTGAAAGCGAGCGCTGGCCGTCTTGATATTCCACAAAGTAAAACTGCGCCGTCGGATGCGCCGCGATGAACGCGGGCGCTTCGGCGCTGCCCAGCCGGTGCGTTTGCCAGCCGCCGCCTACGGAGATCGGGAGCAAGAGCGCCATGGCGAGCGTGCCGATCGCCACCCAGATGATGAGGCGCTTCCGCGAAATCGACGGCTCGGTTTCGGCTGCGCGCTCGTGGCGGCGTATCCGCCGATGTTGCCGCCAAGCATACATCGCGAATCCCACTGTGACCGCCACGAAGAACAGCCCGAGCCACAGCGTCGCCACGACTTGAAGCAACGGATACGAGCGGCGCAGCAGCGCGAGCCCGAGTGCGGGCAGGAAAAATAGAACGAAACCACCTGCCACGACGCGCCAGAATCGGACAACCCACAGACGCTCTGCCGGTGACTGCGCGGCCGTGTCTCCCATCTGCCAGCCGACATAGCCGCCAAGCACGCTGAGCAGGCCCAGCACACCGGCGAAGCCCCCGACACCACCCGCGGAAGATGCGGCCTTCGTCGCGCCCGAAGCTCTCGCCGCCGAAGCGCCGGCGGCCGCGGCGCCGGCGCCGGTTCCAATCACTGGCAGCGCGGCGAGCACGGTGCCAGTAAACGCGCGGCCCGGATTGCTTCGCTCCAGTGTGCCCTCGACGAGCACGAGCACTTGCTCGTGGAGCAGCGCGCGACCGCGCGACAGCCGTTGCTTCACCGCATCTTCGCTCAACTCCAGTTCGCGGGCCACGCTTTCGACGGAACGGTGTTCGCGATAAAACAACACGAGCGGTTCGCGATAAGTCTCGGGAATTTTTTCAAGTGCGCGCCAGAGAATCGCCTCCTCCTCCCGGCTCACGGCCTGCTCTGGCGGCGACGGTTCAAGGGCGGCTGCCTCTTGCGTCGGGTCGAACGGTTCGGCCAGATGCGCGGGCTCGCGGCCGGCGCGGCGCTGGGAGTTGCTGATGAGATGGCGTGCGATGCCGCAGAGCCAAGCGCGCAGTTTCGCCGGCTCGCGCAACTCGGGCAATTGCCTCCACGCGGCAACAAACGTGTCCTGCGCGAGATCCTCGCTGCGGCTCAGGCTGCCGGTCGCGCTGTAGGCGAGCGCGCAGACCAGCGCTTGGTAGCGCGCGACGATCTGGCCAAACGCGTCGCGCCGGCCGGCGAGGCTGGCCTGCACCAGATCGGCATCGTTGAGCGTCGGGACAGACATGGGGTTGATCGTCATCATAGCACCAGATCAGTGGCAAAACCGCTCCAATCGGTGACAAAGTATTTTCGGCGCTCCCAGATTTGGCCCCGGCTGATTGTCGCCGCCTACTCGGGTGTCACGCGTCACCGGGTTGCAGGGCCGCGCCAGTAGCCTTTCCCTCACGCAACATTTCCTGAGTGTTTACCCGAAGGTGTGAGCCAAGATTAGAGTTTGTCGCCGCCGGTTTTTCACCGATTTTTTGCAATGCCGATGGTGCAAATCCTCGTTCGCCGTTACTAACTACTCTCACTCCCGTGAGCACGTCGATCCCGATAATTAAAGCGGCGACAAAGGCCATTCGGCCTCTGCGGATTCTCTATGCTGATGATCTACGCGACTTGCGCGAAGTGCTGCGCATGACCCTCACGCGGGAGGGGCATGCGATCGAGTGTGTGGTAGACGGACAAGCGGCGTGGGAGCGGCTCGGCATGAATTTTGCCGCGATCGATCTCGTGATCACGGATCATCACATGCCGAAGATGAACGGGCTCGAACTCGTCACCCGCCTTCGCACGCTTCCGTATCGCGGCAAGATCGTCGTCTTTAGCTCTGAGCTAAATCCGGTCGTGGCCAACGCCTATCACGCGCTCAAAGTCGATCTATTGCTGCCCAAGCCGATCTTTCCGTCGGAGCTCAGGCATTTCCTCGCCGACCTCTTTGCGGAGCCCGTGAAAAAGTCGTAGGTGGGCTGGTGTGAAATCTCGGCGCGCGTCTCGCCGCCAAGACCGTGATCGATCGCGCGATTGGCTCCGACTGTGTTCTTGCGACGATCCAGCGGTCTCGCCAACGCTTCCGCCAAATCCACTCCACCATGCATAGTCCGCTGTTTTGCCCCCCATCCATTCCCTCGCGTTCGACGATCGTGTCGCGCGCGATTAATTTGACGCTGCTGCTTGCCGCCAGCGTCCTTGCTGCGCCATCACCGGCTGCCGAACCTATCGCCACCAAATCCATGCCCGATAATCCGTTGCTCGCCGAGAGCTCGCTGCCGTTTAACTATCCGCGCTTCGACCAAATCAAGAACGAGCATTTCGCGCCGGCCTTCGAGCTCGGCATGGCGGAGCATCTCAAGGAAATTGAGGCGATCGCGACCAACCCGGAAAAGCCGACCTTCGACAACACCATTGTTGCGCTGGAGCGGGCCGGCGAACTGCTCGGTCGCGTGAGCACGATTTTTTCCAGTCTCACCGGCTGCAACACCAACGACGAACTGCAGGCGCTCCAGAAAACGCTTGCCCCAAAACTCTCCGCGCATAACGACGCCATCCGCCTCAACCCCGCGATCTTCGCGCGCATCGATGCGCTCTACGCGGCGCGCGACACGCTCGGACTCGACGCCGAATCGAAGCGACTGCTCTGGCGCTTCAATCGCGACTTCGTCCGCGCCGGCGCCAAACTCTCCGCGGCCGACAAAGAAAAATTGAAGAAGCTCAACTCCGAACTCGCGACGCTGCAGACCGCGTTTTCGCAGAACACTCTCAAGGAGCGCAGCGCCGCCGCGGTCGTCGTCGACACGCGCGGGGAACTCGCCGGCCTCAGCGAGGCGGAAATCTCCACCGCCGCCGCGGCGGCCAAGAAGCACGGTCACGAGGGCAAATTCGAACTTCCCCTCGAGAATACTACCGGTCAGGCGCCGCTCACCAATCTCACCACTCGAGCGACGCGCCAGAAAATCATGGAAGCTTCGCTCGCGCGGAGCAGTCATGGCGGCGCCTACGACAACCGCGTGATCGTCTCGCGCCTCGCCACGCTCCGGGCCGAGCGCGCCGCGCTGCTCGGCTATCCGACTTTCGCCGCCTACTCGCTCGACGATCAGACCGCGGGCACCGTGGATGTCGTCAACCGGATGCTTGCGCAACTGGCTCCGCCTGCGGTCGCCAACGCGCGGCGCGAAGCCGCCGACATGCAGAAGATCGTCGACGCCGAGCACGGTGGTTTTCAACTCGCCGCTTGGGACTGGCAGCTCTACGCCGAGAAAGTCCGCAAGGCCCGCTACGATTTCGACGAGTCGCAGTTGAAGCCTTACCTCGAGCTGAACCATGTGCTCCTCGACGGTTTGTTTTTCGCGACCGGAAAACTTTACGGCCTCACGTTCAAGGAACGACACGACCTCCCGGTTTACGAGCCGACAGTGCGCGTGTTCGATGTGTTCGAGGCTGATGGCACACCCCTCGCCATCTTCATCGGCGATTACTATGCACGTTCGAACAAAAACGGCGGCGCGTGGATGAATGCCTATGTTACGCAAAACACGTTGCTCGGCCGCCAGCCGGTCATCGCGAACCATCTCAACATTCCATTGCCGCCTGCGGGCCAGCCGACACTGCTCACGCCGGACGAGGTGCGGACTTTGTTTCACGAGTTCGGTCACGCGTTGCACGGGATGTTTTCCCAAGTAAAGTATCCGCGTTTTGGCGGCACCGCTGTTCCGCGCGACTTCGTCGAGTTTCCCTCGCAGGTGAACGAGATGTGGCGCTTCTGGCCCGACGTGCTGAAGAATTATGCGAAGCACTACCAAACCGGCGCACCGATCCCGCAGGTGCTGGTCGACAAGCTGCGGGCGACGGAAAAATTCAACCAAGGCTACGCGACGCTCGAACTGGTCGAGGCCAACATCATCGATCAGGCGTGGCACCAGCTCGCCCCCGGCACGGTGCCCGGTGCCGATCAGGTCGAGGCGTTCGAGGCGGCGGCGCTGAAAAAAGCCGGCGTGGATTTCCCGCCCGTGCCGCCGCGCTACCGCAGCACTTACTATTCGCACAGCTTCGCTGGTGGCTACTCGGCGGGCTACTACTCATATTTCTGGAGCGAGGTGCTCGATGCCGACGCCGTCGATTGGTTTAAGACCCACGGTGGTCTCACCCGCGCCAACGGCGATCGGCTGCGGCAGACGGTGTTGTCCCGCGGCGGGAGCGACGAGGCGATGACGCTCTTCAAGAACTTCACCGGTGGCGAACCTGACATCACGCCGCTGTTGAAGCGCCGCGGGCTCGATGCCACCGCGGCGCCCGGCGCGAACTGAGCCGATTGTCGACCGATTCGACTCTTTGAAGCCCCGCCAGCGCGGGGCTTTTTTACGCACGAGCAACATTCCGCAAAACCCGCGCAGTCTGCGCCATTGCCTTGGTCGGTTTCGCTGATTTTCCTCGCTGGCTCTTTAACTGTGAAACCCGGATTTGCTCGCACTGCCGCGATTTTACTCGCGATGACTCTTGGCGCCTTGCTGCCGCAGGCGCACGTGCTGTCGTGGGCGATTCGCGTGTTCGTGATGGCGATGCTCTTCCTTGTGTTTCTCGAAACGCGACCGTCGCCCGCGGCGTTTCGGCGCAGCCACGGCGTGCTCCTGATCGCGAATGTAGCGATCGGTTTTGCCGCCTGGGGCTTGGGCTGGATCGTCGGCGGGCGCGACGTCGCGCTTGCGGCTTTCTTCGCTGGGATCACACCCACGGCCATTGCGGCGCCGGCGATTGTCAGCTTCTTGCGCGGTCGCGTGGACTATGTGGTCGCGGCATTTTTCCTGACCAATCTCGCCGTCGCCGCGCTCCTGCCGCTGGTGCTGCCCTTCGTATTGGGCCACGCGACTCCGGACCTGTTCGCCCATGTGCTGCGCAGCGTGGGGCTGGTCGTGTTCGTGCCTTTGGTCGCCGCGTGGCTGGTGCGGGCGGTGCACGCGCCAGCTGCGGCGTGGCCTGCGCGCCGCCGCGATCTCGCGTTCGCCCTGTGGGTCAGCGCAATTTTTCTGATTACGGCCAACGCGTCCGACTTCGTGCGCCAACAAACAGCGGCACCCCATGCGGAGCTCGCCCAGATCGCCGGGACTTCGCTCGTCGTGTGCATCGCCGGATTCTGGCTCGGTCACTTGATCGGCGGCCGGGAGTTTGCGCGCGAGGCCAGCCAGTCGCTCGGCCAGAAAAACACCACCTTCACGATCTACCTCGCGCTGACCTACGCGAGTCCGCTCGTCGCCCTCGGGCCGACGTGTTACGTCGTTTGGCACAATCTCTGGAACTCGTGGCAACTGCACCGCGCCACGCATGCGGTAAAGGAGTAGGGCGCGAACACGCTACGGCGTGCGGCCGGAGCGGTGCGCGGCGGAGAAGTGCTGTTGCGCGGCGGCGGCGTCCCCAAGCGCGAGGTAAACTTTGCCGAGATTTTCGTGAGCCGCGGGATAGTCGGGCCGCAGTCGCAGCGCGATTTCGAAGTGTTGAATCGCTTCGGAAAAGCGCTCGGATTGAGCGAGTGCGTTCGCGAGATTGTTGTGCCCTTCGGCGTAGTTCGGCTCAAGCCGCAGGGCGGTTTCGTAATGGGCAATCGCCTCGGTGAGACGGCCGGTTTCCGCGAGCACATTGGCGAGGTTGTTGTGCGCCATCGCAAAGGTCGGTTTCCGACGGATCGCTTCTTCATAGCGCGCCAGCGCGCCCGCGGTGTCGCCGGTGCGCATCAGCGCGTTGCCCCAGTCGCATTGGGTAGTGGCGTCCTCGGGACCGAGACGGGCGGCCGCGGAAAAGTGAGCGAGTGCCTCAGTCGCACGGTCGAGGCGCATCAGGGCGTTGCCGAAGTTGTGCTGCGTTTTTGCCCATGTCGGTTGGAGTCGCAGCGCAGCCTCGAGTTCGGGCAGAGCTTCGGCCGCGCGTTCGCGGGCCAGCAGCGCGCAGCCGAGATTGAGGCGAGCCTCCGCATAATCGGGTTTCAGCCGGATCGCCTCGGCGTAGAATGGCAGAGCTTCCTCGATGCGATCCGCGACGAAGAGCGTGTCGGCGAGACTGCACTGGGCGCGGGCGTTTTGCGGGCGCTTTGCGACGGTGTCGCGCCAGATCGCCTCGTTGCTGCGGTAGTCGGAGTTTCGTTGCACAGTCAGCAACGCGAGGATTGCCGCCATCAGACTGAAAACAAAATAACTGCTTCGTCCGAGCCAACGGTAGCCGCCGAGCACGACGGCCGTGATGACCGCCGCCAGCGGCAAATACATCCGATGTTCGGCCATAGTCTGCGTGGCGATAGGCACAATGCTCGAACTCGGCGCCAGCCAAGCGAAGAATGCCGCCCCGAGAAATCCAACCGCCGGTGCCCGCCGACAGGCAAAGATCGTGGCGACGACGAACGTGAGCACGACGAGCGCACACGGCGCGATGATAGCGACATCGCTTACGACATCGGTGCCATAGTCGAGCACCAGTGAACGCGGCCAAATTGCGAGCGCGAGATAATGCAAGATGGCGACAAATTGGGTCGAGGCATAGGCCGTCACGGAAATTTCGGTGGCGAATCCCGCGGTTCCACCGCGTCCTGCCGTTGACCACACGAGACCGCCGAGCAGCAGCCAGGTTGCCGCCAGCGCGGAGTAAAACCCTGTCCGCCGCCGCCACGCTTCACCAAACGTGCCGCTCACAAACGTCCGATCGTAGAACAACACGATCAGCGGGGCGGACACCATTACCTCCTTACACGCCATGCCGAGCGCGCACGCTACCCAGGCGATTACGCGCCAACGCCGCACGCCGTCTGTCTCAACGCTACGGGCGAAGGCATAAAGTGTGACGCAAAACCAAAGCGCCATCAACGACTCCGTGCGCTGAACGGTGTAGGTGACCGCATCCGTCGCGAGTGGATGCACGAGCCACAAAAGCGCGATGAACCACGCGAGCGGCAACGCCGCGGCCTCGAAGTGATCGCGTAATTGCGGCGTGCGCAGCGTGTGCCGCACGAGACCGAAAAGCGTGAGCGCAGCGAGCAGATGAATCGCGAGATTCGTCGCGTGATAACTCCAGACGTCGGTGCCGCTCACGACGTAATTCAGGGCGAACGAAAAATTCGGCAGCGGCCGACCGCTCACTGGCGACCCGCTCGCCGATGGCGGAAACAACCCACTCGCGAGATCGCGGATCGTCGGGTTATCACGAATCGCCGGCAAATCGTCGAAGACAAACGGTGCAGAAAAACTGTTCGCATACACTGCCAGCGCGATGAGCCCTAGCGCTCCGACAGCGAGCGAGATTTTCGTGCGTGACGTGTTGGCGGCGAGGACTGGCGGCGCTGGAAGGGAAGGGGACTTCACGCTGGTTTGCACCTAGCAAGTGCAGAGGACGCATGATTCCAATCCCGGAATATTTTTCCTGAGTGCGCTGACGTGCTTCCGTGCGGATTTATCGTGCCGTGGGGATCGTTTACCAAGCGGTAAACGCGGTGAAAATCTGCTGCCGATACCTTGCGGGTGCTGTGGCATAAAACGGCGTCATGTTTCCGTAGTATTTTGCGTTTTCAGAGTAGAAAACGATCTTTCGCGACGGGTTCGAGAATTTCTTCCCTCGGGGTAAACTTTCGCGTTTTCCCGCAAGAATAAACGCACAAAAAAATTCACACTTTTCTCTCCACAAACCTATTGACGGCAGAAACGTCGAGTCCCATGGGTTGTGGTCATAGCGGTGAGAAACCACATCCTGTTGTGGTCAACAACGCGTCAATAAGTTCTGACAACTTTTGTTCGCTCAGGGCCCAGCCTCGTCAAGAACACCCGTTTTTACTCCTTTTCCTCCACTTTCAATCTCCCGGTTCCGTGCAAAAGACATTCCAAGTTGGTGCCAAGACCTTTGTCCTTGATCAGGACAAGGCTGAGGCGGCGTTTGCGGCTAAGAAAGTGATCAACGGTCGCGAGACCATGTGCTTCAATCTCCTCCCGCTCAAATATCAGTGGGCCTACGATCTTTACCGGAAGATGAAGGCCAATCACTGGGAGCCCGAGGACATCCCGATGGGTAAGGATATAGAGCAGTGGCGCGACGAGAAGACGGTTTCTGATATCGAGCGGTGGATCATTCGGATGGGCATCGGCTATTTTTCGGCCGCGGAGGGCATTGTGGGAGACAATATCCAACACGTCGTGCGCGAGCTCGTGACCGCCCCTGAGCTCAAGCTCGTCCTCGGTCGTCACGCCCACGAGGAAAACATCCACGCCGATTCGCTCCTCTACATGATCGCGTCGCTGGGCATCAATCCCCACGAGTGCGAGGCGATGTTCGAGGATATTCCGACCATTGTCCGCAAGAACGAGTTCGTTACCAAGACTTCCCGCTCCCTCCGCCGAGATTTGGATCTCACCAAGCCGGAGAATAAAAAGCTCCTTGCGAAAAACATCTTTGTTTTTGGCCAGTGCATGGAGGGCACACAGTTCTACGGCCTTTTCGGCATGGTGCTGTCGCTCTATCGACAGAACAAATTCCCCGGCATCGGCCAGATGTTTCGCTACACGCTGCGCGACGAATCGAATCACATCGAAGTCTTCCGCAATCTCTTCATGGATCTCGTCGAGGAGAACCGCGAAATCTGGACGACTGAATTTAAGGAGGAACTCCGTGCGCTCATGGCCGAGGCGATTGCTCTCGAAAAGGAATTTATCCGTGACTGCTTGCCTGTAAACGCCGTGGGCCTCGCGGCCGACGAGTTCCTCACCTATATTGACTTTATCGCGGACCGGCGCCTTGAAGGCTGCGGTCTGGCTCTCCTTTCGCCTGGAGCGAAAAACCCGCTCCCGTGGCTCGCCGAGATGATGGACATCAAGAAGGAGCAAAACTTCTTCGAGGGTCGCGTCACCGAATATCAAAAGGCCTCCTCCCTCAACGTCGCTCACGACGACGAGCTTTAGTCCCAGCTCGGACGCCTTCGTTTCGCAACGTTTCGTCGATTCTCCCGATCCCCGTCTTCCTCCGTTGCGATGCCGTTTTGGCTATGCATCGGCGCCTCTTTTTCCGTCCCTCGTTCCGCCCACTTTTGTTCCAATCTCGTTAACTTCGTCAATCCTCCTGATTCCCGCCATGAGCACCCCGTCTCTCGCCCACGATCTCGCGCTGAAGCGCACCGTCCATACGCCCGTTGAACAGAAACCTCACTTTGCCTGGCGCGATGTCCTCGCCGGCGAGGCCCTCGAGCTTCCCGCGATCGTCCTCCTGTGCCCCCACGGCGAGGAGCGCTTCGTGCTCACCGAAGTCGCCGACACCCTGGGCAAGGCCCTGACCAACGTCTGCCTCGCGCGCGGGGAGAAGGACATTTTTACCGAGGCCAACCGCGCGTGGGTCGCCCGCATCTGCCGTGAGGTCGCTGCCAACCTCACCGCTCTCTCCCGTGTGCATTCGTCCACGCCGCTCCGCATCTCGCTCAACGATCTCTACGAGCTCATCGAGAAGACCCTCGTTGATAACAACGCCTACTTCGTCGCCAAGAGCCTCCTCCTCAATCGCGCCCGCAAGATCTCCATCGATCGCGCCACCGCCGCGCAATCGACCCTTCGCGTCATCCGCCGCAACAATCAGGTTGTTCCGTGGAGCGAGCAGAAGGTCGAGATCGCCGTCCGCAAGACCTTCCTCTCTCTCCAGCGCGACTCCGCCCCGGCCATTGCGATCACCCGCGCCGTCTCCGCCCGCGTCCATTCCTCGAAGCAATCCTTTGTTCACATCGAGGAGATTCAGGACATGGTGCAGGAGGAGTTGATGAAGTCCGGCCATTACAAGGTCGCCGAAGCCTACATCCTTTTCCGCGCCCAGCGCGCCGTCTCCCGCGACAGCGAGACCGAGGCTGCCATCGCCGCCGCGCCCGCCGAGGCTACCGCCCCCGGTCAGGCCACGATGATCCTCGTCAAGCGTGCCAACGGTGAAAATGTCTTTTGGGACGGCGCCGATCTCCGAAAACGCATCGAGTTCGCCCGCATCGGCCTCGACCTCTGCCTCACGAACGACGAAATCGAGGCCGAGCTCCGCCGCTCCGTCTACGACCAGATTTCCCAAAAGGACCTCGACGCCACCATCATCCTCAACTCGAAGACCCTGATCGAGAAGGACGCCGATTTCGCGAAGTTCGCCGGCCGCATCCAACTCTCATACATTTATGAAGAGGTGCTCGGCTGGAGCATCGATCGCGACGGCATCGGCTCGCTCAAGGCCGCCCACCAGCGCGCTTTCAAGAAATACCTCGAACACGGTATCGCCATCAAGCGCCTCAATCCCCGTCTTCTCGAGTTCGACCTCGCGAAGCTCGGGGCCGCCCTCGATCCGTCGGCCGATCTCGAGTTCGACTTCCTCGGCATCCAAACTCTCTACGATCGCTACCTCATCATCGACAAGACTACGAAGCCCGCGCGCCGCATCGAGACGCCTCAGTTCTTCTGGCTGCGCGTGTCGATGGGCCTGATGCTCGACGAAAAGGGCGACCGCGAGAGCCGCGTCACCGGCCTCTACGAACTCTACAAGAGCCGCCGCTTTTGCTCCAGCACGCCGACGCTCTTCAATTCCGGCACGCTCCACTCCCAGCTCTCCTCCTGCTACCTCTACTACGTCGACGACACCATCGAGAGCATCATGCTCCGCGGTATCGCCGACAACGCGTTCCTCGCGAAGTGGGCCGGCGGCCTCGGCGGCTCCTGGACCGCCGTCCGCGGCACCGGTGCGCACATCGCCGGCACCAACGGCGAGTCGCAGGGCGTCATCCCGTTCCTCAAGCTGCACAACGACCAGCTCGTCGCCGTCAACCAGGGCGGCAAGCGCAAGGGCTCCGGCTGCGCCTACCTTGAGACGTGGCACAACGACATGTTTGAGTTCCTCGAGCTGCGCAAAAACACCGGCGACGATCGCCGCCGCACGCACGACATGAACACGGCGAACTGGATTCCCGACCTCTTCATGAAGCGCATGGAGGCCCGTCAGTCGTGGACGCTCTTCCGCTCCAACGAAGTCAAGGATCTCCATGACCTCTACGGCGCCGCTTTCGAGAAGCGTTACCTCGAATACGAGGCCCGTGCCGAGGCCGGCAAGATCACCGGCCAGAAGGTCGAGGCCCTCGAGCTCTGGAAGAAAATGCTCTCGATGCTTTTCGAGACCGGCCACCCGTGGATCACCTTCAAGGACGCCTGCAACGTTCGCTCCCCGCAGGACCATGTCGGCGTCATCCATTCGTCGAACCTCTGCACCGAGATCACCCTCAACACCTCGAACGACGAGACCGCCGTGTGCAACCTCGGCTCCGTCATCCTCGATTCGCACCTCCTGCCCGACGGCGCCCTCGATCACGCGAAGCTCCGCGAGACCATCCGTATGGCCGTCCGCGCGCTCGACAACGTGATCGACATCAACTTCTACCCGACGCCCTCCGCCAAGCTCTCCAACAACCGCCACCGTCCCATCGGCCTCGGCGTCATGGGCCTCGCGCACGCACTCTACATGAAGGGCATTCCCTTCGCCTCCGAGCCCGCCGTCGAATTCAACGACGAGGCGATGGAAGCGATCGCGTTCTACGCCTATGAAGCCAGCTCCGACCTCGCCGCCGAGCGCGGCACCTACTCCAGCTACAAAGGCTCGAAATGGGACCGCGGCCTCCTCCCGCAGGACACCCTCGAAATCTTGGAGCGCGAACGCGGCCTCCCCGTCGAAGTGCCCCGCGGCGGCAAACTCGATTGGGCGCCCGTCCGCGCCAAGATCGCCACGCAGGGCATGCGCAACAGCAACGTTCTCGCCATCGCGCCCACTGCGACGATCTCCAACATCACGGCCACCTCGCCCTGTATCGAGCCGACCTACAAAAACCTCTTCGTCAAATCCAACCTCTCCGGCGAGTTCATCGTCCTGAATCCCTTCCTCGTGAAGGACCTCAAGACTCGCGGCCTTTGGGATCAGGACATGATCGACAACCTGAAGTATTTCGACGGCGAGCTGAAGGACATCGATCGCATCCCCGCCGATCTGAAGGCCCGTTACCTGACGGCCTTCGACATCGACGCCAAGTGGATCATCGATGCTGCCGCCCGCCGCCAGAAATGGATCGACCAGAGCCAGTCCGTGAACCTCTGGATCAAAACGCCTGACCTCAAAACCCTGAGCCACATGTATCGCCAGGCATGGCATGTCGGCCTCAAGACCACGTATTACCTCCGCAGCCTCGGTGCTTCGAACATCGAGAAGGCGACGGTCGGCGTGAAAAAGGAAATGCGCGGCGCCGTGAATGAAGGCGCGTCCGGCGGCCAGAACTCCGGCGACACCGGTGGCACTCACTCGGTCGCTCAACTCTCAGCGCTCAACGCTCAACCTGAGGCGCCTGCGTCGAAGAAGGTCTACACAGCCGAGGAAAAGACTGCCTGCTCTATCGAAGCCATGCGCAACGGCGGCGAGTGCGAGGCCTGCCAGTAACGAATCATATATCTCGGTGGGGTAGGGCTGGGTTTTTTGTTTTGGTTTGCATTGGAGCCGCGACGCTCACGTCGCGGCTCTAGTAACCAGTGTTTAGAACAAAAGACTCGGGAGGACCAATGCGCGCCGGCACCTCAATCCCTTGACGTGCATTTTTGCCCCGTTGTTCTGGAGTCTGCCTATGCTCCGACCGATTCTCAAGTGGGCGGGCGCGAAGACCAAACTCGTGCCGCAGATCCGCGCTCTGGTTCCAGCAGACACCCGGCGACTGGTGGAACCGTTCGTCGGCTCGGGCGCAGTCGCCCTGAATCTTGCGCTCAAAGAAAACCTGATCGCCGATGCGAACCCGGACGTCATCGCCGTTTACGATGCTCTTGCGCACGACCCGATTCGCTTTGTCCGAGACTGCCAAGCGCTTTTTATTCCTGGGCACAACTCACGCGGTGCCTTTGAACATCTGCGCAAAGAGTTCAACCTCAGTCACGATCGGTATCGCCGGGCCTGTCTCTTCGTCTATCTGAACCGGCATGGCTACAATGGGCTTTGTCGCTACAATCAGAAAGGCGGCTTCAACGTGCCCTTTGGCCGCTACACCACGCCCCGCTTTCCCGGGTGTGAATTCGCGGCGTTCCGGCAATTTTTGCGACACGCGGAAATCCGATGCGCGGACTTTCGCCCGATCATCGCCGGCGCGGGCCGGGGAGATTTTGTTTACTGCGATCCGCCATATTCACCTCTCAGCAAGACCGCAAATTTCACGGGTTATGCGCGGGCCGGTTTCTCGCACCGGGATCAAATCGACTTGGTTGACGCGTGTTGCGCGGCGGCGGCGCGCGGTGCGGTGGCAGTCATCAGCAATCACGACACGCCGGTGACCCGCCAACTTTACTCCGCCGCCACCAACTTGATCCCGCTGCAGGTCTCACGGCTCATTTCCTGCGACGTCGCCAACCGCACCAAGGTGTCCGAGTTGCTGGTCGTTTATGCGCCAGAGTCAGAGGGACAACTGAATCACGCGACCACGCGAAAGGGTTGAACATCCGTCGCGGCCACTGGTATGGCTTGAGCGCGCCCTGCGCGCATCTGCATGATAAGCTCAAGCAAATCCCGCCAACTCAAACTAGTCACCGCCCTGATCGAGACGTTTGGTTTCAGCCCGTTGCTGGCCAGCGCCACGGCGTTCCTGCTGCTCATGCTCGGCGCTGCGGCGATTTTATGGGTCGTGCTCTCGGCGCCACCGCGAACGATTACGATCACTAGCGGACCCTCCGGCAGTTCCTTCCAGCGCCACGCTGAAGCCTACCAGAAGGCGCTCGCGGCGCACGGCGTCACCCTGAAGATCATCCCCTCCGGCGGCTCGCTCGACAATCTCCAGCAACTGCAGGCGCCGACCTCCGGCGTGGACCTTGGGTTTGTGCAGGGCGGGTTGGTGGGCGACGACAAAGCGCCGCCCGGCCTCGTCTCGCTCGGCACTGTCGCCTATCAGCCCCTGTGGGTTTTTTACCGCGGCACGGTGCGGATCACCAAGCTCTCCGAACTCGCGGGCCAGCGCATCGGCATCGGGGCTGACGGCAGCGGCGTGCAGGAACTCGCCCGCGCCTTGCTGGAGGCCAACCACATCACCGAAGCGCCGACCACTCTCGTCGAACAAGCCAGCGACACTTCCGCCAAGGATTTCCAAACGGGCAAACTCGATGCGATTTTTCTCATGGGCGATTCGGCGCCGAGTTCGACCGTCCGCACGCTCCTTCGTCTGGACGGCGTGCAGCTCTACAGTTTCACGCAAGCCGACGCTTACGTGCGACGCCTGTCGTATCTCAACAAGATCGTCCTGCCGCAGGGCTCGCTCGACTTCGGTCTTAATCTGCCCGCGCAGGATGTCGCTCTCGTTGGCCCCGCCGTCGAACTCATCGCGCGCAAAGGGCTGAATTCCGCTATCTCAGATCTCCTGATGGGAATCGCGCAGAAGGAGCATGGTAAACCCGGCCTGCTGGCGAAGCGCGATGAGTTTCCTGTCCCGGTGAAGCGTGAGTTCACGCTCAGCGCCGACGCGCTGCGGTTCTACAAATCAGGGCAGGGCATCACCTATGGACTCGTGGAGTCATTCTGGCTCGCCAACCTCATCAACCGGCTGCTTGTCGCGATTGTGCCCTTCTTCCTCGTCCTGATCCCGGCGATCCGGTTTCTGCCGGTGGCTTACCGCTGGAGTGTGCAGATCCGGATTTACCGCTGCTACCGTCCTCTGCTCCGGGTCGAGCGCGATGCGGCGACGCCGCTCACGGCCGCCCAAGCCGAGGAATTGCTGCACCGCCTCGATACGATTGAAGCAGAGGTGAATGCGCTGAAAGTGCCGGCATCCTTCGCGAGCCAGTTCTACGAGCTGCGCAACCACGTCGCCTTCGTGCGCAACCGCCTGAAGGCCGCGATGCCGGCGTGAGGTCGGTACGGCGCTCGCCGAGCGCTCCGATGGGTCTTCAGGGCTTTGCTTCGCTGGCGGCGGGCGGCGTAAAGGGTTTGCCGTTGATGGCGACGTTCTTCACGGAAAAATTTTCCACCGGGCCGAGCCGGAGCGGTTCATCGCGGAGCTTCACGTCGATGTTTTCTAAGGTGAAATCGGTGAGCACGTCGCCGGGGTTGCCGCGCAGCGAGCCGAAGGAGCCATACTCGCCGTGGATGTTTTTCAGGACGATGCCGTTCACGCGGCGCGAGGGCGGCGGCTGGCCTTGTAGGTCGAAGAACTGCGTCCACGGCGCGCAATTGATGAGGCGCCCGGTGCCTTTCAGGGTGATACCGTCGAGCGTGATGTTTTCATAGTGCTGCGGCGTGTCGGGCCGGAGCTTGAGGGTGAGCAGCGTGGCGCGGCCGCTCATGGTGCAATTGCGGGCGACGACGTTGCGCACCGTCGTGGCTTCGCTGCCGCAGGTGATGAGGCCGTTGCCGTCGCCGCACTCGACGTCCTCGATGAGAATGTTTTCGACGGGCGGGCTGTCCTGATCCTGATCGGCATGCGGGCCTTTGCTGCCTTTGAGCGCTATATTATCGTCGTTGTTGGAAATGTAGCAGTGGCGGATGGTGATGTTTTGCGAGCTGTCGACATCGATTCCGTCGGTGCTCGGTCCGCGGATGCCGGTCTTCGCCGAACTCGGGATTGTGATGCGGATGCCCTCGATCGTTACGTCGCGGCAGCGGTAGAGATGGAGATTCCAAAAGCCGGAGTCTTCGAGCGACACGCCCTCAATGCGGACATTGGTGCAGCGATCGATGAACAGGAGGCGTGGGCGCTCGACTTCGAGGTTGGTGCATTTCGGGTTTTCCTTCCGTCGCTGCCAAAACGCCTGCCAGAACGGCACGCCGTTGCCGTTGAGCGTGCCGGAGCCGGTGATACGCACGCTGTCGAGTTGCTGGGCGCTGACGAGCGCCATGCGCCACGGCTCGAAGTGGCCTTCGATGCGCGTCTCGCGCTTCGGGTAGTCTTCGATGTTGGTCGAGCCGAGGAGCACCGCGCCTTCGGCGAGATGCAGCTCAACGCCCTTTTTCAAAAAAATCGATCCGCTGAGAAACGTGCCTCGGGGAATGTCCACCACGCCGCCCCCCGCGGCGGCCGCAGCATCGATCGTTTTTTGGATCGCGGCGGTGTTGAGCGTCGTCGCATCGCCAACGGCACCGAAATCCGACACGGTTAAATGGTTGCCCGCCGAATGGGGCGCGCTGCTATCGGTCGTGCTTTGGGCGAAAGCCGGCGAGACGAGCGCAAACAACCCGAACGGAAACCATCGGCGCAGATGCGAGAGCAGAAGAGGGGGCATGGCCGCGACTCTTCCTGCCCGGCTCCCGTAGATCAAACCTGCCGTTTTCGGCACGTCAGACGCTTCGCTCAAACGTCACACTTCGAGGTTTTGACTTTGTCGACCGACGCTGACGCGACTGGGTGCCGGCGTGAACTTGGCCTCGGTATTAGCGCGTGCAGCAAGGGCACTCTTGAGTTCATCGGCCACCAAGGCGGCCCGTAAC
Source organism: uncultured Opitutia bacterium (assembly GCA_903840415.1). Classification (GTDB taxonomy): domain Bacteria; phylum Verrucomicrobiota; class Verrucomicrobiia; order Opitutales; family Opitutaceae; genus CAITWF01. The sequence goes on along the minus strand of CAIMFY010000091.1, from coordinate 1,442 downwards.
ATCATCGGCAGCGAGGCGCTCGTCGCCCCCGTGAGACTCACCGCGGCACTCATCAAAATTTCCGCCATTAACACCTGCACCGGTGCGACTGCCGCGCCTGGTGTCGTGCAGGCGCTGGCCGGGGTGGTCACGAGGTGCTTGCGGCAGATCGCCGGCCGATCCTCGTAGATTCGGCACGAACCGGTCTGGCCGAGGAAGACACAGCGGTTTTGCGCCTGGCCCAGGCGAGACCATTTCGCGCCTTTCCGTTCCCGTCCGGCCTGCTCGTCGAGACGGTGTCGATCAATCGGCAGACCGTCCTGCACAATCGCCTTTAAGATTTCCGCCTCGTCCTGAGTGATCTCGACTTCGTAGTGACAGCATCCGTCGCAGCCGGCTTGGCAACTGATTGGTAAGCTCGCGGCCGCCTTCATTTCGCGATCCATCATCTGGTGCAGCGCGGCGGCGCGCGGGGCGCCATTGGGAAACTCCAGTAGCTTGGCCGTGTATTTGTCGAACGCGCTGCGGATCCACGTGAGAAGTTGGGCAAACTCCGCGGGCGGAAGCAGCGCCTCATGGTGCGAAAGCGTGGCGCGGAGTTGCGGGGTCGGCTTGGCGATGAAGTCGAGGGCTTGACTGGCTGGGGCTCCGGCAAGTTCAGTAATCATGGCGCGTCGGGTGGGGTATGGTTGAGAGAAAAGGGAGAGGGCGGACGGGTTTCGATCGAACGCGTCGCTTCGGGCGGGGGAATAGAGCAAACCGTAGGCCCCGAAATTAGCGCCCGCGCAACCCTATGACAGGCAGAATACTGCCAGAATTAAAATCACGATCGACCCTCCCATGCAGTTGCCCGTCCGTGCCAAGATGGTCACGGCTGGAATAAACTGCCGGGGTGCCAGCGGCGGCTCCGATTGCTAGCGCTACCGATTCACCGCCGCCAACGCGGGCGCGGCGTAGCGCTCTCCGGCCGTCGAACCGATCGGCAGCAGCGCGTCGATCTCACGGAGTTCCGCGGTGGCGAGGAAGATCTTGGCCGCGCCGATGTTTTCGTCGAGGTAGGTGATTTTTTTCGTGCCGGGGATCGGGATGATGTCGTTGCCCTGCGCCAGCACCCAAGCGAGGGCCAACTGGCTGGCGGTGCAGTTTCTGCGCCGCGCGAGTTCGTTGATCTTCGCCACGACATCCAAGTTTTTCTGGAAATTTTCGCCCTGAAAACACGGGGAGTGGCGCCGGTAATCGTCGGCTGGCAAGTCGTCGAGTTTCTTGAACTGGCCGGTGAGAAAACCGCGGCCGAGCGGACTGTAGGCCACAAACGCGATGCCGAGGGTTGCCAGCAGCTGCCGATTTCATGGGCTTTTGTAGGCGTTTAACGCGAAACTTTGCCGTCCAACACAGCGGAAAATCTTGCCATTGCGCCTAAAAGTGTGCAATTGCACACTATGGCAATCACCGTGGAAGCAAAG